>CAJFSY010000001.1:0-1103 GCA_904419785.1 uncultured Neglectibacter sp.
AAATCCGAAGCGCTGCGGCAGTCTTTTGAGGAGGCGCTGAATATCCATGTGGATATTTTGACAGAATCGGGCGTCCGTGCCGTAGTCAAGGTAGGGAACAAATATCTGGACGAAAGCCGGGAGCGTTTTCGGGAAAATATTGAAAAAGATAAGGTGGTGCTGTATGCGAACAACGGATGAACAGGTTTTAAAGCATATTATTGCTTATTGTGAACAGGTTGAAAAAGCTGTGGATCGGTTTGGGAAAAACAGTGATGTCTTTATGCGGGATGAAGTATACCAAAATGCTGTTTCTATGCCGATCATGCAGATTGGGGAGTTGACCAAAAGGCTTACCCCGGAATTCCGCGTTGCTACGGAGCGAGAGTTCCATTGGAAAGCAATCGCTGGGATGCGGGACCGATACGCCCATGGGTATCTGGAAATGGACCCTGAAAAAATATGGGATACCGCCACCCAGGATATCCCGGTTCTGCGGCAGCAGTGCGAGGAGCTTTTGGAGCAGATATTCCAGCTGGAGCAGGAGGAAGCCCGAGAGAAAGAGCTGGAGGACGGCCCGGAACTGTAAAACCAGGAAAACATTACCAGGAGGAGAGGAAAGTCATGAAAAAGAGAGCAAAAGGTTTGGCAGGAATTCTGCTGGCAGCAGCTATGCTGCTGACTTTACCGCTGACGGCCAGTGCCGCGTGGGAAAATCCCTTTGCGGACGTAAAGCCCGGCGCATGGTATTACAACGCGGTGGAGTATGTTAACACGGAGGGACTGTTCAGCGGCACCTCGGAGACGACATTTTCTCCGGAAAGTGCCATGACCCGCGGCATGTTCGTAACGGTGCTGGGCAAGTTTGCCCAGGTAGACCCCAGCGGATACGCAGCCGGTTCCTTTACGGACGTGACAAGCCATGACTACTACGCCCCCTATGTGGAATGGGCGGCAGAGAGCGGGCTTGTCAGCGGCGTGGGAGGCGGCAAATTTGCCCCCGGCAATTCCATCACCCGGGAGCAGATGGCCATTATCTTTTACAAATACGCCAAAACCGTGGGAGCGGACACCAGCGTGGACGCCGACAAGCTGCTCTCTTTTCCGGACTGGCTGAGCACCTC
>CAJFSY010000001.1:1173-455996 GCA_904419785.1 uncultured Neglectibacter sp.
ATAACGCGAAAGACTTGCTTACCACCCAGGTGGAAACTCCCCCGGCGGACGCCGTGTGGGTTGTAGACCAGTTTGGCCACTTCATCACTACCGAGAAATGGGAACAGGTCCTGATTCCCGGAACGGAAGTGGGACATTGGGAGGATGTATATGAATCTCATACAGTGTATCGTTGTAATAATTGTGGATTTATTGGTGAAACGGAAGATGAGATTGACCAACACATTAGGGATTCGGCAAATTCTGCTGAGTGGGGTGAACCGTGGTGCGGTAGTTATACCATGGTTGCGAGCGATCCTGTCCCTACAGGCGAAAAACAATGGGTGGTTGACAAAGAAGGCGAGTATGAGTGGACGTTGGTAACTGAGCGCATTTGGGTAGAAGAAGCAGGCCACTGGGAATAAACACAAGTAAAAAAACAGATGGAGGCCCCCTGGAAAACAGGGGGCTTTTGCTATGCAAAAATGAAACTGGAAAGGAAAAAGGTAAGATGAATACCAGAAAAAGAATATTGGCGTTATTCAAACAATCAGCGGGTGACGATCCACTACAACTGCATTGGAGCCTTTGAGGTGCCGAATCGCTGGAAAATCCCCGAGCGGGACATTCTTTTGGAAACGAGAAAAGGCGTAGCATTAAGCTACGCCCCCACACAGATTGCCATATAGATTTGGAAATAAAAAATGCGGAGTATCATCAGCAGACCTTTTCAGATCCTTTAATAATACTCCGCATGGTCCGAGTGGCGAGACTTGAACTCACGGCCTCTTGACCCCCAGTCAAGCGCGCTACCAACTGCGCCACACCCGGACAACGTGGTCTATTATAAGGGATAAATCTAAAAAAAGCAAGCCCTTTTTTGAAAAAATTTCAAATTATTTTTTTGGCGGTCTTTAGCGTTTGTTATTTGCCATTTACGGTTGACGGTAATTGTTTGTTGTGATAGGATATCCACAAATTTTGAATGGTCATGGAAAGGGGGCTATCCATGGGAAAGCTAAAGAAAAGGAAAATGGGCATCCTTTTGGTCATAGGAGTCTGTATCTTGTTGGGCGCTTTGTTTGTCTGGATTGGGTGGGGAAACAGCGCGTTGGAGACAACCTATATCAACTTGGATATTCTGCCCGGGGACGAGAAAATAGTTATCGCGCAGGTGTCTGATTTGCACAACGCTCAATTTGGGCCAGAAAACGAAACATTGCTGAAAATGTTGGAAGACACAAAACCAGATGAAATCGTAGTAACCGGCGATTTGATCGATAGCCGGAAAACCGATTTTGATATAGCAGAGAACTTTTTGAGACGCGCTCAAGAAATTGCCCATGTGACATATGTTACCGGCAATCATGAGGCGCGTATTCAAATGGATTTTTCTCAATGGGAATCCAAAATCCATGGGCTCAATGTGTCGGTTCTCCATAATCAATCAGAAATCAGAGAGATCAACGGGGTCGCTCTTCAAATAATAGGACTGGATGACCCGACCTTCGGTACGGAAGAAGCGCTCTACATACAACCGGAAAAATGGATAGAAAAAACTTTGGACGCTCTATTGCCGCGCAAAGGGCAAAGCCAGGAAAAAACAATTAAGATTCTTCTGGCACACCGGCCTGAGTACATCCAGGTATATGAGCAGTTTGATGTCGACTTGGTACTGAGCGGGCATGCTCATGGTGGACAGATACGCTTACCGTTTTTGGGCGGAGTATACGCTCCAGGTCAAGGCTTTTTCCCAGAATACGATAGTGGTCTGTACCATGGATCGGACGGGAACAGCGATACGGCCTTTGTGGTAAGCCGAGGTTTAGGCAATAGCCTTTTTCCATGGAGGGTGAATAATCGCCCGGAACTGGTGGTAATACAATTAACGTAAGCTTCGTCACATTTGATCGGTTACAGAAAAGCAGGTGAGAAAAGGATGAATTTCCCACCTGCTTTTTATTTATTCACGTGATGGCATGTAGGGCAAGTGTGTCCGCCAGGAGGAAGCTGAGTTCCACATTTTTTGCAAAGCCTTGGCTCGGTTTCTGTTTCCTCTGGTAGCAAGTCTTGCAATTTCTGTTCCAAACGGTTCAGCTGCTGCTGTTGCTCCCCCAACAGTTCCAGTACTTCCCCAAGACCAAAGAGCAGCGCGGCAACTACTATGACAGGAACCAGCCCCCAAAGACCAGCCAGAAATTCCCCGTTGAAAAAAGCGAAAAAAACACACCATATCAAGCCCGCGGCGAGAATGATCCCGCCTAAAATCCATAGAAAGCGGCTCATAAAATCCCTCCGACTTTTTCTTGAGCTCATTATACCGAGAGGAGAGTGACCATGCAAGTCTCGAAATCTTACAATAATTCCAAAAGGCTGTTATCGGGTTTCCACAAACAGTGGAGCAAATCCACCTGGCCGGTGGGAAGAAACAGAACGCCTTCTCGTTTCAGCAGGCCGCGCTGAACTTCTTTCCCTCCGAAGGCTCGATCGCAGCACAGGGAACCATCCCGATAGAGCACCCGATGGCAGGGAAGTCCCGAAGGGGCTTTGGCCAAAGCTGCTCCTACGATCCGGGATGCCCTGGGATTTCCCGCCAGCAAAGCCAGCTGTCCATATGTGGCGACTTTTCCCTTGGGTATCAGACTGACCAGTTTATAGATCCGTTGCGGAAATGTCTGCTCCATTTTTTCCACCTCAAACCCGAATTTTCCGCTTGCTCTTTTACCTTTAATCTAACACCGGAATAGAGGGGGTGTCAAGCGGGAAAAACGGAAAAGCATCAGGCTGTTTTCAATGAAAAAACATGGTTTTAAGAATTGTTTCGAAAGAAAGAAAACAATATACGCCCATGGGAGTTGATTTTTCTTGGTTTGTCCAGTATAATAAAACCAGTCAAAATTCTACCATTTTGGGAGGCACGCATTATGTTAGTTTCCGCAAAAGAAATGCTCGATAAGGCCAAGGCTGGTAAATATGCTGTAGGCCAGTTCAACATCAACAATCTGGAATGGACCAAGGCCATTCTGCTCACCGCACAGGAACTCAATTCTCCTGTGATCCTCGGTGTGTCTGAGGGCGCTGGCAAGTATATGTGCGGCTTCAACACCATCACCGGTATGGTTAAGGGCATGCTCGAGACCTTGAACATCACTGTGCCTGTGGCCCTGCATCTGGACCATGGTTCTTATGAAGGCGCTTTGAAGGCAATGGAGGATGGTTTCTCCTCCGTTATGTTCGACGGTTCTCATTATGATATCAACGAGAACATCGAAAAGACCAAAGAGATCATTCGCATCGCTTCTGAAAAGGGTATCTCTGTAGAGGCGGAAGTCGGCGCTATCGGCGGCGAGGAAGACGGCGTTGTTGGCGGCGGCGAAGTGGCTGATCCCGACGAGTGCAAGATGATCGCTGACCTGGGCGTTGATATGCTGGCTGCTGGCATCGGCAACATCCATGGTGTGTATCCTGAAAACTGGCAGGGCTTGAACTTCGATGTTCTGGCTAAGATTCAGGAGAAGACCGGCACCATGCCTCTGGTTCTTCATGGCGGCACTGGCATCCCCGCAGATATGGTGAAGAAAGCCATCACTCTGGGCGTTTCCAAGGTGAACGTGAATACTGAATGCCAGCTGGCTTTTGCTGCTGCTACACGTAAGTATATCGAGGCTGGCAAGGATCAGCAGGGCAAGGGCTTCGATCCCCGTAAACTGCTGGCACCCGGCACTGGGGCCATCAAAGAGACCGTTAAGGAAAAGATGGAGCTGTTCGGCTCTGTTGGCAAGGCTTAAATTACGGCCTTTTGGCGGAATCATTGAGAAGTATCAGGGGACGGTACGTTTTTTCGTACCGTCCTTTTCTGTTTTGAAGCGAATTTCTTGTATTTTCCACATACTTGTGTTATAATCGAAGCATAATTTTGTGTCCGCAACGGTGATTGTGGATGTCAAGCAGGAAAAGCCGTCTTTCAGGGGCGGAAAGTGGAGGAAAAAATGGAAAGCAAACTGTGTGCGAATTGTTTTGCCGGTCTGTCCGTTGGTGGAGGCCGGTGTTCCGTTTGCGGTTGGGACAATAGCAAACCTCAGCCGCCGGAAGCTTTAGACTGCCATACGGTCGTTGCTTCCCGTTATCAGATTGGGCGGGTAAAAGCGATGAATGGCGAAGGCATTACCTATGCCGCCCTGGATCTGACCACCAAGCGGATGGTGGAATTGCGGGAGTTTTTTCCTGCTGCTTTAGTGACCCGTAATAAGGACGACGGAACGGTTATGCCCAAAGAGGGGCGGGAAGCGTTATTCGAGCGGTATTTGGATGAGTTTATCGACTTGGTCAAGAATGTCAGCCGGCTGCGGGAAGTAACTGTGGTACACTCGGTGCTGGATATTTTTGAAGAAAATTATACGGCTTATGGCGTTTATGAATATGTCCCGTCCATCACTTTGCGGCGTTATGTGGAAAAAGCGGGGGGAACCCTGTCCTGGAATACTGCTAACCGGCTTTGCCAGCCGGTGATTTCGGCTTTGGGCCTGATGAATTCTTTGGGGATATCACACTTAGGCATCTCACCCGATTCCTTGCGTGTGACAAAAGAAGATACCCTTTTCATTACGAATTTTTCCATCAAAGCTGCCCGGCGGGCCGGCACAGCCTTAGAGCCTGAACTGGCTTTGGGATTTGCCGCTTTGGAGCAATACAGCGAAAAAGCGCCTTGCGGAGAGGCAAGCGATGTATATGGGCTGGCGTCTACTTTATTGTTTGTTCTCACAGGGCAGGTGCCGCAAGAGGCGCCCCGGCGGATGCGGGACCAACGGCTGATGATTTCCAAAGAAGTGCTTCATGCGTTGCCGCCCTTTGTGGTGACCGCTATCGCCAATGCGCTGCAAGTGCGTCCTGACAAGCGGACAGCCAGCTTCGAGCGTTTTAAGACAGAGCTGGCTGCGGCCCCCACTTTGGTCAGCGAGGTCGATCAAACCGAAGCCATCCGCCGGATACCTCCGCTGGATATCAACATTTCCCAAGGCCGGGGATTGCCGCCTTTTGTGTGGCTGATCGGTTCCGGTGTGGTAACTTTTGTGGCTTTGATTATTGTGGCGTCTTTGTGGCTGGGGGAGCGGGGCATGTCTTTTGGCGATTTAACGCAGCTTTTTCAAGACAGCAGCGCGTCCCAAACCATAGAAGAAGTGCCTAACCTGGTCAACGCGAATTATGAAGAGGTCCTCAAAAAAGTAGAGAGCGGGGAATATCCTTTTAAATTGGAGGTTTCCGCTCAAGAATTCAACGATACTGTGGCGGAAGGCTGTATCAGCAGCCAAAACCCCTTTGCAGGGGAACCCATTCCCGAAAGCGGAACGGTGACGATCACCGTCAGCCGGGGCAGTTCCAAGCGGGCTTTGCCAGAGTTTGACGGAGTCAGCTATGAGAATTTGCAGCAAGTGCTCAGCAATAATGGCTTTGTTCCCGAGCGGGTGGATGAAGCCAGTGAGGATGTGGAGGCAGGATACGTGCTCCGCTATCAAGACCATCAGGCAGGGGATTCTTTGGACTATGGTTCTACCGTGACAGTGGTGGTCAGTTCCGGGCCTGCAACCGCGGGTGGATAAAACGAAAAGGGGGAAGGGTTATGCCCAATGTGTCGGAGAAAAAATTGAAGCTCTTGTATTTGGCTCAAATGCTTTTGCAAAAGACAGATGAACAGCATGCAGTGACCCTGCCCCAAATGTTGGAGGAATTGGAGGCGCATGGCATTCAGGCCGAGCGGAAAAGCCTTTATGACGATTTAGAAACTTTGCGGCATTTTGGCTTTCCCATAGAGACCCGAAAGACACGCAATTTTGAGTATTATTTAAAAGAGCATCGCTTTTCCGCCGGAGAATTGGCTTTATTGGCAGACGCGGTACGGCAAGCCCCCTTTTTATCCCAGCGTAAAGCAGGAATGCTTGTGAAAAAGCTGTCCACTTTGGGCAGTCAGTATCAGGCCGAAGAATTGCTCAAAGCGGCTAGCGGCGAGCAGCCGGAAAAACAACTTGTTCCAGAGGAGAGCGCCCAGTCCCCACAACTCACCACGGAAGAATTGCTGAATTGGGCCATGGAACGGGATGTGCAGGTGATTTTTCAAACTCCGGTATGGAAGCTGACTTCCAATGGCACGGTACGCAAGGGTTCTAAAATGATGACGGTCAGCCCGTGGCAGGTGCGGCGCCAAGAAGGAGTATCAAAGCTTTTGGCTTTCGATAGTGAGACGAAGCAAATCAAGCTGTTTTCCATCGGGGAAATCTCCCAGGTACAGTTGCTGTCCCAGCCCAGGGAAGGGGAGCGGTTTTTGCCAAATCAGGAAAAGCTGCTTCTTGAGTTCCCCCAAGAATTACTCACGCAGATCATCGCCCATTTTGGAGAAACGCTGGCCGTTGAGCCGGTGGGGAAAGGCAAACTGCGGGCGGCTGTAAAAACCGCTGTAGACCCCTCTTTTTACGCATGGCTGTTCACTTTTGGGAACGATGTGCGCCTTGTGGGTCCCAAGAAGGTAGCTGAACAGTTTCGGGAACGCGCCAAAGCTTTGGCAAAATCATATAAGTCTTAAACGGGGCCGGCCCTTTTGGGGGCTGGCTTTTTTGTTCCCTTAAATTCCTGCCGTCGATTATCTAACCAGCACAAACCACCGTAGAGCACGGCAAAGAAGCATCCGGACACAACGGTCTGGCAAAAGGTCTCCCATAAGGGCTGAGAGAAAGGGGCATATTGAAGCAATACTTTTCCGCCCGCTACGGAAATGACAGCGCACAGTAACGGCAGACCAATATGCCACAACAGTGAAAGCCGTACTTGTGTGACTTTTAGCAATCGGTGAAGGCTGAGCGCAGCGTTAAAAATAGTGCTGAAAAATAGTATTCCCACATAGCTTTCCATGCCGAAAAAGCGCAGCAAACACAGCACCAGCACCACCCGGATGAGGGAGTCGGCAAAATTGTATTTCATGGAATTAAATTGTTCGTCCAAGCCTTTCAGCAGACTGTCTACCACCACGTCCAAATAGATCAGTGGGGCTAAAGGGGCTAAAACCTGTAGATATGCACCGGCGCTTTCACTGTTATAAAAAGCCATGCCCCAGCTGTCCCCAAAAAGGAAGAACACACCAGCAAAGAACATGCCGAAAGCCAACGCCAAACGCACTGCCTTCCCAGTGATATGGGCCACAGCCCGGCGATGGTTCATTTCACGTTCTTTGGCGATCTTGGGGATGAGCAGGGAAGAAAAGGAGTATAGCAGCGAGGATGGAAAATAGAGCATGGGCATGGCCATGCCTTGCAAAAGTCCATATTGAGAAAGGGCGGCGGAATATCCCAAGCCAAACCGTTGCAGTTCTTTGGGGATGAGCAGATTTTCCCCGGTATTTAAAGCGCTCCGGGCGGCGGAACTTAAAGTGCAGGGCAGCGCGATGTGGGTGAGGCCATGAAGCACGCCCTTACTTTTTTCCCGGCGCTGGGGCGTGTTCCGTTTCAGGCTTCTCCGATAGGAAGTCCAACTGCACAAAAAGGACGTGGCTTCTCCCAGCGTAGAAGAAAGCATAGCGGCAAAGCAGGCGGTTTCCAGGCTTTGGGGAACAAACCGCCAAAAAAGAAAGACTGTGGCGCCAATGGTAAGGATTTGTTCGACTGTATCTGAAAACGCAGTAGACAGCGATTCGTCCACCGCCAGGAAATACCCCTTCATACAGGTGCATAGGGACATAAAGGGAAGCCCAACTCCTAAAATCCGCAAGCAGGGCGCTGCCAGGGAGTTTCCTAAAAAGACGGTGGCGGCGGGTTCTGCCAAGAAAAATAGCAGTGCAGCAATCGTCAGACTGATGGACAGACAGAAACCGAAGCATTTTGCCACAGTGGACCGTATTACCTGGCGTTTTTCTGTGGCGATGGCGGCGGATACCATCCTGGTAACCGCTAAGCTGATGCCGGAGGTGGAAAGGGTTACCGTCAGCATAAAAATAGAAAAGATCAGTTGATAAAGCCCCATTCCCGCAGACCCCATTTTTTGAGAAAGAAACGAGCGGTAGCCCATATTGGTGATGCGCAGAAAAAGGGAGACTGCCGTTAGGATGGCCCCTTGGATCAGGAATTTTCGTTTTGTCATAGTGCCTCCGGAGTTGCAATGGGATGGGGGATAAGGTATAATACTACAAGAAATCAAGGCGGACTGTTTGGGTGAATGCCTACAGAGTGACAGGGTTCCTGTCCGGATGGGCTTTGCCCCAATTCTGATAGAAACGAGGAATTTCCCATGATGGAAAATTGGACCGAATTAAAGATTGAAGTTCCCGCAGAACAAGCGGATTTAGCCGGAGCCATCGCCAATATGGTGGTGCCCTATGGCATCTATATGGAGGACTATTCTCATTTAGAAGAGGAAGCCATAGAGATCGCCCACATTGATCTTATTGATGAAGATTTGCTTCAAAAGGACCGCACGAAGGCCATAATTCATATCTATATCAGTCCCGAAGCAAACCCTGCGGAAGCGGTTTCCTTTTTAGAGGAACGTTTCCGCGCGGAGGGGATCCCTTTTGCCATCTCTCAGGATTCTTGTGTGGAAGAGGATTGGATCAACAACTGGAAAAAGTATTTTCACCCCATTCCTGTGGGGGAGAAGCTTCTCATTCGTCCCTTGTGGGAAGATGAGTATGATCCCCAAGGCCGTACGGTGCTTCACCTGGAGCCGGGTCTGGCTTTCGGCACCGGCACCCATGAGACTACCCGCCTCTGTTTGGAGCTTTTGGAAAAGTACATTACTCCTGGTGTGGATTTCCTGGATATGGGCTGCGGCAGCGGTATCTTGTCGGTAGCTGCCTTGCTGCTGGGAGCCAAATCCGCGGTGGGCGTGGACATCGACCCCTTGGCCGTGAAAACCGCCCAAGAGAACGCCGGAACCAATGGTGTTGAGGAACGCTTCACCGGTATTTGCGGCAATCTGGCGGAGAAGGTCACCGGGAAATTCCAGGTGGTGGCAGCCAATATCGTGGCGGATGTGGTGATCCTCCTGAGCCAGGATGCTCCCCGGTTCCTCACCAAAGACAGCACCTACATTGTCAGCGGCATCATCGATACACGGGAACAGGACGTGCTCAATGCTTTAGAGCCTACCTTCCAGGTTATTGAACGGCGGGAAGAAAAGGGCTGGGTGGCTATGGCCCTAAAGCTGAAATAAATGTACGCAAAAGAAAAGAGAGATGGTTTCCCATCTCTCTTTTGTTATTTGTAGGCGTTAATTGTCTATTTGATCCAGTGTAAGGTCTTGGCGCATCAGTTCTTCGCCGCTGGTGTTGTCCTTTACCACCAGGGTAATGGTTTCATTGATAGCGGGCATATAGGCTTGCTCACAGTCTAAATAGACACTGTAGGCGTAATAGGGATATCCGCCGCCCACTTTATCAGGATTATTTCCGCCCCACCAGGGGGAGTTTTCATCCCAGAACCAGTTTATCTGGCCATATTCAGTGCCATACTCTGATACAGTGGAACCGATCAGTTCACCGCTGGCAGTGTAAGCTTCCACCAGGACTTCCTTGTAAGCTTCGTCGGTGAGCAGGCCAATCCCCCAAGAGTTATTCTCCTTAGCATAGCTGGCGCTATTCACCGCGAAGTGGTTTTCAAAGCTTGGCTCTCCACTAATGAAGCAGGACAGGTACTTGTAGTGGAAGGGATCGTTCAGGTCCAGCGCGCCGCCGTCATCATAGGTAGTGCTGGGAGTCACTGTTTGATTTGTCAGATCGATCGTAAACTCCGCTTCTACCTTTGTTTCCTCATATCCGTCATAGAACCGTACCACTAACTGTTCCGTGCCCGAAGGAGCGCCGTCAAACGTCAATGTTGCGGTCTGGGCGCCTTCTTCTCGAGGAGTTAAAGGTGTGGAGTAGTTCAAGGGCTGGGCATCCATAGTGTAGAGGCGAGGATAAATACTGAGTTCGTCAAACCAATCCGGCACATTAGTGGTAATGATCGTCTGAGTAGGGGAGGAGTCTACATGCAGAATTTTCATGCCATTGTCTTCCGCTGTGGCATCAAACGATTTGTTCCCACTGGTATCCACTGTTACGGTAAAATCAGCGTTCCAGTCAACATCCACGTAAATGTAACCTTCCTTAGTCAACTTATCCGGCAGGGTGATTTCAGGGAAAAAGACCGATATATCCAGTTGTTCTCCCTCTGCCGCAGTGTTGGGCAGAGCAAACGAGACAGCGCCAACATAGTGGTTTGTTTCCCCGCGGTTCAAGGTAGTGCTGAAAGTGGTTTCTACTGGGGTATCGTTCACAGTAAGCTGTATGTCTTTGTAAACAGAAAGCCATTCATAACGATCCCAAATTTCAGAGGGGGCCGTCACATCCATGGTAAAGCCTACATTTTTTCCATCGCTGAAAGCCTGCATGACTTTCATGGAATAGTCACCGTTTTCAACGGTCAAGTTTACGTCCTCCACATCATAGGTATTTAAAAACGTTCCATGGGCAGTTTTGGAATCTTTGATAGAGCTGAATCCATTATTCACAGTCTCAAAAAATCTTCCAACCACTGGGAGCCCTTCGGCAAAAGCAGGGAACGTAGCATTCACACCGAACAGCATCCCACAGCACAGGCAGGCGGCGGTAGCGGTGATCCAAAGCCCTTTGTGGCGGTGTCTGCGCACGGGCGCTTCCTGCTGAACCCCCAGCATTTGGTAAGTGTCCTCAAAGCGTTGGGTAGCTTTCGAAGAGAGATTTTTCCGGGGTACTTCTTGCTGGAGTTGTTCTAAGAACATGGCATCGTGTTTCATACTGCTTCTCCTTTCTCCTCCAAATAGATCTTTTTAAATCGGTCCCGGCTGCGTGTGAGCCTGGTACGTACTGCGCCTTCTGAAATAGAAAGCGTCTGGGCGATTTGACGGATGTTGAAGTCATCGTAATAATACAGAGACAAAATCAATTGGTCCTGGTTCCCAAGCTTTTCCATAGCGTGACGCACGTCCATAGAGGTATCCCAATCCGGCTCGTCAGAAGCTTCCGGAATGGCCTCGCTGTAAGCGAAATGGCTTTGTCTTCTTTGGATGTCATAACACTTGTTCAGTAGGATACGGACAAGCCACGTTTTAAAATACTGATTCTTCTGCAAGGTGGGAAGGTTTTCCCAGCAAGCGAGAATTGTATCTTGAATGGCATCCAAAGCGTCGTCCTCTTGATGGAGCGTCAGCAGAGCCGTATTATAAAGCAGCTGCCGGTGCATGTCGATCAACAAAGCGAACGCTTCTTTGTCGCCTTTTTTCGATTTCCTTACAAGATCTGTCATACATCCCCCTCCTTTCGTGTTCATCTATTAGACGGATAGGGGAGAGAAGTGTTACACCCATATTTCGAGAAAGAAGTCGCAAAGTAGAGATAGAAAAGGAAAGCCCTCCGCGTTTCCACGGAGGGCCTTAATAACAGATTACAGATTTTCCTTAAGCCAAGCGATGTCCTCTTTCAGGCAGGTGATCCGGTCTTTGCCGCCGTAATTGGCTTCCCGCTCCACCACGTACAGAACATTGTCCCGTTGTGCGTCAGCGGCAGCTTTTACAGCTTTCCAGTCTACGATACCTGTGCCCTGAGGCACGTTCAACTTGTCCCGTTCTTCCATCATCTTTTTGAATTCCGGAGGAATAATGGGTTTGCCATTTTCGTCCAGCTCAAATTTGGGATGTTTGGGAGCATCGTGACGGGACTGAGGTTTGTCCGCGCCAATAACCGCGCCGTTTTCTTTAATATGAATAGCGGCGATACGGCCGGCATGTTTTTGAATGTATTCCACAGGATCGATACCAGCGGCGGAAGCCCAGCCGCAGTCGATCTCGAAAGCTACAGTCTCAGGATCGGTGTTCTCAATAACCCAGTCCATCAAATATTTGCCTTCGTCCACATAGAACTCACCTGTGTGGTTGTGGTATCCAATGGTAATGCCATACTGCTTGGCCATTTGGCCGAACTTATTAAGGTCAGCGGCCACTTCCTTGGCTTCTTCAGCCGTGTTGAAGGGTGCCATGGGGCAGGCTACGTATTTAACGCCCAACTTGGCCAGGTAAGGCAAGTCTTGCTCCATAAACTCGAAAGCCACATGAGCAGAAACTGCTTTAACACCAGCTTTTTCCAGCGCTTTCTGAACATCTTCAACCGGGATGTCATCATAGCCCCGGGCAAATTCTACCCCGGTATAGCCCATATCCCCAGCACACTGAATCTTTTCCAGCAAGGAAAGATCACTTTCAAAGCCAAAAGAATATAGTTGCAAATTGATATTGTTCATTTCAGGAACACCCTTCTGCCAGTCTTAACAGGCCAGCTTTGCTTTCTTAAAATTAGAAATAGACGGGCTTGCCGGTCTTGGAGGACTGATAGATAGCGTCCAGAATCTTGGTAACCACGAAAGCCTGATCAGCGGTAACGAACAGCTCGCCTTCGCCGCGCAGAGCTTTTACCCAAATCTCATGCTCCTTGGAAACGGGAGCGGGACCCTGGCTAAAGCCGGGGATGTAAGAAGAAACCTTGTTACCAACCATAGTGATGGCGGGCTGATGGCCAATAACATGGTTCAGGCGCACCTGATCGGACAGGGTGTCCAGACCGCCCTTGGTGCCGGCCAGCATGGTGTGAGCCTCACCGTTAGCGCCGGATTCGGGAGTCATGTTGATTGCCCAAGAAGCGCGCAGATTGATAACAGCGCCGTTCTTCATTTTGATCATACCTACAGCGGAATCTTCCACGTCATAGGTCTTGTTGTTCCAAGAATCCTGCTCGCCGCGATGGTTGACCTGGCCCTGGTTTTCGGGATCCAGCAGAGTGCCCAGTTTCTCGAAAGAAGTACCCACAACATAGTCAACGTCGTAGTTGTTCATCAAGAAGAGGGTCAAATCCAGGGCATGGGTGCCGATGTCGATCAGGGGACCGCCGCCCTGCTTGGACTTGTCGGTGAACACGCCCCAAGTGGGAACGCCGCGACGGCGCAGATAAGTAGCCTCTGCATAGTAGATATCGCCCAGCCAGCCTTCGTCCACAACAGCCTTAGCGACCTGGTTTACGGGGAAGTGGCGATACTGATAACCGATGGTCAGCATCTTGCCGGTGCGATCGCGGGCGTCCAGCATCTTCTGAGCGTCAGCGGGAGTAGCGGCCATGGGCTTCTCGCACAATACGTGCTTGCCAGCTTCCAGAGCAGCAACAGTGATCTCGCAGTGAGCCACGTTGGGAGTCAACACATGTACAGCGTCGATGGTGGGGTCAGCCAGCAGCTCGTGATAGTCGGTGTAAACTTTCGCGTCGGGAGTGCCATACTCTTTAGCGGCTTTCTCAGCGCGCTCGGGAATCAGATCGCAGAACGCAACCATGTCCACATATTCTTTCTGCTGGGCCATGCCAGGGAAATGCTTGCCGTTAGCGATACCGCCGCAGCCGATAAAGCCGATTTTCAATTTTGCCATTGGGATCTCCTCCTAATATATTCCACTCGCTAAAGTAAGCGCGTGTTATTTACACATTTATTTTAGTACAGCTTTTGTCAAAAGTAAAGAGATTTTCCATTGACTTTTCTAAATTTTTTCCTCACATTCTCTTAAAAAATGAAAGAAAACGCGTAATAGAAAACCTAAAGCAAAAACAGGATCAGTATTGTTTTCCCCAGTAAACCATGTGCTTGGCGGGCTTTCCGCAGCATACGCACACGTCGGAAAGATGCTCTTCTTCAAAGGGGATGCACCGAGATTTTACGCCGCCTGTTTCCTCTTTGATCTTATCCTCGCAGGCGCTGTCGCCGCACCACATAGCCTTGATAAAACCGGGATGGTTCTCCGCGGTATCCAAAAACTCTTCGTAAGTGGTCGCCGTGAAGGTCTTTGTCTGAAGATTTTCCAAAGCCCGCTGGTACATGGCGTCGTGCAATGCGGAAAGACTGGATTCTACCGTGCTTTCCAGATCTTCCAAAGAGATGAACTGCTTTTCCCGGTTGTCCCGGCGGACCAGTACGCACTGGTTCTGCTCGATATCCTTGGGGCCGATCTCCAGCCGCAGAGGTACGCCTTGCATCTCATATTGGGCGTATTTCCAACCGGGGGAGTTATCGCTGTCATCCAGCTTTACGCGGTACTTCTGAGAAAGCTTTTCATAAAGCTCTCTGGCTTTTTCCAATACGCCGGGCTTGTGCTGGGCAACCGGAACGATCACAAGCTGAATGGGGGCGATCTTCGGGGGCAGGACCAAGCCGTTGTCGTCGCCGTGAACCATAATGACCGCGCCGATCATACGGGTGGAAACGCCCCAGGAAGTCTGGAAAGGAGTTTGCTGCTTATTGTCCCGGCCAGTAAAGGTGATGTCAAACAGTTTGGCGAAATGGTCCCCAAAGAAGTGGCTGGTGCCGCCTTGCAGGGCTACGCCGTTGTGCATCATGGGCTCGATGGTATAAGTCTCTTCGGCGCCGGCGAATTTCTCTTTTTCGGTCTTCTTTCCAACCACTGCGGGAATAGCCAGAGTTTCCCGGTAAAAGTCCTCGTAAACCTTCAGCATGGTCAGGGTGAATTCCCGGGCTTCCTCGGCTGTTTCATGCATGGTGTGGCCTTCCTGCCACAGGAATTCGGAAGAGCGCAGGAAAGGACGGGTGGTCTTTTCCCAACGCAAAACGGAACACCATTGGTTGTAGAGTTTGGGCAGGTCACGATAAGACTGAATGATTTTTTGATAATGCTCGCAGAACAAAGTCTCGCTGGTGGGACGGATAAACAGTTTTTCCGTCAGTTCCTCGCCGCCTCCCTGGGTGACCACGGCGCATTCGGGAGCAAACCCTTCGATGTGGTCTTTCTCTTTTTGCAGCAGGCTTTCAGGGATCAGCAAGGGCATATATACGTTTTGCACGCCTACTTTTTTAAAGCGGGCGTCCAGATCGTGCTGGATGTTCTCCCAAATGGCGTAGCCGTAAGGCTCGATGACCATGCAGCCTTTTACGCTGGAATAGTCCATAAGCTGGGCCTTTTTCACCACGTCGGTATACCACTGGGAAAAGTCCTCGTCCATGGAGGTGATGTCCTCCACCATCTTTTTTTGTTGTGCCATAAAAACAAGTCCTTTCGGGCAGATTTCATTTCTCCGTACATTATATATGGGGAGACCGCTTTTTGCAAGGAAAAACAGAGCTCTTTGAAAAAGAAGGCAGAAAAAGAGCCCGGGCAGGCTGCCCGGGCGGAACATTGCGTGCTTGTTTGCGCGAAGATCTTACACCTTAGAGTGGCCCTCGATGTATTCCACCAAAGCGCCAACGGTTTTGATGTTCTCCACTTCCTCGTCGGGGATCTCAACCTCGAACTCGTCCTCGATGGACATCAGCAGGTCCACAACGTCCAGGGAATCCGCGCCCAGGTCGTCCGCAAGCGTGGTTTCCGTGGTGATGGAATCTTCCTCCACATCGAACTGCTCGCTAAGAATCGCCTTGACTTTTTCAAACACCATTTTTAGTTCCTCCTAGAAATTTTTCGTCTCGAATGATTGGGGGCCGCGGGTATGCAAGATATGGACAAAACCCGTCGTTTTATGATACAATCCAAAGGCTGGCGTTGAGGCTGACGGTTCGGCCCAAGGCTGTATCTGTCAAATACATTGTATTGAGTCCGTTCTGCTTTGTCAACTAGGAATTGAAAATTTTTGAAGATTCCAAGAAAGGAAGATGGTTATGCAAGTCCAAAACGCGGCGGTGATCGGCCACCCCATCGGCCATACCATGTCGCCGTTTATCCACCGGCGGCTGTTTCAGTTAGAAGGGATTCCTTTTCATTATCAGGTGATAGATGTGCCGGACCTGGCGGCGGCAATGCCTGACCTGCGCCGTTTGGATTGCTTTAATATCACCATTCCTCACAAAAGCGCCATTCTGCCTTTTTTGGATGATGTGGAAGAAAAAGCCCGGCGTTTTGGCTCGGTGAATACTGTGCGGCGGGTGGGAGAAACGCTCAAAGGTTTTACCACCGATGGCCCAGGCTGCCGCAAAGCCCTGGAAAACCACGGAGCCAACCTTGCGGGGAAGTTGCTTCTTTTGGGAAATGGAGGAGCGGCCCGCGCCATCGCTTTTGAAGCGGTCCAGAAGAAAGCGGGAGCAAAGTTAACGGTTGTCTGCCGGGAAGAAAGTATGGCAAAAGCCCAAGCGCTACAGGCAGAACTTGTGGAGTATGCCCGTTCTATAGGGGATGGCCTGTTCGCGGTGCGGGTGATCACTTACGCCCAGGCGGAACAAGAGGCCCGGCCTTATGATTTGCTGATCAACGCCACCAGCGTGGGGATGCTGCCAAATGTTGAGGAGAGCCCGGTTTCCGGGGAGGTGGTGTCCCGGTGTAAAGCTGTGTTCGACGCGGTATATAACCCCGCCAGGACAAAGCTGCTCCGTTTTGCTGAAAAGAGCGGCGCCGTGGCGATTGGCGGCATGGAAATGCTGGTCTATCAGGCGGTGGCGGCCCATGAGATATGGTATGGTTCGGAATTTCGTCAGGAAGATTTGCGAGCGCTCTGTGCGGACGCTCAGGAAGAGCTGTTCCGGCTTTTCCCGGGGAATGCCAGGGAAGAAAGGGAGGATAGGCGGTGAGCGATACTAGAAGAGCCCGGCCCCGCCGGAAACGGCCGGGAGGAAACCAGTCTGCCAGGGCTTCCGTTCCGGCAGCGGAAGGGGCAACGTTTTCGGGGAATATTATCCTATGTGGTTTTATGGGCTGCGGCAAGACCAGCGTGGGGAAGCGGGTTGCCAAACTATTAAACCGCAGATTTTGCGACCTGGACAAATACATCGAGCAGCAGACCGGTATGACGGTGGCGGAGATCTTTGCGAAAGAAGGGGAAGAGAGCTTCCGCGCCCGGGAATCCCAGGCGGTGGAAGAAGTCGCCGCGGAAAAGGGCTTGGTGATCGCCAGCGGCGGAGGTACGGTATTGGCACGGAAAAATGTGGATGCCTTTCACCGGTATGGAGGGAAGATCCTCTTTTTGGATGTTCCCGTGGCAGCTTTGCAGGAACGGCTGAAAAATGATAAACGCCGTCCTTTGCTCCAGCGTCCCGACCGGCGGGAATTTATTGCCAGCCTGTGGGAAAAGCGCTGCCCTTTATATAGGGAAGCGGCGGACATCGTGATTGACGCGGGAGCTCCCGCAGTGGTGGTAGCCAAGCGGATCAGAGAGCTGTTTCAGTGAGGAGATGCTTCATCGCTTTTTGTTGGTGAAGCAAAAAGCGCTTGACAAACACTTTGTTCTGGGGTAACATAAAATAAATTCCGAAGAAAAAGATGTGGAGGAACACAGACGGTATGGCTTCCCATGGCGCAAAACGATTTAGCTATTATTTTAGCTTGAGCCTGCGATTTATGGCCCAGGCTTTTTCTGCGTGGGAAAATAACGGCTGCGTTTGTTCATAGCATGAATTTAGGTGTGGTTTGAAAGGCGGGAGCGAAAGCGTGGAATACGCTTTGCCCAATGGCGAAGAGGTGTTTTCACAAAGCCTGAGACCGGCCTGTGATCGTTCGGATAAACATGCGAAACTTGGCGGAGCCGTTTGGCCCCGCCTTTTTTGTGTTTTGTGAAAGGAAGGAACTCGCAAATGATCATCGTATTAAAACCCAATCAAAAGCAAGAGGTAATCGATACTTTTGTCAAAAAGCTTACCAGCAATTATGATGTGCAGGTGAACACCTGGGTGGGCACCCAAAGCACTGTGCTGGGTCTGATCGGCGATACCACGGCTATCGACAGCGAATATATCGCCGCCCAGGATTTCGTGGAAAGTGTCAAGCGTGTGCAGGAACCTTATAAAAAAGTCAACCGCAAGTTCCACCCGGACGACACAGTCATTACGTTGCCCGGAGGCCAAAAGATCGGCGGCGGCGATCTGGCGCTTATCGCAGGCCCCTGTTCTGTGGAAAGCGAAGAGCAGATCTGCGCTGTGGCGGAAAGTGTGCAGCGGTCTGGTGCTCAGTTCCTGCGGGGAGGCGCCTTTAAGCCGAGAACGTCCCCTTACGCCTTTCAGGGCATGAAAGCCGAGGGCTTGGAACTGCTTTCTAAAGCAAAGGAAAAAACCGGACTTCCCATCGTCACAGAGATCATGAGCATTGACCACCTGCCGTTATTTGAGGATGTGGATATTATCCAGGTGGGCGCAAGGAATATGCAGAATTTTGAATTGCTCAAACAGCTGGGAAAACTTCGCAAGCCCATCCTTCTGAAACGTGGTTTGGCCAACACCATCGAAGAGCTTTTGATGAGCGCGGAATACATCATGGCAGAGGGGAACGAACAGGTCATCCTTTGCGAGCGCGGTATCCGTACTTATGAGACGTTTACCCGCAATACATTAGACATTTCCGCCGTGCCGGTGATCAAGAAACTTTCTCATCTCCCTGTGATCGTAGACCCCAGCCACGCTTCCGGCATCAACTGGCTGATTGAACCCTTGGCTTTGGCAGCGGCGGCTATCGGGGCCGACGGCTTGATCATCGAAGTCCACAACGACCCCAGCCACGCTTTGTGCGACGGAGCCCAGTCCATCACGCCTGCCCAATTTGATTCCCTGGCCCAGAAGGTGACGAAAGTCTCCCAGCTGGTGCACAGCCTGTAAGCGCTATGGAAATTATTATTGTAGGTCTGGGACTTATCGGCGGTTCTATCGCCAAAGCGCTAAAACAGAACACCTCTCATCGGGTGTTGGGTATGGATATCAACGAAGATGTGCTTTTGGACGCTTGCTCTTGCAGGGCCATCGATGGAAAGGCCACTGTGTCCGATTTGGAACGGGCGGACCTGGTGTATCTTTCCATTTATCCAGAAGAGATCGTGGAATTTGTCCGGCAATACGGGAGCCGGTTAAAGCATGGCTGCATCCTTACAGACACTTGTGGCATCAAAGGAGAGGTTTGCTCCGCCATGGAGCGTATCGCCCAAGAGGCGGGACACGTCCCTTATGAGTTTGTGGCGGGCCATCCAATGGCTGGAAAGGAACAAAGCGGCTTTTACGCCAGCGATCCCAGCATTTTTGTAGGTGCCTCTTATATTTTGGTACCGGGGAAAGCTTTACCGGATGCGGTGGATGCGGTAGAGACATTGGCCCGTCAGATGGGGTTTGGACGTGTGGTGCGCGTCACTGCCCAGGAACATGACCGGAATATCGCTTACACTTCCCAGGTGCCCCATGCCCTTGCCTGCGCGTATGTGCTAAGCCCGCGGTGCAGGCAGCATCAAGGCTTTTCGGCTGGGAGCTACCGGGACGTGTCTCGTGTGGCCAATATTAATGCCGCCTTGTGGACCCGGCTGTTTCTGGATAACCGCCAGTGTTTGGTAGAAGAGCTTGAAGAACTGCTGGGCAACCTGAAACTGTTCCGGGATGTTGTGGAACAGGCGGATGAAAAGGAATTAGAGCAGCTGTTGAGCAAGGCAGCACAGATCAAACGGGAAGTAGGCTGAGTGTTTCCACTTTATATTAGGAAAGGATGGTTCCGTTGAAACTGGATATAAAAACGGCGCAGCCCTATAGCGTCACGATTGAAAACGGTTTGATAGACCGGGTGGGGGAGACTGTTTTGGAGACCCGTGGCCCCGGCGCGAAAGTGATGGTGGTCAGCGACAGCAACGTGTTTCCCTTATACGGGGAGCGCGTGACGGCTTCTTTGGAGAAGGCGGGGTTCCGGATGAGCGCCTTTGTGTTCCCGGCGGGAGAGACTTCTAAGCAGATCGCCACAGTGTGCGATATATATCGTGCCTTGGCGGAAAATGATTTTACCAGAACGGATTTCATCCTGACCCTGGGCGGAGGCGTAGCCGGAGACATGGGTGGGTTCGCCGCAGCCACTTACCTGCGTGGGATTGGCTTTTTCCAAGTCCCCACTACGCTGCTTTCCCAAGTTGATGCCAGCGTAGGAGGAAAGACTGGCGTGGACCTTCCTTTCGGAAAGAATTTGGTGGGGGCGTTCCATCAGCCTTTGGGAGTGCTTACCGATCCGGAGACGCTCGGTTCCTTGCCGGAACGCTTTTTCCGAGATGGTATGGGCGAAGTGATAAAATACGGCTGTATCGCTGATAGGCCTTTGTTTGAAGCGTTGGAAGCAGGCACGGCTTTGCAGGATTTGGAAGGAGTCTTGGCCCAGTGTGTCCGCTGTAAAAAAGAGCTGGTGGAACAAGATACCCGTGATACCGGCCGCCGTATGATTTTGAACTTCGGCCATACTTTTGGCCACGCGTTGGAAAAGCTGCATAATTTTCAGGAACTTACTCACGGGGAAGCCGTAGGCATCGGGATGGTAATGGCTTGCCATGTGGGCGAGAGCCTGAAAATTACCCCCTCAGGTACCGGACAGCGGGTAACCCGGGTGCTGGAACAGTATGGCCTGCCGACCCAGGACCGGTTCACCTGGGAACAGGTAGTGGACGCTACTGCTCTTGATAAGAAGAGCGATGGCGATACCTTGCGGGTGATCCTTTTATCGGATGTGGGGGAGAGCGTCATTCATCCTATTACCCGGGACATGTTAAAAACTTTATTGTAAAAGGAGGGGAGAACGTGGCACAAGTGATCTGCGAAAATGATTTTCGAGGCGGGTGCGTCAGAATCCCTCCCAGCAAAAGCGTGGCTCACAGGCAGGTGCTTTGCGCGGCGCTGTCACGTGGGAAGTGTAAGATTGCCCATGTGGATATGAGCGAGGATATAAAAGCAACTGTAGCAGCTGTCACGGCGTTGGGAGCCACGGTCCAATATGATGAGAGAACCGGTGTCCTCACGTTGGACGCCGAAGTCTTGGGGGGACAAAACGCGGTCATCGATTGCGGGGAGTCAGGTTCCACGCTGCGGTTTTTGATCCCTGTTGCCGCCGCCTTGGGGGTGCAGGCGCGTTTTTTGGGCAGAGGCAGGCTGCCTATGCGTCCCCTGGGGATTTATGGGGAACTTCTGCCGGCCCATGGGGTACAATTCCACTCTCAAGGCGGGCTTCCTTTAGAGATATGCGGCCAGTTGAAAAGCGGCGTTTACCGTCTGCCAGGGGACGTGAGTTCCCAATTTATCACGGGTCTGCTGTTGGCGCTGCCTCTTTTGGAGGGAGATAGTGAGATCGTGCTCACTTCTCCGCTGGAATCCAAAGGGTATGTGGATTTGACCCTTTCTGTCCTTCGGCAGTTTGGGGTGGATGCGGCCGAAACGCCGCAGGGCTGGAAAGTCCCGGGAGGCCAGCGTTATGCCGCCCAGGATTGTGAGGTGGAAGGAGACTGGTCACAGGCGGCGTTTTATCTGTGCATGGCGGCTCTTTCTCCCACAGGGGCTTCTGTGGAGATACAGGGTTTGCGGAAAGATTCACTGCAAGGCGATAAAGCGTGTGTGGAACTGTTTGAGAGATTTGGACTGCACACCTCTTGGCACGGAGAACTCCTCTCCGCGTGGAATCCCCATGCTGAGGAGGCTTTTGGCGGTTTGAGTGGATTTACCATTGACGCCTCGCAAATTCCGGACATGGTGCCGGCGCTGGCGGTGTGCGCAGCTCTCAGCCGGGGAGAAACACGGATCGTCAATGCCCAGCGTTTGCGCTTGAAAGAAAGCGACCGGCTGGCGGCTATGGCAGAGGCACTTAATGGGGTGGGTGGAAAAGTGGAAGCGTCTGTCGACGGCTTGGTGATTCAGGGCGTGCCGTGGCTTTGTGGAGGCGTGGTCTATGGCCAGAACGATCACCGGGTTGTAATGGCGATGACAGCCGCCGCGCTGAGGTGCCGAAAGCCTTTGACAGTGACCGATGCCCAAAGTATCCGAAAATCATATCCGGGGTTTTTCCGGGATTTTATATCTTTAGGAGGTTGCGCGCATGTCATCGAACTGGGGTGAACAGATTAAGATTTCAATTTTTGGCGGGAGCCATACGGAAGCCATCGGCGTGAATATAGACGGCCTGCCCGCTGGGGAGCAAATAGATTGGGAACAAGTTCTGGCCCAGATGGCCCGCCGCGCCCCAGGCCAGGACCCTACGGCTACCCGCCGGAAGGAATCGGATGAGCCCCGGGTGCTTTGCGGGCTGATGGATGGCGTCACCACAGGGGCGCCGTTATGCGCGGTGATCGAAAACACCAATCAAAGGTCGAAGGATTACGATAATTTGCGGGTGCTGCCCCGGCCCGGCCATGCGGATTATACCGCCTATGTGAAATATGGCAATCACCATGACGTTCGAGGGGGCGGCCATTTTTCCGGAAGGCTCACGGCTCCTTTGGTGTTCGCTGGGGCGGTAGCCAGACAAATTCTTCAGCGCAGAGGGATTTTAGTGGCGTCTCATGTGGCATCGGTTGGGGAAGTTTCAGACGCTGCTTTCGATCCGGTGTCTATCTCTCCGGAATTGATGGAAAAACTTTCGGGAGAATATTTCCCCGCAATCGACCAGGACAAAAAAGAGGAAATGCGATCAGTGATAGAAGCCGCCCGTCTGGATTGCGACAGTGTGGGCGGCACCGTGGAGTGCGCCGTTACTGGCCTGCCGGTTGGAGCGGGGAACCCCATGTTTGACGGCGTGGAAAATAAAATCGCTTCTTTGGCTTTTGGAATCCCTGCCATGAAGGGCATTGAATTTGGCTCGGGATTTTATGGCGCGCAGCTGCGTGGGAGCCAGAATAACGATTCCTTCTATTACGACACGGATGGCAAAGTGCGAACCAGAACCAATCACAGCGGAGGCATACTGGGCGGCATCACCAATGGCATGCCGTTGGTGTTCCGTGCGGCCTTTAAGCCTACCGCGTCCATTGGGCAGCAGCAGGAGACGGTGGACCTTGTCAAGGGAGAAAACGCCAAACTGGTCATACATGGCCGCCACGATCCGTGTATTGTGCCACGGGCCGCCGCCGCTGTGGAAGCTGCCGCATGTGTAGCGGTTCTGGAACTTTTGGCGGAAAGCGGTCTGCTGTAACTTTTAAAGCGCAAGCCGGTCGTAAATAGAAAGGATTCTGCCGGGCCGCTGAAAGCCCGGCTGCTACGGAAAGGAAGAATGTTGGTGGAATCACAGGAATATCAGGCCCGGCTGGGAGAACTCCGGGAAGAGATCGACCAAATCGATGGGGAACTGCTGCCTTTGTTCCTGCACCGCATGGATTGTTCCAGACGGGTAGCCAAACTGAAAGGGGAAGCCGGAATGCCTGTGTTCAGCCCGGAACGGGAGCAGGCTATTTTAAAAAAGATCCGGGAAAAAGGCGGGGAGGATGGAGACGCGGCGGCAGCGTTATACAATTCCATTATGGGTATCAGCCGGGCGAAACAGCATGTCTTGCTCCAAAGCGGCGGCCCTCTGAGGGAGCTGGAGGCTTCCGCTGCCCGCATTCTAAAAACAGAAGGAGCAAGGGTCGTGTGCCAAGGTGTACCCGGAGCTTTTTCTCACAAAGCTGCCAAGGAATTTTTCGGAGATACGGCCCCAGCGTTCGAACCCACATGGAAGCAGGTTTTTGAGGACGTGCGTCAGGGAAAAGCGGATTTCGGTGTGCTGCCGGTGGAAAATTCCGCGGCGGGGTCAGTTAGCGGGGTGTATGATCTGCTCTTGGGTTACCGCTTCTACATTGTGGGGGCGGTGGATGTAAAAGTGGAACATTGTCTTGCTGTAAGCCAGGGCACCGGTCCTGTGACTGTGGTTGTTTCCCATCCCCAGGCCCTTGCCCAGTGCGGGGAATATTTAGAGGCCCACCGGCTGCGTTCCATGGAATGGTCTAATACAGCTGCTGCGGCCCGATATGTGGCGGAAGAGCGTCCAGCCGGGATAGGGGCGATCTGTTCCAAAGAAGCCGCCGAACAGTATGGGCTGACGGTTCTGGAAGAAAATATCCAGAACGAGTTGGAGAACACCACCCGGTTTGTGGTGATTTCCCGGGAAGCGGTCCTTCCGGAGGACGCCAATAAAATCAGCTTATGCTTTGCTTTGCCTCATGTAACGGGCTCGCTGTTCAGCGTGTTGGAGCGGTTTGCCATGGCTGGGCTGAACCTGACAAAGATCGAGTCGCGGCCTTTGCCGGGAAAAAATTTCGAATACGATTTTTATTTGGATTTTACGGGGAATATCCATCAGTCAGGCACATTGGAATTGATTTGTTCTCTGAGTGACGAATTGCCCCGGTTCTCTTTTTTGGGCAATTACAGTGAACGTTGAGAGGAAAATAGAAAGGAAGCGCGGTGGATGAAAAACATTCAGTTTGAACGGGTAACGTCCCAAGAACAGATCGATACCTTGTGCGCCATTGCCTATCAGGTATGGCATGAGACTTTTGACCCCATTTTGCCTCCGGGGCAGACCGATTACATGATCGATAAATTCCAGTCTGACCATGCGGTCAAAGACCAGATGGCCCATCAGAATTACCGGTATTATCTTGCAAAGCTGGATGGGGAATATGCCGGGTTCGTGGGGTTTGCCCCCCGCTGTCAGGGACAGGAGGAAATGTACTTGAGCAAGGTATATTTGTTGTCCCAATGCCGTCATCAAGGGGTTGTGAAAGCAATGTTCCAGCTTGCGGAGGAAGAGGCCGTGAAAGAAGGGCTCTCCAAAATCCGCTTGACAGTCAATAAAAAGAATCTCCATGCGTTCAAAGTCTATGAGCATTACGGTTATAAAACTGTGGAAGCGGTGGAGTCGGACATCGGCTCAGGCTATGTAATGGATGATTTTGTCATGGTAAAACAACTTTGAAGTTTTAGTTGGATTTCGCTCTTTTTGCCCGAAGTTTCTCCTTGCGTGTAAGGAAAAGCGCCTCGGCCCCTGTGGGCGGGGTGCTTTTTTTGACAGGCTTTTTCCGGAATGAATGGTATTATTGGTCACTGCAGGCGAACGAGGAATAATTTGCCTGCATGTCCCATAGACTAGAATAAAATTCCAAACAACAAGGAGATTCACACATGAAACGAATGCTAGCCTTTCTTTTGACCGCTATATTACTGGTTACCGGCGCGGGAACGGCTTCCGCCGCAGGGCTTTCAGACCATGTCCAGGTAACGGGATATGATCCGAAAGTGGACTATACCGCCGCGATCCAGCGTGTTTTAAAAGATGGGAGCACTTACGCTTTGCAGGTAGGAGCTATTTACGAGCAGCAGAGAAACTTGAAGATCAAGGCTTTGGGCCTGGATTTAGAGCAGACAACCTATTTTGAGGACTATACAACCGCGGAAGAAATTCTGCGGGCTATGGAAGAGGATCAAAAGCCCAAATACAGCGAAGAAGATTTGGACTTGCTGGCCCGTGTGATCTACGCTGAGGTGGGCTGCACTTGGATTCCCGATTGGGTGCAGCGTATGGTCGGCAGTGTGGTTTTGAATCGCGTGAACAGCAGCTATTACCCCAATACCATCCGGGACGTAATCTATCAGCCGGGCCAATATGCCCCAACCTGGGATGGTTCCATCAATAAAACACCAGATGCCCGCACCATTGCAAACGCCCGTTATCTGCTGGAAAACGGCAGTATTTGCCCCGCTAATGTGGTGGGTCAGAATTCCATTATTACCGGAAGCGGCGTTTACACCTCTTACCGTGACCCTATCTTGCATACAACGGTTTATTTTTGCTATATGTAAATCTGTGAATATTGAAAAAGCCCAGCGGCTAGCCGCTGGGCTTTTTTTGTATAAAGAACAAATACTTGCACAGTACTTTCTTTTTAGAGAATCAAGTGTTCTCTTACTATTAAAAAACAGAAGCGGCGCTACTGACGCCACTTCTGCTAAACTCAATGATCTCTAGTTATCCTGTTGTTTATGACTTTTGGAGGATTGCGTTATACAACCTATGACAAGTTTAGGTGAAAGAATATTTCTTTATGGAAATATTTTACGGGATGATGCGCACTTTCACAATGGGGTCCAAAGTTTTAAGCGCTTCAACCGCAGCAGGGGAAACTTCTCCGGAAACATCCAAAATGGTGTAGGCATACTCACCGCGGGATTTGCTCTGCATGTTTTCAATGTTGATGCTCTCTTGGCCGCAAGTGGCGGCAAAAGTGGCAATAGTGTTCGGTTCGTTTTTGTGGATCAAGCAGATGCGTTTCGTACCAGGTTCCCGTGCCATAGAAATGGAAGGCATATTCACAGAATTCAGAATGTTTCCGTTTTCCAAATAATCTTTTATTTGATCCACCGCCATGCGGGCGCAGTTATCCTCGCTTTCAGGAGTAGACGCTCCTAAATGAGGGATAGCCACGATCCCTTCCGCGCCGATCATACTGTCATCTGGGAAATCGGTAGCGTAGGAGGAGACTTTTCCGCTTTCCAAGGCTTCCAGCAAAGCGGGAGAGTCCACCAAGCCGCCACGGGCAAAGTTCAGGATACGCACGCCATCTTTCATTTTAGCGATAGACTCCGCGTTTACCATGCCCTTGTTTTCTTTTGTAAAAGGCAGGTGCAGAGTGATGTAGTCAGCGTGAGCGTAAAGTTCTTCTAAAGAGAGGGAACGGTGTACGGAACTGGACAGATGCCAAGCGTGTTCTACAGAGAGGAAAGGGTCATAGCCATAAACTTCCATCCCCAGTTGGCAGGCGGCGTTGGCAACTAAAATGCCAATGGCTCCCAAGCCCACTACGCCTAAAGCTTTTCTCTGGATTTCAGGTCCGGCAAAGGCGCTTTTGCCTTTTTCGATGAGTTTTTCCAATTGGTCGCCTTGCCCTTTCAAAGACTTGACCCAATCCATGGCGGGGCCGATTTTACGGGAGGTGAGAAACAGAGAGGCCAATACCAGCTCTTTTACCGCATTGGCGTTAGCGCCAGGGGTATTAAAGACCACGATGCCTTTTTCCAAGCATTTGTCAACAGGAATGTTGTTCACGCCGGCGCCGGCCCGGGCGATCGCCAGAAGATTTTCGCCCAGCTCCATATCGTGCATAGAAGCAGAACGCACCAGGATTCCTTCGGGGTTTTCCATTTCCGGGGAGAAAGTGTAAGCTTCCCCGAAACGCTTTGTACCTACAGGGCTGATCTTATTCAGGCACAGTATCTTATACATAGCGGCAAAGTCTCCTTTCGTTCATTTGTTGTCTTGCTCAAACTTTTTCATGAATTCTACCAGTTTTGCCACGCCCTCTTCTGGCATGGCGTTATAGATGGAAGCGCGCATCCCGCCTACGCTGCGGTGGCCTTTCAGGTTGACGAACCCGGCAGCTTCGCTTTCTTTGACGAACTTGGCGTCCAAGTCTTTGTCGCCGGTAACGAAAGTCACATTCATAATGGAACGGCTGTCTTTCTCCGCGCAGCCTTTGAACAAGCTGGAAGAATCCAGAAAATCATAGAGGAGCTGGGCTTTGCGCACATTGCGTTTTTCCATTTCCTCCAAGCCGCCAATATCGTTTTTTATCCACTCAAGCACAAGCTTGCAAATATAGATGGACCAGCAAGGCGGCGTGTTGTACATGGAGTCGTTTTCTGCCATCACTTTATAATTGAACATGGTGGGGGTAGCTTCCATAGGTTCACCCAGCAGGTCCTCCCGGACAATAACGATTGTCAGTCCCGCGGGAGCCACGTTCTTTTGCGCCCCGGCGTAGAGCAGTCCAAACTTGCTGACATCTATAGGGCGCGACAAGATGCAGGAGGAAACGTCCGCAACTAAAGGCACCTCTCCAGTATCGGGCAAGTCGTGCCATACCGTGCCATAAATGGTGTTGTTAAGGCAGATATGGAAATAATCCGCGTCAGGACGGAACTCTTTGGGATTAAGGGCGGGGATGTGAGAGAAATTGTCATCTTTAGAAGAGGCCACAACCTTGCAGTCGCCGTAACGGGCAGCTTCTATATACGCTTTGGTGGAGAATTGACCGGAAAGCACATAGTCCGCTTTGCCGGATTTGGTCATCAAGTTCATGGGTACAGCGGCAAACTGTGAGGAAGCGCCGCCCTGTAAAAACAGGACTTTGTAGTTGTCTGGAATGCCCATGACTTCCCGCATCAGGCGTTGGGCCTCTTGGATGATGCCGTCATACACTTTAGAGCGGTGAGACATTTCCATAACAGACTGGCCGCTCCCCTGATAATCCAACATTTCAGCAGCGGCTTTTTTCAGAACGGTCTCGGGCAGCATGGAAGGCCCGGCGGAAAAGTTGTATACGCGAGACATGATTTGACCTCCTCTTTAGGAATGGAATGATTTAAACCGATAAATTGGTTAAATTTTTTACCATTATAGTGGCTCTTGTGAGCAAATGCAAGGAAAAAATCATTTTTTTAACGAAAATTCGGAAAATACCCTCCAGCAAATACACATTTTGATATATGTCCATGCACAAAAGACTTTGTCCGTGTAAAAAGAACTTTTCGCAGGTTTTTTTGCGGCATAAAAAGCAGTTATTAATAAAATTTAAATTTGGGAAATATAATAAAAATATTTGTAACACAAGCGCGAATATGTTATAATAGCCGCAAACGGAAGACGTGTCTTGCCGGGGGGCGTAGCCCCATATAATCTCTATGAAAGGATTATTCCCAAACGCACAGGAGGAACCTTTATGAAAGTAAAAGAAATTGTGGATATCCTGAAATGTCAGGTGCTTAATGAAGGCAATATGGAGGAAGAAGTCAAAACCGCTTGCGGCAGCGACATGATGAGCGATGTGCTGGCGTTTGTCAAAGACCAATCCGTGCTGCTTACAGGCCTGATGAATCCCCAGGTGGTGCGTACGGCGGAAATGATGGACATGCACTGCATCGTGTTTGTAAGAGGGAAAACCATCGATCCCAACGTGGTGGAACTTGCCCGGCAGAAAGAGATCACGGTGCTGGCTTCTCCTTACCGGATGTTCACCGCTTGCGGTCTGCTTTATTCCAATGGGCTGCGGGGAGGCTGTGAAATCTGATGAGTATGCTGCATTTGACGTATCAAGTGCCCGGCGATGATTTCACCCGCGCCGGGGAAGCTTCCGGGGATGTAAAACATAAGCTGAAAAAGCTGGGCTATGAGCCGGACGCGGTGCGCCGGGTTTCCATCGCCATGTATGAGGGCGAGATCAATATGGTCATCCATGCTGGCGGCGGGGAGGCTGTGGTGGATATCGATCCGGACAGAGTGGATATCCTGCTGCAAGATAAAGGCCCCGGTATCGCCGATGTGGACCAGGCTATGCAGGCGGGGTGGTCTACCGCCCCGGATAATGTGCGGGCGCTGGGCTTCGGCGCCGGCATGGGATTGCCGAATATGAAAAAATATACCGACGAAATGGAGATCGATTCCGTTGTGGGAGAGGGCACCACGGTGCGCATGACGGTGTTTCCCGGTAGGAAAGAGGAAGGAAGATAGCGCTTTGCCCTCTGGCGCTGTCTAGGGAGGTGCGCGAACGTGGCTGAATTTTACCATTCTGTCACACTGAACGAAGAGAAATGTGTGGGGTGTACCAACTGCATCAAACGCTGTCCTACTGAGGCGATCCGGGTGCGGGGAGGCAAAGCGGTCATCGCTTCTGAGAGATGTATCGACTGCGGGGAGTGTATCCGCATTTGTCCCCATCACGCCAAGCGGGCCCGGCACAGTCACCTTTCCAAGCTCAGTGAATTTACTTATAAAATCGCTCTGCCCGCGCCGGCTCTGTACGGGCAGTTTAATAATTTGGACGACATCGACTATGTGCTGACCGGCTTAAAGGAGATGGGCTTTGACGATGTGTTCGAGGTGTCTAGGGCTGCGGAGCTCGTCAGTGAGGCAACCCGCAAGCTGATGGATGCCGGGGCTTTGAAGCGCCCAGTTATCAGCTCTGCCTGTCCGGCGGTGGTGCGGTTGATCCGGGTGCGTTTTCCGGATTTGTGCGACCATGTGCTGCCGTTGAAATCCCCTATGGAAACAGCGGCGGCAATCGCCAAACAGGAAGCCGCTCAAAAGACCGGTCTGCCCGAAGAGCAGATCGGCTGTTTCTTCCTCACACCCTGTCCCGCTAAGGTGACGGATATCAAAATGCCTTTGGGGATCGAAAAATCTATGGTGGATGGGGCAATCGCCATCAGTGAAGTGTTTCCGGAACTTTCACACAAGATGGACCATCTGAAAAAGGTGGAACCTTTGGCGAACTCCGGCATCATCGGCGTTGGTTGGTCCACCAGCGGAGGGGAAGCCGCCGCTTTGCTCAATGAGAAATATTTGGCCGCCGACGGCATAGAGAATGTGATCCGAGTGCTGGAAGAGATCGAGGATGAGCGCATAGGCGAGTTGGATTTTATCGAACTGAATGCCTGTGCCGGAGGTTGCGTGGGCGGAGTGCTCTGCGTTGAAAACCCCTATGTGGCCAAAGCCCGTATCCAGAGATTGCGAAAATACCTGCCGGTATCTCAAAACCATCTGAAAGGCGGGCCCATCCCTCCGGTGATGGAGTGGGAGGAAGGCTTGGAATTTTCCGATGTTCTCACTTTGTCCAGCGATTTGAAGGAAGCTATGCAGATGATGGTCCAGATCGACCAGATCGAGCAGGAATTCCCCGGTTTGGACTGCGGCGCCTGCGGCGCGCCCAACTGCCGGGCTTTTGCTGAGGATGTGGTAAAAGGCATCTGTAAAGATACGGAATGTATTTTTGTTTACCGCAAGCGGATGAAAAAAGTTGCCAGCACTCTTTCGGAGTTGGAGAAGAGCATGGGGCGCTTTTCCAGGGAAGAGCCTGACAAAAAGGAGGAAAAGGAATGACTGTAAAGGAAATGTCCCAAGTCTGCGGCTGGACCCTGCTGGCCGGCGGGGAAGGGGAGGATAACCAGATCGACGGCTGCTACATAGGGGATTTGCTCAGTTGGGTAATGGCGCGGGCACAGTCGGGGAATGTGTGGATCACTGTTATGGGTAACGTCAACGCCATTGCTGTAGCCACCTTGACGGATGTGAGCTGTATCGTTCTGACGGAAAATGCCTCTCTGGATGAGGACGCTGCCAAAAAGGCAGAACTTCAAGGCATCCCGGTATATGGGTGCCAGGCCAACAGCTACGATACTGCCGTTCAGGTGTATGAGCGTTTGAAATGAATTCTTATTGTTATGATCTTCATGTTCATTCCTGTCTTTCTCCCTGCGGTGACAATGATATGACCCCGAACAACCTGGTGCAGATGGCGCTGCTTTCAGGCTGCCAGATCTTGGCGATTACTGACCACAATACTTGCCGCAACGCGCCGGCAGCCATGGAAGCAGGAGAACGCAACGGGTTGTTGGTGATTCCCGGTATGGAACTTTGCACTTCCGAGGAGGCCCATGTAGTGTGCTTGTTTGAAACTTTGGAAGGCGCTCTGGATTTTGACCGGTATGTATATGAAAACATGCCCCACGTACCGAACCGGCCGGAGATATTTGGGGAACAGCGAATTTTAAATGGGGAAGATGAGCAAATAGGAGCAGAAGAAAACCTGTTGCTGGTTTCTTCCTTTATCAGTGTGGACCAAGTGGTTTCTCTGACAGGGCAATATGGCGGGGTGGCCTTTCCCGCCCATGTGAACCGTGATTCTTATAGTGTGATTGCGTCGCTGGGAGCCATTCCCCCGGAAGCTGGGTTCACCGCGGCGGAAGTAACTTGCGACTGCGATTTAAACGCATTCCAAAAGCTGCACCCCGAACTTGAGGGCTTGAAAATCTTTCGTGATTCTGATTCCCATTATCTGGAAACCTTGGCTGGGGATCCATGGACTTTGTCTTTGCCCGAAAAGTCCATTCAAGCAGTGCTAAACGCAGTATGTGGAAAATATTGATACTATTATATCGATATTATAACAATTATTTCCGGAATATTGACAATTTTCTAGCAATAATTTGCTGTTCTGGTCGTTATATTTCTAAAATAGAATTATAAGGCTCGCCGGTTTTGCTATATTATTTACAATGCTTTTCCGGCGGGCCTTGTGTTCCGCCATAGGGCAATATTTAAAAATCCTACAATATATTGGGAGGAAAAACAATGCAAAAGCGTATCAGTAATTTGCCGTTTCATGATACTCCCGAGCAGGCGCAAAAGCTTGATGCGGTCATCGAAAGCCTAAAAGGCCAGAAGGGTGCGGTTATGCCCGCGCTTCACCAGGCCCAGGAAATTTATGGCTACCTGCCCATTGAGGTGCAGGAGAAGATCGCAAAAGGCTTGGATGTCTCTCTGGAAGAAGTGTACGGCGTGTCCACTTTCTATTCCCAGTTTGCTCTTACCCCCAAGGGCCGCAATCATATTTCTGTATGTTTAGGTACAGCGTGTTATGTTAAAGGCGCCGACAAGGTGTTGGAACGCATTACGCAGAAGCTGGGCATCCAGCCTGAGGAATGTACAGAGGACGGGGTGTTTTCTTTGACTGCTTGCCGGTGCATCGGCGCTTGCGGTTTGGCCCCCGTTATGACGGTTAACGATGATGTGTACGGCCGCCTTGTTCCTGAGGATGTAGACACCATTCTGGCAAAATATATGGCGTAAACCATTATGCGTGAGCTTTCTCTTAACGTGATGGACATTGCTCAAAATTCCATCTCAGCAGGCGCTTCTCTGATCACCGTAGAGGTGGTGGAGAATCAGCCGGGAGACACTCTCTCGATTTCGGTAGAGGACAATGGAAAGGGCATGTCCCCGGAAACGGTCCAGAAGGTGATTGATCCCTTCTATACTACCAGAACCACCCGCAGTGTGGGGTTGGGAATACCGCTTTTTAAAATGGAAGCGGAAATGACCGGAGGCAGCTTTCATATTGACTCCCAGCTGGGAGTGGGAACAAAGCTTACCGCCGTGTTTAAGCCTTCCAGTGTGGATATGATCCCGCTGGGGGATATTAACGGGACGGTTCAGCTTTTGATCTCTTGCAACCCAAAGCTGGATTTTGTATTCCACCGGGTGCTCCAAACAAAGCAGGGGCAGCGGCGGGAATTTTCTTTGGAAACCGCAGAGCTCCGACAGGTATTAGGGGAGGATGTACCTCTGGATACTCCGGATGTGGTACTTTGGATCAAAGATTACTTGTCTGAGCAGACGGCGGAACTTTTTCAAACGGAAACCACCGAACTATAAATTATAGAATCCGACATTCAATTTCGAACGGAAAGGAATGGTCAGTAGCATGAAATCGTTAGCGGAACTTCAGGCAATTCGTGATAAAACCCGGGCCGCTGTTACCCTGCGTGAGAACGCGGAGGCTGGCACCCGTGTGCTGGTTGGCATGGCCACCTGCGGCATCGCCGCCGGTGCCCGTCCTGTACTTAACGCCTTTGTGGAAGAAGTCGCCAAGCGCGGCCTTCAAGATGTGATGGTTACTCAGACAGGCTGCATCGGCATCTGCCAGTATGAGCCCGTTGTGGAAGTAGTCACTCCCGGCCACGAAAAAGTGACCTATGTGAAGATGACTCCCGAAAAGGCCGTCAGAGTTGTGAACGACCACCTTGTGAACGGCAATGTGGTATCGGAATACACCATTGGAGCCAATGCCATCGGAGCCAAATAATAAGGAGGGAAAAGAATGTTTCGTTCAAACGTGCTGGTCTGCGGAGGTACGGGATGTACGTCCTCCAACAGCGAGCAGATCATTGAGAAGCTGAAGGAAGAGATCAAAGCCCAGGGCCTTGAAAAAGAAGTAAACGTCATTCGTACCGGATGCTTCGGCCTGTGTGCTTTGGGCCCCATTATGGTGGTGTATCCTGAGGGCGCTTTCTACAGCCGTGTCACTGTTGAGGACGTGCCTGAGATCGTCTCTGAGCATTTGCTCAAGGGCCGTATCGTCAAGCGCTTGCTTTATCAGGAGACTGTGGTGGACGACAATACCACCAAGTCCTTGAATGAGACCACTTTCTACGCAAAGCAGATGCGTATCGCTCTGCGCAACTGCGGCGTGATCAACCCTGAGAACATCGACGAATATATCGCTCAAGACGGCTACGCTGCCCTGGGTAAAGTGCTTACGGAGATGACTCCCCAAGAGGTCATCGATTTGGTGCTTGCTTCCGGTCTGCGCGGCCGCGGCGGGGCTGGTTTCCCCACTGGCCGCAAATGGCAGTTTGCCGCCAACAATAAAGCGGAACAGAAATACGCTTGCTGCAACGCCGACGAAGGCGACCCCGGCGCGTTCATGGACCGTTCTGTGCTGGAAGGCGATCCCCACAGCGTTTTGGAAGCTATGGCCATTGCGGGTTATGCCATTGGCGCTAATCAGGGTTATATCTACATTCGTGCGGAATATCCCATCGCCGTGAAGCGTTTGCAGATTGCTATCGAGCAGGCCCGTGAATACGGCCTGCTGGGTAAGAATATTTTCGATTCCGGCTTTGATTTTGATATTGACATCCGTCTGGGTGCGGGCGCTTTCGTGTGCGGCGAAGAAACCGCTCTGATGACCTCTATCGAAGGCAAGCGCGGCGAGCCCCGTGTCCGTCCTCCTTTCCCGGCTGTAAAGGGCCTGTTTGGTGTTCCCACTGTTTTGAACAACGTGGAGACCTATGCCAACATTCCTCAGATCATCCTGAAGGGCGCCGACTGGTTCCGTTCCATCGGCACGGAGAAATCCCCTGGTACCAAGGTATTTGCTCTGGGCGGCAAGATCACCAATACCGGCCTGGTAGAAGTCCCCATGGGCACCACCCTGCGGGAAGTGGTGGAAGAGATCGGCGGCGGCGTGCCTGGCGGCCATACCTTTAAAGCTGCCCAGACCGGCGGTCCTTCCGGCGGCTGTATCCCTGCCAAACTCATCGATACCCCCATTGATTACGATAATTTGTTAGCCATCGGTTCCATGATGGGTTCCGGCGGTTTGATCGTTATGGACGAGACCACCTGTATGGTGGACATCGCCAAGTTCTTCCTGGAGTTCACTGTGGATGAGTCCTGCGGCAAATGTACTCCTTGCCGTGTGGGTACCAAGCGCTTGCTGGAGATCTTGAACAAGATCACCTCCGGCAACGGCACTCTGGAAGACATCGACCGGATGGAAGAGCTGTGCTATTATATCAAAGAGAATTCCCTGTGCGGCTTGGGCCAGACCGCGCCCAACCCTGTGCTTTCCACACTCAAATATTACCGTGATGAGTATGAGGCTCATGTGGTGGAGCATCGCTGCCCCGCCGGAGCCTGCAAAGCCCTCACCAATTACTCCATCGAGGCAGACAAGTGCAAGGGCTGCACATTGTGTGCCCGTAACTGCCCGGTGGGCGCCATCAGCGGTTCTGTAAAGCAGCCCCATGTGATTGATACCTCTAAGTGTATCAAGTGCGGTGTTTGCATGGAGAAGTGTAAGTTTGGCGCTGTGGTGAGAAAATAAGAAAGGAGTGTGCGAACATGGAACAGGTCAATGTAAAGATCAACGGCGTTTCCTATGAAGTGCCTGCGGATTCCACCATCCTGGAAGCTGCGCGCTACGCCGGTATCGATATCCCCACCCTTTGCTACCTGAAGGACATCAACCAGATCGGCGCTTGCCGTATGTGCATGGTAGAAGTAAAGGGCGCAAGGTCCCTGGTGGCCGCCTGCGTGTATCCTGTCAACGACGGCATGGAGGTGTTCACCAACACACCCAAGGTTCAGGAGTCCCGCAAGATGACCCTGGAACTGCTTTTGTCGGTTCATGATAGAAAATGTCTTTCCTGCGAGCGCAGCGGCAACTGTGAGTTCCAGAAGCTGTGCAATGAGATGGGCATCGAAGTGGAAAACCGCTTTGAAGGTTCTCTGCCTGCCGGCAAGAAAGATTTCTCCACTTTGTATTTGGAGAGAAACAATGCTAAGTGCATTCTGTGCCGCCGCTGCGTAGCAGCTTGCCAGAATCAGCATGTGTCTGTCATTGGCGCTAATAACCGCGGTTTTGATACTGAAATCGGCTGCGCTTTTGAAAAGCCCCTGGGCGATGTGTCCTGTGTGGCTTGCGGCCAGTGCATTGTCAGCTGCCCCACCGGCGCGTTGACAGAAAAAGATAACACCCAGGAAGTGATCGACGCCATCAACGATCCCGAAAAGATCGTGATCGTTCAGACTGCTCCCGCAGTGCGGGCTGCTTTGGGTGAAGAGTTCGGCCTGCCCATCGGTACCAATGTGGAAGGCAAAATGGTTGCTGCTCTGCGCCGTTTGGGCTTTGATAAGGTGTTTGATACCGACTTTGGTGCAGATATGACCATCATGGAAGAGGCTTCCGAGTTCATCGAGCGTGTGAAGAATGGCGGCACCCTGCCCATGATCACCTCCTGCTCTCCTGGTTGGGTTAAATTCTGTGAGCATTATTATCCTGATTTGATCGACAACCTTTCTACCTGCAAGTCTCCCCAGAACATGACCGGTGCCCTGATCAAGACTTGGTATGCTCAGAAAGAGGGCGTTGATCCCAACAAGATCGTGTCCGTGTCTGTCATGCCTTGTGTGGCGAAAAAGTTTGAGGTTAAACGTGAAGACGAGGACGCTGCTGGCCTGCCCGATGTGGATATCAGCATCACTACTCGTGAGCTGGCCCGCCTGATCAAGAAGGCACAGCTGAACTTCACCCGCCTGCCCGATGAGAAATTCGACGACGCAATGGGTGTGTCCACTGGCGCGGCTGTGATCTTTGGCGCTACCGGTGGTGTTATGGAAGCCGCTCTGCGTACCGCGGCTGATATGCTGGAAGGCAAAGAGTTGGATTCCATCGATTATACCGAGGTTCGCGGCACAGAAGGCTTTAAAGAGGCTATTTATAAAGTGGCTGGTATGGATGTGAAAGTGGCGGTTGTCAGCGGTTTGTCCAATGCCGACGCCTTGTTGAAGAAAGTTCGTTCTGGCGAAGCCGATTATCAGTTCATCGAAGTCATGTGCTGCCCCGGCGGTTGTGTTAACGGCGGTGGCCAGCCCATCCAGAGTTCTACGAACCATAGCTTCTATGATATTAAGAAGCTGCGGGCTCAGGCTTTGTATGATCAGGATAAGAACATGCCTTTGCGCAAGAGCCATTTGAATCCTGTGGTGAAGAAGTGCTATGAAGAGTTCTTGGGAACTCCCGGCAGCCATAAGGCTCATGAGGTTCTGCATACCACTTATGTTAAGCGCGGCTATTGATAAAATCTGATACGCTATAGCTGTAGAAAGCGTGCTGGGTGAATCCCCGGCACGCTTTCGTCATTTTATTACGAGTTTTGGCGCGGCTTGCGTCTGGCCTTTCCCTGGTGTATAATAAACACCACAAAGGGTTTGTGAAAAGGTGGAATGGGTTATGAAAAGGTTCCTCTTCATGTTGAGGATTGTGGGTTGCGTCCTTTGTGGGGCGGGCTGCGTATTTTTCTTCCTTCCCGTTTTTCGCAGAGGGTTCGCTCTGGGTGCGGGATTTGGAATGTTTATTTGCTTGCTTGGTTTGGGGCTGCTGCTGTTTTTCGGAAAGCTTTCCAAAATGGGCGGCTGGAAACAGGCGGTAGTTCGCCTCGTTACCGCTTTTTACTGCATGGGCCTGGCGTGGGCGTTGTATCTCTCCATTTTGATGCTTTCGGTTCAGGCAAATACACCGCCGGAAAATACCAACGTTATTGTTTTGGGCGCCCAGGTTTATGGGGAAGAGCGCATGGGGATCAGTTTGACTGGCCGGGTAAACGCCGCTTATGATTATTTATCAAAGAATCCGGATACATTGTGCATTGTGACTGGCGGCCAGGGAGGGGACGAGCCTTGTCCCGAAGCGGTGACTGAGAAAAACGTGTTGACCAAAATGGGGATTGAAGAGGACCGCATTTTCTTGGAGGATCAGTCTCACAACACCCGGGAAAATCTGGTTTTTGCCAAAGAGATCGCAGAAGAACAGGGGATGGGAACGAAAGTTGCGGTTGTCACCCAGGGATTCCATATGTACCGGGCGGTGCAGCTTGCAAAAGCGGCTGGATTTGAACCATATAGTTTGGTGGCGGAAACAGACCCCTTGCTGTTTCCCGAATATTATGGAAGAGAGTTGCTGTCCCTGACAAAATGGTGGATAGAACGGCTCGTGATAGAATAAGGAAAGGAGTGCGGCTATGCGACTGCTGCTTCAAAATGTGCGCTTGATCGATCCTTCCCAGGGGTTGGATCAAGTAGGGGACCTTCTGCTGGAGGATGGAAAAGTGGCCCAGATCGGGAAAGGTCTTTCCTGTGAGGATGGGGAAACCATAGATGGAACAGGCTTGACAGCGGCTCCCGGCCTGGTGGATATGCACGTCCATCTGCGGGACCCTGGGTTGACCTATAAGGAGGATGTTTACTCAGGATGCCGGGCGGCAGCGGCGGGAGGTGTTACCAGTTTGCTTGCCATGCCCAACACGAAGCCGGCCATGGATACCCCCGAAACAGTCCGGTTACTGTTGGAGCGCGCGAAAACAGCGGATGCTGCGGTGTATACAGCGGCGTGTATCACCAAGGACTTAAAAGGGGAGACCTTGGCGGATCTGGCGGGTCTTCGGGAGGCCGGTGCCATCGCTTTGAGCGACGATGGCCGTCCTGTGGTAAATACCCGTTGCCTGTTGGAAGCGTTGGAGCAAGCCCCTGGTCTTGGAATGGTGGTCACGGCCCACTGTGAGGATTTGTATCTGGCTTCCGGAGGTTTGATGCATGAAGGAGCCGTGTCCCGAAAACTAGGTGTTCCGGGAATTCCCGCCGCGGCGGAAGACTGCGGCACCGCCAGGGAGATCGCTGCGGCGGCTTCCATAGGCGCTTCCATCCATATTTGCCATGTGAGCACAAAAGGCTCTGTGGAACTGATTCGGGACGCCAAAGCCAGAGGGGTAAAAGTGACCGCGGAGACATGCCCTCATTATCTGCTGCTGACAGATGGCGCTTTGGAAAGCCGTGATGCAGATTACCGGATGAATCCGCCTTTGCGGGAGGAAAAAGACCGGTTAGCTTTGATCCAGGGGTTGAAAGACGGCACGTTGGATGCTATCGCTACGGACCATGCTCCCCATTCGCCGGAAGAGAAGTCTGATTTTCTCAAAGCGCCCAATGGCTCTATTGGCATGGAGACTTCTTTGGCGGCGTCGCTCACTGCTTTGGAAGGTCACTTGAGCCTGCCGGAAATCCTTCAAAAGATGAGCTGGAATCCCGCGCGGATTTTAAATATTCCGGCAGGTACGCTGCAAGTAGGCGCGCCTGCCGATGTGGTGCTGTTTGACCCAGAGAAGCGTTGGACCGTAGACGAGAACGCTCTTCATGGAAAAAGCAGAAACACACCTTTTAAGGGCATGACGTTAAAAGGGAAAGTGGCTATGACTATTTTCCATGGCCGTGTAGTATACGGCGGCCGCTGATTTCAGCGATCACGGGGAGTTCCCCGAACCATATCATTTTGAAAACGGGAAAGGACGGTTCCTATGTCGATGGACAAGCTTATTGAAAAAATCGTAGAAAAACAAAATCCCACAGTGGCGGGATTAGACCCAAAACTTAGCTATATCCCGGAATATATGCGGGAAGAAAGCTATAACAAATACGGTAAGACCTTGGAAGGCGCCGCAGACGCTTTGCTGTCCTTCAATAAAGGGCTCATCGACGCTTTGTGCGATATTGTTCCGGCAGTAAAGCCTCAAGCCGCTTATTATGAAATGTATGGCTGGCAAGGTGTAAAAGCCTTGACGGAGACCATTGCCTACGCTCGGGGAAAAGGGATGTTTGTGATTACAGATGGAAAGCGCAACGATATTGGCGCGACTATGCAAGCGTATGCCGCAGCCCATTTGGGATTCACCCAGGTAGAGGATGTAACCTGTGAGCCTTTTGGTGCCGATGCCCTCACAGTGAACGGTTATCTTGGCACTGACGGTATTCAGCCTTTGGTAGAGGTATGCCAAAAAGAGGATAAGGGCATTTTTGTTCTGGTCAAAACATCCAACCCCTCTTCCGGCGAACTTCAAGACCGGCCTTTGGCAGATGGCGAAACTGTTTACCGCGCTATGGGCGCCATGTGCGAGGCATGGGGGGAGAAACTTCCCGGAAAGTATGGGTACAGCGGCGTAGGCGCTGTAGTCGGGGCAACGTATCCCGCTCAGCTGGGAGAGTTGCGAGCAGCGTTGCCTCACACTTTCTTCTTGGTGCCCGGTTATGGTGCCCAAGGCGGGGCCGCGGACGATGTGGCTCCCGGTTTCGACCAAAACGGCTTGGGCGCTATCGTCAATTCTTCTCGGGGCATTATGTGCGCCTGGCAGAAAGAGGGAGTAGGCGGCCATGAGTTTGCGGCTGCCGCCCGCCGAGAAGCTATCCGTATGCGGGATCAGATCGTGGGACGTATTGGAAAGATCGTTTTGCCGTAAAGGGGCGCGAGGAGGAAAAAGATGAAATACGATTCAAAGCTTTGCAAGCTGTTGTCCGTGCGCAAGCTGACAGGGGATGTGTTTGATTTTGTCCTGTCCGCTCCGGAGTTGGCGGCAATGGCTCAGCCTGGCCAGTTCGCCCAGATACGTCTGCCGGGCCATACTTTGCGCAGGCCCATTTCCATTTGCGGTATTGATAAAGATGCCGGGACCCTTCGTTTCGTGTTCCAGGTCCGGGGAGAAGGTACCGCGGAATTGGCACAGTTCCAGCCGGAAAACGAGATTGAAATCCTGGCGCCGTTGGGCAATGGCTTCCCTGTGGACACTTCCCGGCGCACTCTGCTGGTAGGTGGCGGTATCGGCGTGCCTCCGCTGTTGGGGGTGGCGTCCCAGTTGGGCGAAAACGCCTTGGCTGTGCTGGGGTTCCGCAATAAAGACGCGGTAATCTTGGAGGAGGATTTCAAAGCCGCCGGAGCTCGGACTTTCGTTGCGACGGATGACGGCTCCTATGGGCATCACGGTTTGGTGACCGATCTGTGCAAAGAACAAGAATTTGATTGTGTAATGGCTTGCGGACCAGCTCCCATGCTGCGGGCAGTAAAGGCGTTGGCACAAGAGCGCGGCGTGCCCTGTTATGTGTCGTTAGAGGAGCGTATGGCCTGCGGCATCGGTGCTTGTCTTGGATGCGCGGTCGCTTTGCTGAAAGAGGATGGCAGCCAGTATTATGGCCACGTGTGTAAAGATGGTCCGGTGTTTGAATCCCATCGGGTAGCATGGTAAGGGAGGGGAAAATTATGGCAGATTTGCGTGTGAAAGTCGCTGGCGTGGAGTTTTCCAACCCTCTGATCGCCGCTTCCGGGACTTTTGGTTTTGGTAAGGAGTATCACGAATTTTATCCCCTTTCCGTATTGGGAGGTATCTCCTGTAAAGGCATTACCATCAAAGAACGGCCGGGCAACCCACCGCCCCGAGTGACGGAGACTCCTGGAGGGATGCTCAACGCTGTGGGGCTGCAAAACCCTGGGGTGGACCATTTTATCCAGGAAGATCTTCCGTGGCTGTCAAAGCAGGGGACGAAGATCATTGCCAATGTGGCAGGCAACGCTCCTGAGGATTATTGCGCCACCGTGGAAAAACTCAATGAAACCTGTGTGGACATGATCGAACTGAATATTTCCTGCCCCAATGTAAAACAAGGAGGTGTCCAGTTCGGAACCACCACGGAAGGCGTGTATGGCATTACAAGCGAAGTGCGCAAGCATTGCAAGAAACCCTTGATGGTAAAGCTTTCTCCCAATGTGACCGACATTTCCGAAATGGCGGTAGCTGCGGAAAGTGGCGGCGCGGACGCTTTATCGTTGATCAATACCTTGACCGGTATGCGTATCGACATCCACACCCGGCGTCCGATTATCCGCAACAATACTGGCGGCATGTCCGGCCCAGCGCTGTTGCCCATCGCCCTGCGTATGGTGTGGCAGGCTTCTCAAAAGGTGAAAATTCCCATTGTGGGCCTGGGAGGCATCTCCACTTGGCAGGACGCTGTGGAAATGCTTTTGGCAGGTGCTACGGCGCTGCAGATCGGTACGGTGCTGTTTACAGACCCTTACGCACCGATCAAAATCGCAGAAGGGCTGTCTCGGTATATGGATGACAACGGAATCAAGTCCCTTTCTGAATTGACAGGAGGTGTCCGGCCGTGGTGACCACTTTGTATATCGTGCGTCACTGCCAGTCGGCGGGAAATCTTTCCGGGCGTTTTCAGGGCCGCTTTGACGCACCTGTTTCCCCGGTGGGCGAAAAGCAGCTGGAGCTTCTTTCCCTTCGGTTTCGCAACCTGCCCCTAGACGCCATCTATTCCAGTCCGCTTCTGCGGGCGTATCGCACCGCAGAAGCCATTGGGAAATTCCACCAGATTCCTATCCAAACCCGGGATGGGCTTTTGGAAATCGATGTTGGGGACATTGAGAACCGGCGGTTATCGGACATTGGGGAGCAATATCCTGAGCTTGCCCGCCATTGGGACCATTCTCCGGACTTGTGTGTGTTTCCCGGCGGTGAGACCATGGTTCAGGTATACCGGAGGATCAACGAGACGATCGACCAGATCGTGGCGGAAAACCTGGGCAAGCATGTGGCAATTTCCACCCATGGCGGCGTGATCCGCAACCTGTATGCCCGGGTACAATATGGCTCTATTGAAGGTTTGCGGAAAAGTGTTGTTTTTGGCAATACGAGCGTCAGCGTGTTGGAAGTGGAGGATGGCAGTTTCCGGTGGAAATCTGTCAACGATTTGTCCCACCTTCCCGAAGAATTGCGGCACGCTCCCACACAGTATACCTTCCATACGGAGGCCATATGATTATTTTAGGCGTAGATTTAGGCAAGGCACGCACAGGGGTGTCTGTTTGCGATAAAGGAGAAATGCTGGCGTCTCCGTTGACAGTGATTCACGAACACAACAAACAACGCTTGGTTGAGCAGATCGTATCGTTAGCTAAGGAGCACCGGGCCGAACTGTTGGCGGTAGGCTTGCCACGGAACATGGATGGCAGCGAAGGGGAAAGCGCTCAAAATGCCCGGGAGTTAGGTGCGTTATTGGCGGAAACATCTGGCTTGCCTGTGGAATTTGTAGATGAACGGGGCACGACTGTAACGGCTCATGGATATCTGAATGAAACGAACACCCGTGGGAAGCGCCGCAAAGCCGTAGTGGACGCGGTAGCCGCTACTGTAATTTTGCAAAATTACTTGGATTATCGCAGGCTGCACAAAAATAAGAACGAGACCGTGTGAAAACACAAAATCGCTTTACTTTGCGTGAAAAGTCTACTATAATTATTACAAAAATATAGGGCGCGAAGGTTGCGCAAGGAGGAGCGTTATAATGGGAACCTTTCAGATTATCACCGATTCCACTGCGGATCTGACGCCGGCTTTGATTCGAGACCTGGATGTACAGGTGATCCCTCTCTGTTACATGATGGAGGGGAAAACGTATCATAACATCCCCGGAGGCGGGGAAATGGATGAGCCGGCTTTTTATGCCAAGCTTCGCGCGGGAAGTGTGTCCACTACCACCCAGGTCAATTCTGAGGAATTTCTTCATGTGTTCACTCCTTTGCTGGAAGCTGGCCAGGATGTGCTCTATATCGCTTTTTCTTCCGGGTTGAGCGGTACCTGCCAAAGCGCTTTGCTTGCCCGTAAGGAGCTGAAAGAGCGGTTTCCGGATAGAAAGCTGGAAGTGTTTGATTCTTTGTGCGCTTCTATGGGAGAGGGGCTGCTGGTATATCACGCGGCGAAACTGCGCCAGGAAGGGAAGAGCCTGGAAGAAGTTCTTTCTTGGCTGAAAGAAAACGCTTTACGGCTTTGCCATTGGTTCACGGTAGATGATTTGAACCATCTGAAACGGGGAGGACGTGTCTCTACGGCTACAGCGCTGGTAGGTACTATTTTAGGGATCAAACCCGTGCTGCATGTGGACGATGAAGGACACTTGATTCCCGTTACAAAAGTGCGGGGACGAAAGCAGTCTTTGGACGCCCTTGTGAAACGTATGGAAGACACTGTGGAAGACCCGGCCGGGCAGATGGTATTCATCAGCCATGGAGACTGCTTGGACGACGCCCGTTATGTGGAGCGGCAGATTCGGGAAAAACTTGGTGTTGAGCAAGTGGAAATCGGCTATATCGGCCCGGTGATCGGTGCCCATTCCGGCCCTGGTACAGTGGCATTGTTCTTCCTTGGAAAAGAACGTTGACAATGAACGAAACCTTAAAAAGAGAGCCTGCGGAGATTTAACATTCCGCAGGCTCTCTTTTGTCTTGACAAATGCAAGGGAAACAGGTACAGTAATAGAGGTGTCCGTTTTGCGTTGACACTGAAGAAATGTAACGTATAAAAGAGGTGAGCAAAGTGATCGTCCCCCGAAGTAGCGGCAGCACAGAACCTGGAGGGGAAAGTGCGGCCATACGAACTATGCAACCTGCGAAAATAAGATCCCTTTGCTGCCGGTGGCCTTTCTTGTAAGCTTCTGGCTTTGGGTCTTGCGCGTGGGCACGGTTAGCTGCTGTGCTTTTGGTTTTGTGTTGTATCTTCCCTCCCAATACTTTAGAGGAGGTACAACCCATGAAAGAAAAAATCTTAGAACTGTTGGAAGTGCGTAAATATCCCGAGATCGCCAGCTTGGTGAAAGACATGAATCCAGCCGACGCTGCGGTTTTGCTGGAAGAACTGCCTGAACAAAATATGCCCATCGTTTTTCGCCTGCTGCCCAAAGAATTGGCAGCCGATGCCTTTGCGTATATGGATGGCGATTCCCAGGAGATTTTGGTAAAAGGTTTCAGCGATAAAGAGCTGGACGAGGTGATGGGCCAGCTGTTTTTAGATGATACGGTAGACATGATCGAGGAAATGCCTGCTAATGTGGTGAAGAAGATTCTGCGCCATGTGGATGAGGATACCCGGAAGATGATCAACCAGGTCCTCAATTATCCCAAAGACAGCGCTGGCAGCATCATGACCATGGAATATATCGACTTGCAGCGCAGTATGACGGTGGAACAGGCCTTTGACCGTATCCGCGCAACAGGTCTGGATAGCGAAACGATCTATACCTGTTATGTCACCGATAGCCGCAGAAAGTTGGAAGGTATCGTTACGGTGCGCGATCTGCTGCTTTCGCCCAAGACGGAAGTACTGCGTAACATCATGGAAACCAACGTGAAGTTCGTCAGCACCCATACTGACCAGGAAGAAGTAGCGCGTTTGCTGAGCAAATACGATTTCTTGGCAGTGCCTGTAGTGGATGCTGAGGAACGCCTTGTTGGTATTGTAACAGTAGACGACGCCATTGACGTTATCCAGGAAGAGGCTACCGAAGATATTGAAAAAATGGCGGCTATCGCCCCTTCGGACCGGCCTTATATCAAGACGAGCGTGTTCGAAACTTGGCGTAAGCGGGTGCCTTGGCTGTTATTCTTAATGATTTCGGCCACGTTTACCAGTGTCATCATTTCCTCTTATGAAGATGCTTTAGCGGCTAATTTAGTTTTATCGAGTTTTATCCCCATGCTGATGGATACCGGCGGCAACTCCGGAAGCCAGTCGTCTGCAACGATTATCCGTGGCCTTTCTTTGGGAGAAATCCGTTATGCGGATGTGCCCCGGGTGATTTTTAAAGAATCAGCAGTAGCGATGTTGTGTGGCTTTACTTTAGCAGCCACGAACTTTGTGAAATTGATGTTGGTAGACCATGTTACAATGCTGGTAGCCGCGGTAGTGTGCCTGACTTTGGTCGTGGTAGTGTTGGTTTCTAATGTGGTAGGCGGAACGTTGCCTATTTTGGCTAAACGGTTGGGATTTGACCCTACGGTAATGGCCAGCCCCTTGATCACAACCATTGTAGACGCGGTTGCGCTGATTATTTATTTCAACATTGCGAAGGTGCTGCTGCATCTCTAAGACATGGACCCCTGGAACTCGTTGTTCCGGGGGTTTCTTATTCTCCCATTGGCAAAATAAAAACCCCGGAGTTTTTTGCTCCGGGGTTTTACTGTATGGATTATCTTTATCTTACTCGAAGTCTACCACGATACCCTTTTCGTCGGATTCCAGTGCAGCTTCCATCAAGCGGAGGACACGCAGAGCTTCCTCGTTCTTTACGATCTGCTCAGCCTTGCCCAACACCACGTCGCACATATTGGAGTAAAGCTGGTTGCGGTCATACTCGAAGTCAGGCAGAGGCCGCTCGTCCACAGAATCAGCGTTGCGGGGAGCCATAGTCTTGGAGAGGCCTTCACCCATCAGGATGGGGGTAGCGTCCTTATCTTCCCAGCTGCGCAGCACTACCATCCGGCCAGGATCGCGGAAATCCTTGATTTCGGCAGTGCCTTGGTCGCCGCACAGATACCAGTGGGGGAGAGTGATGAAGTTGCAGGTACCAACTTCCACAGTGGCGGTAAGGCCGCTTTCAAACACCATGTTCATGATGAAGCCGTCATCCACTTCATCGTTGGTTACATGGGTCATCTTGGCGTAAACCTTCTTAATCTTCTCGGGAATCATGAGGACGAGACGGTCCAGCAGGTGAACGCCCCAGTCAAACATCATGCCGCCGCCCATAGATTTGATACCGCGCCAGTCACCGGGAATACCACGAGAACCATGATAGCGGGACTCAATGTGGAATACATTGCCCACCAGCTTCTCGTCGTAAATCTTTTTCATAACCAGATAGTCCTTGTCCCAACGGCGGTTCTGCCGGGGATAGAACACCTTTCCGGTTTCCTTGGCAACTTCCAGCACGTCTTCCAGGTCTTTACTGCACATCATCACAGGTTTTTCGCACAAAACGTTCTTGCCTGCGCGCATTGCCCGGATGGACAGTTCCTTATGGCTGTCGTTGGGAGTGGCAACCAATACCACGTCTACCCGTTCGTCAGCCAGGATGGCCTCAAAGCTGTCATAGGTGAAGAAGCCCTGCTTGCGGGCCCATTCCTGACGCTCTTCTTTGATGTCATAGGTACCGGCCAGCACCATTTTTTTGGTCAGGTCGGTGTCTCCGGGGAGCAGTTCCCGTCCCTTGGAGCCGTCGGTCATCCAAAGGGCTTGACCGCTGCCGGTGGAGATAGCCACTGCGTGGCCACCACCCATACCGCCGCAGCCTACAACTGCTACTGCAACTTTACCGTCGATCATAAGTGAATGCCTCCTATAAAAATAAAATATGTAGAATTATTTTACATGGTGAAAGGGCGGGGGCATTCCATCGTCCCTGCTTCTTTCCTTGGTATTATTTGTACCGCATTGCCCCCAAAAAGTCAAGGGATTTTTTCATTTTTGCGTCTTGTTTCAAGACTTGCAACGGTATCAGGAAAAATGAAAAAGGGTGGAGCATCTTCCACCCTTTAATATACAAATAGTCCCGCCCGACCGTATCGCGCAACTCAATAACCTGCTACATAAAAGCAGGTGGGTGCCCCCCCACATGGTTCACGCTCCCTTCCTCCAACAACGGTCAAAGCCGTGCCGGGAGGTCTGCAATCCGCATGTGGAGACAGGGCTCCCGTTGAATCGAGTGTAGGGTTATATGTGCGCAGTCCGCGTATCGGGCAGGAAAAGAAACTTTGGAAAATAGGGAAGAGTTATCTGATGGTCTTTTTCAAGGATATCCTTAAATAAGAGATTTTATTCCTCTTCACCGTCGAAATAGGCTTCGTTAAAGCGTTCTTCAAAGATGTCGGCAAGCTTATCAAGCAACTCATCATCTTCTACTTCCTGAAGCTGTTCTTCGCCGTCTTCCTCGATTACTTCAAAAATATAATAGGTCTCCGCGTCAGTGGCGATCTCATCGGGCTCCTGAGAAGTAGGTACCAAAGCCAGGAAGTGACCGTCATCATTTTCCAACTCGTCGATAATTTCAAATTCATGTTCTTGGCCTTCGTCATCCAACAAGGTGAGAAGGTCGGCTTCGTATTCGTGGTCCATTTGCATACGCTCCTTTCTCCAAGAGTCATTGTACCGTAAATTAATTCCATAGTCAAGCGGTGATTTTGTATCCGTGCAAATTTCAGGTACAGATAGAGAAAAAATAAAAGGTTGGGTAAATCTATATAATTTTTTTCAAGATTTTAAAAAATAACTATTGACAAACTAAATGCGGCGAGATATAATAAAGGCGAAGATAAGAGATAGAGATAATCTACAAAATCTTCAACAGCAGCTTCGCAAATCCGGAAGTAAGTGAAACAAATCCTAGAAACTTACGAAGCATCAGTCCTTTAATGTATGTATTTTTCGGAAAATGTTTTTTTGAGTTTTGTTCGTCAAGTTTTGCTGAAGGCGGCTTTTAAAGAGAAGAAAAATTTTTAAAAGTGATTAAAAAAACGCTGGCAAATAATAGTCGACGATAAACTGGTGGTTTTTCTGAAATAACGAGTCTTCAAAGGCCTTGTTTGAAGTAATCGCAAGGGTTCTTTTGAGAGGTTTATGAAAACAGATTAAAGGAAACTGGTTTTGCTTCAAAAGTTCTTAAAGGTGAATTTGTTTCAGAGTGAAAACGGCGAGGAGCTTATTGAACAAGAGCTGTTAAAATGAAAAGTTTTGCTTTAAGGTCAGCTAGTAACTGCAAAAGAGCAGTGAAAAAGAGAAAGGCAAAGCAGCTCGGAATTATTGCGAAGTGTGCGAACTAAAATTTTGCAGAAAGGCGGGTGAGCCCGATGGATCAAATTGAACCTCAGCACTTAGAGTCTGCGGACTCACAGTCCGCAGACAAATAAATTAAAATATATAGAAAGAAGGTTCCTTATTCTGGTTATTCCTCAGATGTTAGGAAACCAAATAGGCACGGATCTGTTTTAAGACCGTATGTTTGAGAGCTTTGTAAAGCGTAACCGATGGCTTTTAGTCGGTTGATTATAAAAGGCGGTAACATTGAAACGGTAACGATGTGCCGGAAAAGGGTAAAAAGCCAATGTACTAATCATTTGAAAAGTGATTTTCCTTACATAAGGCAAGAAGGTTTCTTGTACTTGTGGGAAAGTATAGATGGTAACCAATATTTGATGAAATCCGAAATAAACTGGCAAGCAACTAGGGTATGGTTTTTACACAGTAAAATATATGGTTCTGTCGGTTTAAATGGATTATCTTTCGCTTGGAATTAGAATCTTCGTAATAATAAGAGGGCTTCTGGGGTGTTTCCTAGAAGCCTTCTTTGTGAGCTTTTCACTAAACAAAGAAGGAATGGTTCAGAAAATCCCTGATATTTCCGCTTGTTCTTTATATAGTGCTGTGATATAATATATGACGTTTGAAAGTGTCTTGCAATTCTCAAATATGGTAGGTGGCATTATGCGGAGAAAGTCCTCAGAGCGTTTTTGGGAAGAGGAAGAATTTAAGGGTTTTTATGACGCTTTAGTGCGAGAGTCCAGTTTGGAAGAAATTGCCCGGTATCCCCAGCATGGTTCGACAACCCGGTTGATGCATTGTGTGGCGGTTGCCTATTATAGTTATCGGTTAGCGCGGTCCACCAAGCTTTCTTTCCACTGGGAAGAATTGGTTCGCGGCGCGTTGTTGCACGACTATTTCTTCTATGACGCACAGGATGGTGATCCTGCTCACAAATGGCATTGGACCCGTCATCCACATATTGCGGCGGATAACGCCAAAAAAGAGTTGTATCTTACACCTATCGAGGAAGATACCATCCGCTGCCACATGTTTCCTTTAACGGTAAAGCCTCCCAAGTATCGTGAGGGAGTAGTGGTTTCTTTAGTAGATAAAGCTTGTTCTGTTTATGAGTTTTTCAGCCGCAGAGCTCCTTATCCCAAGTTGCGTGGGGAGATGACCGCTTCTGAGTTAGTATCTTCACGTAATGAGCAGCCAAGTCCCGGCATAGCCTTTTTATTACCCGAAATGGCCGGAAAACGGTTGTGACATAGAAATTATTTTATGGCTTCCCGATGAGTGGGAAGCTTTTTTCTTGCCAAAATCCTGGTTATTTGCTATACTAAGGCGTTGCAAAATTTATTCTGGATAGTTTTAATAGCGCGTTTAGAAAGGAAAATTCATGAAAGATAATTTGAAAGATCTTTTTTACAAGTATAAGGAATTGATTCTTTATGTGTTTTTTGGGGGTCTTACAACATTAGTGAATTGGGGAGGATATTGGCTTTTAGCCGATTTGTTCCATGTTCCTTACCTTTGGGCCACGGCTATCGCGCAAATTGTGTCCATTCTGTTTGCTTATGTAACGAACCGAATTTGGGTGTTCGAAAGTAAAGCGAAAGGTGTTGCTGCTGTCTTTTGGGAGATGGTGCGCTTTTTCGGATGTCGGGGAGCGTCTTTTGTGTTGGACCTATTGTGTATGCGTGTTGGGGTTGGCGCTTTGCATATCAACGATAAAGTGATGAAACTGCTCTCGAACGTAATTGTAATCATTGTAAACTATGTGTTCAGCAAAGTGTTCGTATTTCGTAAACCCCCGGAAAAACAGAAACATTGACGGGAGAAGAACTTTGGAGTATAATACATTAAATTATGTAAATTAGGAGGAGACGCCCATGGCGAGAAAAAATATAACTAATCCTGGGGAGTTTGAGGATGTCTCTAGCTATTCTTCATCCAAAGAATATAAAAAGCGAAAGAAAAATCGTCGGGGAAGAGCTGTGCTGCGAGGCATAGCAATCTTTTTCTGCCTGATTTTTATTTTGTGCGGAAGTGGTTTGGTATATGTTTCCACAAATCTCTTATCTGGGTTGACCACTACCAGTATTGCGAAGGATGATGATTCTCTGGGCATTGACCCAACAAACATCGTAATGGATGACAACATTAAGAACATAGCTTTATTCGGAGTGGACTCCCGCAATGGAAATTTTGAGGGCCTTTCGGATGTAATTATGGTTCTTACCGTAGATAATAAGCACGGGAAGATCAAGATGACCTCCATCCTCCGGGACAGCGAGGTGTTGATCGAAGGTGACAGCTACAGCCAGGGTTATCTCAGCTATACCGATAAGATAAATGTTGCTTATCGGTATGGCGGGCCGGAATTGGCTATTCGTACATTAAACCGGAATTTCGGGCTGGATATCCGGGATTATGTGACGATTAACTTTGCGAATATGGCTACGATTGTAGATGCTTTTGGCGGGGTTGATATTGAACTTACCGCTGAAGAAGTGGGTGCGATTAACGATAACTTGTGGGCCCTTAGCCAAGAGGTGGAAGACCAGAAAGAACTGGATATGCAAAACGGCACTTATGAAAACCAGACATATGCCGAAATCACTTCTGAAGATTATATCCCCACGATTAACGGTGATATCAATATTATGTATGGTGAGTATGAGGGAGGCATGTACCATCTCAACGGCAACCAGGCAGTAGCTTACGGACGTATTCGTTATATTGATAGTGATTATAAACGGGTAGAGCGCCAGCAAACAGTCTTTTCCGCGCTGATTGGCAAATTGGAAGGCATGGGCATGGGCGATTACACAAACTTGATTCAGCAGTTGATGCCCTATTGCGAAACTTCTTTGGACCTTACAGATATCATAGGCATGACCCCCATCCTGTTTACAGATTTCTCGATCAGCAGTATCAGTGTGCCTAACGCAGAATATGAGACGGATTTGTTTGATAATAATGACAGCAGTGGCGTTTACCATATGATTTACGATCCCACAAATGCAGGCAAGCGGATCAGCAGCTTTATTTACGAAGAAGATTCTCCTTACTGGTCGGAGTATGGAGATACTTCTAAGAAGGATGCCGATACTGCTTCCGCAAGTTCCGCAAGCGGGGACACTTCCTCAGGGGATGAAAGCACTGGACTAGAAGGATGATCGTATTTCGTGTGGAGGAATGGAATGGGAAATCGAGGCTATGAAAATGGTCCCCGTCATTCGGGGAGCCGCTCTGGTCGGAGCGGCAGCGACCGGCGCTCGACTGCGGCTCGAAGCGCTGCCAGAAGCCGTGGGAGCAGCGTTTCAGGACGTCCCCGTCGAGAGGAACTGAGGGACAATTACTATTATGAGGAGCCGCCCCGAGGCTGGCGGGAAGGCGATCAGTTTCAGGATATCTCCAGTTATTCCTCGCCCCGCAGGCGTAGGGAAGACCAGCGCCGTCCCAGTGGGAGAGACGCAAGCCGCAGGACAAGGAAAAAGAGCAGTGTAGGGAAAAAAATCGCAGTTACTTTTTTGGTTCTTCTCATTTTGGTGGGAGCCGGCTTCTTCTATGTGTTTGGCTATTTGCTCAACGGCCTGACCATGACTTCCATTACAAAAGACCCGGCCGAGCTGGGCATCCAAGATGGGGCCATGAGCCATTCTCAGATCAAAAATATCGCACTGTTCGGCTTAGACGCTCGGGAAGATGAAGACGTAGGCCGTTCGGACGCTTTGATGATCATGTCAGTAGATCAGAAGCACAGTAAGCTGAAAATCATTTCTATCCTTCGAGATTCAGAAGTGATCATCGATGGCTATGGCAGTGACAAAATCACCCATGCGTATGCCTATGGCGGTCCGGAACTGGCCATTAAGACCTTGAATCAAAACTATAATTTAGATATAGAAGATTATGTCACAGTCAACTTTATCCAGATGGCGGAAATCGTAGACGCTTTTGGCGGAGTAGAGATCAATGTTACCGATGATGAGATGACAGAGATCAATAATAACCTGGCGATGCAGCAGGCAGAATCCAACGACGCGAAGATTCTCGATTCCGATTATCTCAGCCAGTCCGGCGACCTGCTGCTCAACGGTAACCAGGCTGTGGCTTATGCCCGGATACGCCATTTGGACAGCGATGATGTGCGTGCTTCCCGGCAGCAGGAAGTGCTGATGGGTTTGGTAAAGAGTCTTAAGTCAAAATCCGTTTTGGACTATCCGGAATTGATCCGTAAAATTATGCCCATGTGCGAAACTTCCCTGGATTTTGGGGATATTATGGGTATGTCTCCCTTTATGCTCACCGATTTTGAAATGGAGACTTTGTCCATTCCAGGCGAGGAAGAACAGCCCTATGGGGACTATAACGACGCAGGCGCATGGGTATACCGCTATGATATCACAGCGGCGTCCCAGCATATAAGCCGGTTCATTTATGAGGAAGAGTCTCCCTATTACGCAGGGAGTTCCGCAGAATAGCAAAGAAAGGATGGGTTGCTGTGAGCGATCCTGTATTAGTCATCATGGCTGCCGGTATGGGCAGCCGTTATGGAGGCTTGAAGCAAATCGACCCAGTGGGGACCCACGGGGAAAAGATCATTGACTTTTCCTTGTTCGACGCCAAACGGGCAGGCTTCAAAAAAGCGCTGTTTATCATCAAGGAAGAACTGCTGCCAGATTTTCAAGAAGCCGTGTTCCAGAAAGCTTCCCAGTATTTGGAGATTGACTGGGTGTTTCAAAAGCTGGAAGATGTGCCGGAAGGCGTAACAGTTCCAGAAGGGCGGGTAAAGCCTTGGGGCACCGGCCATGCGGCCCTTACCGCCGCTCGCGTTCTGGGGGATGCTCCATACGCTGTGATCAATGCCGACGATTTTTATGGCCGGGAAGCTTTTGAGAAAATATATCAGTTTTTGAAAAACGCCAAAGATGGGGAAAAGCTGAACTTCGCTATGGTAGGCTATTATTTGAAAAATACCGTCACAGAGAATGGATATGTTTCTCGCGGGGTTTGCCAAACAGAAAACGGTATGTTGCAAAGCATTACTGAACGCACCCATATTGAGAAACGTGGGGATGGTATTGCTTTTACGGAAGACGATGGCAAGACCTGGACAGCGCTTTCTCCCGACGCGGTAGTCTCTATGAATCTGTGGGGATTTACGCCGGGCTTTACCGCGGCGCTGGAAACCGATTTCCGCCGCTTTTTCTGTGAGGATGTGCCGAAAAACCCGGAAAAGGCTGAGTTTTTCCTGCCCTTTGTTGTCAATGACCTGTTGGCGCAGGATAAAGCCCAAGTAACCGTTTTGTCATCAGCGGACAAATGGTATGGCGTCACTTATAAAGAGGATAAAGAGACGGTGGTCAACGCGATCCGTTCCATGACAGAATCGGGAGTATATCCCGCGCCTTTGTGGAAATAAAGACTTTTTCAGCCTGCCTGTAGGTGGGCTGATTTTTTCTCCATAAAAAACTGGCCCTTTGACAGCCTCCCAAAATTGAGCGGCGTCAAAGGGCGAGCAGCCGGAGCCCGTTTGAACTTTTCGATATGCCTCGAAACCCAGCGGGCTCCGGTCCTGATGGACAATATCTTTCGTTCTCCCAGGCAGCAAACGCATTCCTGGCTGCGTGTTTTTAGTATGGGATAACCGCAGGAATTTATGCAGAAATGGAACTTGCAAATTTTTCCAGATTGGCGGCTTGCAAAATCCTGCCGAATATGGTATGATAGCCAAAGGAATTTATAGCGCGGGCCTTATGGATGAAAACAACACCTGGGTCGGCGGTAAACCGGAAACGTTGATCTGTTTATGCGGCCGGTGAACGACTTTAGGAGGAATCAGATAGAAATGAACGCTTTGGAAATCGTATTGGGTATCGTGTTGATGCTGTTCGCAATCGCCATCATCATTGTGGTTTTGCTGCAGGAAGGCAGCCAGAAGAACCTGGGCGTAGTCACAGGCGGTGCGGATACATTTTTGTCCAAAAACAAGGCCCGGTCTGTAGATGCTTTTCTCAGCCGTTGGACTAAGGTGATCGCTATTGGCTTTTTCGTGCTGGTGATCGTGACAAATATCTTTATGTATTTTGTGCTGTAAAATCAATTTTGCTTGGAAGTTTTTTCTGCCCTTGGAGGCGGGAGAACAACCGAATTTGGGCTCAAACGCGCTCCGCGATCCCCGCGGGGCGTTTTTTCTATGAAGACGGGAGGAACCATATGATCCGTTTGGTACAGCGGGAAGAGGAAAAACGCCGCTTACTTTGGCTCTGCGAAAAAACTCCTTTTGGATGCAAAATCGCTTCCATGGCGCAAGCGTATGGCTTTGACAGAAGCTTTGCGTGTTTCTGGTTAGATACGGAAGAGGATGTAGTATATTGTTTGGTGGATGGCGCAATGCTTCTTTCCGGTACGGTGATAAAGGGAGAAGCTGCCCGGGAGTTCCTTTGGGTAGCCGGAGCAAAAGAAGTTTTGTGTGCTGTGCGCAACGCGGAAGCCATGGCTTTGGTACCAGAGGAAACTGGAGACGTGCTCAAACGTGTGCTGAAACCAGGCACTCGCCCTGATGCTCCGCCGCCTGTCAATATCCGTGAGATCTACACACTGCTGGAGGAAAACGGCATGGTGGGAGAATTTGAGCCCTTTTATCTAGATTTATCCCACAAGCTGCGGCATCATGGGGCTTTGGTGGTCACAGTGCCCGGAAAAAATAGATTAAGGGCTTGCGGCGTGGTGTCCTCCATCAGTGAGAACGCGGCGATCCTATCCGCTTTGGCTGTTGATAAAAATTTTCGCCGGCAAGGGTTGGGAACCCAGCTGGTAAGACGGATTGAAAGTTACTTCCCTGAAAAGACACTTTATGTATTTCGAGAGCAGAACAAGAATAAGGAATTTTATAAAGGCTTAGGATATACCAAAACGGATACCTGGGTCCATACAAAGCTGTGAGGAGAAAACCTATGAACATATATCCCTATTTTCACATCGATCCAAAACTGTTGGAAGCTGCCCAGCGTGCGGAAGAGTTAGCCCAACCGCAGTTTCAGTCCATTGAAGCGGTGCAGAGATATAACCAGCAAAAAATGCTGGCTGCGTTTAATAAAGCCGGTGTCAGTGAAAGCCATTTCGTGGGAAGTACAGGTTATGGTTATGGAGACAGAGGCCGAGATGTTTTAGACCAGGTATACGCTGCTGCCTTTGGCGCGGAAGACGCTTTGGTACGCCACAATTTTGTCAGTGGTACCCATACGCTGACGGTGGCATTGTTTGGTATGCTCCGCCCTGGGGACAAGATGCTTTGTGTCACTGGCACACCTTATGATACCATTCAAGGTGTGATCGGCATGAACGGTAGGGAAGAGCCAGGCTCTCTCAAAGAGTTTGGCATCCAGTATGAGCAGATCGACTTGCGGCCAGATGGGACTCCCGACCTGGAAGCTATGGAAGAACGTATCACGCCTGAGTATCGGATGATTTACATCCAGCGTTCCCGAGGGTATAGTTTGCGGCCTTCTCTTCGGGTGGAGGATATTGCCCCTATCGTGAAGATCGCCAAACGCAAAGCGCCAAAAGCTATCGTTATGGTGGACAACTGTTACGGAGAATTTGTAGAGAGGGAAGAACCTTTGGCAGTTGGCGCGGATATTATAGCGGGTTCTTTAATTAAAAATCCTGGCGGTGGAATTGCGCCTACTGGGGGCTATATCGCAGGGCGCCATGACTTGGTGGAACTTTGCGCCTATCGCTTGACCACTCCGGGCACAGGCCGCGAGATCGGATGCACGCTGGGGAATAATCGTGAGCTTTTTATGGGAGCTTTTCATGCGCCTCATGTGGCTGGCGAAGCGCTTAAAACAGCGGTGTTTGCGGCAGCTCTGTTTTCTCAGCTGGGGTTTGAAGTCACTCCTGCGCCGGAAGAGCGCCGGGGAGATATTATCCAGGTTATGCTTTTGAAGAATCCGGAAAACCTGATCGCGTTTTGCCGTGGTGTGCAAAAGGGCGCTCCGGTGGATTCCTTTGTGGCCCCGGAGCCCAGTGATATGCCTGGGTATGACAGCCAGGTGATCATGGCAGCGGGAGCGTTTACTTTGGGTTCTTCCATCGAACTTTCCGCCGATGCTCCTCTTCGGGAGCCTTTTGCCGCCTGGATGCAAGGCGGGCTCAACTATCACAGCGGCCAGTTGGGAATGCTTTTAGCAGCTCAGGAAATGGTCAATGAGGGTTTGATTCAGCTGTAAATGAAAAGCCTCCGGGATTCCCGGAGGCTTTGTGTTATGTTTTCTTTTTTGTTGTGCCGCATCCGCTGCAATAAGAACAGTTTCCGCAGCAGGATTTCTTTCGGCGAATAGCCCGTACCGCAAAAAATACCGCGGCAAGGATGACAAAACAAAGAATCACAGAGATAACGGTTCCCATAAGCGCGGCTCCTTATATGAACAACAAACCAATGTGATATACCGCGAAGGTGATGACCCATGCCACCACGATCTGGAATAATGCAGTCATGCCGGTCCATGCCCAGCTGCCGGTTTCCTTTTTAATGGTAGCCAGAGTGGCAGCGCAAGGAACATACAGCAGGGAAAAAGTCATCAAAGCATAGGCGTTCAGCGGACCAAAGCCAATGGCACTTAAGGAGTTCATCAAAGAAGCCATACCTTCCGGCGAGGTGATACTGGTAACTCCGAAAAGCACCGCGCAGCTGGAGACCACCACTTCTTTGGCAGAAATACCCGCGATAAGCGCTACAACGATCTGCCAGAAGCCCAGACCGATAGGCACAAAGAAGGGCACGATAAACCGGCCGATCATAGAGCCGAAAGTTTGGGACATATCCTGTGAATAGCCGGTGGGACCAAAGTTCAATAGTACCCACATGATGATGGAAGCCACAAAGATGGTCGTTCCCGCTTTAGTGAGGTAATCTTTGACTTTTTCCCATACATAGATGGCAATGGTGCGGGCGCTGGGAGCTTTATATTCCGGCAGTTCGATGAGCAAAGAATTTTCTTTTTGCTTTTTCCGATCGATCAGATGCATGAGAAAAGCACAGAAAATAGCCACTAAAATACCCAAAAGATACATGGAATACGCAACCAGCAAAGAATTTTCAGGGAAAAACAACTCTGAAAAAAGCACATAGATCGGCAGCCTAGCGCTGCAAGACATAAAAGGAGTGACAAGCATAGTCTTATAACGGTCGCGCTTGTTTTCCAAAGCCCGGGAAGCCATAATGGCAGGCACGGTGCAGCCAAACCCCAAAATCATGGGGATGAAAGAGCGCCCGGAAAGCCCCAGCCTGCCCATGATACTGTCCATAACATAGGCAACACGGGACATGTAGCCGCTGTCTTCCAAAAAAGCCAGGGCCAAAAACAGTATAAAAATGTTTGGCAAAAATAGCAAAATCCCGCCGACGCCGGCGATAATGCCGTCTACGATCAGGGAGATGAGCATGGGCGCCACATGAAGAGATTCCAATCCAAACAGAACGCCGTCAGAAATGACATCCAAACCGATTTGAAAATACCCTTTGAGCCAGTCACCTACCGTAAAGGTGAGGAAAAAAACAAGGGCCATGATACACAGAAAGATGGGCAGACCCCATACCTGGTGGGTGAGAAGCTGGTCCGCACGGTCTGTGACCGCCTCTTTTTTAGATTTGTTCACCAGCACTTCCTGAACGACTTCGTCGATGAAATCGTATTTCTGATTGATGATATCTTTTTCATAGCTGCGGTCTAAAACTTGGGGAAGATCCACTGGAAAATCCCGGGTGATTTCCGTATCGTTTTCCAGCAATTTAATGGCGTGCCACCGCAAGTTGCCCAATTTTGGATAACGGCGTCTCAGCTCGTCCATCAACAGATCAATCTTGTCCTCGATCTCGTCACTGTACACCATCACATATTCGTCGTGGTGGTCGTGGCGGTGACGCGTCTGTTCCGTGTGGTGGTGGATAGGCACCGAATCTTCTGCGTGGTCTTTGTGATGGGCAGCCGCGTGCATCAAAATATCCAGGCCGGTTTTGCGGCGGGCAGATACAGGGATCACCGGGATCCCCAACATTTCCGGCAGACGGTGAAGGTCGATTTCCATGCCTCGCTTTTGGACGATATCCATCATGTTTAAAGCAAGGATAACAGGCTTGCCCAGTTCGATGAGCTGCAATGTCAGATAAAGGTTGCGTTCCAGCGCGGAAGCGTCTGCCACGTCGATGATCACATCCACATCATCGCTTAAAATATATTGCCGGGTCACTTGTTCCTCCATCGTGTAGGAGGTGAGACTATAAGTGCCGGGCAGATCTACCAGCTTGTATTCATGGTCGTGAAATTGAAACAAGCCTTCTTTTTTCTCTACAGTAACGCCGGGCCAGTTGGCCACTTTCAGATTGGCCCCGGTATAGGCGTTGAACAAGGTAGTTTTGCCGCAGTTGGGGTTTCCCACAAACCCAATGGATAATTCATGTGCCATAAATTCCTATTCCCTCCTGGACTTACTGGGCTTTCGCCACGCGGATGTGGGTAGAGATTCCGAATCCCACCGCGAACCGTGTGCCTCGCACTTTGATGACCATTGCTCCATGGCGCTTTTTTCGCAGTATGGAAATAAAGCTTCCTTCAATAAGCCCCAACGCTTCCAGCCGCCGTTCCAAAGTGACGGGCAATTCAAGCTTTTCCACAATATAGCGGGAACCAGCGTTCCCTTCCTGCAACGTCATAACAAAACCCCTTTCTTCTCAAAAAAAGCCGTTGTGAAACGGCGGAATACAGCGGGGCGTTTTTTTGACAAGGACCCTCTGCTTTTGAGTTAGTCTACTATAAAAACTAGCACAACGCGGAAAAAAAGTCAATGAGTTAGCAAAAACTACCTTGCTTTGCGCACCCAGTAAAACCAGTATCCGGAGATTTAAAGAGAACTTCACAAGATTTCTTTCTTGCCTTAAAAAATTATGCTATACTATGGGGGAAATATCCTAGAATTTACAAGACAGCGAAAAGCAGAGGAGGAATTTCAATGCTCTTAGCCTTAGATGTAGGGAATACCAATATTACTCTCGGCGTGTTCGAAGAAGATAAACTCCGGTTCGTGTCTCGTATGGCGACAAATTCGTTCCGCATGGAGGACCAATATGCCATTGAACTGCGGGATATCCTGCACTTATATGGGGTGCGCCGCGCCAATATCACCGGTGCGGTGCTCAGCTCTGTTGTTCCCAAATTGACAGGATATCTGTCTCATGCTGTAGAGAAATTGTTTTCTGTCAAACCGTTGATCGTGGATTATCACGCGGTGAAAGAGTTCTTTCCTATCGCCATCTCCCAGCCGGAGAGCACAGGCCCCGATCTGATCGCGGGTTGCGCTGGAGCAAAAGCCTTGTTTTCCTGCCCTTGCATCGTGGTGGATATGGGGACGGCGACCACGCTGGCGGTTTTGGATAAAGAAGGCGTTATGGTGGGAGGGGCCATTGTCCCAGGCGTTGGCATTTCGCTGGATGCTCTTACCAGCCGGGCAGCGCTGCTTTCTTCGGTCAGTTTGGAAACGCCCTCTCATGTGGTGGGGCGCGATACAGCGGAATGCCTTCAATCCGGGGTGCTTTATGGCGCAGCGGCCATGCTGGACGGCCTTTGTGACAGGATGGAGGAAGAACTGGGATATTCTTGCCGTGTGATCGCTACAGGAGGCTTGGCCGGTTTAGTGGTGGAGCATTGCCGGCGAAAGGTGGAATATAGCGATACTTTGCTGCTGGATGGTTTGAAAGCTATTTATGACCGGGCAGGGAACAAAGAATTGTAAGGAACTGGTAAGGCTTTGGTCTTTGCGTTTGATAGCTGTGGTATGCTACAATATTCACAATATGGAAAGTATGGGCGGTGAAAGGCGAGAAGGGCCGGTTTGATACTTTTTTGATATTTCTGCGGTAAAGTATACTGCGGCATCATTATCTTAGAACGGAACGGTGAATCATGGAGAATTATGAAAAGATAGAGGCAGAGCTTTCTCAGCAGGGGCAGCTGTCTCAAAAGCAGCAAAAAAAGGAACGGCGCAAGATTTATTGGAGTATGCTGTATATCGTTGCCACCATCATAGCGGTATTGTTGTTTGGGCTATTCAACCAGCAATTTGGAAATGTGTTTCATACCATTATGAACCTTACTCCCGGCTTTTTGACTTTGGGAGTGATTGTAAGTTTGATATATTTCTTGTTTGAATGTGAAATATTCCGCTTGCTGCTGCGCAGCCAAGGATACCACGTAAAGGTTTCCACTGGACTGAAAAACGCTTTGATCGGCCTGTATTATTCATATATCACACCTAGTTCCACAGGTGGCCAACCCATGCAGGCGGCTTATCTTCTCCGGGATAAAATCCCGGTGGGGATTTCCACAGCGGTGCTCATTATCAAATTTGTTTGTTTCCAGTGTGCGTTCGTGTTGGTATCCGCTGTCTCGTTCATTGGGATGTATGGAAAACTAACCGCGGAAAACCCTGGAATCATCCCGTTTATCATTTTGGGATTAGTGGTCAACGGCGGTTCTATTTTGTTTTTCATATCATTGTTTTTCAAGCCGGTGCTCCATTTGCTTTGTAGATTTGTAAAATGGCTGGCAGGGAAATTCCGTTTTTTAAAAAAACGTCAGAACCTGTTTGAATCCATAGACCGTTTTGAGGTGGATTTCGGCAGCTACACAGATGATTTCCGGGGAAAACAAAAAAGCCTGGTGGCAGGAGTGCTGCTTTCAATCCCTCAGTTCATTTTGCAGATGAGCGTGATCTATTTTATTTTCCGAGCGTTTGGATATCACGATGTGAGCTATTGGGAAATCGTAGCCGTGCAAAGTTTGCTGCAAGTATCCGTATCTTTTATGCCCATGCCAGGGGCTTCCGGTGCGCAAGAGATCGGCTTTTCATCCTTTTTCAAAAATTATTTCGTAAACGATGACCTTTACGCGGCGGTAATGGTATGGCGTTTTTTTACCTATTATCTGGTGGTGATTGCCGGCGCGGTTCTGGTGGTCACAGACCAATTCTGGTATCGGCGTAAAGAGCTTCGGGAAGCCACGCGTTCTTCTCTTCCCACAGATGAGAAAAACGCGTAGCATTCATCTCAAGAACTGTAATAGAGCGTAAGGAGGAAAAAATATGGACACTATAGAGACCCCCAGGCTTCTTCTTCGGCCATGGAAACTAGAGGACTTGGGTGATTTCAATCATTACTGCCAGAGCCCCGAGGTGGGCCCCAATGCCGGCTGGAAGCCTCATGAGAGCCTGGAGGAATCACAGAAGATTTTGGAAGGCTGGCTGAAAGCTGTAGACGGAGAGATCAACTGGGCAATCGTCCCAAAAGAGACCGGTCGAGCCAGCGGTTCTATCAGTTTGATGCAGGATGGCCGTCGGCCGGGAGTTTCAAACTGCCGTGAATTAGGTTATGTGCTTTCCAAAGAAGAATGGGGGAAAGGTTATATGACCGAAGCGGCCAAGGCAGTGCTGCGCTATGGTTTTGAACAGTTGAACCTGGAGATGGTCTCCATCAATCATTATTCTTACAATAACCGCTCCCGCCGTGTGATAGAAAAGTGTGGCTTTACATACGAGGGGACTTTAAGGCAAGGTGTGTGCCTTTACGATGGACGAGTTGAGGACATTTGCTGTTATTCTATGACCGCTGCGGAATATAAGGAAAAGATTTTGTGATACGCCTACTAAAGCGAAAGGACGCTCCCTGTTGGGAACGTCCTTTTAAAAAGCAATGTTTTTTGTGTTCGAATTGAAAGAAGTTTTTTAATCCGATTCTTTAGCTATATCACAGCCAAGTTCGTCGATTTTCGCTCGAAGCTTTAAATAATCTTCAAAGGCGGCGGGCTTTTGGGCAGGATTTCGCAGAAGGGCGGCGGGGTGAAGGGTGGCCATCATCAAGGTGTCGCCTTTTTCAAAGAAAATACCGTGTTCTTTTGTAATCTTAAAATCCGGCTTGATCAGCTTCATGGCGGCAATGCGGCCTAAACATACCAGAATCTTAGGACGCAGTAAGGCGAATTGGTTGCGCAGATAGCCAATGCACGCTTCTTGTTCTTGAGGAAGCGGGTCGCGGTTTTGCGGCGGACGGCATTTGACAATGTTAGTGATATAAATATTTGTTTTGCGGTCCAAATCCACAGCGGCCAGCATTTTATCAAGAAGCTGCCCGCCCCGGCCCACGAAAGGCTCTCCTTGCAGATCTTCGTTTTCCCCGGGGCCTTCTCCCACAAACAACACTTTGGCTTTAGGATTTCCTACACCAAACACCACATGATGGCGGGTCTCGCACAAAGCGCATTTTTGGCAGGAAAGGCAAGTTTCTTCCAACTCGTTCCAATGGTTTATCATATAATTCTCCCTTGAGGCTTTTTCTTCATTCTAGCATAGGCTGGGAAGCTTGTAAATTCCCATTGAAATTTTCCTTTCCCAGTAGTACAATAATGATGAAATCTGCCGATGATTTAAAAGGAGGAACATTTCGTGAAAGTAATGGTCGAAACGTCTGCTCATCATGTACATGTCTCTGAGCAGGATTTAGAAACTTTGTTTGGCAAAGGAGCCACTCTCACCAATAAGAAAGATCTTTCTCAGCCCGGCCAGTTTGCCTGTGAGGAAAAAGTAGAGGTAGTAGGTCCCAAGGGCGCTATGAAAATGTCTATTCTGGGTCCCACCCGTCCGGAAACCCAGGTGGAGATTTCTTTGACCGATGCCCGCAAGCTGGGCATTACCGCTCCTATCCGCGAGTCCGGTGATTTGGACGGAACTCCCGGATGTACTCTCCGTGGCCCTGCTGGGGAAGTTGAAATAGCCAAAGGCGTTATCGCTGCTAAGCGTCATATCCATTTCAACCCGGATGAAGCAAAAGAAGCTGGCGTAGAAGATAAGCAGGTTGTGTCCGTGAAAGTGGACTACAATGGCCGCGCACTGATTTTTGGCGATGTGGTATGCCGTGTCAGCCCCAAGTATGCTTTGGCTATGCACGTGGACACCGATGAATCCAATGCCGCTGCATTGCCCGGCACCGTGGATGGCGAAATCATTCTGTAAACAGTTATTCATACATAAAATAAGGAAGGTCAGACGTGGTTATAGCTGCGTCTGACCTTTTTGGCTAATGACTAATTTCTTATTTTATTAAAAAATGGGAAACATGGTAGTGTCTTAAACAATTGCAAAGGCAATCTGAACTCCACAGGGACAGAGAGGAAAAAGGGGTAAAAAAGTAACGCATCTCACCAAGTGAAATGCGTTACTTGCCTGGGGTGCAACCTTTGGTGCGGGTAGTGGGGGTCGAACCCACACGGATCGCTCCACAGGAACCTAAATCCTGCGCGTCTGCCAATTCCGCCATACCCGCGAAAAGATAGCCATCCTATTATAATCGATTTCTTTTCAATTCGCAAGTGGAAAAGAAGTTTTGCTTGCTTTTTATTGAAAAAGCGTGTATCCTATATCATGCAGGTTATACCCTGCGGTCAGTCGCGACATCCTGACCTTAAAAAATACTAGGAGGAAATTGAATATGAGTACTTCCCAAAAAGTCCGCTTTCTGGCGCTGAGCGCTGTGATAGCGGCGCTTTACGCTGTTCTGACCTACGTGGCGGCCTCGATAAATTTGGCCTACAATGCGGTGCAGTTTCGTTTTTCTGAAGCGCTGACTGTATTGCCGGTGTTTACTCCCGCCGCTATTCCCGGTCTGGCCCTTGGCTGCTTTATCGCCAATCTGGGCAGCCCTTTGGGCGTTGTAGACTGGGTATTTGGCACGGGAGCGACTTTGATCGCCGCTGTGGGCACTTGGCTGGTGAGCCGGTTCCAAGTGAAAGGCGTGCCCGTTTTGGCGCCTTTGCCGCCGGTGATCGCCAATGTGGTTTTAGTAGGGTTTGAGCTTGCTTGCCTTTCTGAGGCGGGAACTTTTGGCTTTGGAAACTTTACTTGGGCAGCGTTTGGAGCCTCCGCCCTTTCGGTAGGGATCGGAGAGCTGGTCGTTTGCTATGTGCTGGGCATTCCGCTGATTTTGGCGTTGCGCCGTACAAAGGCGATCGACAGACTGACTGCTTGAATATTATTATTTTAAGAAGCGTTTTATAAAGGAGCAGGATAGACCGCTATGCCTGATTTCAGTGATTTACAGCAACGATTTAGCGAAAAGATTAAAACTATGCCGCCTGTGCGAGTGATTGTTATCAGCTTTCTCGTGTTGATTTTGGCGGGTACTTTATTGCTCATGTTGCCCATAGCTTCCAGGGCGGGGCATTTTCGTCCTGTTGATGCGTTGTTTACCGCTACCTCAGCGACTTGTGTAACTGGCTTGGTGGTGGGGGATACATTTACCCTGTGGTCTCCCTTTGGTCAGGGCGTGATCTTGGCATTGATCCAATTAGGTGGATTGGGCCTTTCTACGCTGACCATTGGATTTTCTTTGTTTATCCGCCGGAAACTGGGTATTCGTGAGATGAAACTGGCCAGTGAAAGTTCCGGTGGCAGTTCTTTGGATATCGTAGGCTTATTGAAGCTTGCTATCGGATTTACTATCGCCTGCGAAGGGGTAGGTGCTTGCTTGCTGGCTATCCGATTCGTGCCTTCTTTTGGACTCAATGGAATCTGGCCCTCTATCTTTTGCGCTGTTTCGGCTTACTGCAATGCCGGTTTCGACGTACTGGGTTTTATCGAGGGGAATAGCAGTATGAGCGCCTTTGCGGGCGATCCGCTGGTCTCGTTGACTATCTCGTTTTTGATCATTATCGGCGGTCTCGGCTTTATTGTGGTGCAGGATATTTACCTGTGCAAGATCCAGCCTCGGTTTCACCATAAAGACACTATGCGGCTAAACTTTCACTCGCAGATTTGCTTGCGCGTGACAGTTGCCTTGCTCCTTGTGGGAACAATAGGCTTTTTCATCTTGGAATATGACCACACTATGGCGGAGTTGAATATTTTCGAGAAGCTTAACTGCGCTTTCTTCCAATCCACCAATACTCGTACGGCTGGGTTTGCTTCTGTGGATATTGGTGCGCAATATGAATTTACAAAAATTCTTTCCGTGCTGCTGATGTTTATCGGAGCTTGTCCCGGCTCAACCGGAGGCGGAATTAAAACAACGACCTTTATGGTGCTGGTTGTTACCGTGATGTGTACCATCCGCGGAAAAAACGAGGCAGTTATTTTCCGCCACCGCTTTTCTGTTCCCACTGTATATAAAGCGCTTTCTGTTTCGCTGGTGGCATTTTTGCTGGTGTTTGTAGATGCCGGCGTCATCAGCTCTCTCAATCCGAATATTCCTTATTTGGATTGTCTTTATGAAGCTACGTCCGCCTTTGGCACGGTTGGCTTGTCTGCCAATGTAACGCCAAAACTTGATGTCGTTTCTAAGTTTATTTTGATCTTTACCATGTTCATTGGCCGTGTGGGACCTTTGTCGTTTGGATTGTCAATTTTGATGCGCCATAAATTCAAAGGTGATTCCATCTATCCCGAAGGGCGGATGCTTATTGGTTAATTAAAAAACGTTCTGGAAAAACCAGAACGTTTTTTCTTTTGGCAATCGCCTGAAAAGGGAAGAGGTACAAAACGAAAATGCCCGCTGGAAATTGTTCCAGCGGGCAAATGTGCATCTGTGGGGACGATCCATTTTTATGCTTGGGGAAGCTGTTCCGTCACATGGCGTTTGATAGCCTCAAAGGTCTCTTTGCTCAAAACATGTTCGATACGGCAAGCGTCTTGTGCCGCGGTAGATGCGTCTACCCCTAAAGAGACCAGCCATTTTGTAAAAAGCGTGTGGCGCTCATAGACGTTTTCTGCGATTTTCAAGCCTTTTTCTGTAAGGGAGATCAATCCATCTTCGCCCATGGTGATGCAATCTTGTTCCCGCAGATTTTTCATGGCAACGCTTACACTGGGTTTGCTGAATCCCATTTCAGCGGCGATATCTACAGAACGCACTGTGCCGTTGCGTTCTTTCAGAACCAGAATCGTTTCCAAATAGTTTTCAGCGGATTCCTGTATTTTAGGCAACCTGATCCCTCCCATTCCATCTGATTGCTATTATATCCGGTTTCCAGCCGGATTGCAAGGCAAACCTGGTCAGGATGCTCTCTCTCCATCAATCGTCTGCTGGATGATATTTTCCATGATATCTTTGGTCAGCTGGCCGGTGGCATAGCCGAATATGTTGCCGTTCTTATCGATCATGAAGGTGGTGGGGAAGGCAGAGACGTAATAACTTCCCCCAGCAATGGCGCCGCCTTCATCCATAAGCGTGGGATAGGTGTAGCCGTTTTCTTCCAAAAATGCGGCGATTTCTTCACTGGAGCCTTCTTTGCCAACATTGGGGGTGGCTACGCCTAAAATGATCACATCCCCGGAGTTTTCTCCGTAATCTTTGTAAAGCTCTTGGATGTCCGGCATTTCCGCGCGGCAGGGTGGGCACCAGGTCCCCCAGAAGTTTAAGAAAATGGTCTTGCCCTTATAATCGGAAAGGGTATGGCTGTTGCCAAACTGGTCTTTTAAAGTGAAATCAGGGGCTGGCATGGCGTCAGCATCCGAAGAAGCAGAACTTTCTTCTTGGGAGGCGCTTTCTGTTTGGGAAGCAGCTTCCACTTGGCTGGAAACGCTGCTTTGTTCCACGCTGGAAGAAACCGAAGAGGAGCTTTCCGCTCCGCCAAAGCTGGAAAGATATCCCGTGATATGGTTCATCCATCCGGTAAGCATCATTACACCCATGAGTACCATGAGAGCACCGCCTACTTTGACGGTGTATTTTACAACGTTGCGGTGTTTGCGGAACACTTCCAGCAGCGTTCCCGTAAAAATGCCCACCGCCAAAAAAGGCAGGATAAAGCCCAAGGTATAAACGCCGATCAGCAGAAAGCCCTGAGCAGTCTCAGCAGAAGTGGCCATAAGCAATACGCTTGCCAAAGTAGGCCCCACGCAAGGCGTCCAAGCGAAGCTGAACGTAAAGCCCAGCACCAGAGCCACCAAGGGGTTCATAGCTACTTTATCCAAGCGGAAAGGCAGACGGTGTTCTTGATTGAGAAATTTGGCGGAACCAAAAATCCCCAGTTGATAAAGTCCAAAAAGGATGACAAGGACACCGCCAATGCGGCCGAGAAGCATTCGGTTTTCCCGGAAGAACTGGCCTGCCGCAGTAAATCCGAACCCCAAAAGGAAAAATGCAAAACTGATGCCCAGCACAAAGAAAGCGGTATTCAGTAAAACCCGCCCTTGTTTGTAATGGACTGTGCCGTCTGCATCCACAGAGCGTCCGCCCCCGGAAAGATAGCTGATATACATGGGAAGCAGCGGCAGAACACAGGGGGAGAAAAAGCTCAAAAGCCCCTGTAGAAACACGGTCATAACAGGTAAGCTGGTTTCAAGGGAAAAGCCCATAACAGAATCGCTCCTAATCTCAAAACTTGTATGGATTACTTTATAGGAAGTGGGATGAAAAGTCAAGAATAATTTTTAAGTTTGCCTAGAAAGCTTGCAAACTCTAGGGAAATCGTGTTACACTCTAGCTGCATAGAATCCCATATGAGAAAGGAACTGTTTTTATGACGCCTACTGTGCTGCTATATAATTTTGGGGAAGAGAAAAGCCGGAACCTGAAAGTCCTGTGCTTAACGTTGAAACTACGGGTGCGCTCCGTACCCGCTGCGGATTTTGGGCAAACGTTGAATGCAGTGCTGGGAATTTCGCCCAAGGTGGAGTGTGCGGAAGGAGGCCAGCCTTTTGGGGGCGAAATGCTGGTTATGGCGGGGCTCTCCTCGCAGCAGATGAACGCGCTGCTGCAAGGTATGCGCAGAAAGAAAATCCCGCCGGTCAAATTGAAAGCAGTGCTGACCACCGCCAATAGCCAGTGGAACGGGTATCAGCTTTATCAAGAGCTTCAAGCAGAGCACCAGGCCATGCTGCGGGGAGAGAATCTCCACGAGGGAGAATCGCTGTGAAGCTGTTGATTTCCCCGGCGAAAAAAATGCGGGTAGACCGGGATTTCCTTTTTCCCGAGACGGTCCCAGCTTTATTGGAACGTTCCGCCTGGCTGCTGGACCATATCCGAACTCTTTCTTTTCCGGCGTTAAAAAAGCTGCTGGCCTGCAACGATTCCCTGGCGGAAAAAGCCTATGAGGATTTCCAGTCCCTTAAGTTGTTTGATGGGGAAACTCCGGCCCTTTTGGCTTACGACGGTATCCAGTATAAATATATGGTTCCCAGCTTGTTCACCCAAGAACAGCTGGATTACGTTAAAGACCATCTGCGTATCCTTTCGGGTTTTTACGGTGTTTTGCGTCCTTTTGACGGCGTCAGTCCCTATCGTTTGGAAATGCAGGCGAAGCTGAAAACGGAAGATTGTGGGAACCTGTATGAGTTTTGGGGAGGCTTATTGGGGGACTTCCTTTTAAAAGAAGATACGGTGCTGGTCAACCTGGCTTCGGAAGAATACGCAAAAGCCGTGCGCCCTTATGTAAAAGGGAAGGCCAGGTTTATCACTTGTGTGTTTGCGGAAGAATCAGAACCGGGCAAGCTTGTGGAAAAGGGCGTGTATGTAAAAATGGCCCGAGGGGAAATGGTCCGTTTTGCCGCGGAACACGGTGTGGAATCCCCCGAAGGACTGAAAGAGTTCCGAAGGCTGGGATATAGTTTTGCGGAGGAACTTTCTGGGGAGGATACATATGTGTTCCGCCGCAAGCCAGAAAATAAAAAGAAAACGCCTGGCTGAAAGCCGTAAGATTATTTCAGTTAGTATAAAGATTGCCGTTAGAAATTCGCAAGAAATGGCTGATAAGATAGTGCCATGAAAAAGGAACGCCGGGTAGCCCGGATAGGAGGAAAGAAAAGCCATGAAAGTCTTGCGGATTGTACGGAATGTGATCTTGTTGGTGGTCGCCTTATGTTTTTGCGTTGTGCTGGCTGTGGCGTATATGGGATGGCGCATGTATACCCAAGCGTTGGAATCCATGCCTTTAGATCAAAGAGTGAAGCAGGTCCAGGCCCAAGAGAGCTACACCACTTTTGCGGAGCTGCCCCAGACCTATGTGGATGCGGTGGTGGCAGCGGAGGATCACCGGTTTTACGATCATGGAGGTGTGGATTTAGTGGCCATTGGCCGGGCTGTCATCAATGACATCAAAGCCATGTCCTTCGCGGAAGGCGGCAGCACCATAACACAACAGCTTGCGAAAAATCTGTATTTTACTCAAGAAAAAGAATTGAGCCGCAAGGTAGCCGAAATGTTTATGGCGCTCCACTTGGAGTCGAAGTATTCCAAAGATGAGATATTTGAGCTGTATGTGAACAGCATCTATTTTGGAAACGGATGCTATGATATCGCCTCGGCCAGCCGCTCTTATTTTGGTGTGGAACCCAGCCAGATGAACGAGGATCAATGCACCTTGCTGGCAGGTATCCCCAACGCGCCCTCTGTGTACGACCTGACCCAGAACCCAGACTTAGCAGAGCAGCGCCAGCGGCAAGTGGTGGATTTGATGGTGAAATATAAGTATCTTACAGATGATGAGGCCGCAATGATCTTAACCGCCGCATGAGTATAGTAAAGAATGGCCTAAATCTTGCGGCAGGAAGGAAAAATTTAGAGAACAAGGGGGTGCGGGCGTGCGAGAGGATCTAATGCGGGAACTTCGCCGGGTTACGGAAGAAGAAGAAAGGCTGTTGGCAGGCGGGCAAGTGGACCGAAGCCTTTACAGTTCAGGCGGCATTTTTTCGATCGACAGTGAAAAGCTTTTGGCTAAAGGAAAACTTATCACGTTGCGCCCCCATACCCGTTTTGCTGCGTTTCCCATGCACAACCACAATTATGTGGAGATCATGTATATGTGTTCGGGTCAAACGGTTCACACTCTTGAGGGGAAGCCTCCATTGACGCTTCGTGCAGGGGAATTGCTGTTTTTAAACCAGCACGCTTCCCACGGAGTGGAACGGGCGGAAGAAGGGGACGTGGGGGTAAACTTCATTGTGCTGCCCCAGTTCTTTGACTACGCGCTCACTCTCATCGGTACAGATAATGTGCTGGGGCGGTTTTTGCTCAGTGGTTTGCGCCAGAACGGCGGGGAGATCAGCTGCCTGCATTTCCGGGTGTCGGAAGTGCCTATGGTGCAAAACCTGGTGGAGAACCTGATCTGGGGATTGGTCCATCCCCAGCCCAACGCCCGCAGGATCAATCAAGCGACTATGGGACTATTGCTATTGCAGCTTTTGAATTATACGGAAGATTTGGAAGAAGCTTCCGGCAACGGCGCGGTGCTGGCGGCTTTGCGTGAGATCGAAGAAAACTACCGTACTGCGGACCTGACACGGTTGGCGGGAGAGCTTCATGTGTCGCTTCCTTATTTGAGTGCCGCTGTGCACCGGGCCACAGGCCATACATTTAAAGATCTGCTTTTGGAAAAACGGCTCTCCAAAGCGGCTCAGCTTTTGCGGGAAACAAGGCTTACTACCCAGGATATCATTTTAGCGGTAGGTTATGAGAATACCAGCTATTTTTACAGAGTGTTCCGGGAGCGTTTCGGCGTGACGCCCAAAGACTATCGCAAAGTTTCGGAGTGCAAAGAAGCCAGATGATTGAAACAAAAAGTGAGGACGTATTTTCTCAAAAATACGTCCTTCTTTTTTTGCAGTTTTCGCGGTATGCTGAACATAAAGAAAGGGGGAGACGAGTTGGCTGTTTATTTAGCAGTGGATATCGGGGCTTCTTCCGGCAGACATATTCTAGGATGGGTAGAGGGTGGAAATCTGCGGCTGGAAGAAATCTACCGCTTTGAGAATGCTCTTGTGAGGAAAAACGGGCGCCTTTGCTGGGATATGGAAACGCTCACCGAGGAAGTGCTGCACGGGTTGGAACGATGCCGGGAGCTTTCAAAAATTCCGGACAGTATTGGAATCGACACTTGGGCGGTGGACTTTGTCCTTTTAGACGAAACAGGCAGCCTCCTTGGTGACGCTGTAGCCTATCGGGACAGCCGCAACCAGGGCATGGACCGTTTTGTGGAGGAAATGATTCCTTTCAGTGAGCTTTATGCTAAAACGGGCATCCAAAAGCAGGAGTTCAACACCATATATCAGCTTATGGCGGTAAAGCGCCAGGAGCCGGAACTTATAAATAGCGCAGAGCGTTTTTTGATGATTCCGGAATATTTGACGTACCGGCTTACTGGCAAAATGGAAAATGAATATACAAACGCTACCACAACAGGGTTGGTGAATGCCAAAACAAACGATTGGGACTGGGACTTATTGGACCGGTTGGGATATCCCCGAAAGCTGTTCCACCCTCTCCGGATGCCTGGGTATGCTGTGGGGGACCTTACCCCGCAGGTGGAAAAGCGGGTAGGATTTAACTGCAGCGTGTTGTTCCCCGCTACGCATGATACTGGCTCGGCGTTTCTGGCAGTTCCTGCCAAAGAGGGTGGCGTATACCTTTCCAGCGGCACCTGGAGCTTGCTGGGGACGGAACTTGCTGAGCCTATAACAACAGAGGAAAGCAGGAAACATAATTTTACAAATGAGGGCGGTTATGAATACAGGTTTCGCTATTTAAAAAATATCATGGGCCTGTGGATGCTGCAATCGCTCCGGAGAGAAGCGGGTCCCGAAATGACTTTTGCAAAGCTGCAGCAAGAAGCCCTGGGATCTGCGGAGTTCCCTTCACGGGTGGATGTAAACGACAAAAGGTTTTTGGCCCCCGCAAATATGGAGGAAGCCCTCCGCTCTTTTTGTCGCGATACCGGACAGGCTGTACCACGGACCTTGGGCGAGTCGGCGAGTTGCGTGTATTTCAGCCTGGCCCAGAGCTATGCCCATGGGATACGGGAACTTTCAGATTTGACTGGGGCAACCTATACGGCTGTCAATATCGTAGGGGGAGGCAGTCAAGATGGCTATTTGAACCAGCTGACTGCTAACGCGTCGGGACTGCCGGTTTACGCTGGTCCTACCGAAGGCACAGCTCTGGGGAATTTGATGGTCCAAATGCTGGCTCACGGTGAATTCCCAGACCTTTCCGCAGCCCGGAAAGCGGAAAGACAAAGCTTTGCCATACAAGAATATTTTCCAGAAAATAGGGCGTGAACCCACAAGAAAGGACGGATTATTTTGAACGAACGGTATGAAAGCGCCAAAAAGCGGTATGAAGATTTGGGCGTGGACGTGGAAGCTGCTCTGCAAAAATTGGCGGAGATTCCTATCAGTGTTCACTGCTGGCAAGGGGACGATGTGATCGGGTTGGAAGGCTCTGGCCGCGCTTTGTCTGGCGGAATCCAAACCACAGGCAACTATCCCGGTCGTGCTAGGAACTTTCAAGAACTCACCGCCGATTTTGTCAAAGCGATGAGCCTTGTCCCCGGAAAGAAGCGCATCAGCCTTCATGCCAGCTATGCTGTTTTTGAGGAAGGCGGACAGGTAGACCGTGACCAGCTTCAGCCATGCCATTTTGATAAGTGGATCGCGTTTGCCAAAGATCACGGTTTAGGGATCGATTTCAATCCCACGTTTTTCAGCCACCCCATGGTGAAGGATAATCTGACTCTTTCTTCTCCGGATGAGGAAGTTCGTCTGTTCTGGGTGCGCCATGGTATCCAGTGTAGGAGAATCGCTTCTTATATTGCGGAAAAGCTGCAAAGTCCCGTGCTGTGCAATGTATGGATTCCCGATGGATATAAAGATGTTCCCGCGGACCGCTTAGGGCCCCGGCTGCGGCTGAAAAAGAGCCTGGATGAGATTTTCGCGGAGAAGCTTCCCGGAGTGATCGACTGTGTGGAGAGCAAGGTGTTCGGCATTGGCATGGAAGCTTACACGGTAGGTTCCTCAGAGTTCTACCTCAGCTACGCAGCCAGTCACCCAGGCGTATACGATCTGCTGGATAATGGGCATTATCATCCCACAGAGATGGTCAGCGATAAGATACCCAGTTTGCTGGCGTTCTTTGACAAAGTGCCGCTGCATGTGACGCGTCCTGTCCGATGGGACAGCGACCATGTAGTGCTTTATGAGGACGAGGTCAAAGAAATCGCGAAAGAGATTGTGCGTAACGATGCTTTGGACCGCGTGCTGATCGGCTTGGATTTTTTTGACGCTTCGATCAACCGGGTAGCCGCTTGGGTGGTAGGTACCCGCAGTATGGAGAAAGCTCTGCTTTTCGCGCTGCTCCAGCCTTGGAAGCAGCTGAAAGACCTGCAAGACAGCTGCCGCTTTACAGAGCTGATGATGCTCAGTGAAGAGATCAAGACTTTGCCCTTTGGAGATATTTGGGAGCATTATTGTCAAATCCAAGGCGTCCCTGGGGGAAAAGAGTGGTACGATACGGTAGCCCAGTATGAGCGTGATGTTCTGCTCAAGCGTGGATAAGGAGGAACGATCAGATGATTACAGATATTCCGGTGATAAGAGATTATATCCGCATGTGCGGGGACGGCTGGGACCAAGGGTGGCACGAGCGCAATGGGGGAAACTTGACATACCGTATGCGTCCGGAAGAAGTGGAGCAATGCCGTCCTTATTTTAAAGATACCCCTGGCGAATGGGTGGATATGGGCGTAAAAGGTGAAAATCTCGCCGGGGAATATTTTATCGCCACAGGCAGTGGAAAATATTTCCGCAATGTGCCTTTGGCGCCCCAAGATAACCTTTGCATCTTGGAGATCGACCGTGCAGGGGAGCAATGGCGCATTGTTTGGGGATTGGAAAAAGGAGGCCGTCCAACCAGCGAGTTTCCCAGCCACTTTTTAAACCACAGTGTCCGAAAAGCGGCGACAAAAGGCGAGAACCGGGTGATCTATCATGCCCACCCTGCCAATCTCATCGCAATGACGTATATCCTGCCTTTGAATGCCAAAGAGTTTACGCGCGCCTTGTGGAAAAGCGCTACGGAATGTCCAGTAGTATTTCCGGGCGGAGTGGGCGTAGTGCCCTGGATGGTTCCGGGAGGCAAGGATATCGCATTGGCTACCAGCGAGTTGATGAAAGAGTACGATGCGGCAGTATGGGCTCACCACGGGCTGTTCGTTTCCGGTCCGGATTTTGATACCACTTTTGGCTTGATGCACACCATAGAGAAAGCGGCTCAGATATACATTTTGGCTCGTTCCGCCGGACAAGGGAAAATTCTGCAAACCATTGAGGACGACGATCTGCGGGCCATCGCCAAGGAATTCGGCGTTACCTTGCGGGAAGAATTCTTAGAGTGAACGGTTCTCAAATGCAAAAAAGCGGGCGCCCCTGGGGACCCCGCTTTTTATTACCGCATAGAAGTGGATATGAAAAGGTTTACGCGAATACGGTTTGGATAAGTATCATATAACAAATAGTCCCGGCGCCTACGCTCAGTAGCGTGTTCCGTTTCCACAAGTGTAAAACCACTACCAGAGCAATAGAAATCAGTTCGGGGATGCCGCTTGGAAAATTCAGCAGATTGACGCTTTTTAGACAGTAAACGATCAAAGTAGCGATGATAGCGGGAGGCAGTACGTTCCCTAAAAAGAGCACGGACCTTGGCACTTGCCGTTTGCGTCCGAACAAGGCGAAAGGAACAAGCCGGGTAAGAAACGTGCACACTGCCGCCACAGCGATGGTGATGATGGAATTCCCCATGCTCATAGCGTATCATCCTCCTTCCGTTTCTCAAGAGAGGTTTGTGCCTGCTCTGAAGCCGGTTCTTCCATCTTCTTTTGCACCAGATTTTTGCAGGCCATCAAAATGGTGACTGTTACTAAAAGGGAAGGCAGGATGAAATTATCCGGGCCCAACAAAAGGAGGAAGATAAAAGAAACGAACAGCCCAGTCACGGCGGGAATGTGGGATTTGAAATCCAGCCATTGTTCAATGAACAGCACTACGAACAGCGCTGTCATGGAAAAATCGATGCCGGTAAAGTCGATGGGCAGAAATTGCCCCAATAGCGCTCCTAATACGCCTCCAGCGATCCAATACAGATGGTTGAGCAGCGCGATGAGGAACATGGCTTTTCCTTCGTCGATATCCTTCTCAGGCTTAACGGAACACAAGACGGAGTAAGTTTCATCGGTAAGGGAAAAAATCATATAGGGATATTTCTTTCCAGTTTTCTTAAAGCGTTCCAAAAAGGAAAGCCCATAGAACATATGGCGGCTGTTGATGAGCAGTGTCATTGCGGCTGTCATTGCAAGAGAAGCGCCGCCGCTGAGCAGAGAGACAAGCAGAAATTGTCCTGAACCCGCAAATACTGTCAGACTGATAAAAAACGCCCAAATAAAATTATACCCGGCATGTTGCAGCATCACCCCGAAGGCGGAACCTAAAAAGAGATAGCCGAACATTACCGGCAAAGATTTGGCGAAAGCGTAATGGAAGGTTTTGCTTCCTTTCATGGACCCATCTTCTTTCCCATAGACAAAATAACAGAAAATACGTTTCATTATACCTGGGCGCCATAGAAAAAGTCAAGCTTGATAAATCTTCGGAAGTGTGAAATAATAGGGATAAAATACCCCGAAAAAAGGAGGCTCTTGTTATGGATGAAAAAGCGCTGTACAAAATAACATATGGCTTGTATGTAGTGTCCGCCAAAGCGGATGGCCAAAGCAGCGGATGTGTGGTAAACACATTGCAGCAGGTGACAGCGGAACCCGTTCGGCTGGCGGTAACCGTGAACAAAGGGAATCTGACTTGCCAGCTTATGGAAAAGGCAGGTTATTTTACTGCTGTTGCTTTGGATCAGCGTGCGGATATGATGCTGATCGGCCGGTTTGGTTTCCGCAGCGGCAGGGATTTCCAAAAGTTCGAGGGAATTGCTTCTGCTGAAGACAAAGCCGGAATGCCTTATCCGCTGGAAGCGGTGTGCGCCCATTACAGCTGCAAGATAGAGCAGACCATGGACCTGGGCACCCACATGATGTTTGTAGGCGTAGCGGAAGAAGCAGAGATTCTTTCGGAAGAAGAAGCTTTGACTTACGCTTATTATCGCAACGTCATTAAGGGCAAGACCCCCCAAAGCGCGCCTTCCTATCAGAAAGGCAACTAAATCGCAGCCTTACGGCCCCGCCTGGTGCGGGGCTTTCCTTTTGCTGTTCATAAAAATTGTTTCCCTCGCATAGAACTTGTAAAAAAGCGGGGCGAAGGCCTTGCCTTCAAGGAGGAGCAAAAGGAATGGATTTTTTTAGTGTCAGCCAGGAGGAGGTCCTGGAGGCCCTGAATACCGACTCCCGGCGAGGATTGGACCAGACGGAATGCCAGCGCCGCCTGGGAAGATACGGCAGGAACGAACTGCAAACAGCCAAACGTCAAGGAATCCTGTTCCGGTTTTTCAGCCAGTTTCAAGATCTGATGGTGTTGATCCTGCTGGCGGCGGCAGGGGTTTCCTTTGCGGTTTCATGGATACGGGGCGATGGGGAATATGTGGATTCCCTGATTATTTTGGCGATTGTGGTATGCAACGCTGTGATCGGCACAGTGCAGGAGCTTCGGGCGGATAAAGCCATCGAAGCGCTGAAAAAGCTTTCTTCGCCCCATGCCCAGGTGCTACGGGACGGCAAACGGAAGCGCGTGGAAAGCTGGCAGCTGGTCCCTGGGGATATCGTGATCTTGCAGGCGGGAGACCTGGTCCCGGCGGACTTGCGCCTGCTGCGTTCGGTAGAGCTGAAAGCGGAAGAATCCGCGCTGACCGGAGAGTCAGTGCCTGCAGAAAAAGACGCCGATGCCCGATGCCCTAAAAACGCCCCTTTGGGAGAGCGGAAAAATATGGTGTTCGCTTCCACGGGGATAGCTTCTGGAGCGGGTGTTGGGGTGGTTACCGCAACAGGCATGGATACCGCTATGGGGAAGATCGCCAGGATGCTGGAAAGTGAGAAAGCTCCTCAAACTCCGTTGCAGCAAAAACTCAAGCAGACCGGCAAGGTGCTGGGGGCAGGGGTAGTCATTATCTGCGGGGTAATTTTCCTTTTAGGGCTCTTCCAACGGATGGAGCCTTTGGAAATGTTCATGATCGCCATCAGTTTGGGAGTGGCCGCTATTCCTGAAGGGCTCACCGCTGTAGTGACCATTGTGTTGGCTATGGGAATCAAACGGATGGCGCAAAAACGGGCCATTGTGCGTCATCTGCCGGCAGTGGAAACTCTGGGCAGCACCCAAGTGATTTGTTCTGATAAAACAGGGACACTGACCCAGAATAAGATGACTGTCGTGGCTTTTTCCGGACCAAATGGCGAAGAACGTTTGGAGGCTTCTTCCTCTCAGTTTGCGCTGGAGCTTGCCACTCTCTGCAACAATTCCGAGGTAGTAGGGGGGACTCTTACGGGCGATCCTACTGAGACGGCTTTTCTGCGTGCTTGCAAGCGTGAAAAAGAAGCGCTGGAGAAGGAATATCCTCGTGTGGGAGAAATCCCTTTCACTTCCGCCAGAAAGATGATGACCACAGCCCACCGTTTGCCCCAGGGAGGCTACCGGATCATTTCCAAGGGAGCGCCGGATGTGTTGATTGCCCGGTGTACCGGGATTTACCAAAGCCGGGGGATACAGTCTTTCAGCGGAGCCATGAAAGCAAAGGTCCTTTCGGACAATACCGCCTTGGCCCAGCGTGCCCTGCGGGTATTGGCGGTAGCGTATAAAGATGTGGAATTCCTTTCCGATAACGACAGGGAAACGGAAAGCGGTTTGGTGTTTTGCGGTTTGATCGCTATGGAGGACCCGCCCCGGCCCGGGGTAAAGGAAGCGGTAGCCCAGTGCAAACGCGCGGGAATTCTCCCGGTGATGATCACCGGCGACCATGCCGCTACAGCTTTGGCCATCGGCAAGCGTCTTCAAATGGCATCCAGCCCATCTCAGGTCATGACCGGCCAGGAATTGGACCGTTTGGACGATGGGCAGCTCAGTGAAAAAATCTTCGATTATCGTATTTTTGCCCGAGTTTCTCCCGAACATAAAGTGAAGATCGTGAAAGCGTTCCAACGGAAAGGGATGGTAGTGGCGATGACCGGCGACGGGGTCAATGACGCGCCGGCTTTAAAAAGCGCCGATATCGGCTGCGCTATGGGGAAAAACGGTACGGAAGTGGCCCAGTCCGCAGCGGACATGGTCCTCACCGACGATGACTTTTCCACCATTGTAGCTGCCGTGCGGGAAGGCAGGGGGATTTATCAAAACATCCGCAAAACCATCCATTTTCTACTTTCCTGCAATATTGGCGAAATTCTCGTGGTGTTTGTGGCGTTTTTGCTCCGGGTGCCCACGCCGCTGCTGGCGATTCAGTTGTTGTGGGTAAACCTTGTAACCGATTCTTTTCCGGCCTTGGCCTTGGGTGTGGACCCTATTCAAAAAGATGTGATGGATACCCCGCCGCACAAGCGGGAAGAAGGTATTTTTTCCGGGGGAATGGGATTTTCCGTTGCGGTAGAAGGGTGTTTGGTAGGCGCCCTGGCCTTGTTGGCGTATACTATAGGGCGCGTCTTTTTTGACGCGGACCCAGCTCAGCCGGTAGTCGGCCGGACCATGGCTTTTGCTGTCTTAAGCTTGTCGCAGCTGGTTCACAGCTTCAATATGCGTTCGGAACACTCTGTGCTGAAACTGGGGCTGTTTTCCAATCCGAAGCTCGTTATGGCATTTGGAGTGTGCGCTTTCCTTATGGTAAGCGTGGTGTTGTTCCCGCCGTTATCCGCATTGTTCCGGACTACCGCTTTGACGGCTTTCCAGTGGCTGTTAGTGGCCCTCTTGTCCTTGTGTCCCTTGGTGGTAGTTGAAGGTGAAAAACTCCTGCGAGACAGACTAGCGCCCCAAAAGCATAAAAAACATACGACATAAGAGTAAGAAAAAAGGAGGGCCTATGGCCCTCCTTTTTTCGGGTGTCACGATTCTTTATAAGCTGCTTTCATCAATGCGATTTCTCGGGCATAGCCTTCCAGGTCATTGGGCGTTTCCAGATAAAAGGGGAGTTCCCGCAGCATAGGGTGATTGATGATCCGTTCTAGTGCGTCCATCCCCAAAGTGCCTTCTCCCAGCTTTTGGTGCCGGTCCTTGTGGCTTCCCAGAGGGTTCATGCTGTCGTTGAGATGGATTGCTTTCAGCTTAGAAAGCCCGATGATCTGGTCAAACTCATCCAAAACGCCACCTAAATTCCCCACGATGTCATAACCGCCGTCAGAAACATGACAGGTATCCAGGCAAATGCCCATTTTATCAGAAAGCTCTACCCGGTCCAAGATGGCCCTGAGTTCCTCGAAGCTTCGTCCAACCTCAGAACCTTTTCCCGCCATCGTTTCCAACAGGACTGTGGTGTGAAGCTCTGGGGTCAAAATGGCGTTCAAATGTTCCGCGATCAGGTCGATACCGATCTCGGCGCCTTGCTTCACATGGCTTCCGGGATGGAAATTGTACATACTTCCCGGGATGTGTTCCAACCGGGCGAGATCGTCCGCCATGGTTTCCCTGGCGAAGGTGCGCAGGCCGTCGTCGGCGGCACAGGCGTTCAAAGTGTAGGGGGCGTGGGCCAGAATGGGGAAGAGGCCATGTTCCCGGGCAAAATCCTGATAAGCTGCCATATCTTGAACATCCAGAGGCTTGGCTTTTCCTCCTCTGGGATTTCTGGTGAAAAATTGAAACGTATTTGCGCCGATTTTTACAGCTTCTTTTCCCATGGCCAAATACCCCTTGGAACTGGATAAGTGGCATCCGATTTTCAGCATACGATTATATTCTCCTTCCGGTAGGATTCCTTTTAGAATAGATAGGGCAGAACGCAGCCGGAAATATATTTGCCGGCATCCGAGCACAAAAAAGCAATGTTTTCCGCCATGTCCTGGGGCGTGACCCTGGATATTAAAAGAAATTTCGCAAGCCCACGATGGGAGGACTTATACCGCTCTGCACGTATCGTCATATTTTCATAAATCCGCAACAGCCAATCTCAGACATTTCCCGAAAACCCAGAGATTTGTAAAAGCCAATGGTTTTTTGGGTATTGTCCGTTGTAAGCTGAATCTGGCGTACGTGATCGTATTTGTCTAGGACGGCTCGCAGCAACGCGGAACCAACGCCCCGGTGCTGATACTTTGGGTATACCAGAATGTCCTGCACGAACACAATAGTGTGACTGTCGCCCACAACACGTATTATTCCAAGAAGTTGCTCACCTTCATACGCAGCCAATATTAGCAAAGAATTTTCAAATCCTCTACGTAGCATGTCCGGACAATCGGTATATGCTGACCAGCCCACACTGGAATACAAGCGTAGAATCTCTGCTTCGTTGTATGTTTTATATTCTCTGATCTCCATATAAATCACCTTTCCTGGCGAGTATTGGATCCGCTTTGTATTTAGGTTTTAGATAATAAACACACCGTCTCCACATGGCTTGTGGCGGGGAACATATCCACAGGTGACGCTTCAACAGGAGGATAGCCTAATTCCGCGAACAGTTTTAGATCGCGCGCTAAAGTAGCAGGGTCGCAAGAAACATAAACCACCCGTTTTGGATGGAATTCCGCCACGGTGTGAATCAGCTGTGCGCTGCAGCCTTTGCGGGGCGGGTCTAAAATTATAACATCAGGAAGTTCCCCACGGTCCGCAAGCATTTGAGCGGCTTTTCCGGCGTCACCGCAGAAAAATTCCGCGTTGTGGATTCCGTTTTTCTCCGCGTTTTGCCGGGCATTTTCCACCGCTTCAGGGATGATCTCGACACCTAGAAGCCGTTGGGCCTTGTCCGCCATGGATAGCCCAATGGTACCGGTTCCGCAATATAAATCCAGCAGCAGTTCTGAACCGGTCAAACCAGCGTAATGGCTTGCCAGTCCGTAAAGCCGTTCTGCTTGGGTACGATTCACCTGGTAAAAAGAAAGAGGAGAGAGCTGGAACCGCAGGCCGCAAAGCGTATCCTCAATATAGTCTTTTCCATAGATGGTGCGGCATTTCTGCCCTAAAGCCACATTGGTACGCTCACGGTTGGAATTGATCACAACACTGGATAAGTTCGGCACAGCTTTCTTGAAAGCTTCTACCAATTCGGCTTCGTGATGCAGTCCATTGCCGTTGACTACCACGCAGGCCATGACTTGGCCCGTGATTTCACCTTGGCGCAGATACAACCGGCGCATCCGTCCGGAATGAGAGCTTTCATCATAGATGGGATCTCCATATGCTTTTGCCCATTCCCGGAACGCTTCCATGGCTTGGTTGAATATCTCCGGCTGCAAACGGCAATAAGGACAGTCCACGATCCGGTGAGAGTTCACCGCGTAAAAACCCATGGTAAGTTCTCCGTTGCGATCCGTTCCAAGAGGGAGCAGCGCCTTGTTCCGGTAGCCGTCTCGGGAATCCGCCCCCAGAATAGGACGTATGGGAAGACCTTGGAAGCCGCCGATCCGCTCCAGAGCGTCACGGACCCGCGCCTCTTTGATCTTTAATTCCGAAGCGTAAGAGATATGCCGGTAACAGCATCCGCCGCACTGTGCAAAACAAGGGCAGTCCGGTTCTATCCGGTCCGGGGAGGGGGAAAGGAGTTCTTCCAGCCGGCCAAAGGCATATGTTTTCGCTGTTTTGACAATGCGTATCCGGGCTTTATCTCCCGGGGCGGTAAGAGGGGTGAAAACGGCGAAGCCTTCCCAGTGCCCCACACCGGCGCCCTGGGCGGTCATGCCGGTGATCTCCATCTCAACGATATCGTTTTTGTGAATCAACGCCATGGGGGATCGTTCCTTTGCTGTAAACTGTCCATGATTGTAGCACAAAACCCTGAAAAGCACAAGCAGAATGCGGGTTTGCGGGGTTTTTTGTTGTGCTGAATTTATAAAAAGGGGTTTTGGGAGTTTCTTGGATTGTGAAAAAAAGAGATTCTCTGTGAAACGGTTGACAACTTGCCTGGATATGGCTATAATATCGGTGTAATCAAGAGTACAAGCCTAGCGGCTGAAAGCCGCACTTTTCAATACAACTCCTCCCCAAAAGAAGGAACAGGACCGGTTTACCGGTCCTGTTCCTTTTTCTATGCTTTTTTGTGAAACAGAGTAGGAATCTTTCTTAATTTACAAAACTGTTTGTTGAAAATTATGAAATGATGAAAATTAGTTTTACCCTTTTGCCATGCGGTAGATTTCTCGGATGTCCTCTTGCCGGAGAACCCTGAACTGACCAATGGTCCTGCCGCCGAAACAGCATTTTTCAGCCAGTGTTGCGATCTGTTCCTCTGTCAGCTCACAGCCCAGTTCCCGCACGTTTACAGGCATACCGATGGAGCGATAGAATTCTTCCATGGCTTCGATGCCTTTCAGAGCGGTTTCTTTCGGATCTCCCTGACAGGCAATGCCGAAGATCCGGTTGGCAAACTGGGCGAAACGCTGGGGTTTCTCTTGATAGACATACCGTGCCCAGCTGCCCCATACAGCTGCTAATCCAGCGCCATGGGCCACGTCAAACATACCGCCCAATTCATGTTCCAGCTGGTGGCATGCCCAATCGCCTTTGGGACCGCCGCAATTCATCAGGCCGTTGTGCGCCAGGCTGCTTGCCCACATGATCTCTGCCCGGGCTTTGTAATTTTCCGGTTCTTTTAACAAGATAGAAGCGTTCTCCATCACGGTGCGGATCAAAGCTTCCGACATGCTGTCCGTAAGAGTCATGGTATCTTCATTTACCAAATACCGTTCCATAACGTGCATCATGATATCTGTGGCGCCGCAGGCGGTTTGGTAGGGAGGAAGGGTGTAAGTGAGTTCCGGGTTCATCACCGCGAATTTGCACCGGCACAGGTCACTGTTGTATCCCCGTTTGATGCCGCCTTCCTCTTTGGTGATCACGCTGGAATCGCTCATCTCGCTGCCGGCCGCGGCCAGGGTGAGCACTGCCCCGATGGGGGCGCAGGCGGTAGCCGTATGTTTGTGGTCGTATAAATCCCACACGTCAAAATCATTGGCCAAGCCGTAGCCGATGGCTTTGGCGGAATCGATCACGCTGCCGCCGCCTACAGGAAGCAGGAAATCGACTCCTTCTTTCCGGCAAAGCTCGATGCCTTCATACACCAGAGAAAGCCGAGGGTTGGGCACTACGCCTCCCAAAGTCACATAGGGGAGGCCGGCTTTTTCCAAAGAAGCGCATACACGGTCTAAAAGTCCGCTCTTTTTGGCGCTTTGCCCACCAAAGTGAACCAGCACTTTGGTAGCACCCTGTTCTTTGCAAAGTTGTCCTACCTGGTTCTCTGTTCCTTTGCCGAATACGATTTTCGTAGGCGCTTGAAAGATAAAATCAGTCATACAACGTCCATCCTTTCAGAAATATAATCAATTTATTCTTAAATTTTTATTTTGATAGAGGGGTTTCATTTACCACATTCTGAGGCGTTCCGTTTTGATATTGACGCAGGTTTTCCGCTACGGTCAGGATCAGCCTGCTTCGGGCTTCTCGGGTAGCCCAAGCAACATGCGGGGTGACCAAACAATTTTTTGCTTTTAACAAGGGGTGATCAGAGGCCGGGGGCTCTTGGCTGAGCACGTCCACCCCGGCCCCGGCCAGATTTCCTTGGTTCAGCGCGTCTGCCAAGGCGGGTTCATCTACAAGCGCACCTCGGGAAGTGTTGATCAGAAACGCTGTGGGCTTCATCAGAGAAAGCAGGTGCTTTCCAACGATACCCTGGGTTTGGGGCGTCAAAGGGCAATGAAGGGAAATCACGTCGCTTTCCCGGAAAAGAGTTTCCATATCCACCCAGCGGCAGCCTTCTCCGGCGTCCTTTTGAGTCCGGCTGTAAAGGAGGATTTCCATCCCCAGCGCCAGACCCAAGTCAGCCATTTTTTTACCGATGTTTCCGTAACCGAAAATCCCCAGCTTCTTTCCTGCCAGTTCTACCGGGAGCAAAGAGCGGTGGCTTTCTTTTACGGCTGTATTCCATTGCCCCGAACGGGTAAGATCGCTGGAACGCTGCACTTTACCGCACAGGCACAACAGCAGAGACAAGGCGTGCTGCGCTACAGAGTATTCGCAATAATGGGGTACGTTGCATACAGTAATGTCGAATTCCCCAGCAGCGTGGGTATCAATGGTATTGTATCCTGTGGCCAAAGTCCCCACATAGCGCAGTTCCGGCAAAGAGGAAAATTCTTCTCTGCCCAGAACGATCCGGTTTAAGATCACAGCCTGGGCGCCCTTGAGCCGTTCTTTCACCAAGTGGGCGGGTGTCTCATCATAAACAGTGAGATTTCCCAGTTGTTCTAACGGTCCCCAGGAAAGGTCTCCGGGGTTGGTAGTGCCTCCGTCTAAAACCACCATATTCAAACGAGATCCTCCTTTCTATCATCCGATTATAATGCCCCTAAAAGGCTTTTGCAAGCCCACATCACAGGCTGTAAGCTGTTTTTGCGCTTGGGCGCAACGGGCGTTTTTCAAAGGCCGGCTTGCCCGGGGCTTGATTCTGAGCGTGGTTTGTGGCATAATGCAGGGTAGGGTATTTTTGGAAAGAGTTGAGGTGGAATTGTGGAAAAGGTGAGAACGAAACGCTCCAAGGGATTGATCCGCCGGTTCATCCCTTATTTCAAAAAATACACGGGTGTGTTGTTTTTTGATTTGTTCTGTGCGGCGCTGACCACTGTATGTGAGCTGGTGCTTCCTATGCTGGTGCGGTATGTGACCAACGCTGGCATCAACGATTTAGCGTCATTGACGGTAGAAGTCATTTTGAAGATCGGCGCGCTGTATTTATTCCTGCGTGTGGTAGACGCTGCCGCGAATTTCTTTATGGCCTCTATCGGCCATATTATGGGCACGAAAATCGAAACCGATATGCGTACCGCCATGTTCGATCATTTGCAGAAGCTGTCTTTCAACTATTTTGACAATACGAAGGTCGGGCAGATCATGACCCGTATCACCACCGATTTGTTCGATGTGACGGAGTTTGCCCATCACTGCCCCGAGGAATTTTTCATCGCGGCTATCAAGATCATTGGTTCGTTCGTGATCCTCTGCGGCATCAATGTATGGCTGACGTTGATCATGTTTACCGTGGTGCCTTTGATTATCATTGCAGCCACATATTTCAACCATAAAATGAAAGAGCAGTTCCGTAGCCAGCGCGTCCAGTTGGGAGAGATTAACGCCCAGGTGGAGGATAGCCTTTTGGGCGTGCGCGTTGTGAAATCCTTTGCCAACGAAGAACTGGAAAAAGAAAAGTTCGAAAAGGGGAACCAGCTGTTCTACAATGTCAAGCGCCGCCGCTATTTTTATATGGGCGGTTTCGAAGCCTCTAACCGGCTGTTTGACGGTTTGATGAATTTGCTGGTCCTGGTAGCCGGCGCTCTGTTTATGATCAACGGCCAGATCCGGCCCGCCGACCTGGTGGCGTATATGCTGTATGTCAGCACCTTGATCACCTCTATCCGCCGGTTGGTGCAGTTTGCCGAGCAGTTCCAGCAAGGCATGACTGGAGTGGAACGCTTTTTCCAAGTAATGGACGCCGGTGTGGATATTTTTGACGAGCCGGGTTCCAAACCGCTGGACATCAAGCGGGGAGATGTAAGCTTTGAAAACGTGAGCTTTTCTTACGCGGATGACGGCAAGCAGGTGCTTTCCCATATCAATTTAGATGTGAAGGCAGGGGAAAACGTGGCTTTGGTAGGCCCCTCCGGCGGAGGAAAGACTACACTGTGCAACTTGATCCCCCGGTTTTACGATGTGGACGAAGGGCGCATTTGCATCGATGGAGAGGATATCCGGAAGGTGACCCTTCAATCTTTGCGTTCTCAAATCGGTTTTGTACAGCAGGATGTTTATCTGTTCTCTGGAACTGTATTTGAGAATATCCAATACGGTAAGCCGGGAGCCAGCAGGGAAGAAGTCATTGAAGCCGCTAAGCAGGCAGGCGCCCACGAATTTATTTCCGAGCTTTCCGATGGGTATGATACTCATGTGGGCGAACGGGGAGTAAAGCTCTCCGGCGGACAGAAACAGCGTATCAGTATCGCCCGGGCCTTTTTGAAGAACCCGCCCATCATGATTTTGGACGAAGCAACGAGCGCTTTGGACAATGAAAGTGAAAAGATCGTGCAGGCTTCTTTGGAAAAATTGGCGAAAGGACGCACGACTTTTACCATTGCCCATCGGCTTACCACCATTAAAAACGCCACTGTGATACTGGTCCTTACCCATAATGGTATCGAGGAAAAAGGCACCCACGAGGAATTAATGGCAAAGCGTGGGATTTATTACCATTTATACAGCAGCTATGCTGATGACAAGACACTGACAGGTGACGACGGCTTGTTTAGCGGGGCCGCAAACTAAAGATAGGAAGTGGAGATCGTGAACCAAGAGCAGTTTTTTGAGTATATCTCGGGAAAAACGGTGACTTTCTGTGGTATCGGCCGCAGTCATATGCCTTTGATGAAGATGTTCCAGGAGAAAGGCGCAGTGGTATCGGCACGGGATAAGCGCACTTTGGAAGAGCTGGGAGAAAACGGCGAGACATTGCAAAAACTGGGAGTAAAGCTGATTCTGGGGGAAAACTATCTGCAAGACTTGCGCGAGGATATCATTTTCCGCACACCCGGAATGCGGTATCATCTCCCGCAGTTGGAAGCCGCACGGAAACAGGGAAGTGTGGTCACCAGCGAGATGGAGGTCTTTTTTGAGTTGTGTCCCTGCAAAATTTATGCTGTTACAGGCAGCGATGGCAAGACTACTACTACTTCTATCATCGCGGAGTTGTTAAAGGCCCAGGGGAAAACGGTGCACTTGGGCGGTAATATTGGAAGGCCATTGCTGCCGGAGATCGAGTCGATCCAACCGGGAGACCGGGCGGTAGTGGAACTTTCCAGCTTTCAGCTGATCTCTATGGGAGAGAGCCCGGATGTAGCCGTGGTGACCAATCTTTCTCCCAACCATCTGGATGTCCATAAGGATATGCAGGAGTATATCGACGCGAAGAAAAATATTTTCCTGCATCAGAATGCGTTTTCCCGTACGGTGCTCAATGCCGGCAACGAGATTACGGCGTCTTTCGCGGCGCAGGTGCGGGGAGACTGCTGGATGTTCCGCCGGGGAAGTTCTGCGGAGCGCGGCGTCTGGTGTGATGGGGAACAGATCTATGTCCATCAGGAACCTTTGATGCCTTTGTCTCAAATCAAGATCCCAGGTTGGCACAACGTAGAAAATTATATGGCAGCTATCGCCGCCGTGTGGGGCGATGTTTCCCCGGAGGTTATCCGGCAAGTGGCGGCCACGTTCAACGGCGTGGAGCATCGGACGGAATTTGTCCGGGAGTTCAACGGCGTAAAATATTATAACGATTCCATCGCTACCTCGCCCACCCGGGTGATTTCGGGTACGCTGTCATTGTTCCCTCAGAAGATATTGATGATCGCCGGGGGATATGACAAGCATATTCCTTTCGAGCCCATGGGACCGGTGGTGTGTGAAAAAGTAAAGACTCTGATCCTTTTAGGGGCGACAGCCCAAAAGATCGAGGACGCTGTGAAGGCGGCGGATAACTATCAGGAAGGCGCTCCGGAGATTCTCAGAGTTGAGACCATGGAACAAGCGGTGGCGATGGCGGCGGCCCATGCCCAGCCAGGGGATATTGTCTCCCTTTCCCCGGCTTCCGCGGCATTTGATTTGTATCCTAATTTTGAAGTGCGCGGGAGACATTACAAGGAATTAGTAAACGGATTGAAGTGAGGCGGGGCTTGGCCCCGGGAAAGAGTGTGTGTATGGAGAGAAGAAAAGGAAATTTTAGTGGAAATCGAAACGGAACACGTCGTGGGAACGGCGGGCAAAGTTATGGACGCGGTGGGTTTGGCCGCCGTACTTTTGGTCCCACAGACGCTTATGAGCTGCCCAGTTCGGCCAGCACTCTTGAGGAAAAAGTGATTGTAGCCGCTTTGAAACGGTGCGGCGGTGACGGAGTCCCTTCCCGTTCTCTGATGCGGGAAGCGGGCATTCATGATAAAGATGCTTTTTACGACGCTCTTCACTCTTTAAAAGATAAGGGCGAGATTCAGGTAGATAAAGACCATTGGGTAAAATTGGTGCCCCGGGGCGGCGATATTGAAGCAGAGATCGTATCCCTTTCGGAAAGGTTTGGTTTTGCCAGACCTAAGCTGGGCGGGGAAGATATTTTTGTGCCGGGTTCCGCGTTGAAAGGGGCTTTTCTGGGGGATGTGGTCATCCTGACAGACCTGCAAAAGCGTGATAAAGGGCCCAGCGGTCGTGTAAAGCGGATTGTTTCCCGGCCGGAACAGCCAATGACCGGTACAGTCCATGTGGATGAAAACGGCGCCCGTGTTACTCCCGACGGCGCTTTGCGTTACGATTTGACCGTAGTAAACGGCCTCAACGGCGCGAAGGAAGGGGACAAGGTTCTTATCGAGCCGAAAACGGACCTTCGTGGCGACTGGACCCAGGCGGAAATCCGTTCTGTGTTCGGCACAGGAGAAAGGGCGCGTATCTGTGCCGACGCGATTATCGTGCGGTGCGGTATCCCCACGGAATTCCCGCCCGAAGTGATGGCGGAAGCAGAAGAGATCGCCAAGATGACTGTGACCCAAGAAGATATTGACAGCCGCCTGGATTTGCGGGACGAGCCTATCTTCACCATTGACAGCGCTGATGCCAAAGACTTGGACGACGCTATCTCGGTGAGGAAAACGGAGAACGGCTATCATCTAGGGGTTCACATCGCGGATGTTTCCCACTATGTCAAAGCCAAAAGCGCCATTGACAATGAAGCGTTCAGCCGAGGAACATCGGTTTATTTTGCAGACCGGGTCATTCCCATGCTGCCGGAAGCCCTTTCCAACGGTGTGTGCTCGCTGAACGCTGGCACGGAAAAGCTTACTTTTTCCGCTTTGATGGAATTTGACACAGAGGGCACAATGGTGGACTATCAGTTCCGCAAGACGGTGATCAATTCAAAAGTGCGTGGAGTTTATTCAGAAGTCAATGAGATATTGGCGGGCACCGCGTCCCAGGAACTTCTGGCCAAATACGCCCCGGTGATGGACAGCCTTATGGCGGCAAAAGAACTGGCGGGTGTTTTTGAACGGGCGGCGGAAGCGCGAGGCAACATGGACCTTTCCAGCGATGAGACAAAGTTTGTGCTGGACGAAAACGGTGTGTGTATCGACTTGCTGCCCCGTACTACCGGCGAGTCGGAACAGTTGATCGAGCAGATGATGATTGCCGCCAATATCGCTTCGGCCAAAGCTGCTTTAAAAGCAGAGATCCCCTTCTTGTACCGTGTTCACGAACGGCCCCAGCCGGACCGTGTGGAAGAATTGGCAGAGCTTTTAGAGCGCCTGGGCATCCCCTGCCGGGAGCTTCGGAAGGGCAAGCCCACTACGAAAGATTTCGCCAGTATTTTAGATAGGGTAAAAGATACTCCCCGGGCGTCCCTAGTGAATCAGCGCGTGCTGCGTACTATGGAAAAAGCCCATTATTCCGACCGGGAGATCGGCCATTTCGGTTTGGCCTTGGGGGAATACAGTCACTTTACGTCGCCGATCCGCCGTTATCCCGATACTTCGATTCACCGGATTCTCAGCGATTTGGTAGCGGGGGTGGACACATCCACTCTCAAACGGCGCTATGGGGAATTCGCTACCCTTTCCGCCAGCCAGTCCTCTAAAAACGAGGTGCGGGCAGTCAATGGTGAACGTTCCGCAGAAGATTGCTATATGGCAGAATATATGAAAGCCCATTTGGGAGAACACCATACAGGCATAATCAGCGGGGTGACCCCAAAAGGTATTTTCGTCAAGCTGGATAACAACGCTGAAGGGTTTGTCAGTTTGAACGATTTTGAGAATTGTGAGTTTGAATATGACGGCGAAGTATCCCATCGTGATCTCCGTTCCGGCCGGGTGCTGATGATGGGGGAGGAGATCGGGATTATTGTCGCCGCGGCGGACGTGGCTACCGGCCGTATCGACTTTATGCCTCAAGAACCGTAATCCGGAATAATAAGAGCTCATCTTTCATAAACATTACCATCCGGACAAACAGGAGGGGCATTTGTGTGAAAGGGTTTTTGCTTTCGGCGGTATTGGGGTTTGTAGCTCTGGCCTTGGTCAATCTTTGCGGCGCTTACACTGGAGTAGTGCTGCCTGTCAGCCGGTTGAGCCTTGGAGCGGCTGGTCTGTTGGGAATCCCCGGTGTAACGCTGATGATTTTGCTGAATACCTTGCTGTAAAGATTCTTTTTAAAAGAAAGGATGTTTCAAATGCTGCTTATTCACGCCAACTATTTAGATGAAGAGTTTCGTTTGGTTCAGGGGGATATTGAGATTCAGGATGGGAAGATCCTCCGTATCGGGAAAGACCTTCCCCGCCGCCCGGAAGACCTGGCGGTAGACTGCGAAGAGGGTTATACCGTGGTCCCCGGTTTTGTGGACGTGCATATTCACGGCTGCGCAGGCGCTGATACTTGCGACGGTACCCGGGAAGCTATCGAAACGATGGCACGGTTCCTGTTGCAGCACGGTGTGACATCGTTCTGCCCCACGACAATGACCGCTGGGCAGGAAGTGATCGAACGCGCGTTGACAGCTTCCAAAGACTTGATGGATCATCCTGTTGAGGATGGAGCCCGTGTCGTAGGCGTAAACATGGAAGGGCCATTCATTGCGAAAGAGAAAAAAGGGGCCCAGAAGGAAGAAGATATCCTTTCGCCTGACTGGGAGCTTTTCCGGCATTTTTACGATTTGAGCGGCGGTATCGTCCGGCTGGTGGATGTGGCTCCGGAACGGCCGGGAGGACATGACTTTGTGAAAAAAGCAAAGGACCTTTGCACTGTTTCCATCGCCCATACCACTGCGGGCTATGAAGAAGCGAAAGCTGCTTTTGACTGCGGCATAACACATGCCACCCACTTATTCAACGCTATGACTGGTTTGAGCCACCGTTCTCCCGGTGTGGTGGGTGCCGTGTTTGACGATGACCGTGTTCGCGGCGAGTTGATCTGCGATGGTTTCCATATCCATCCTGCGGTGCTGCGGACTGCTTTCCGTGTGCTGGGGGATAGGGCCTTGGTGGTTAGCGATTCCATGCGGGCCAATGGTATGCCGGAAGGCGAAGAATTTGATTTGGGCGGTCAGATGGTTACGGTGCGGGATGGAAAAGCTACTCTGGCTGACGGCACCATTGCGGGTTCGGTAAGCAATTTACATCAAGAAATAAAGAATCTGGTAAAATTTGGTATCCCGCTTGCACAGGCGGTAAAGGCGGCCACTTTGATTCCCGCCCGGGCCATTGGCATGGAACAGGAGATCGGAAGCATCGCCCCTGGAAAGCGCGCCGATCTGGTAGTATTAGATAAGAACCTGGAAATTGTTGCCGTATATCATTGATCGAGAGCTCTATAAAAGAAACGCCCCTTCCTTGTGGAAGGGGCGTTTCGCTATAGTAGGGCGTTAATCTGTAAAGTAAAGCATATTGTTCAGTAATCGAGACTGAGGCCCGTACAGCCAGTAACCGTCCACATATAAGTTGGCGGAACCGCCTCCGTCAAAGTTTACAGCGTCCTGGCAGCCAAATACTACCATGATCTGCGAAAGCTTTGGAATGGTCGTGTTAGCTTCCAGGATTACCAAATCGCCATTGGCCCGGATGCCTGCGCACACACGCACCGCGTTGCTGCTGGTAAGGCCATAACCGAAGCCTTCTTCCTCATAGGTGGAATACCCGCCGTATACTTTGCCGTCCTTCACGATTCTGGGACCGGCGCCGATAGAGATTTTAGGTTCAAAGGGCAATTCGCCACCGGAAATGTCACGGTAAACCCGGTCCAGGGAGATCGTCATTCCCACTTTGCAGGAATCGAAGAAATTTCCCTCATATTGCCGGCGGGCTTTTTGGCAGAGCACGAAACCGCCTTCAGGAATCGCTACGTTCCCACTGGCGTATTGATATACTCCTGTAATAACGCCGTTAGCGTCTACTACAACCGCGTCACGGGTGGAGAAGTTCAGCGTTTTACCCCAATCCCGAGTCATGATCAAACGGGCGGCGTCAGTATTGCTGCTGGGCCATTTATTGACGCCAACGTTGTCGAAAGATGCCACCTTGTTTCCGTCTACGTCCATCAGTGTGGCGGAGAACAGCGTAGAAAAGCTTTCTACAGAGAATTCACCGGAAGGCGCAACCACAAGAGCAGCTTTTTCCGGGGCATACATGTTGTCCACAGTAAGTACCCGGCCGTCGCTGATAAGAGTGCCCAGGGGGGTGTAGTTGTTCATATTGAAAAAGGCGCCATTTACAGCGATTACGGCGCCGGTGCGGCTGATCAGACTGGTGACGGATTCGGCGCCGTCCACCATATCCTGCCCCAACACCAAGCCGGCAGTGTAATCATACGGTGAAAAGACAACAGCCCGCACAGGTGTGTTGTTCACTCTTTTCTGGACGATCGTGTAACCATCATTCTGGCAATTTTCTAAAAACTTGTAGCAGATGGAGGCGGCTTCCGCCCGGCTGGCACGGTCTGTGGGACGAAAACGCTTTGTGTCTGCGTCACCGTTGATCACGTCCGCTTGCTGACACAGTTTCACAGCGTTCAAAGCCCAAGAAGCGATCTTTCCCTGGTCCTGGAAGGTAACGGGGCTGTTGATCGAGGGGAACTGTTTGCCGGTGCTTTGGGCAAAGTTCCGTACCATTACGGCCATTTCCTGCCGGGTGACAGCTTTGTCCGGCTGAAAGGTTCCGTTTTCATAACCGTCTACAACGTTGGTTTCCACCGCCCAGTTTACATACCGGTTAGACCAATGGGATGTGCTTACGTCTTTAAAGGAGCCTTTAAAGTTGTATTGCTGCAAATCGCTGGCGGAAAGGGCAGATTTTGCCAGCATGGTCACAAAAGCGCCGCGGGTGAGGGTGGCGTTCGGTGAAAAAGTTGTTCCGCCTGTGCCCGCGATGATGCCACGGTCAGCCAAAGAACTGACAGCCTGGCTATACCAAGCGTTTGCGGGAACATCACTGAACCAAGCAGCGTGCGCTTGCAAAGGCAGACCAGTGAAAAGCAAAGTTAGGCATAGCAGCAAAGAGAAAAAACGTGCTCTTCCTTTTTTCATGAATATCCTCCTTTTTCCTGAACAAAAGAATGGCTTTACATAATGTAACACTTTTTGTGCGAAAAGTCCACTATTTGAGAGGAAATGAAAAAAATCCCTGGAATCTGCAGATTTTGCGTTGCTTTTTTTCAACCTTTCCTGTAATATAAAAACAATCAGTCGTGTACAGTGAAAAAGGAGTGTTTGCTTAACACGGCGAGAAGTAAGGAAAATATTTAGCTTGGAGGAATTTTTATGATTTGTCCCAAATGTGGCAGGACAATTCCAGATGGTACTCAGTGCCCTTGTGGTGCCCCTGTGCTGTCCTCAAACCCAGCGGTCAACGTGATCAAGACAGTAGGGTCTTCCCCGAAGTTCTTGGTGGCCACCATACTTTATTCAGCCGCAATTGTGCTGAGTATTCTGTCGACGTTTAGTTTGACCAGCATATTTAACGATGCTTATTATTACGCTGCCAACTTTGGTACTGTGGACCCGGAAGTTTTTTACCCCATGATGCAGATGATAGAGAGCTCTTCTGTTGCCAGTGGGATAATCGCTTCTATACCTGCTATTCTTACTGCAGTGGGTATGTGGTTGTTCTTTATCAGTTGCCGCGACACACAGAGCGGTAATGTTTCCACTGCCGGCTTGACCATTTGCAAAGTGCTGGCCTATATTGGCTTGGTGGCTATTTGTCTTGTTGGCGCTTTGATCCTCATTTTAATGATCGTCCTTATTGTCGCGATTGGTGCAGTGGGTAATAATAGCTATTACTACACGGATGCTTCTGCTATAGCTGCGGCTCAGATGGTGTTTGTATTTTTCATTGTGTTGGCAGCAGGTGTTGTGGCGTTGTATATCGCGTTTGAGGTCTGTGTGATCAAAGTGATCAACCGTGTAAAGGCCTCCGCTCTTGCAGGGACTGCAGATAACCGTATTCCTCGGTTCCTTACCGGCTATATGATGGTTATTGGTATTGTGTCTGGTTTGGGAGGCCTGTTCTCTTTAATTACCCTCCCAGTGGCTGGTCTGGCTTCTTTGGCAAGTGCTGCTGCCATGATCGTTATGGCTTTGGTTTTGGGAGAATACCGCAGCCGCATGACCATGCTGTTGTTCCCTCCGGTACAGCCTGTGTATCCACAGAATACACCTCCTTACAATGTTCCGCCCCAGCAGCCTGGCGGTCCTACAGGTGGTTCTCCTCAGCAATAAGGTCTTATATGTTTACAAATTAGAGATCGATAAGCAATGAAAAAAAGACACTGTAAATCTACAGTGTCTTTTTTTGTTCTTTATGCAGATAATTACAGATAGGGGGGAAGAGAACGCTCTACTTTGGCAGGTGTATGGATTCTGTTTTTGTGAAATCAATATCGTATCTTGTACCCTTGGAAAATAGAATTGCGTCTGTAAGTTCGATACATAAAATACAAGTGTTTGTGTCCTCAAAATTATTATGTCCGTTATCAATCCACGAAGCAAAAACTATTTTAAGTTTATCAGCGATTTCTTTATTTTCTTCCTTGCAAAACCATCCTAAATCAATGCCCTTTCCATGCGCTGTGAACCAGTCGCCAGAAATTGCTACATTAGGATTCGTATGTATTTGAAGCATTTTGTTAGATGCTTCATGTGTTATAATAAAGAAGCGCCCATCCTCGTAATAGGCATTGACTGTGCGAACACTTGGTTGATCTTGATCTACCGTTGCAAGTGCAATCAGTACATCGTGTCCAAATCGTTCTTTCAGAATTTGTTGTGCTTTATAAAAAGATTCTGTATTCATCATCTATTCTCCCTTACTGCATAAACTTTGCTATTGTAAAAAGAAAATACAAAACTTTAGCTGACAGAAACAGATCGACTATGGCTAATAAATGGAAAAACCTAGCCGAACATTGCTGCTCGTCTAGGTTTTTCTTGGCGGAGAAGGAGGGATTTGAACCCTCGCGCCAGTTTCCCGACCTACTCCCTTAGCAGGGGAGCCCCTTCACCACTTGGGTACTTCTCCAAGGTGAAATATCTATAACAAACTATAAAACTTTGATAGCAGAACAGGCAGGTGGCGGAGAGGAAGAGATTCGAACTCTTGGTCCCTTGCGGGATCACTAGTTTTCAAGACTAGCTCCTTAAACCACTCGGACACCTCTCCATGTCTGACGCTCATAAATCTTATCACAACATTTTCCAAAAGTCAAGGATTTTTTTCGGAAAGTTTCCTTTTTGATTTAAATTCCAGAGTATCTTCTCTTAAGAGCTCGCAAACTGCCATGGCTGGTAGTGATAGGCCCACCCATAAAAAAGAATAGGGAAGGCATACTTGCCCCATTAAATTTAATGGTACAGTAGAATAATCCCAAATGTCAAACCCCAAAAGGCAGTTGAGAAATAAACCCAATACTAATTCTACGCTTGTAATCACTCCGGCGCCTGCCAAACACCGGCTTATAATGTTCTTTTCTTCTAATAGATCGCAGCAAACATGATTTATCAAACATAAACAGATTCCCCCCGCCAGCGCCATGGATGAATGTGTTTCTCCTCTCCATATCATTTCCAGAGCCGGATAGGCCCAGCTTCCCGCCAGGAAAAGAAGCGCGTCCTGATACATAATTTGAATACCCCTTTTGTGATGAATTACAGTGTTCTTTAGTATTTGCAAGGGATCCCAACTTTATTTCCCGGCAAATGAATTCGTTTGAAGCACTTGTATTTTCACGGTTCTTTCCCTTATAATAAACAAAAGGGCCTGTCCGTTGTTATGTGGCGTAAAACGGAACTTGGCAATATCACTTGAAAAGGAAGTGCGGCGTATGAAAATTCTTGTGACCGGTGGCGCCGGGTATATCGGCAGTCATACCTCCATTGTTTTGTTAGAGCAAGGGCACGAAGTTGTTGTTGTCGACAATCTGTGTAACAGCAAACGTGTCGCTGTAGAGCGGATCGAGGAACTTTCAGGAAAGCAAGTGACTTTTTACCAATATGATGTTTGCGATGAAGAAAAGATGCGGCAGGTCTTTCAAAAAGAGAACATCGAGGCGGTCATTCATTTTGCCGGGCTTAAGGCGGTAGGCGAGTCTGTCTCTATTCCTTTGCGGTATTACGATAACAATCTCGTTTCTACCTTGACGCTTTTAAAGGTGATGAAAGAATTTGGCGTGGGAAATTTTGTCTTTAGTTCCTCGGCCACGGTTTATGGGGACCCCGCTTCTGTGCCGATCCGGGAAGATTTCCCCTTGTCCGCTACTAATCCTTATGGAGCCACAAAGCTGATGATCGAGCGGATTCTCACCGATTGCGCTAACGCGGATGAAACTTTCCATCCGGTGCTTTTGCGGTATTTTAATCCTGTGGGCGCTCATGAAAGTGGGAAACTGGGTGAAGACCCCAATGGCATTCCCAACAATCTGGTGCCTTACATCACCCAAACTGTGGTTGGAAAGCGTGAGAAAGTCCATGTGTTCGGCGATGATTATCCCACCCCAGACGGCACCGGCGTCCGTGATTATATCCATGTGGTAGACTTGGCCAAAGGGCACGCAGCGGTCCTGCCGTTATTTGAAAAAGGATTCCAGGGGGCGAAGGCGTATAACCTAGGCACGGGCAAGGGCTATTCTGTGTTGGAAATGATCCACGCGTTTTCCAAAGCGGCCGGGAAAGAGATTCCCTATGTGATAGATCCACGGCGGCCGGGGGATATTCCCGAATGTTATGCCGATTGCACAAAGGCGTATGAAGAGCTGGGATGGAAGGCGGAAAAAACTCTGGATGAAATGTGCGCGGACTCTCTGCGCTGGCAAAGGATGAATCCCAATGGCTTTGAAGATTGATCGGAAATTGATGCTGGCCTCTTCATCTCCCAGCAGGAAGATGCTTTTGGAGCAAGCCGGGCTTTCGTTTGAAGTGGTGGTCTCCGGTGTAGATGAGACGGTTCCCGAGGATTATACCCCCGCTCAAACAGTAGAAACTTTAGCCCGCCGGAAAGGAGAGGCTGTTTTGTCTCTCTGTCCGAACAGCCCCATCATCGCGGCAGATTCCGTTGTGAGCATTGATGGCTTGATTTTAGGCAAGCCCAAGGATGATGACGCCGCCAAAGAAACATTGCGCCGTCTGTCGGGACGCACACACCAAATTTTTACAGGTGTGTGTTTGCTGGCGGAAGGAAAAATAGATGTGTTCCATATGAGCACGAAAGTGACGTTTTATCCTCTGACCGAAGAGGAAATCGCCGAGTATGTGGCTATGGGGGAATCCCGTGGAAGAGCCGGCGCTTATGGGATCGAAGGGATCGGCGTGGTATTGGTGCAGTCCATTGAGGGAGATTATTCCAACATTGTTGGCCTGCCCGTGGCGGAAACTATCCGCCGGTTACATAAGCTTTTGGGTGATTGATGGTTTCCTTCGCACCTGAACATGCCCGCCCGCGTAGGATGAAGGGTGGGGGTGAGTGTGATGGGAACACTGCGCAAAAGACGCCGCAGCAGACGGAAAGGAACGTGGAAGACGCTGCTGGCAGTAGTGGCATTATTGCTGCTGGGCGCCATAGCGTTTTCTGAATGGGGCCTTGGGTCTGTTTCGGAAGAGCTTACGCAAGAAGCTGCCCGGGGCTATGTGCTTTCCTGTGTGAACCAAGCTGTGGAAGAAGCTTTGGAAGAGGACGGGAATTTTGTGGACGTGGAGCGGGACGGCAATGGAGAACCTGTTGCTGTTCACGCGGATACAGCGGCGTTGAACCGGCTGCGTGCCCAAGTGCTCTCTCAGCTGGAAGAAACCCTTAACGGCGGCGTGACAGTCGAGGTGCCTGCCGGAAGTTTGACGGGCATTGCCTTGCTGAACGGTCACGGGTTCCCCGTGTCTTTGACTTTGTGGATGGAAGCATCTGCCGATCTTTCTTTTAAAACGGAATTTGTGTCGGCGGGTATCAACCAGAGTTGCCATCGGGTTACCATGATGGTCAGCGTGCAGGCATATTCCCAATCCAAACGGTTCGAGACCCAGGCGCAGGTGGAAACATCCACGGTCTTGGCGGAAACGGTACTGGTAGGAAACGTGCCGGAAATGGCGCTTTTAGAAACTGGATAAAGGAATCAGAAATTTATGGAAAAACAAGAGATCGAGTGCCGGCTGGAAGCTCTGCGAGAACAGATACGTTATCACAGCCGGAAATATTATACAGAGGATGACCCGGAGATCAGCGACTATGAATACGACCAGATGTACCGGCAGCTGGAAACTTTAGAAGCGGAATATCCCGAACTGGTCACTGAGGATTCTCCTACCCGCAGAATTGGCGGGGCAGTGTATAATACTTTTGCGCCTGTAGTCCATCAAGTGCCACTGGAAAGCCTTCACGACTCGTTTTCCCAGGAAGAACTGCTGGATTTTGACCGGCGTGTCCGGGAAACGGTGGGCGCGGTGGAGTATGTGGTAGAGCCCAAATTCGATGGGCTGTCTGTGGCGTTGGAATACAGAGACGGACTGTTTGTCCGGGGTTCAACCCGGGGAGATGGCGTAACGGGAGAAGATGTGACGGAGAATATCCGTACTATCCGTTCTGTGCCCAAGATTTTGAAAGAACCGGTGCCGTTTTTAGAAGTGCGGGGCGAGGTGTATATGTCCGACAGCAGCTTCCAGCGTTTGTGCGAACGGCAAGAGCTTTTAGAGGAAAAGCCCTTTAAAAATCCCCGCAATGCGGCGGCTGGTTCTCTGCGGCAAAAAGACCCCAAGATTACTGCTCAGCGAGAGTTGAGCATATTCGTGTTCAATGTTCAGCAGGTGGAAGGAAAGACTCTTTCTTGCCATGACCAGTCTTTAGAGTGGTTGAGAATGTTAGGGTTTCCGGTGTCGGCCCAATATCGCAAGGCTGGAGATATGGAAGAGATCATCGCATATATCCAGCAGATCGGGGACAAGCGGGGCGAGTATGATTTCCCCATTGATGGTGCGGTTGTAAAGGTGAATGACTTTTCGCAGCGTGAGGAGTTGGGCAGCACCGCCAAATTTCCCCGTTGGGCGGAAGCTTTCAAATATCCGCCGGAGGAAAAAGAGACGACGCTTCTGGATATCGAAGTGAACGTGGGCCGCACAGGCGTGCTGACTCCCACAGGCCGTTTCGAGCCGGTAACTTTAGCCGGTACGACGGTAAGCCGCGCAACGCTTCACAATCAAGATTTTATTGCGGAAAAGGATATCCGAATCGGCAGCCGTGTTGTGCTGCGCAAAGCGGGTGAGATCATTCCTGAGGTGGTGGCAGTGCTTTCCAGTCCGGAAGATTCCCAGCCCTATCAACTTCCAGAACGATGCCCTTCTTGCGGGGAGCGCGTTACTAGAGTGGAAGGGGAGGCAGCGACACGCTGTACCAACCCACAGTGCCCCGCGCAGCTTTTGCGGAACTTGATCCATTTCGCCTCCCGGGATGCTATGGATATCGACGGTTTGGGGCCGGCGATTTTGGAACAGCTGCTGCAAGAGGAACTTATTTCTTCGCCAGCGGATTTGTACACGTTAGAAGCTGCTCAGCTGCAAAACTTGGAACGGTTCGGCAAAAAGAGCGCGCAAAATTTGGTGGCGTCTATTGAGCGTTCCAAGGGCAACGACCTATACCGGCTTGTGTATGCCTTGGGGATTCCGCATATTGGCGCAAAAGCCGCTCAAGTGCTTTGCGGTACTTTTTCCACTATGGAAGCGTTGCAAACCGCTTCTGAGGAAGAGATTTCTCAAATCGAGGGTTTTGGCGGTATTATGGCAAAAGAAGTCGCGGCATTTTTTCAGAAAGAGTCCGCTCGAAAGCTTGTGGAGCGTCTGCGTGAACTGGGTGTGAATATGCAGGCGCAGCAGCAAGAGGTACAAGGCGACAGGCTGGCAGGCAGCACGTTTGTGCTTACAGGCACGCTGCCGACCATGAGCCGCAAAGAAGCAGCCCAGCTGATTGAGAGCCACGGAGGGAAGGTCACTTCTTCCGTGTCGAAAAAGACGACCTATGTTTTAGCCGGGGAAGAAGCGGGAAGCAAATTGGAAAAGGCCCGGCAGCTTGAGGTCCCAGTGCTGACGGAGGAAGAATTTCTCCGCATGCTGAATGAAAAATAAAAACAAACAGAAAGGATGTCAGGGCAATGATCTGTAAATTTGAGGAATTGTACCAACAGGAAGCGCAGGCTCAACGTGCCCGTTATGAACAACTGCGCAGCGGTTTTGCCAAGCAGTTCGGCAGTGATGATGGAGGAGAGTATTTCAGTGCTCCCGGCCGCACGGAAGTAGGCGGCAACCATACGGACCACAATCATGGCAGGGTGTTGGCAGCGGCGGTAAATCTGGATATCGCGGCCTATGCGCGCAAAACGGACGATGGGAAAGTGGTGCTGAAATCTGCCGAATATCCCAAAGTGGATGTGGTGGACCTGAACGATTTGTCCCGTAAGGAAGAAGAGAAAGAGACCTCCGGATCGCTGTTGCGGGGAATTTGCGCCCGGTGCAAAGAATTGGGTTATCAAGTGGGCGGTTTTGAAGCCTACACTATCACCCGAGTGTTGAAGGGCTCTGGACTTTCCAGTTCGGCGGCGTTTGAAGTGCTGGCAGTGACCATTATCAGCCATCTTTACAACGATGATAAAATCGATCCGGTCACCGCGGCGAAAATCGCTCAATACGCGGAGAACGTTTATTTTGGAAAACCCTCTGGTTTATTGGACCAGATGGCCAGTTCAGTAGGCGGGTTTACTTCTATCGATTTCAAAGACCCCGAAAATCCCATTATCCGGAAAGTGGATTTTGATATTACCGCGGCTGGCTATGCCCTTTGTGTGGTGGATACCGGCGGCAATCACGCGGACCTTACCGGGGAATACGCGGCCATTCCTGCTGAGATGAAACAGGTAGCGGCTTTCTTTGGAAAAGACGTTTTGCGGGATGTGGACGAAAAAGCGTTTTATGAAAAGATCGGTGAGATCCGCAAGCAGACCGGCGATCGTGCTGTGCTGCGGGCGATGCATTTCTTTGACGATGACCGTTTGGCGGCAGAAGAAGCCCAAGTTCTGCAAAATGGCGATTTTGAAAGCTTTAAACAGATGATCATCACCTCGGGCCGTTCATCGAGCCAAAGGTTGCAAAATGTGTTCGCGGTTGTGAATCCGCAAGAACAGGGACTTAGTTTGGCACTTGCTCTGACGGAACGGTTATTAAAGGGAAAAGGCGCTTGGCGTGTTCATGGCGGTGGATTCGCAGGAACCATCCAAGCTTTTGTTCCCTTAGATTCTTTAGAGGAATACCGGTCGGCCATTGAAGCTGTTTTCGGAAACGGCACATGCTATACTTTGTCTATCCGTCAGGCTGGCGGCACCAAAGTAGTTTTTTAACTTACATATGAAATGGATGAAGAGCACCGCGGCTTTAAGAAGCTGCGGTGCTTCTTTTTGTGAGGATATCCAATGTGCCGCGTGAAAGGCCATGTCGTGGATTTTTTCAAAACATGGTGATTTGAAGAGAACGAAACCCAGCTGGAAAAATCACCCGGCCTATGGTTCTTGCAGTTTCCTGTCGGTTGTGGTATACTAGCCCCAGGCTGTGACTATTTGCAAATAGACCACAGCCTGTATTATCAGCAAGGAGTGTGGCTCTTGGAAAACCGTCTTGCTCAGGAAGAGCTTTCCCGTCAAAAATTATATATGGCCGATGTGGCGGAGATCATGAAGGTCCGTGCCCGAGGGTCTGTGCCCTTGGCTTATGTGCGTACTTACGGCTGCCAGCAGAATGTGGCCGATGGAGAAAAAATCAAAGGCTTGCTCAGCGAGATGGGGTTTGAGTTTGCCCAGGCTCCCGAAGAGGCGGATTTCATCCTTTTCAATACCTGCGCCGTGCGGGAACACGCGCAGGATCGGGTGTTCGGCAATGTGGGAGCGCTAAAAAATATCAAGCGGCGCCACCCCTCGGTGATCATTGCTGTATGCGGCTGCATGACCGAGCAGGAACATGTTGCCGAGCGTTTTCGGAAAAGCTTTCCGTTTGTAAATATTGTGTTTGGCACCCATGTGATCCACCGGTTGCCAGAAATGCTGTATACCACCATTACAGATTCCCGCCGTGTATTCCTTCGGGGACACGAAGGGGAGCAAGTGCTGGAAGGTATCCCCACCCGGCGGGATGGAAAATCTCGTGCTTGGGTAACGGTGATGGTGGGGTGCGATAACTTTTGCTCCTATTGCATCGTGCCTTATGTGCGCGGCAGAGAGCAGAGCCGGCACCCTGACGAGATTGTGAAGGAATGCAGAGAACTGGTGGAAGCAGGTTATAAAGAGATCACTCTGCTGGGCCAGAACGTGAACTCCTATGGCAAGGGCTTGGAAGAACCTGTAAACTTTGCGGAGCTTCTTCGGCGGCTGGACCGGATTCCTGGAGATTACCGCATTCGCTTTATGACCTCCCATCCGAAGGATGCTTCCAAAGAGCTTTTTGATGTAATCGCTGAAAGCGAACATATTCCTCACTATATCCACTTGCCGTTCCAATCGGGAAACGACCGGGTGCTCAAAGAGATGAACCGGCATTATAACCGGGAACAGTATTTGGATTTGATACGGTACGCCCGTGAGGTGATGCCTGATGTGAGTTTTACCTCAGATGTGATCGTAGGTTTTCCCGGAGAAACATATGAGGAATTTCAAGATACCCTGTCGCTGATTCGGGAAGTGGAATTTACATCTCTGTTTACGTTTATCTATTCGCCGCGTCAAGGGACCAAAGCGGCGAAAATGCCAGACCCGGTAACCCATGAGGAAAAGACCAAGTGGTTTGCGGAGCTGTTGAAAGTACAGGAAGAGATCGCCGCGCGGCGCTGCCAGAACATGGTGGGAAAAGTAGAACGTGTTCTGGTGGAAGAGCGCAACGAGAAAACGGGGTTGCTTTCCGGCAGAACGGGTTCCAGCGTTGTGGTGGAATTTCCCGGCGGCGATGAATTCTTAGGCGAATATGCCGATGTCCGCGTGACCAATGCCCGCAGCTGGATGCTGCAAGGAGAGTTGGCGGCTGAATAAAACAGGGGGCAGTGAGATGAAACGCTTGAATCAAATTCTCACCATTGTTATGGCTGCCTTTACCGGCGCTTTTATAGGACATGGCCTTTACATTTATTGGGAATATCAAGCCCATCCCGAATTTTACGCCATGTGGTCCGCCCCGTGGTATGTTCAGCTGTTTGCACCTGGGATCGTGTTGATCTGTGTGCTTGTGGCAGGAGCGGCAGCAAAAATATTCCTGTCCAGAAAGTTAAAAAAGCCTTGAAGGCTTTTCAATATTGTAAAGAATCATTCATTTGGAGGAAACATCTATGGATATCATTGAGTTGACAAGAGAATTAGGACGCGCCCTGCAAAGCGACGAACGTTACATCGCTATGATGGCTGCCCGTCAGGCAAGCGATGAAGACGAAAGCTTGCAGGAGGCTATCGGCGAGTTTAATTTGAAACGTATGGCTATCAGCAACGAGGCTCAGAAAGAGGACCGTAACGACGAGACTTTGGCCCGGCTGAACGAGGAATTCCGTGCCGTGTATGCCAAGATCATGGAAAACGAGCACATGCTGCGCTATAACGACGCCAAAAACGATTTTGACGCTCTGTTGCAGAGAATTACCGGTATCATTGGCTTGTGCGCCGAAGGCGAGGACCCTGAGACTTGTGATTACGACGCTTCTTCTTGCGGCGGGAATTGTTCCAGCTGTGCAGGCTGCCACTAAAGTTTGACTTGAAGCAGCGGGAAGAACGGTCCGCAATGGGCCGCGGGTAAGTTTTCCCGGGAAATAGAAAGGGCTGGTAAGAGTAGCGATGGCGGATTATTCCCCGATGATGAAACAATATTTTGAGATGAAAGAAAAGTATCCTAACACGATACTTTTCTTTCGCCTTGGAGATTTTTACGAAATGTTCTTTAACGACGCCAAGACGGTGTCGCAGGAATTGGAACTGACCCTCACCGGCCGGGACTGCGGCCAGGAAGAACGGGCCCCTATGTGCGGGGTGCCGTTTCATAGTGCCGAAAGTTATATTGCGAAGCTGGTAGCCAAAGGATACAAAGTGGCTATTTGCGAGCAGCTGGAGGACCCGAAGCTGGCGAAAGGCATCGTCAAGCGGGATGTGATCCGAGTGATTACTCCGGGCACTGTTTTGGAAAACAGTATGCTGGATGAAACACGAAATAACTTCCTGTGCTCCCTTTGTTATGAAGAAGGCGGTTTGGGTCTTTGCTTTGGCGATGTTTCTACCGGCGATCTTACCGCCGATCAGGTCCTTGCGCCGGATGATGCAACGCTGCTCCACATTTTAGAGGACCGGCTGGCCCGGTACAACCCCAGCGAGATTCTGCTGAATCCCCAGGCTATGGATTTAACGGGCTTGGCGGATTTTATCCGGGATAAGCTGCAAGCGTCTGTTGAGTGTCAAGCAGAAGAACTTTACCAAGATTTGGACCATGTCCAACAGGCGGTCAGCCGTCAATTTGGAGGGAAGAACCTTCAACAATTAGAACTTTCCGATAAGCCTTTAGCGGTGAAAGCACTGGGGGCAATGCTGGATTACTTAAGCCGTACCCAGATAACCGGCCTGGAGCGGATGAATGAAATCGAGATCGGCGCCGACGCCGGCGTTATGGGGCTGGATTTCAATGCCCGGCGTAATTTGGAACTGACCGAAACTCTGCGCAACAAGGAGAAAAAAGGTTCTTTGTTGTGGGTGCTTGACCGCACCAAAACGGCTATGGGCAAACGCCTGATCAAAACTTGGTTGGAACAGCCTCTTTTAAGCCCTGCTCGGATAACCCGCCGGCAGAACGCGGTGGAAGAGCTTTTCAAAAATCCCCAACTGCTGGATGATATGGTGCAGCAGCTGACAGGTATTTTTGACTTGGAGCGTATCATGACCCGTATCGTTTATGGTTCCGCCAATGGCCGGGAACTGCGTTCTCTTTCCGCGGCGGTGAAGCATTTGCCAGGATTGAAAGAACTTTTGGGAAACTGCCAGGCCACTTTGTTGTGCCAGCTCAACCAGGAATTGGACAGTTTGGAGGATGTGGCACAGCTGATCGATTCTGCCATCGTAGACGACCCGCCTTTTACCATCCGGGAAGGGGGAATCATTCGGGAAGGATATAACGCGGAGCTGGATGAAGTCAAACGGGATATGAACGGCGGCAGAGAACTGATCGCCGCTGTGGAGGCCCGCGAGCGGGAACGCACTGGTATCCCTAAGCTGAAAACGGGCTATAACCGTGTGTTTGGTTACTATATAGAGGTTTCTAATAGTTATAAAGACCAAGTTCCAGAAGATTATATCCGAAAGCAAACATTGACCAATGGAGAACGTTATATTACGCAGGAGCTGAAAGACCTTGAAAACCGCATTTTAGGCGCGCATGATAAGTCCATCGCTTTGGAGAGCAAGCTTTTTGAAGAGGTGCGGCAGCATGTGGCGGCCCAGCTTTCCCGGGTTCAGACCTCGGCAAAGGCTGTGGCGGTGCTGGATGTGCTTTGCTCTTTTGCGGTGGTATCGGTGAAGAACGACTATACACGCCCGGTTATCAATATGAGCGGCAAATTGTACTTGAAAGACGGACGGCATCCCGTGGTGGAAGCTCTGCTGCATGATACGCCTTTTGTGCCCAACGACGTGGATATGGACATGAACGAGAATCGTGTGGCGATCATTACAGGCCCCAACATGGCCGGAAAATCCACCTTTATGCGTCAGACTGCGATTATAACGATCATGGCGCAGATCGGCTGTTTTGTCCCGGCGGCCGTAGCGGAAGTGGGGATCGTGGACAGCATCTTTACCCGGGTAGGCGCCTCTGATGATCTTTCTGCCGGGCAGTCCACCTTTATGATCGAAATGAGCGAAGTTGCGGATATATTGAAGAACGCCACACAGAACAGTTTGATCATTTTCGACGAGATTGGCCGGGGAACCTCCACATTTGACGGCATGAGCATTGCCCGGGCCGTGCTGGAATATGTCCATGACAAAAAGCTGGTGGGCGCAAAGACCATGTTTGCCACTCATTATCACGAACTTACTGCCCTGGAAGATATTCTTCCAGGAGTGAAAAACTTCAATATCGCTGTGAAAAAACGCGGGGATGACATCACTTTTCTGCGCCGGATCGTTCGAGGCGGGGCAGATGACAGTTTTGGCATTGAAGTGGCCAAATTGGCAGGTGTGCCGGACAAAGTGATCAAACGCGCCAAACAAGTGCTGACAGAGTTGGAAAAGAATGGGGGAGAGACCCAACGGCCTTCCCACCACCGTTTCTCGGAAGAGCCTGTGCAGCTCACGATGGATTCGGCAGATGGAGCGGTTTTGCAAAAACTCCGTTCGCTGGATGTGAACGCTTTGACGCCCATTCAATGCATGAACACCTTGTTTGAACTAAGCAGCATGTTGAAATAAAAAAGACTTTTCAAAGATGGAAAACACTGAAGGAGGCGGGACCATGCCGAAAATCCAAGTGCTTGATAAACAAGTGGCGGAATTGATTGCTGCCGGAGAGGTAGTGGACAGGCCCGCCTCTGTGATAAAAGAACTGGTAGAAAACGCTGTAGACGCTGGCGCTACCATCATAACGGTGGAGATTCGCCGGGGCGGCGTCACGTTTATGCGCGTAACGGACAATGGCTGCGGAATCGCCCCTGAGGATGTCCCCACGGCGTTTTTGCGTCACGCGACCAGTAAGGTAGTGAAGCAGGACGACTTAAATTCCATCGCTACTTTGGGCTTCCGTGGAGAAGCGTTGGCTTCTATTTCGGCGGTTGCCCATGTGGAACTTCTCACCCGAGTATCCGGCGCGGTAAGCGGTGTTCGGTATACAGGGGGAGGTTCGGAGGAATACACGCTTGAGGATGCTGGATGCCCTGAGGGAACCACCATTCTGGTGCGGGATTTGTTTTACAATACCCCTGCCCGTATGAAGTTTTTGAAAAAGGATTCTACAGAGGGCAACTCGGTAGCAGGTATTTTAGATAAGCTTGCCTTATCTCATCCGGAGATTTCTTTCCGCTTTATTCGGGATGGGAAAGAACAGCTGCACACTCCTGGAGACGGGAAGCTTTCCTCTACCATTTACGCGGTGTATGGCAGGGAATTTTCTTCTACCCTGATTCCGGTCAGTTATGAGCTGGGGCATGTAAAAGTGGAAGGATATATCAGCGCCCCGGCTTCCAGCCGTCCAAACCGCAGTATGCAGAATTTCTTTATCAACGGAAGATATATCCGCAGCCGCACCGCTATGGCGGCTTTGGAAGAAGCTTATAAAGGGTCCATCATGGTGGGAAAATTCCCCGCGTGTGTGCTGCAAATGAAGCTTTCTTTTGGCGCTGTGGACGTGAACGTGCATCCTGCCAAATTGGAAGTGCGGTTTGTCAACGAGCGGCCTATTTTTGACGCTGTGTATCATGGGGTAAAATCCGCACTTCATGCTGGAGACAGCCCGAAGGTAATGGAGATAAAACGCCCGGCAGTGTCACCTTATGCTCCTGTACTGGAAAAAAAGGAACAGATGCGCTTGGATATGCGTAAACCTATCCAGTCTGTTTTGCAGAAACCGGTCATTCAGCGGCCAGCGCAAGAGAAGCCTGTGTCTGCTCCCCAGACAGAACCCTTTCTTTTGAAGGACAGCCAGTCTGTTGATAAGCCTCCCGTGTTCACGGAGTTTTTAGAAAACGTGTTGGAGAGCGAGCCTCAGCCAGTAGCACCACAGCCGACGCCTATCCCTGCGGAAGATCGACTGCCGCTTTCAGAGGTCTCGCCATCAGTGGAAGAAACACCGGTGCAGGAAGAAATCCCTCTCCCCGTGGAAGAAGCGCCCCAAGAGGAACCGGCTCCTGCGCCTTTGCGGGAATTTCATTCCCGTGTGATCGGGGAAGCGTTTGGAACGTATCTGATGGTGGAATATGGTCCCGATGAATTGATGTTTATCGACAAACACGCCGCTCATGAAAGATTGCTTTATGAGCGCTTGAAAAGAGAAAACGCCGGGGGAGAAGCTCAAACTCTGCTGGAACCAGTTACAGTTACTTTGGATAAAGAGGAGTACTCCGCGGTGCTGAACCATGTGGATGACTTTTTGAAGGCCGGTTTTGAGGTGGAAGATTTTGGCGCCGGGACAGTGTTGGTGCGGTCCGCCCCTTTGCTGCTGGACGGCAGTGATGCTGCGGACGCTGTAATGGAAATCGCCGGGTATTTGACATCTTTGAGGAACAGGATGACCACCGAGCATCTGGACTGGGTATATCATAATGTAGCGTGCCGTGCCGCGATGAAAGCGGGGGATTTCATTTCACGAGAAGAAATGATCTCTCTGGCAGAGGAATTGGAACAGAACCCGGACGTGCGGTATTGCCCTCATGGCAGGCCCGTGTATATTCTTTTGCGCCGCCAGGAGATCGAGCGGCAATTTGGCAGGGCGTGAGTTGCTTATGGCATTTGAAGAGAAGATTCCCGTAGCGGCGGTGGTAGGTCCTACCGCCACAGGAAAGACGGAACTTGGCATCCGGTTATGCCAGCGTTTGGGAGGCGAGATCGTCTCTTGTGATTCGATGCAGATATACCAGGGTCTCCCTATTGGAACGGCCCAGCCAAGCCCTCAGGAATTGGCGGCGGTACCCCATCATCTCATTGGTTTTCTTCCCGTTGAACAACCGTTTAGTGTGTCGGATTATGTTGACCAGGCCAGCAAGGTCATTCATGAAATCCATAACCGTGGCAAACTCCCTGTTTTGGTGGGAGGGACCGGTCTTTATGCCAGAGCGCTATTGAGAGGTTTTTCTTTTGAAGAAAAAGGCCGGGATGAAGCCCTTCGCCAAAGGTTGTTCCAAGAAGCGGAAAAAGAAGGGGCGGAAGCATTGCATCAGCGCTTAACCCAGTTAGACCCAAAGTCGGGAGCGGAGATTCACCCCCACAATTTAAAACGGGTCATACGGGCGTTAGAATATATGGAACTTTGCGGCGAGCCTTTCTCCGCTCAGGCAGAACGTTCACAAAGCTCCCAGTCTCCTTATCAATATGTAATGCTGTGTTTGAGTTATCGGGATCGTGAAGCTTTATACCGTCGTATCGATTTGCGGGTAGATAAAATGTTTGACTTGGGATTGCTGGAAGAAGCGAGAACTTTTTTCGAGCGCTGCCAAAAAGATGAGAAAATCCCAACAGCGGCACAAGCGATCGGCTATAAAGAGTTGTTCCCTTATTTTCGTGGAGAGGTTTCATTGGAGGAAGCTGTAGAAGCGATCAAACGTGAAAGCCGTCGTTACGCGAAACGGCAGATTACTTGGTTCAACAGGGAAGAGAGGGTAGAATTTCTCTATGTAGATGATTTCCCCGATCGGGAAGCGCTTTTAGAATCCAGCTTAAAACTGCTTCAAAAATGGGGCATCTGGAAAGGAGGCACAGCTTTTGAACAGTAAAAAAATCCGCACAGTTGGGGCATTGGTTTTAGCTTTGTTAGTGCTGCTGTATGTGGGATATCAAGCCTATCAGGCTACCCATAAAACCATCCAAACAGAAACCGCCATGTATGGCCAAGTTTCGGATGTGCTCCAAGCACAAGGGTTTGTTATTCGTGATGAAACAGTTATTGACGAGAATGTAGATGGGGTGCTGAGTTACCAAGTTGCGGATGGTACGAGGGTCGCTGCTAATGGGGTCATTGCTGATGTGTTCTCTACAGAAAGCGATGCTACTGCTCAACGGGAAATTGATCAGCTTAATGGGGAAATTGAGAATTTGGAATCTCTTTCAAAGCCGTCTGATTATTTTGTCGCAAATCCTTCTATGCTAGGCGAGCAGATTTATTCAGCGATCGGTCAGATATCCCAGGGTGTAAACGAAAATGATTTTTCCGATATATCCACGTGGAAAGAGAATTTGTTAACAGCTTTAGCGCGGCGTAGACTGGTGATTGGAGAAGCCAGTGCGGAAGATTATTCACAACGCATCAGCGAGTTGGAAGGACAGCGGGACGCGTTGGCCAGCCAAGCAGGTTCATCAATTGGTACAATACAGGCTCCGGAAGCAGGCTATTTTATCAGTTCTGTAGATGGATTGGAAAATGTTGTGAACATTGAAGAAGTGGAAGATCTGACAGTTGCACAAGTGGAAGAATTGTTAAAGAAAAAAGGCTCGGAAGAGAGTGGGGCAATTGGCAAAATTTGCGGGGAGTTTCATTGGTATGTCGCCTGCGTATTTGAAGAAAACGATATGGTGCATTTAGAAGATGTGACGAATGTGATGTTGGACATTCCTTTTGCCAGTGCGGAGCAAATTCCGGCTACTGTTGTTGCAAAAAATTATGATAGTGAAACGGGGAAAACGGCGGTGATCTTCCAATGTTCTTACATCGATTCGGATATTGCTTCGGTGCGAAATGAAGCCATTCAAGTAACTGTCGCTACTTACTCTGGGGTGTTGGTCAATGAAAGGGCCTTACGTTTTGAGGACGTAGAGTATACAACAACAGACGAAAATGGCAATACAGTAACCCAGGTGCAAAAAAACGTGCGGGGCGTGTATATCCTTTATGGCGGCCAGTTGGAATTCGTACAAGTTTTTACAGACCACTCGGTGAATGGATACGCTATATGCAAAACAGAGCTTTCCTCAGAAGAGCGTGAGGCGCTTGTGACAAATTCCACCATTCAGTTGTATGACCAAGTCGTGGTAGAAGGGACGGATCTTTATGATGGAAAAATCGTACAGTGAACGGTTTCAAATATTTGATGAAAATTATCCCCGCATTTTAGAAGAGATTGCAAAGGCCGCTGAAAAAGCCGGCAGAAAACCAGAAGAGATTACCTTGCTTGCAGCAACAAAAACAGTGCCTTTGGAAGTGATCAACCATGCTATTGATCAGGGGCTCTCCTGTTTGGGAGAGAACCGGGTACAGGAACTTTTAGAGAAATACGATGGTTTGCATAAAGAACACTGCGATATCCAGTTTATTGGACAGCTGCAAACTAACAAAGTGAAGTATCTGCTTGGTAAAGTCAGCTGCATTCAATCGGTAGGCAGTGTAAAGCTGGCGAAAGAGATTTCCCGGTTATGCCTTAAAGAGAACACCTCCATGAAAGTCTTGATCGAGGTGAACATCGGCAGGGAAGAGAGTAAAGGCGGCGTAATGCCAGAAGCACTTTTGGAAACTGTAGACGAGATTCGACAGCTTCCGGGAATTCAAATTGCCGGACTTATGGCAATTCCTCCCATTTGTGAAAATAAAGCAGAACTTTGCGGCTATTTTTCTGCTATGCGGCAATCTTATGTTGACATAGCGGCGAAAAAAATAGATAATGTACGTATGGATTGTTTGTCCATGGGTATGTCTTCTGATTTCCCAGAAGCCATTGCTTGCGGGGCGACGATGGTTCGTGTTGGTTCCTCGCTTTTTGGGAAAAGAGACTACCCGCAGCACTAATTACCCTTTTCAGGAGGTATAGATTCTATGGCAGGATTGGTCGATAAACTTCAGAAGATGTGGAATCCGCCAGATGACGAATATGAAGAATATTATGACGACGAGCCGGAACAGGAGGAAGTCAGCGACCGTGGCGGATACAGCGAGTCACGGAGGTCCTCATCTTCTTACTCTTTTTCTGATTTTGTTCCCCGCAGTGAGTCTTCCAGCAGCAACCGGGTCGTAAACATAAACGCGAAAGCGCAGTTGCAGGTGGTGCTTTTTAAGCCGGTTTCTTTCGGGGAAGAAACAAGAGCTATTGCGGATGAACTGTTGAAGCGCCATACAGTGGTGCTCAATTTGGAAAAGACAGAAAAAGAGGTATCCCGGCGCATTGTGGATTTTCTCAGCGGTGTAGCCTATGCGAACAATGGAAAGATCAAACGTATTGCCACCAATACATTCATTATTACTCCATACAATGTAGACTTGACTGGCGATGATGTTTTGGATGAGCTGGAAAACAGCGGCGTTTATTTCTAAGTAATTATGCCAAATGATCAGGAATTGCTGACGGCCCGGCTGGAAGACCATCGGAAGCTCGCGCAGAAACGGCCCTGTTTTTTGGGCTTTCTGGACGAGAGCCAAGCTGTCTTTTGCCAGGATTATCTGTCGAAAAGGAAAGATGTGGCATATCTTTTTTGGGGAGGCCATGAAAACGCGGAACGTGTGATGCTCGGTTTTTTCCCGGATTATCTTGAACCGGCTCCGGAACTTTTTCCGATAACCCCCTTTGCGCTTTCTTACCGGAAAGAAGATAAACTGACTCATAGGGATTTTTTAGGGTCTTTTATGGCTTTGGGGATCGAGCGGTCGGTGATAGGGGATATTCTAGTCGGTGAAGGAGAGTGCGTAGCATTTCTCCGGGAAGAAATGGGAGAGTATTTTCTTCAAAATATCCGAAAGATCGGCAGAGTAGGGGTGAAAACATCCCTTTCCTGGGAGGGAACGCTTCCGGGAGTTCGTGAGTTTGTGGAAATGAGCGGAGTTGTAGCCTCTGAAAGATTGGATTGTTTGACGGCTTTTGCGTGTCGTACCAGCCGTGAGAAAGCTGCTGGCTTGATTGCAGCGGGAATTGTCTCGGTGAACCATCGGGAAACATTATCTGTTTCCCAAAGAGTTAAAGAAGGAGATTTGCTTTCTGTGCGCAGGCAAGGACGTTTTATAATAGATCAGCTCGGCCCTTTGACCAGTAAAGGGCGACTTGTGGTGAAATGCAGGAAATATCAATAAGGGGGACTTCCAAATGTTGACCGTAAAAGAAATCAATGAGGTAAGCTTTGGAAAAGCAGGCTTTTCTGGCTATAAGCCGGAAGATGTAGATAATTTTATCGATGAAGTTGTAGAATCTTTTACCCAGCTTCAAGCGGAACGTGATAACGCTTTGCAGCAGACCGCTCAAGTGAGCCAGCAGGTAGAAGAATTGAAAAATCAGATCGGGGAACTCAAAGCGAAGAATGTGGAACTCCAGAAAAAACTGGGTATCCTGGCACAAAAGATAGAGTCTTACCGCGAAGAAGAGGACGGCATCAAAGAAGCTATTCTCAGCGCCCAAAAGATCGCAAAAGATTCTATTCAGGAGGCCAAAGGCAAAGCTGCTGTCATGTTGGCGGACGCGGAAGACAACGCCAAGAAGATCCTGGAAAACGCCCGGGATGATGCGGCGAAGGCTGCTCGTGAATATGCCGACCAAGTAGAGCAGAAGAAGAACGAACTGGAAGAGATGAAGCGTCAGGTATCGGCTTTTCGGGTATCGCTTTTGGAGATGTATAAAAAGCATTTGGAAAGCATCAATCATATTCCCAGCTTTCGGTTAAAAGACCCTGCTCCTGCAGCTCAGCCCAAGCCGGAGAGCCAGACTGTTCGCCAGCCGGAACCAGAGCCGGAACCTGAACCTCAGCGCCAGCCTGTAGTCCGCGAAACTTTCCAGACGACTCCCGTTGCTGAGCCCGAACCTCAAATTCAGTCTAGGCCGCAGCAGAGAACTGTGGAACCTTACAGACAACCAGTGTATACAGCGCCGGTAGAAAAGAGGGGGGGAGAACAGCTTTCTATGGAGGCACCTACCCTTCATGATAAAGTAGACTATAGCCGTGAACAGCTTCATCAAGAGCCGGACCATTCTTATCCGGAAGATGATGACTTATCCCAGGTGGGCATAGACATTAAGGCTTATTCCAACATCCCAGAATCACTGCAGAAAGAGAAAGCCTCACACTTCACAAATTTGGAGTTCGGGGATGATGTGGATGTGGGAAGTAAGCGGCGCAAAAGATAACAACAGAACAGTTGGGGCGCAAAGCATTCTTTGCGCCCTCTTTCCGCTTTAGCCGTTTGGAGAAAAGGAGATCATTTTGAAACCGGAAAACAATCATAGAAATATTGCGACCGCTGTAGCGGTGTTGGTAGCCGCTGTGGTGCTTTTGGCGGTAGATCAGATCACAAAATATTTTGTCTTTACAGATCTGAAGCCCGTTGGTTCTGTCACGATCATCCCCGGCTTACTGGAGTTTATGTATGTGGAAAATACAGGGGCCGCTTTTGGCCTTTTTAAGAATTTCATGTGGCTGGTAGTAGCGGTGACAGTAATCGCTTCCGCTGCCATTGTTGTGTTGCTTTTCCGCTATAAAAAGCATACTTTTTTCAGCTATACTACTTCGGCCTTACTGATTGCCGGTGGATTTGGCAATTTGATCGACCGGATGACTCATGGTTTTGTGGTGGATTTTATCCATGTGATGTTTTTTGATTATATCTTCAACTTCGCGGATTGTTGTATCACCGTAGGGGCTGTGCTGTTTGTGATCCATGTCTTGTTTTTTACCCGAGGGGAAGAGGAACATCCTAAAGGCGTGGAGGAAAAGCAATGAGCCGTCAGCTGGCGATCCAAGTAGAAGAAGCTGGCCAGCGGGTGGATAAACTGCTTTCAGCCGCATTGGAGGATATGACCCGTTCCGCAGTGCAGAATCTTATTGAGAATGGTTGTGTTACCTGTGGGGGGAAAGTTCTGGCAAAAAGCGCAAAGCTGAAGCTGGGCGACACTATTTTAGTAGAACTCCCTGAAGTGCGCCCATTAGAGGTGATGCCCGAGGATATTCCATTGGATATCGTGTATGAGGATAGTGATTTGCTCGTGGTGAATAAACCGAAAGGCATGGTAGTACACCCAGCGCCAGGTCACGAAGAGGGCACGTTGGTGAATGCATTGTTGTATCATTGCGGGGATTCTCTTTCGGGCATTAATGGGGTAGCCCGGCCGGGGATTGTCCATCGCATTGACAAGGATACCAGCGGGCTTTTAATTGTGGCAAAAAATGATCTTTCCCACACCCGGTTGGCGGAGCAGATTCAAGCCCACACGTTTACTCGGGAATACAGCGCGGTGGTTTATGGCTCTTTTAAGACGGATTCCGGCACCGTAGACCAGCCACTAGGCCGCCATCCCACAGACCGGAAGAAAATAGCGGTGTTGCCGCAATTACCATCTGCAAGGCGGGCAGTAACTCATTTTTGGGTAGTGAAGCGCTTTCGGGACTTCACACAGTTGCGTCTGCGTTTGGAAACAGGACGGACTCACCAAATACGGGTGCATATGGCTTTTTTAGGTCATCCTGTAGCGGGAGACCCTGTTTACGGTCCAAAAAAGGTGATCGCTTCTTTACAGGGACAGTGTCTCCATGCGGGGAAAATAGGCTTTATTCATCCGCGGACGCAGGAATACCTGGAGTTTGAAGCGCCTTTGCCGGCTTATTTTACAGAGTTTCTCCAAAAGCTGAAAGAAGTGTGACACCATGGACCGGGAAACGAAATTCCGTTGGGTGATTTTGTTATCTGCGGCAGCAATCACAGCGGCGGTGCTTATCGGTTTGTATTCTGTACGCCCGATAGAATTTTATCAGGTATTGGTAGAATCGCCCAGTGTTGTTTCGCAGGCTGAACCAAATAGTACACCCCCACCCATGTCTCAATCCGAGAAGAGTGAGAGTGCCACAGCAGGAGAGGTCGTGGAAGTGGAGTCCACAGGGCCGCAGGAAATCTTAGTTGAGAAAAGCATTGATTTGAATACCGCAACTTTAGAAGAATTGGACCAATTACCGGGAATCGGCCCAGCACTGGCTCAGCGGATCGTGGATTATAGGGAACAGAACAACGGTTTTTATGATATTGAAGAAATCATGGAAGTCTCAGGTATTGGCGAAAAAACCTTTGCAAAACTGGAACCGTATATTACCGTAGGATAGTAAAAAGAGCGGTGAAGAGAAATTCTCCATCGCTCTTTTTGTGCTTGCTTTTTCAATGCTTATCACTGGCGAAGTGAATGCCAGCTTGTTTGCGGACCTGTTCCATAAATGCCGCTACTTGCAAACTGAGTTGACAGCAATGAGCGTACTCCTGGGAGGAAGCTTCGGGCTGGGTAATATATCGGTAGAAATCTTTTGCTTCCCATCCCATCAGCTTGTACTTTTCTTCATCGCCGAAAAGCTGTTCGGTGCTGCCATCCTTTCGCCATAGGGAAATACCTGCGACCCTGGAAATGGATTCTACAGACAGCGTGCCGTCCGTACCTTGAAAGTCGCTGTTAGCGCCTGCCTGGCCTAGTTTGGAATAGGTCAGGGTCACCAACTTATCCGGGTAACGTAAAGTTAATATCCCGGCTCCATCTGCTCCACTCTTCATCATGTGAGCGTCAGCGCAAAAACTATCTGGCTTTCCAAAAAGCGCCAAAGCAGGATAGACGCAATAGACGCCCAAATCCATCAAAGCTCCGGTTTCTAAAGCGGGATTAAAAATATTTGGAAGTTCCCCTTCCAGATAGCTGTCCAGTTTCGAAGACCTCTGGCAGAAATCTAGCTTTACCATAGTGATGGTCCCCAGTTTGCCCAAAGCTTCTTCCAGAATCTTGCGCTGGGGAAGATGAAGGAACATGATCGCTTCCAGAAAAATCACGCCGTTCTTTTCTGCGATCTGCTGGAGTTCCGCCACCTTATCTGCCTGGGCACACAAAGGCTTTTCGCAGATAACGTGTTTGCCGTGTTCCAAAAACAATTTGGTTTGGCTGTAATGCAGCGCATTAGGGCTGGCGATGTATACGGCGTCAAGGTCGCTGGAAGCCGCCATTTCCTCCAAGTCTGTAAAAGCGTGACGAGCTCCATGTTTTTGAGCGTAGGCCTGAGCCCGTTCCGCTGTGCGGGAATAAACGGCGGTTAACTGCCACAGACCGCTGTCTTTCGCTCCATGAATATACTCGTCCACAATCCACCCAGACCCGATCGTTCCAAATCTCAACATAGCATCCCAGCCCTTTCCTCAGTTAGTGTACGTTGTAAATAGCGGTTTTAATGATCTCTTTGATTTTCTCCATGTCATCCACGACCACGTATTCCATTTTGCCATGGGCATTGGCGCCGCCAGTGCAGATGTTAGGGCAGGGAAGGCCCATATAAGAAAGTCTAGCTCCATCGGTGCCGCCACGGATGGGTAAAGAGAAGGGCTCCACACCGTTTTCGCGCATAGCCTGCTCCATGTTTTCGATGATGTCCATGCGGGGCAGGATTTTTTCTTTCATATTGTAGTAGGAGTCTTTTACAGTCAAAGTAAGAGGCTGGCTGGGATACTTCACATTGATATAAGAAGCTGCCTGGCCCATTAACTCTTTCTTTTGCTGGAACAACTTACTGTCATGATCACGGATGATAAACTGCATTACGGTATGCTCTACATTGCCGCTGATGGAATCAAGATGCATAAAGCCCTCATACATTTCGGTATGTTCAGGGACCTGCTCTTTAGGCAGCAGGTTGCAATATTCCATAGCAACGCTCATGGAGTTGATCATCTTATTTTTAGCTCCGCCGGTGTGGATAGAGAATCCTTCGACCTCTACGGTAGCAGAAGCAGCATTAAAGTTCTCGTACTCCAATTCGCCTAAAGTGCCACCATCTACGGTGTAAGCGTAATCGCAGCCAAATCCAGCAATATCAAAATGATCGGCGCCCTCACCAATCTCTTCATCGGGGGTAAAACCAATTTTGACAGTGCCGTGGGGCTTGCCCTCTTTGATGATTTCTTCCGCGGCACAAAGGATCTCCGCTACACCTGCTTTGTCATCTCCACCTAAAAGAGTTGTGCCATCAGTGGTGATCAAAGTCTTTCCGATATGGTCTTTTAAAGCAGGGAACGCCTCGGGAGAAAGGGACAGGCCACTTTCGCCTAAGACGATGGTAGATCCATCATAGTTTTCAATGATCTGAGGCTGTATATTTTCTCCGCTGACGCCGCCGTAAGTATCCATATGGGCAATAAATCCTACGGTGTTTTTTCTGGGATCATTGGCAGGGATCGTACCGTATACATATCCCAGGTCATCCATATAAGCGTCCTCGATGCCGATTTTCTTCATGTGCTCCACAATGTGGGCGCCAAGTACTTTCTGTCCGGGAGTGCTGGGCGTGGTCCCGGTGGTTTCGTCGGAACCTGTACTGTAAGAAACCAGATCGAGAAATACTTCTTTAACGGACATCAGCATTCACTCCAATACTTTTTCAAATTTGCCAGACCGATCCGAATGGCTTCTACCGCAGGCTCCAGGCCTTCAAATTCGATGGCGATTGTGCCGTCGAATCCAGAAGCTTTTAACTTATGGAGGCACTGCTTTACAGGTACGTTCCCGTGGCCGATGATGGTCCCTCTCAGGAAATTGCCGCCTCTGGAACGGAATGCGCCCTCACCGGGATCATCGCTGTAAAAACTTTTGCAGATAAAATCTTTGGCGTGAACATACCGGGTATAGGGGGCCACTCTTGCCACAGCTTTGGCGGGGTCCTCATCGGCGCAAACGAAGTTGCCGATATCACAAAGCAGGCCAAAATTAGGATGGTTCACCGCTGTGTAAAGCTTTTCTACCCGGCAGGAATCCTGGGAGAAAAAGCCGTGGTTCTCCGTCATGGTCGCCACACCTTTGGTAGCGGCATATTCCGCAACTTCCCGAACAGACTCAGCCAGAACCGGAATGAGGCTTTCGTAGCTTTGATATTTTTCACCGGTATAGCCTGCCGTAATATCGTGGCGCATCCGGGGAGCGCCCATCAAAGCGGCCAGGTCTACATACTCTTTTACTCTTTCAATCTCTTGCTTGGTGTTGCCTTCAGAGCCGTTTAAGAAATCTGCGCCAATAGCCAGAGAAGAGATCGCCAACCCGTTTTCATCGGCAGTTTTTTTCAATTCCAAAGCTTTGGCTTCACGTTCCTCAACAGGGCAGCTGAAATTGACAAAATCCACTGCTTCTACCGCGTCAAAGCCCAATTCGGCGGCTTTTTTCACACAGTCCAGGGGAGTCATTTCTCCGCTGCGGATAGCGCTGTAAAAGCTGTAAAGACTGACAGAAAATTTCATAATACTCTACCTCCACACATTTAGAATATAATAGCAGAACCCGGCGGGGGAGAGCCCCTGCCGGGAAAGCGTCTCACAAAAAGACGAAATGGGTCAGTCACCAAAGCTGATGCCGATCTGTCGAGCTGCCTTGATCTCATCGCAATCCACAGGGACGCTTTTCAGCTTTCCGGCTACGTCTTTCAGCGGTACAGGTACGGTCGCGCCATTGACCACGCCAACCATAACGCCAAAAGTTTTCTCTTTGATAAAGCGTGCAGCAGTAGCGCCCAGACGAGTGCAAAGCACACGGTCATAAGCGCAAGGGCTGCCGCCGCGCTGGAAGTGTCCGGGAACACAAACACGTATCTCGTTGTCGATCTTCTCAGAAAGCTCTTCGGCGATCCTATATACGATAGAAGGATGCTTGAAGTCAGCCCGAGCCTTTTTGAATTCCTTTTTGGAAAGGGCGGCTTCCTCTTTAGAGATAGCGCCTTCGGCTACAGCCAAAATGGAGAATTTCTTGCCGCTATCAATGCGGTTATTAAGCGTCTTGGCGATCTTGTTGATGTCATAGGGAATTTCAGGCAAAAGGATTACATCCGCGCCGCCGGCGATGCCTGCGGACAAGGTCAGCCATCCAACTTTGTGCCCCATTACCTCAACGATGAAAATACGGCCGTGGGAGGTGGCGGTGGTATGGATGCAGTCGATAACATTGGTGGCGATCTCCACAGCACTGTGGAAACCAAATGTGATGTCGGTGCCCCAAATATCGTTATCGATGGTCTTGGGAAGATGGATCACGTTTAGGCCTTCTTCCCGAAGCAGGTTCGCGGTTTTCTGTGTGCCGTTTCCGCCTAAAATGACAAGACAATCCAACTTCATCTTTTTGTAGTTTTCTTTCATGGACCTTACCTTGTCCACGCTGTTTTCATCGATGACACGGATTGTTTTGAATGGCTGGCGGGAAGTACCCAGCAAAGTTCCGCCCAAAGTGAGAATACCGGAAAACTCCGCTTCGGACATCTTCTTGTATTCTCCAAAAATAAGGCCTTTGTAGCCATCCTTAATGCCATAGATCTCAACGTCTTTGCCAAATTCCTGATAGAGCCCTTTTGCTACGCCACGAATCGCGGCGTTTAAACCCTGGCAGTCGCCGCCGCTGGTGAGAATACCCACTCGTTTCACGATTATATCATCCTCTCTGAAAGAAATCCACCAAATTGCCGGTTTTGCAACTACTTACAAAACCATTCTTATACCATTGTAACAGAGATTTTACCTGTGTCAAGCGTTTCCAGCTTCCTCAGCAGAGTGGATAGGGATCAGGGGGCTGTCCTTCTCCACCTCTTGTTTTGCCTTTAAACGCTCCTGGGCGATGCGGTAAAATGTGAGCTGACTGCTGCATGGGGCTTTTCCTCTGCGGCTGACATGCTGATAGCTGGTATCGGGCAGCATCATGCGGGCGTTGGTATTGTCGTTCAGCAGGATGTCCAAAATGCTGAACGCACGCTGCTTCATGTCTTCGTCTTCGATGGGGAATACCAGTTCAATGCGGCGGTCCAGGTTTCTGGGCATCCAGTCGGCGCTGCCCATATAAATTTTGGGATTGCTGCCGTTCTCAAACTTAAAGATACGGCTGTGTTCCAGAAGCTGCCCTACGATGCTGATTACCGTAATGTTTTCGCTGATGTCTTGTAAACCCGGGATCAAGCAGCATATTCCGCGAACGATCAGCTTTACAGGAACGCCTGCCTGGGAAGCTTCATACAGCAGGGAAATAATCTCCGGGTCCACCAGGGAATTGACCTTGGCGGTAATACCGCTGGGCATTCCCTTTTTCGCGTTTTCTGTCTCGTTGCGAATCATGCGGCAGAAGAACGCACGCATATCATGAGGCGCTACCACAAAGTGGCGGTACTCCGGCGGACGGGAATATCCGGTGATTACGTTGAACAGGGAAGAAGCATCGGCGCCATATTGGCTCTTGCAGGTAAACAAACCGATATCAGTATATATTTTGGCGGTAGAATCATTATAGTTTCCGGTGCCCAAATGCAGGTAACGGCGGATACCGTCATCTTCCTGACGCACCACTAAAGCGATCTTACAATGGGTTTTCAAACCTTGCAGACCATAAATGACGTGGCAGCCGGCTTTTTCCAATTTGTTGGCCCAGTTTATATTGTTTTCCTCGTCGAAACGGGCTTTCAATTCTACCAGAACCGTGACTTGCTTGCCGTTTTCCGCAGCTTTGATCAACGCCGCAATGATAGGGGAGTTGCCGCTGACACGGTATAGGGTTTGTTTGATGGCCAATACCTGTTCGTCCTCGGCGGCCTGTTCGATAAAACGCACTACCCAGTCGAAACTTTCATAGGGATGGTGAACCATCCGATCTTTTTCTCGGATTGCCTGGAAAATATCTGTATAGCCCCAGAAATCTGCCGGTGGGTTGACCGGACGGATAGGGGAGAAGCAAAGCGACTCAAATCCAGGCAGGCCAGCGAATTTAGAAAGAAATGTCAAATCCAGGGGCCCGGGAAGCTCGTAGATTTCGTTTTTCTTGATATTGAGCATCTCAATGAGGAACGCTTTGATATCGCTGCTGCATTTGGTGAGCCATTCCAAGCGGACAGGACGGCCGCGCTTGCGCCGCTTGATGGATTTTTTCACCTCACTCATAAAGTCTTCGGCTTCTTCGTCAATCTCCAAGTCGGAATTTCGAGTTACCCGGAAGGGGCAGGCGGCAACAATATCGTGAAGTTCAAACAATTCGTCCAGCTTATGGATGATTACATCTTCCAGCAAGGTGAACTGGCGGCCTTTTTGAGAAGGAAGCTCCAAAAACCGGGGAAGGATGGAAGGCACCTGCACGATGGCAAAGCACTTTTCTTCTTTATGATGTTCTTTGCTTTTCAGGCAAACAGCGATGTTCAAGGTTTTGTTGGCAAGCAGCGGAAAAGGCCGGCTGCCATCTACCGCGAGAGGGGTCAGCACAGGGAACAAAACCTTCTGAAAGTATTGAGAAAGGTAGTTTTTTTGTTCCTGTGTCATCTCTTCTACAGAAAGAAATTGAATACCGTGCTTTTCTAAGGCGGGGAAAATGGAACGGTGCAAACAGGAATACTGCTTTTCCATAAAGCGGTGAGTCTTTTCCTCTAAAAGGGGAAGCAGCTCTTGGGGAGTCAAATCGAAGGAATTTCCCTTTTGTTTATAGTTGGAATTGACTTGGTCTTTTACTCCCGCTACACGCACCATGAAAAACTCATCCAGATTAGAGCCGGTGATCGCTAAAAAACGCAGCCGCTCCATCAAGGGATTCTCTTTCTTTGTCGCTTCTTCCAATACACGGGCGTTAAAATCCATCCAGCTCAATTCCCGGTTATAATAGGTCAGTTTTTTATCCGCCATGCAGAACACCTCATATCATATCGAATTTGATGGAGAGCTCAGGAGAGAGCCCGAATACTTCTTTGAAAAACTGTGCGGAATCCTCAAAAGCCCACCGTTCCAGCAAGGTGTTTTCCGCAGATTTCGCTTTGAACAAAACCTGGTCGTCCTCAATATGGATCTTCAAATCCTTCAGTTTGTGCCGGTGGGACTTGTCCAACGCGTTAGCCAGCCGGAAAATAGCGGCCATTTTTGAAATGACGATCCGCTCTTCAATAGGAAGCCATGCGAAATCCGGGTTTTCTTCTGAGGTTAAGTTAATAGATATGCTTCCTGCTACAAATGCAGCTTCCAATACCTCGCTTTGGCGTAATCCGAAAATATCCATGCCTTTGATCAGATCGAATGTGCATTGGCTGTGCTGGCGCACATTTACAAAACTGCCGCAGCTGTGCAGGACGGCGGCCAGTTCTAACAGCAATCGTTTGGAGTTATCCAGTCCATGCACCTTTTTTAGCTTATCAAAAATTTGACCGGAAATTTCACCGATATAACGGGAGTGGTCAGCATTGCAGCCAAAACTACGGGCGGTAGTCTCCGCGCAGGCAAGGGCACTTTCTTTCAGATAGGTAGCCAGATCTATTTCCGCTTTGGGAACCAGTTGGTAGCGCAGCATTGCCTCGGAAATATCTACCACTGGTGAGATGACGGTTTCCGTTTGGGGACAAAATCGAAGGAGTCCATTATAAATAGAAAGGGAAGTGTATAATAACGCTGCACGCTCTTCGGTAATACTAAAGCGGTCAGAAATGCTCTCGATAGTAGCGGAACGGATAGAATGATAAAGTGAAGAAAGTTTTTTTACATGAATTTGATAAGGGGTTTCCGAAGTTTTTGCATCGCACAAGTTGGCGATCAGTTCCAGCTGGGAGCCGGTAAGGATCAAGTTATTTACTTGAAAATCAGAAATAGCAAGCCGGTTAAAAATAGTATCCAAATATTCTTCCACGATATAGAAAAAGTCCTCTGCCTCTTGGCGCAGGCGATATAAAATATCGTGGAGTTTTAAAGCGCCCATGGAAATGTTCTGAGAATAAACTATTTTTTTACCGTCGTATACAGCAACGCCAATACTGCCGGAACCCACATAAGCGATCATTGTGTTTCCAGGCTGTAACTGCGCGTTGCCCAACCGTTCGATCACTTCTTTATAAATATAGGCTTTTTCTTGGCTATCCTCCAGCACAGAGACATCCAAACCGTTGCGCACCTTTAACTGGTCCACCACCAGAGCGCGGTTATGTGCTTCACGCAAAGCGGTGCAGGAAATCACTTTGGGTTTTTCTATATTATAAGAGCGCAAAGCGGCCGTGAATTTCGACAGTACATTGGAAAGTTCCCGCAGACTGTCGAAACTGATGTCGCCGGTGGAAAAAACGTCGTGTCCCAAATGCACAGGATATTCCAACCGGTCTAGGGTATCTACGTTTCCCTTGGTCCACTGGGAGACCCGCATCCGCACATTGTTAGAGCCGATCTCAATAACAGCAGCGGCACGAGCAGCGCTTTTTTTATTCAAGGGGAATCCCTCCTAATTAATAAAGAAAGAGTTTTGTCTCATTATACCAAAATAAGCAGGGTTATTCAAACCGGTTTTTCTTCATTTAACATGATTTTGAAGGGTTTTTACGTAAATTTAACAGAAACTTCCTATTTTTCTCTTAAAAACAGCTTAAAAAGACAAAACAATTCCATCTAAAAAATTTTTTTTAAAAAATTTCATTTTCCTCTTGATTTTTTAAAACACATAGGCTATAATATACAAGCGTCACACGGAGAGGTATTCTAATGGTAAGGAGCCACATTGGAAATGTGGTGTGCCGCAAGGCATTGTGCGTTCGAGTCGCATCCTCTCCGCCATAAAACACTGAATTCTTTTTGGATTCAGTGTTTTTTTTATATTTTCCCCTTGCCAGGAACATTGCGCTTGAGGTATGATTAGTAAGTATTCGAAATTTAGCAAAGAGAAGGAGGGAACAGCCCTTTGGGCTGTGACAGCATATGAAAAGAGAAGAAGTGGCTTCGTTTTATAAGGATCTTTCCTCTTATGCTGGAAAGACCGTCACTGTATGCGGTTGGGCCCGTTCTATCCGCGATTCCAAGACACTGGGTTTTATCGATTTGAACGATGGCACATCTTTTAAAGGCGTGCAGGTAGTTTTTGAAGATGGGAAAATCGACAACTTTAAGGAAATTGCTTCTCAAAATGTGGGCGCTGCTTTGTGCGTGACCGGTACTCTGCTGGCTACACCTGAGGCCAAGCAGCCTTTTGAGATCCACGCACAAAAAATTGTTGTGGAAGGGCCTTCCTCTCCGGAATATCCTTTGCAGAAGAAACGCCATACGGTAGAGTTCCTTCGGACTATTGCTCATCTCCGACCCCGTACGAACCTGTATAGCGCGGCGTTCCGGGTGCGGTCCGCAGCCGCCTTTGGTGTTCATAAATTTTTCCAGGAAAATGGCTTTGTTTATGCGCATACACCGATCATCACCGGCAGTGACTGTGAGGGCGCGGGGGAGATGTTCCAGGTAACTACATTGGATATGGAAAACTTGCCTCACACCGAAGAAGGAACCGTAAACTACAAGGAAGATTTCTTCCAGAAACCCACTTCTTTAACGGTTTCCGGCCAGTTGGAGGCTGAATGCATGGCCATGGGTTTCGGAAAAGTATATACATTTGGTCCGACTTTCCGGGCTGAGCGTTCTTATACGCAGCGCCACGCGGCAGAATTTTGGATGATCGAGCCGGAAATGGCTTTTGCAGATTTGACCGACGATATGGATGTCATTGAGGCGGCGATCAAATATGTTATCCGCTATGTGCTGGAGACCTGTCCTCAGGATATGGAATTCTGCAATACCTTTGTAGATAAAGGCCTGTTAGATCGTCTGCGTCACGTTGCAGATTCCGACTTTGTACGAGTCAGCTATACTGACGCTGTTAAGATTTTAGAGCCCCATAATGATGAATTTGAGTACAAGGTTTCTTGGGGCGTAGACCTTCAAACAGAGCATGAAAAGTTCTTGACTGAAAAGCATTTCGGTAAGCCTGTGTTTGTCACCGATTATCCCAAGGAGATCAAAGCGTTCTATATGCGTTTGAACGATGACGGAAAGACCGTTGCCGCTACAGACTTGTTAGTTCCGGGTATCGGAGAACTGGTGGGCGCCAGCCAGCGCGAAGAGCGTTATGATGTTTTGCTGCAGCGTATTCGGGAGCTGGGTCTTAACGAGGAAGACTATTGGTGGTATTTGGATTTGCGCCGTTTTGGCGGAAACAAGCACGCAGGTTTTGGCATTGGCTTTGAGCGTTTAGTAATGTATCTTACAGGTATTGCGAATATTCGCGACGTGTTGCCTTTCCCCAGAACTACGGGCGTGGCAGAATTTTAAGGTAAAAACCATACCGTGGTATTAAAAAAAGACGGCAGAGCATTCTGCCGTCTTTTTTAATATCCATAGTTTTTGGGAAAGGGGATAACCCTCCATTTTTGGCAATTAGCTGAAAAATAGAAAGAAAGGTGGGAAAAACCTCTCTTTTATAAGCATGCCACACTTATTTGACACTCTCCGATTGGAAGCGTATAATATAGTTTGAAATCAAACTATATTCAAAAGCAGGATAGAAGGGAACGCAATGCTGGATTCGCAACTGCATTTTCTGCTACTGCGTTGTTATCATAACAGCGCCAGGCTTATTGCTCAAAGGACTCAAGCATTGGGATTGCTTTCAGGACAGCCCAAAATCCTGGAATGCCTACGGGAAAGTGATGGACGCACACCCAAAGAAATGGGGCGGAAGTGCGGGCTCGATAAATCCACTATTACCAGCTTGTTGGGCAAAATGGAACATCAAGGGCTGATCCGTCGTGAGACACATGCTACCGATAAACGGTCCGTGCGGATTTATCTCACCGAGGAAGGCAAAGAAAAAGCACAACAGGTGGAGAAGATTTGTCTGGAAGTAGACAGGCGTGCATTAGAAGCCTTTTCCCCGGAGGAACGGGAGGAATTATTGGGTTCCCTAAGGAATGTCCTGGGCGCTTTGGAGGGAATTTCGAATGCATAATCTTGTCCGTCGATATCTTTACTTCTTGTTGGGGCTTGCCATCAATTCTTTTGGAATTGCGTTTATCACCAAAAGCGCTCTAGGTACGTCTCAGATTTCCAGTGTGCCTTATGTGTTCAGCTTGCAATTCACGCAGTTCAGTTTTGGCGGTTGGAGCTTCATTATGAATATGGCGTACATTTTTTTACAGATTGCCATCCTGCGCAAGAAGTTCCAGCCGATTCAGCTATTGCAAATCGCCGTGAATGTGCTTTTCAGCAGCTTTATCGATGTGGGGATACTGTTACTTCAGTGGTTCAATCCGGTTTCCTGGCCGTTGCGTTTGGCGAGCTTGGCGATTGGTTGCGTGATTTTGGCCATCGGCATCAGTATTGAGGTAGCTCCCGGAGTGGTAGTTGTCCCGGGCGAAGGCATTGTGCGGACTATCTCCCAAGTAAAGGGATGGGATTTCGGCGTGGTGAAGATTGCTTTTGACTTGACTTTGATTTGCATCGCATTGATTTTTTCTCTGTTGTTTTTCCATGGCTTACGAGGATTGGGCTTAGGAACACTGATTTCTGCCCTTACCGTTGGCAAATTAGTTTCCGTTGTCAATCATAAGTTTCCCTTGATAGATCATATCCGCAAACTGGCCGTTGTCCCCGCGGAGTGATTGTTCATCAACATAAGCTATAATAAAAAGAACCCTGTGACTACAAGCGCCACAGGGTTCCTTTTATTATATGCAGTACACTCGACAGACAAAAATATTTTACTCTTGACCGTCCCAGCAATAAGTACAAAGCTTACTTTTGTCAATCCCAACTGATTCGATCATGTCATCCAGCCGGTGATAACGCAGGGAAGTGAAGTTCAATTTCTTCCCGATGTATTCCAACATAGCATTATACTCGCCGCTCTCCGGATCGGCATATTTGGCAAGGTTTGCGGGCTCTTCCGTGCCTTCCATTTCTTTGATAACCTGGCGGGTGATCAGATCCATTACAGAAGTAGAACGGGAGAAGTTCAAATACTTACAGCCATAAAGCAGGGGAGGGCAAGCAGGCCGTACATGGACTTCTCGAGCGCCGCTTTGGTACAGAAATTCTGTAGTTTCACGAAGCTGTGTGCCACGAACGATGGAGTCGTCAATCAGAAGAAGGCTTCTATTTTGAATCAACTCGTGTACCGGAATCAGTTTCATCTTTGCGATAAGATTCCGCTGGCTTTGGATAGTGGGCATGAACGAACGGGGCCAGGTAGGCGTATATTTGATGAAAGGCCGGGAAAAGGGAATACCAGACTCGTTGGCGTAGCCGATAGCATGGGCTGTTCCGGAATCAGGCACGCCGGCAACCGTATCAGGATGGGCATCATCCCGACGGGCCAGCATAGCGCCGCAGCGATAACGCATTTCCTCAACACTAACACCTTCATAAGAAGAGGACGGGTAGCCGTAATACACCCACAAGAAGGTACAGATTTTCATCTCTTTGCCAGGCTGGGCCAAAGTTTTGACCCCTTCGGCTGTGATAACCGCAATTTCACCCGGTCCCAGCTCCCGTTCTTGTGTATAGCCTAAATTTAGATAAGCGAAGCTCTCAAAAGACACGCAATACGCGCCATCTTTTTTACCAATCGCTACGGGAGTACGGCCCAGCTTGTCCCGGGTAGCTAAAATCCCCTTGGGGGTCATGATCAGCATGGTCATGGAACCATCGATAACCTCTTGCGCATACTGAATGCCTTCGATTAGATTTTCTTTCTGGTTGATAACAGAAGCTACCACTTCTGTGGCGTTTACATCGCCGCCGCTCATCTCTAAAAAATGAGAATGGCCGCCACGGAAGAGCTGTTCCACGATCTTTTCCGTATTATTGATCTTGCCCACGGTTACGATCGCATAAGTGCCATGGTGAGAGCGTACGATCAAAGGCTGGGGTTCATAATCTGAAATGCAGCCAATGCCGATGTGGCCCTTCATACTGGAAACATCTTTGTCAAACTTTGTGCGGAAAGGGGAGTTCTCAATGTTGTGGATAGCACGGTCAAACCCTCTTTCCGGATCGTAAACCGCCATGCCCGCACGGCGAGTTCCCAGATGGGAGTGGTAGTCTGTTCCGAAGAACAGGTCAAACATGCAGTCCTCTTTAGAAGCGACGCCAAAAAATCCGCCCATAAAATTCCTCCATGCAATAAGGTTAGAAGTGTGTTTTTGCTTACGACGGCACATATTATAGCATGTTTTTTGGCAAACTACAAACAATTTAGAGAGTTCTTTTCGCTGTTTGTAGAAGTTGAGCAAGGTTGCACAGAAAAGGATAACAGAAGAGTATAGGCTCATACAAAACGTAAAAAATGCAAGAGAGATAAAATCGACTTGCATTTTTGAGGCAAATAGAGTACAATATTAAAAGTTTACTGTTTTGAAATGATAAGGCACAATGTTTTTCGATTCAAATTCAAAATAATGGGAGATGTTGTGATGAAGCTGGCTTTACAAACAAATGAGGAACTAACAAAGATTCATCAAGAGGCTGTAAAACAATATGAAGATTTTAAAAGCCTGGGTCTGCAACTGAACATGGCGCGGGGAAAACCTTGCGCTGAGCAGCTGGATTTGGCGTTGGGTGTTTTGGAGGCTCTTCGGGCGCGCAGTGAGTTTGCCAATTCTAATGGTGATGACTGCCGCAATTATGGTGTATGGAATGGTTTGCCGGAAATGCGGGAGATTTTCAGCAAGATGATGGAAGTCCCCGCAGATTTGATCATCTTGGGGAACAACTCCAGTTTGCAGATGATGTTCGATTGCATTTCCCAAGGGTTTACTCATGGGTTTGGAGGCTGCCAGCCTTGGTGCAAGCAAGAGAAAGTGAAGTTCTTATGTCCGTCTCCAGGATATGATCGCCATTTCGGGGTGACGGAATACTTCGGTTTTGAAATGATTCCCATCCCCATGCTTAAGACTGGGCCGGATATGGACTTGATCGAACGGTTGGTGGCAGAGGATGATACCATTAAAGGCTGCTGGTGCGTGCCGAAATATTCCAACCCTACCGGGATTACTTATTCCGACGAAACCGTGCGGCGGTTTGCCGCGTTGAAGCCTGCCGCTAAAGATTTTCGTATCATGTGGGATAACGCCTACTGTGTCCACGATCTAACAGATACCCCCGATACGCTTCTCAATCTTTATGACGAGTGTTTGAAATATGGCACAGAAGATCATGTGCTGTTTTTTGCATCTACCTCCAAGATTTCCTTCCCCGGAGCAGGTGTGGCTGCTTTGGGAGCCAGCAAGTCCAACATCGAGGACTTGAAGCGCCGTATTACCACGCAAACGATTGGCCCGGATAAACTCAATCAGCTGCGGCACATTTTGTTCCTTCACGATATTAACGGGGTATACTCGTTGATGCAGGGACATCGTGAGATCTTAGAGCCTAAATTCCATATAGTAGAAGATTCTCTGGAACATGAGCTTGGAGAGTTGGGAATCGCCAAATGGAGCGAACCCAACGGTGGTTATTTCGTCAACTTGGATGTGATGAACGGCTGTGCCAAGCGTGTTGTTTCTCTCTGTAAAGAGGCAGGAGTCATTCTTACCGATGCCGGAGCAACGTTCCCATATGGCGCAGACCCCAACGATAGCAATATCCGTATTGCTCCCAGTTTTCCGCCCCAAGAGGAGCTTCGTCAAGCGATGCACCTGCTTTGTATCTGTGTAAGACTGGCTGCTAGTGAGAAGTTGCTTTCAGAACGTTATTAAAACAGGAAAAGAGCTGCTTTGATGCAGCTCTTTTTTACGTGGTTTTTGTTTGGCTGTTTTCCTGGAGCCCATGATGTTTTTCTACCAAGGGGGGCAACGCCCCGGTTTCTAGGAACGCCGCGTAAAGCGTGCAAAGTCCAAGCACATAAAAGAGAATCCAAATGCTGCGCCCTACCAACGAAAAATAGATTGCCGCCAAAGTGGCAAGGGGATGAATTTTCACAGTGGAAGCCACCAGTTTTGGCTCGATCACTTGCCGGATACATGTGATAATCAGCCATCCAATAGCGATTCCCGCAGCTTTGGCGTAATGGCCGATCAGCAGCTGGTAAATGGCGACTGGGGCTAGTACGATTCCTGGGCCGAGGATGGGCAGTACATCCGCTACCGCTGTTACAATCCCAATAATCAGGGGGTAGGGGACGCCAAGCACGGCCATAATCACACAAGTTTGACAGAAAGTGAGAAAATAAAGGAACAGATAGGAGAGAAGATATTTGCGCCCCGTGTCTCCGGAGTTTTTCACGGCACTCTTTACGTGGAACGCCGCTGTTTCTGAAAGAAATCCCCGTCCCCAACTTAAGATTTTTTTCATATCCCTTGCAAAGAAAAACGCAGCGCATACCGCCACAATGATGAGGGTCACTACCGTGGGGAGAGAGGTGAGAAGGTTCAAAGCAGCACCCATACAAGTTGTTATCAGATCCATGCTGTTTTGCAGAGTTTCCAAAATCTCTTGTTTGTGAAGCTCTAAAAATTCCAAATTGAATTGTCCTAAAAATGCCCCGGCTTGATTGAGGAATTCCGTTACTGGTTCTGAGAACTCTGCGAATCCATTTTGTGAAACCCGGGTCAAAAAAGCTGTGATTTCCCTTACAGCCAGAATCCCCAATAAAGACAACACTCCGCATAAAACAAGTAGTGCAATGGTTGTGGCCAGCAGTGTGGCGCCGCCCCGAGGAAAATGAAATCGTTTTTGGAAGAATTTGATTACAGGCTGGATCGTGAGAGCAATGAGAAAACCGACGAGAAAGGGGAGCGTATAGAAAAAAGTTTTTACCCATAGGAGGAAAATCAGGGAGTAGCCCGCGAAAAAAAACAACAATGGAAGCAGACGCTTCCAGCGCGCTAATTGAAACATGGCATCCCCTCCTTCACAAGCGTTTCCTTTATGTAGTATGAGCTTGTTTAGGGTGATATACGCGATAGAAACAAAAAAAGTCCCCGCATGGTACTATGCGGGGAAGCTCATTTTTCTTCGCCAGTCAAAAGCCATTGAACAGATACGCTTAAAATATCTGAAAGAGCCAAAAGCTCAAAATCAGTGACATAACGGATTTGTCCTTCTAATTTTGAAAGGCCCGATGCGCTGAGGTCCACGCCACGCACTTGTAACTGAGCCAGCAGTTCTTTCTGTTTCATGCCCTGCTCTTTGCGAGCGGTTTCTACGCGTGCGCCAATCAAATTTTTACTTCCTAATGGTTGATTGCGTAGCCTCATGGCCAAATATTCCTCCCAGTATACATAATTTTATCCGCGCTTTTTTACAATTATAAGGAACACTTCGTGAAAAATCAATAGTACATTTTAGAAATCAGTTAAAAATTTGCAAAACATATTCACAATATTTTTGGGGCGATAGGGTTTCTTTTTATTCTCCTTTGAAAAGTAAAATATTAACTGTACTTTTTTGAGGAAACTGTTATAATAAAACATATGAATACTCGGTTTTTCAAGTATGAACAGGGGATGTAGAGCATGAATAAGAGCTTTCAAGAACCAAATTTAACCATGTTGACCGATTTTTATGAGTTGACAATGGCGAACGGCTATTTTGCCAATGGTTTTCAAGATACCATTTGCTATTTCGATATGTTTTTCCGTAAAGTGCCCGATAATGGCGGTTTTGCTATTATGGCCGGCGTAGAGCAACTCGTCAACTATTTGAAAAATTTGAAGTTTACCGATGAAGATATCGAGTTTCTCCACTCTAAGCATATCTTCAGCAAGGAATTTTTGGAATATCTGCGGGAATTCCATTTCTGCTGTGATGTGTGGGCTATTCCAGAAGGAACGCCTATCTTTCCCGGAGAACCCATCGTTACCGTGCGCGGTCCGGCGATCCAAGCACAGTTTGTAGAAACCATGGTGCTTTTGTGCATCAATCACCAAAGCTTGATCGCTACGAAGGCCAACCGTATCGCGCGGGCTGCGCAAGGACGGGCGGTCATGGAATTTGGTTCCCGGCGCGCGCAAGGTTTTGACGGAGCCATGCTGGGTGCCCGGGCCGCATATATTGGCGGTTGCGTGGGTACGGCATGTACGATCAGCGAACAAAATTACGGTGTGCCTGCTTTGGGGACTATGGCTCATAGCTGGGTGCAGTTGTTCCCCAGCGAGTATGATGCATTTAAGGCTTATGCGGAGTCTTATCCGGGGAATTGCGTCCTTTTGGTGGATACGTATAATGTGCTGAAGTCTGGCGTGCCCAACGCGATCAAAGTATTTAACGAAGTATTGGTGCCCCAAGGCTTCCGCCCAGCAGGTATCCGCATAGATAGCGGCGATATCACCTATCTCTCCAGAAAAGCACGCAAAATGCTGGACGATGCCGGTTTTGAGGATTGTCCTATCTGCGCCTCCAATTCTCTGGATGAATACATTATCCGCGATATGCTGATGCAAGGCGCGAAGGTAGATTCTTTTGGTGTGGGAGAACGGCTGATTACATCTTCTTCCCAGCCGGTATTTGGTGGTGTATACAAGCTGGCAGCTGTTGAGGACAAAAACGGGAAGATCATTCCCAAGATCAAGATCAGTGAAAATGTGGCTAAAATCACGACTCCTTGTTTCAAGAGTGTTTGGCGGCTCTTTGATAAAGAAACAGACAAAGCTATTGCCGATGTGATCACCCTTCACGACGAGGTGATCGACGATGAAAAGCCCTATGTATTGTTTGATCCCGAGCATACCTGGAAACGAAAGACTGTAGACAATTTTACAGCAGTGCCCTTATTGCAGCCTATTTTCCAAAATGGGGAGTGTGTTTACACGCCCAGAGCTTTAAAGGCGATCAAAGCATACTGTTTAGCTCAAGTGGATTCCCTTTGGGAAGAAGTCACCCGGTTTGAAAATCCCCACAACTATTATGTGGACCTTTCTCAGAAGCTGTGGGATGAGAAGAACCGTATGCTTTCTGAAAAAGCCTATTGACAAGGGCGGGATAATCCTTATACAATAGATGTCATGTGAGCAGGCTGGATGGTCGCGGGCGGTGCGCGAAAGCGCCCGTCTGAGGAAAGTCCGAGCTCCTCAGGGCAAGAATAACGGCTAACAGCCGCCGGGGGCGACCCTAGGGAAAGTGCAACAGAGATATACCGCCGGGATATCCCGGTAAGGGTGGAAAGGCGAGGTAAGAGCTCACCGGCGCGTGGGAGACCACGCGGCCCTGTAAACCCTATTCGGAGCAACACCGTGGAGGAACATGAAGCGTAGCCCTGCGCGTTCCGTGGAGGTGGCGTGAGCCTGGTGGCAACATCAGGCCAAGATAGATGACTGTCCACGACAGAACTCGGCTTATAGGCCTGGTCACATTTCGTAAAAAAGGGGGAGACCCCATAAAAAACTCCCGGGAGGATTCTTCTTCCGGGAGTTTTTTATATGCGTCATTTAATGGAGAGTGCTTTTAGCGGCCTTCCCAGTTTTTCAGAATTTCCTCTGCGGAGCGGGCCATTTCCTGGGCAAACTCTGAAACATATTTTCTGTTATAAAAAGCTTTTGCCTTGTCGTTATCTTTATATTCCAAAAGCTCTGCAGCAGTCAGGTCGCGATACTCGTTTTCGAAAACGATCATGTTTTGCGGAAAACGGCTGGTTTGTGGACGGTCTTTCTGTTGCTGCGTAGGATAGCCGAATACCAACATGGAAACCGGGGCCACAAATTGAGGGAGATGGAACATTTCTTTATGCTGTTCCCATTGTTCTATGATATCCCCGATATAGCAAGAACCGATCCCCAGACTTTCGGCCGCAACACAAGCAGCGTGGGCGGCAATCACGGTATCGTTGGTAGCCAGAATGAAATCGCTTAAACGGGGATTTGGGATATTTTCACATCCGGCTTGCTGAAATTTCTGCACCCAGCGGCGATAATCTGCCAAAAAGACCAGCACCATCGGGGCGGAAGCAAGAAAAGGCTGATGGTCGCAAGTTACCGCCAGCTTATCTTTCAAATCCTGGTCTGTAACATCCAGAATGGAATAGAGCATGGAATTTCCAGCAGTAGGAGCGCGCATGGCCGCAGCGAGAATGGCTTGTTTTTCTTGGGGACCGATGGGTTTTGGGCTCAAAAACCCGCACGGATTTCCGTTTCATCAACACTTCTAATGTTTCATTCATGACTTCTCCTCCTAAAGTTCTATATTTTGCAGAAAACCTGAAAAAGCGAAGATTTATCTTTACCTTCAAGTCATCCTTGTTCTTGCAATAAACTGATAATAGCCATTATACCATGAGCGCCGAAAAGTGTAAATAATGCTCTGAAAGAACTTGCAGGTTTCTTGTTTCTATGTGTTTTTTCCAAAATACCTTTGCAAAACTTGCTCAAGTAGTTTATAATCACCCTAAGGAATAGCAGTTCATGGGAATTTGCTTGAAATCTAAAATTTAAGGAAGTGTATTGAATCATGAAAGTTGCTGTTATTGGTTGCGGTACCATTGCCAATTCCGCTCACATCCCTTCATATTTGAATAACTCTGAGGCGGAGATCAAGTATTTCTGCGATATTATCCCCGAGCGTGCCCAAGCAGCTGTGGAGAAGTACGGCTGTGGCACAGCGGTGGTAGATTATCATGACGTATTGGCCGACCCTGAAATTGAGGCTGTTTCCGTTTGCACTCCTAATAATGTGCATCCCACTATTGCCATCGACGCTCTGCGCGCCGGTAAGAACGTGCTGTGCGAAAAACCTGCTGCCCGTACTTATGCTGAAGCGCAGGAAATGCAAAAGGTCCAGCATGAAACTGGGAAAGTTTTGAATATCGGTGTGGTTAACCGCTTCAATGACAGTGTTAACCGTATCAAGGAATATATCGACCAGGGCAAACTGGGGAACATCCATCATGTCTATGTCAGCTTCCGGGCACATCGCTCTATTCCCGGTCTGGGCGGAGACTTTACCAATAAGGCGGTAGCTGGCGGCGGTGTCCTCATCGACTGGGGCGTACATTATCTGGATATCGTCATGTATTGCTGCGGCGATCCTTCCATCAAGACCGTTACAGGCGAGACTTTCTGCAAATTGGGAAAAGACATGAAAAACTATGTCTACACCAATATGTGGGCTGAGCGTGAGCTGAAAGACGGCGACGTATATGATGTAGATGATTCTGTTACCGGCATGATCCGTACTTCCGGCCCAGTCATCACCTTGAATGGCGCTTGGGCTCAGAATATTGGGGAAGAGGAGCAGTATATTGATTTCATGGGCGATAAGGGCGGTATCCGTCTGCGTTATGGCAAGGACTTTACCGTGTTCACTACAGAAAACGGTGCTTTGATCAACTATACTCCTCAGTTCCAGACAAAATATATGTTCCAAAACGAGATCGACGCATTTATCGATTGCATTAAGACCGGCAAGAAGCTTCCTTCTCATATCGATACTGTGGCAATTACTGCCAAGATGATGCAGGCGATTTACGACTCTGCTGAGCAGCATCGGGAGATCGTTTTAGAGTAATCTCTCAAACATGAAAGGAGCGTTTGCTTATGTATCCCTTTTCCATTGGCGTCATGCTGGATTCTTTCCGCACAGATGAGAAAACCGCTTTGGAGAAAGCGCAGGCTCTGGGTGCGAAAGGCATCCAGGTGTACGCTACCCGTGGCGAGATGTCCCCGAAAGCTATGACCCCGGAGCGCCGGCGTGAATTTTTGAAAGCCGTTAAAGATCATGGTCTGGTCATTTCCGCTTTGTGCGGCGATTTGGGCGAAGGTTTTGGAAATCCGGAGAAAAATCCTGAGTTGATAGAGGAATCTAAGCGTATTTTGGATTTGGCAAAAGATTTGGAGACCGACGTGGTGACGACCCATATTGGCGTGGTGCCTGGCGATAAATCCCATCCGCGGTATAGCATTATGCAGGAAGCTTGCGGAAAGCTTGCGGCCTACGCTGATTCCATGCAGGCGCATTTTGCCATTGAGACTGGTCCTGAAATTGCCGAGACATTAAAAGGCTTTTTAGATGGTCTGCATTCTACCGGTGTAGCGGTAAACTTAGACCCTGCAAACTTTGTGATGGTCACCGGAGATGATCCTGTGAAGGCCGTATACACCTTAAAGGACTATATCGTCCATACCCACGCTAAAGATGGACGCAGGCTCCATTATGTAGACCCTGAGATCCTTTATGGTATGGTAGAATCTGAAATGCTTCAGGACAGCTCTTATATCGAACTGCCCCTGGGACAAGGCGATGTAGATTTCCCCAATTATCTCAAAGCCTTGCATGAGATCGGCTATACCGGATTCCTCACCATCGAGCGTGAAGTAGGAGACGATCCCGCAGCAGATATTGCGTTGGCGGTCCGGTTCTTGCAAGAACACATTCAGTAAAGAAATACAGTAAGTTTCGAAGAGTATCCCCACACTGCATGGGGATACTTTTTTTGCGGAAAATAGTTGTAAATTTATTTGCTTTGTGCTAAAATCTCAAGGGTTTAGGGAAAATAGGGACGATTTCATGTGGTTGTAAATAGAGACCGCCTCTAAATAACAAAAATTGAGGGATGAAATATGGATACTGAAAACGGACAGCATAAGTGGACTTCTTTTCTCACGAAAGAAAACCTAAAAGCTTTTGGATTAGTGAACCTTGGTCTTTTGCTGTTGACTACAGGCGTGTATTTTTTCAAAATTCCCAATAATTTTAGTACTGGCGGCGTCAGCGGCTTGTCGATCATTTTGGGAAGCGTGATACCTTTTCTATCTACCGCTACATTGATGGCGATCATCAATATTTTGCTTTTAGTGATAGGGTATTTGTTTTTGGGCAGGCAATTTGGCTTTTGGACCACTTATTGCAGTTTGATGTATTCGTTTGAAACGTGGGTTTTAGAAAAAGTATTCCCAATGGATAAACCCTTTACCAATCAACCTCTTTTGGAACTATGCTTTGCCATGATGCTTCCCGCGGTAGGTTCTGCCCTGATGTTTAACTACAATGCTTCCAGCGGCGGTACCGACATTGTGGCTATGATTTTGAAAAAGTATACAGGCATTTCAGATATCGGTAAAGCTCTATTCGCCAGCGATAGTATCATTGCCTTGTCCTCCTTTCTGTTTTTTGGGGTAGAAACAGGTCTGTTTTCACTTTTGGGCTTGTTCTTAAAAGCTTTTGTGGTGGATTCTGTAATTGAAAGTATCAACCTGTGCAAGTTTTTCTCGATTGTTACTTCCAAACCGGATGAAATCTGCGACTACATCATTCATGAGCTGAACCATAGTTCTACAGTTGTAGATGGTCAGGGTGCTTATTCCCATCAAGATAAAAAAGTAGTTTTGACTGCTGTGCGTCGTGGAGAAGCTGTGCGGCTGCGCAAGAAATGCAAAGAAATCGATCCTCACTCGTTTATGTTTATCACAAATACCAGCGAGATTATCGGAAAAGGATTTCGAACTTATTAATTTTGCAAAGGACTGCTTTAGCAGTCCTTTTTATTTGCTCTTATCCAGTCCTTTACCTGTAAATTGAATTGAAAACGGTCCTTTTTTGTGGTATTCTTGTAGAAAACGAGCGTTTGTTTTACGATTGTTTGGAAACAGGATAGGAAAGAAGATTATGGAGAATCAATATAAGGATCGCTTTTATGGGATATTTCAGGAACACGTCACACGGACAGGAGCAGAACAGCTGCTAAATTGGTTGGAAAAAACAGATTTCTTTAGCGCGCCTGCAAGTACCAAATTCCATTGCGCCTGTGAATTTGGTTTGGTTCAGCATAGTTTAAATGTTTATCAAGTGCTGAGGGAAAAATATTTTGAAGAGGGCGATAGTGAAGAAAGCTTTGCTTTGTGCGGGCTTCTTCATGATGTGTGTAAAGCTCAGTTCTATAAGGTCGCTACCCGTAACGTGAAAAATGAGGAAACCGGCCAATGGGAAAAACGCCCCTATTATACAATAGAAGACGCGTTCCCATACGGTCATGGAGAAAAATCAGTGTATCTGATTGAGCGTTTTGTGCGCTTGAAACCTGCTGAAGCCATGGCTATCCGCTGGCATATGGGTGGTTTTGACGAATCTGTCAAGGGAGGCAGCTTTGCAATCAGTACCGCTTATGACCGGTATCCATTGGCGGTGAAACTGCATTTAGCGGATTTGGAAGCCACGTATCTTCGTGAGCATGGCACCTCGGATATTCGCCATTAAGCTGGAAGGAGAACTCCTATGGACGCTATTGCTGCATACGATTTAACAAAAGAATACTATGGACAGCCAGTTTTAGCGGGATTAAACCTTCAAGTGCCCCAGGGAGAAGCTTTCGCGTGTGTGGGGGAGAAAAGCTGCGGTAAAACGACACTGGTCCGCTTGCTTTCGGGCTTAGACCGTCCCACATCAGGGGAATGTAGTGTTTTGGGGTTGTCTCCGCTCCACGAGCCGCAGCGGCTGCATATCGTGGCGGGAACAGTGTTGGAAACTGCCCGGCTGTATACAGGCATGACTTTGTGGGAAAATCTGCGTTTTTTCGCTGGGTTGTACGGGCTGGATGACAATGACGCTCTGGAACGTTCTTCACTGCTGCTGCACAAACTGGATATTTGGGAGGGACGGGATTTGCCGGTAGAGAATTTGACTACCGGTGTGATTCGACGCGCATCTTTGGCGAGAGCTTTGATGCACAGCCCCAAAATCCTATTGGCGGATGAGCCCTCGGGAGGATTAGACCAGGAAACCGCTGACGCGATTCAAGATCTAATGTCTTATTTAGCGGCGGAAGAGGGTCTTTCGTTGTTTTTATGCAGTTCCAATATGGCATACGCCCAACGGCTTTGCCAAAACTTTGGTATATTGAAGCAAGGAGCTCTTTTGGCGAAAGGCGATTTGGAAAGTCTTCGCGAAGGCGCGGGGGTATCTTACCGGGCACGTTTCTGTTTGGAAGAAGGAAGCCCGGCTCCTATAGGATTCCAGTTTGTAGAAGGCGCTTGGGAAAAGGAATTGGAAAGTGAAAAAGACATGCCCAAAATCATCGCCCAAGCTGTGGAAGAGGGTTTGCGGCTTTATGAAGCCAGGCTCATTCAGCCGACTTTGAAAGAAATTTATACCGCTTGGTTGGAAGGCGGGAAGCGAAAGGTGGTGGAAGCACATGAAACGGCAGATGAAAGCCCAGCGGATGCGGATGGAACCGTCTGGGAAGAGGATGAAGAGTTTTCAGAAGAATGGGGAGAACAGCTCTCCGGAGAGGATTTCCAGAACGCCCATGGAGAAGAACCGGAACCAGGAGAGGAACCGGAAGGAGAATCCGAAGAAGTTTGACCTGGGGCGTATTTTTTCTTCCGCCGAGATCGTGCTGGTTGGGAAAGACTTAGGAGCTATTTGGCGGAATAGAACTACTCGCACAATGCTGATGTTCTTGCCAGTAGTATTGGTTGTGGTGGTACCCTTGGTATATTCGGTGGCGATCAATTTTTTGCCTGCTGAAGATTCCATCACGTTGCCAAAAGGAATTGCGGCTATGGTTGGCGGACTGGAGGGTTATTCTGCCAGACGTCAATGGATGGCGGCTTTTACAACGCTGCTTTGTCCTATGCTGTTTTTGTGCGTACCCATTATTTGTTCCGTGACGGCTGCATCCAGAGTGTTCGTAGGGGAGAAAGAAGGTGGAACGCTGGAGACTCTGGTGCTTTCTGCCATGGATGTAAAATCGTTGCTGCATGCAAAGGTGACCTGCTGCACGTTATTATCTGTGGCAATTTCGGCACTATCCTTTTTGGCGTTTGCCATTACTATATCAGTAGCCGATGTATTAATAGGCGCTCCTTATTTTCTGAATTGGGAGTGGCTTGTCTGCGTGATACTATTTATGCCGGTGATCGCACTGTTTTCCGTTGTGTTTGTAAGCTGGGAGTTTACCAGGGTGTATAGCACTGGGGAAACGATTCAAACCATGGGCTATTTGATGCTGCCTTTGCTGATTTTATATTTGATTCAATTTACAGGCGTGTTTCATATCACGGTGCCGTTGCTTTTGGGGATTACGGTTGTTTTGGCAATTCTCTCGGTAGTGTTGTTCAATGCCGCCAGCCGTCATTTTCAGCCAGATACGCTTTTTGTTTCACAAATCGAAAAATGACCCCATTGGACAGCGCTGAATTATTTATGTTCGAGAGTTTGACAGAAGGCTGTTCGGAAATTTCCTTGACAATTTTTACGAAATTTGATAGATTATTTAATCAGTAAAGAATCCTAGGAAAGAAAGAGGCATTATAATTATGGAAATCCATTACACACCCAAAGGTGTATGTTCCCGTCAAATCGACATTTCAGTAGAGGACGGCGTAATACAATCCGTAAAATTTACCGGTGGCTGCAATGGCAACACCCAAGGCGTTGCCGCTTTAGCTAAAGGCATGAAGGTAAAAGAATATTTGGATCGCTGCAAGGGAATTCATTGCGGTGCCCGGCCCACATCTTGCCCCGACCAGCTGGCTCAGGCACTGTCTCAGGCAGTTGAGGATGGCAGAATTAGTCTGTAATTCTAGTTAAGCATATCAAAAAGAAAAAGCCCTTCCCACTCATATCGAGAGGGAAGGGCTTTTTGTCTCCGGGAGCTATCCTGGTTTTGGTATCACTCCGCGGATTCCATTAAGAATGGGCTGTTATTTAGCAGCCACAGCCGCCGCAATTGCCGCAGCCACATTCGTTGTTGGTGTTGCCGCCAAAGCCATTGCCACCACAGCAGCACATCAAGAGGATAAGGATGATAATCAACCAAGTGCAGTTTCCGTTACACATATTGGAAAGCCTCCTTTCGAATTACACTCTATCTTATGGTGGGAGAAAAAAAGTGTTACACTTTCCAGCGTTTGACTTTAAAAAAATTGATTTCGAGAGAAAACAAGAGAAAATAAGAGATTGAATGAGCTTGAGTAGATTTCACAAGTGTTTTTTGACTTTGATTGACCTTGACCTTTTCTGGAAAGTGCTTATAATTAAAGTCAAAGAAAGTCAAAGACAAGTGGAGGAACGGTGAGATGGAATGCGTATCAGTGATAGTGTTGCGAAATACATTTTAGATTTGCTCAATGAAGAAAACGGCACGGCGGAGATCCAGCGGAATGAACTGGCTAACTATCTGGGATGCGTCCCAAGCCAAATCAATTATGTGCTTACCTCCCGGTTCACTCCGGAACAAGGTTATATTGTAGAAAGCCGGCGTGGAGGCGGCGGATATATCCGTATTACCCGTATGAGGCTTTCTAAATCTGATATGATCATGCATATTGTCAATGGAGTAGGAGATAGCTTGGATACCTCTACAGCGCGGGCAATGACTTCCAACCTGTTGCAAAATGGTATGTTAGACTCGACCGCTGCTGCGTTGATACAAGCTGCTTGCTCAGAACACGCCTTAGCTGCTGTTCCAAAAGAGATGCGGGATACAGTGAGGGCTGCTATTTATAAAAATATGCTTTTGGCCACCAGAACTTAAAGGGGGAATTATTATGATGTGTCAATCCTGCGGGAAAAAGACAGCTACTACTCATATAAAGACGATCGTTAACGGCAAACTGACAGAATATCATTTGTGTGCCGATTGTGCAAAACAAAAAGGATACAGCAATATCTTTTCTAACTGGGGTATGGATTTTGGCAACTTGCTGGGAGGCTTTATTGGAAATGGCTTTGCTAACAGCCATGTGACTCGTTGCCCGACCTGTGGCGCCAGCTTTGATGAGATCACCCAATCTGGAAAGATCGGCTGCGCAGATTGCTATCAGACATTCCGTGACCAGCTGCTTCCAGTAGTTCAACGGATTCACGGAACCACCCATCACAAAGGGAAAGTTCCCGGAGGTTCGGCATTGCAGGTAAGCGGTGGTCAGCATCAAATGATGCCGGTAAAAGAGTCGCCTTTGGAAGAAAAGAAACGCCTGTTAAAGCAGGCAATTGAAACACAAGATTTTGAACAAGCCGCAGTGTTGCGAGATGAGATCAAGGAGATGGAAAACCATGGCTGAGTTGACAAAATGGTATGAGAAAGCCGGTAATTGCGGGGATGTTGTGTGCAGTACCCGGGTGCGCTTAGCTCGAAATTTAAAGCAGTTTCCATTTCCAGCCCGAGCGACAGACAAACAACTTGAAGCCGTGGAACAAAGCGTGAAAGACGCTCTGCTCTCTGGAAACAGCATTCTTTCAAAAGAATTCCGCTTTATACCGCTGGATAACATTTCGGAAGAAGAAGCTGTTTCCTTGGTGGAACGACATATCGTCAGCCCGGACTTTATTTCTGACCGTCACGGCAAAGCGGTTTTGATTTCTGAAGATGAAAGCATTTCGATCATGATCAACGAAGAAGATCATTTGCGTATTCAGGTTTTGAGAGAAGGGCTTTCCTTAAAAGAAGCGGCAGAAACTGCCGATCGAATCGACACGCTGCTAAGCGAAACCCTGGATTTCGCTTATGATCCGGAATTTGGATATCTTACGCAATGCCCCACTAATTTGGGAACAGGTATGCGGGTATCTGTGATGCTCCATCTGCCCGCTTTGACTGAGAACGGAGCTATGCCCAGGATTTCTTCAAATTTGTCGAAGCTGGGGTTGACTCTGCGGGGAACCTATGGCGAAGGCAGTAAGATCATAGGCGCTTTGTATCAGCTTTCTAACCAGATCACTTTAGGTTTGAGTGAAAACGAAGCAATCGAGAATTTGCGTTCCATCACAGTACAGCTTATGGAAGAGGAACGCAAGGCCCGCAGCCAAATGAGTGAGAACATCGCTTGGCAGGATAAAATCGATAGAGCTGCAGGGATTATGAAAACCGCCCGGGTTCTTTCCAGCAGTGAATTTATGGAACTGCTTTCTTATATACGCTTCGGGCTTTCAACCGGAGTGCTGCAAGGAGTGTCTACCGAAGAACTGAATACCTTGATGGTTAACGCCCAGCCCGCCACCTTAATGGCGAAAGCGGGCAAACCGTTAGATGAAAACCAGCGCGATGTAATTCGAGCAAATATGGCTCGGGAGCTTTGCGCGAAGATAAAGGAGTGAGTAATATGACCTACCGTTTCAACGGATTTACAGAGAAAGCGAATAATGCAATGAATTTGGCTATTTCTTCCGCAGAAGAGTTTGGCCATGATTATGTTGGCAGCGAACATGTGATGTTAGGACTATTAAAAGAGGGAACTGGTGTGGCATACACCGTGCTGAATAAGCTGGGGATCACCGCAGAAGCATACGAAAAGCTGATCCGTGAGCGCATCGGCGAGGGAGAGCCTACCAGTTTATCTCCCGATGAGTTTACCCCCCGCACAAAGCGGATTCTCCAAGTGGCAGCTTTAGCTGGTGCCCAGCTGCACAACGCCTATGTGGGTACTGAACATTTGCTGATTGCAATTATTGAGGACGGTCAAAGCTACGCAATGCGCTTTTTGCAAGTTTTAGGCGCCGATCCTAACCGTATCCTTTCGGAACTTTCTTCCATGCTGAGCAACGCTTCGTTTGGCAATAAGGGCGAAAACGTTTCCGGAGGCGGGGAAGAAGGGAAACAAGGAGGCAAGGCCCTAGACCAGTTTGGCCGTGATCTGACCCAGTTGGCCGCTCAAGGGAAGATCGACCCGGTGATTGGCCGTCAGACAGAGATCGACCGGGTGATTCAAATTTTGTGCCGCCGCACGAAAAACAATCCTGTGCTGATCGGTGAACCTGGCGTTGGTAAGACCGCTGTGGCCGAGGGCTTGGCTTTGAAGATTCAAGCGGGCGAAGTTCCGGAAATCTTGAAAAATAAGCGCCTTGTGTCTTTGGACTTGACCGGAATGGTAGCGGGTACAAAATACCGCGGAGATTTCGAGGAACGAATCAAGAGTGCCATTGACGAAGTAAAAGCAGATGGCAATATCATTTTGTTCATCGATGAACTGCATACCATTATCGGCGCCGGTTCCGCTGAGGGTTCAGCAGACGCAGCCAATATTTTGAAACCCGCTCTTGCGCGAGGAGATTTTCAAGTAATTGGCGCGACCACGATCAATGAGTATCGGAAACACATTGAAAAGGATGCCGCTTTGGAGCGCCGTTTCCAGCCTGTTATGGTCGGTGAGCCTTCGGAAGAGGAAGCGATCACGATTCTTAAGGGTCTGAAAGACCGCTATGAGGCCCACCATAAAGTTCAGATCACTGATGAGGCCATTGACGCGGCAGTGAAGCTTTCTGCTCGGTATATTGCCGACCGCTATCTGCCCGATAAAGCCATTGACTTAATCGACGAAGCGGCTTCCCGTGTACGGCTGCGCACCTTTACAGCTCCTGAAAATTTGCAGGAATTGGAAAAGAAAATCAAGGATATTGAGATCGACAAAGCTGCGGCGGTAAACGCTCAGGATTTTGAACGAGCAGCTTCCTTGCGGGATAAAGAAAAAGAACTGCAAGAACAGCTGGAGCGTGCCAAAGATGAGTGGACCGCTAAAAATGAACGCAGCAACAGTGTTGTTGTTCCCGGCGACATTGCAGATATTGTTTCGATGTGGACCGGCGTTCCCGTATCACAGCTCACCGAGGAAGAAAGTCAGCGGCTGCTCCGCCTGGAGGACACTCTGCACAAGCGGGTGATTGGCCAGGAAGAAGCTGTTACAGCTATTGCCAAGGCAATCCGCCGTGGTCGTGTGGGGTTAAAAGATAAGAACCGCCCCATTGGTTCCTTCATTTTCTTAGGACCTACTGGCGTAGGCAAAACCGAACTGTGCAAGGCTTTGGCAGAAGCCATGTTTGGCGATGAAAAAGCAATGGTCCGGTTTGACATGTCCGAATATATGGAAAAGCATACAGTATCCCGTCTGGTGGGTTCACCTCCCGGATATGTAGGCTTTGACGAAGGCGGCCAGCTGACCGAAGCAGTGCGCACGAAGCCCTATTCCGTTGTGCTGTTTGATGAGATCGAAAAGGCTCATCCGGATGTGTTCAACATCCTGCTTCAAATTTTGGAAGATGGACGTGTGACAGATTCCCAAGGCAAAACGGTGGACTTTAAGAACACAGTGATCATCATGACTTCAAACGTAGGTGCAAGACTCATTACCGAGAAACAGAAGGGTTTGGGCTTTACCCAAGAAACCTCTGGTGAAACTACTGAGGAAGCAGATTTCGAAAAGACAAAAGAACTGGTGATGGGAGAGCTGAAAGCTCTGTTCCGTCCAGAATTTTTGAACCGTGTGGATGATATTATCGTGTTCCATAAGCTGAATAAAGAGGATACTGCTAAGATCGCGGAAAAAATGCTTTCCACCTTGCAGCAAAAGCTTCAAGATATGGATATCTCTATGGAATTCACAAAAGCTGCTGTGGACGCAGTTGCAGACAAAGGGTATGATCCTATGTATGGCGCTCGTCCTTTACGCCGGGTAATTCAAAGTCAAGTTGAAGACCCCATTTCGGAGAAAATGTTGGAAGGGGAGATCACGGCCAACAAAGTTTACCGTTGCGGCTATGTAGACGACAAGTTTGTGTTCGAGCCTGTTGAGCCTGCCGTGAACACTTCTGAAAAAGAAGCTTGATTGATTATCGATAGAGAAAGCGCCCAGCCTGGGAAATCCTAGACTGGGCGCTTCTATTATCATTTAAAATATGTCGCGATATGTTTTTCGCATTGGGGCGGTGAATAGATAAACTCATCCATATGGTCCCCTTGGAAAAAATATTCCGGTGGGGCGGGTTTTCTTGGTTCTGGATCGAAAGTTTCAATGATAATCAGTTTGACTTTCATCCTGCCTGGCAGGATGCTCTTGATAAATACGCTGGCTTGTTGGCCTGGATAGATGTTCTCTTTTACTTCCGCCAGCCCCGCCAGGTTGGGAGTAAGTTCCACAAAAACCCCGTAGCTTTCCATGCTGCGGATAATACCCCCGACCGTCTCGCCAGGGCGGAACTTGTTGGCGTTTTCTTCCCAAGTTCCCAGCAATTCTTTGTGCGATAATGTGACCCGGCTCCTTTCACGGCATTTGACCACGGCTCGAATATCCATTCCAACTAAAAAGCGTTCCCGTGGATGCTCAATGCGGGATACGGAAATAGAATCGATTGGCAGTAAAGAAACGATGCCGCAGCCAATATCGGCAAAGACCCCAAAAGGTTCGATGTGTGTTACCCTGGCGTCGATAACATCTCCTGGGGACAAATTGTAGATGAATTCCTCCCGGCATTTTTCCTGAGCAGCTCTGCGGGAAAGCAATGCGGTAATCCGGCCGTATTCATCCCGGATAAAGTCCTGTACCAAAAAGCAAACTGGCCGGTTTACCCTGGAAAGAATCGCAATGTCCCGTACAGAACCGTCCCGAATGCCAATGGCGCCTTCTTCCCGCGGGATGATCCCACGCATAAATTTTAAGTCTACAATCAGGTTGTGTTTGGAATCGCACATTACGGCCTTGGCTTCCAGGATTTTTCCATCCCGCATGGCTTCTGCCAAGGATGCGGGTGTCTGAAGTGACGCCCTGTTTTCAAAAGTATCAATCAAATGACCTTCCGGATGAAACTGCATTTTCTGTTCTTCCTTTCTCTGCAAGGGCAGCCTGCCTAGTGTATAAACAGACCCCGGGCGTTTGCCGACCCATCCGCCCTCCTCCCGTGATACAAACATGTATATGTTTTGCCAAGAAGGAAAATACCCAGTGAAACCTTGCATCTTTTCTCTGTTTAGGGTAAAATAAGCTCTGTTATCAAATTTATACAACCAGCCACACTCTTTTATGAAAACGCGGACAGTGTGAGGGACGGCTCAATAGGTGTGGGCGGGCGGCTTGCCCACCGCAGCCCTAACACTGGTGTTTTCACACCTCTGTGAAAACGCGGACAGTGTGAGGGACGGCTCAATAGGTGTGGGTGCGCGGCTTGCCCACCGCAGCCCTAACACTGGCGTTTTCACACCTGGGCGAAAACGCGGGCAGTGTGAGGAACGGCTCAATAGGTGTGGGCGGGCGGCTTGCCCACCGCAGGTGTGGTAAAGAAAGGAAATCAGTAAATGAAACGTAAGATCTTAGTGGGATTTTTTGCTCTGTTGGCAGCCTGTTTGTTAGTAGGATGTACAAATTCTGGAGAAACTTCTCCTGCTGCCACAGTTCTCGACAGCGGGGATGCTCTGGTGTCTCAGGAAGATTTAACGCCACAGGACAACGGTAAAAAAGCCGGATACCAGCTGGATATGCCCGAAAAAGGTGAAGAAATCGCTGTTGTCACCATGGAATCTGGAGAAACATTTAAGCTTCGCTTTTTCCCAGATGAAGCTCCAAAAGCAGTGTACAATTTTAAAAAGCACGCCATAGAGGGCTATTACGATGGTTTGACTTTCCATCGGATCATCAAAGGATTTATGATCCAAGGCGGTGACCCGGAAGGAAATGGCACCGGCGGCGAAAGCGTTTGGGGTGATTCTTTCGCTGATGAGTTCAATGCGAACCTCTTAAATATCGATGGTTCTGTTTCTATGGCGAACAGTGGCCCTGATACTAATGGTAGCCAGTTTTTCATCAACGCCACCGGTGGCTGGTCCAATAGTTGGGATTATTACCAGCAGGGATATGATGTGTATCAAGAGGACCCGGAAGCCTTTACCGCTTATTATGGTAGTTGGATCGATATGGAAAAACTGACGGATGACGTTAAAAAGCTTTATGAAGACAATGGGGGCAACCCGACGTTGGATGGATATTATTCCACAGCAGGGAAGGGGCATACTGTATTCGCCCAGGTCTTTGAAGGCATGGATAATATTATGGCGCTTTCCCAGGTGGAAACAGATTCCAACGATAAGCCCGTTGAAGATGTGGTCATTAAATCCGTAGAAATTGTACCCTACGAAGGATAAGAAAAAAACCTCCCGGACAAATTGTCCGGGAGGTTTTTTTTATGATTCTTCTTCCTGTTCCGCTAACGCTAATTTGTAAGAAAGCGTCATCAAACTATCGTTCATATGTACGTTTTCTACGATGGCGTCTGGATGCTTAATAGTAATATCATAGTGGCTGAAATTCCAAAAGGAGCGAATCCCCAGGCCATAAAGTTCATCAGAAACATCTTCAACGTATTCGCGAGGGACACAAAGGATGGCCATTAACGGATGCTGCTGATGGTAGAAATCTTTTACAGCAGCATAATCCAAAATCTCATGGCCGCTGATCTTGCCGCCAATTACCCTTTTAGCGTTATCGAATATGCCGATCAAAGAAAAACCAAGTTGTTCAAAAGGCATATGCCCGGCAATCGCTTTTCCTAAGTTGCCGGCGCCAATCAAAATGCAAGGATGCTGCTTTTGAATTCCCAAGATTTTTTCGATCTCTCTGCAAAGTTGAGGGATATTATACCCATATCCTTGCTGGCCGAAACCGCCAAAGCAATTAAAGTCCTGGCGTATCTGCGAAGCGGTGAATCCCATCTTTTGAGAAAGCTCTTTCGAAGAAATACGTGTTTCGCCTTTTTTATTCAGCTCCGTAAGAAAACGGTAGTATCTGGGTAGACGGCGGATGACTGACATGGAAACATTCTGCTTCTTTTGTATCATGATAGAAGTACTTCCTATGGAACAGTATTTTGTGGAACAGGTTTTTTACAGCATCTCCCGCAGGTGTTCATCAATGGCCCGAAGGAATCCTTCCGTATCCACCTTGCGAATTTCCGGAAGGGTAGACATAGCCGCTAAGTCGCCGGTCATAACGCCAGACTCGATAGTGGCAATGGTGGCGGCTTCCAGTTTGTCAGCGAATTCCACTAAAGCAGTGTTTTCATCCAGCTCGCCGCGCTTGCGCAGAGCGCCGCTCCATGCGAAAATAGTGGCCACAGAGTTGGTCGAAGTGGTCTCGCCTTTCAAATATTTATAGTAGTGGCGCTGAACAGTACCATGAGCGGCTTCGTATTCACAAGTGCCATCAGGAGCCACCAGCACGGAAGTCATCATCGCCAAACTGCCAAAAGCAGTGGCCACCATATCACTCATCACATCACCGTCGTAGTTTTTGCAGGCCCAAATATAGCCGCCTTCACTGCGAATGACCCGCGCTACCGCGTCATCGATGAGAGTATAGAAATATTCGATCCCGGCTTTCTGGAATTTTTCCGCGTATTCATTCTCATAAATTTCCTGGAAAATATCTTTAAACCGGTGATCGTATTTTTTTGAGATCGTGTCTTTCGTAGCAAACCACAAATCCTGTTTCGTATCCAGAGCAAAATTAAAGCAGGAACGTGCGAAGCTCTCAATACTCTTGTCGATATTGTGCAGCCCTTGAATGATGCCGGGAGTTTCAAAATCGTGAATGAGATATTTCTCCTCAGTTCCATCTGCTTTAGTGACCAGTAACTCTGCTTTTGCTCCAGCGGGGACAGTGGCTTCCACGTTTTTATAAACATCCCCGTAAGCATGACGGGCAATGGTAATGGGCTTACGCCATCCGGGAATAAAAGGAGTGATGCCGCGCACCAAAATAGGGGTGCGGAATACGGTGCCGTCCAATAAAGCACGGATCGTGCCGTTGGGAGATTTCCACATTTCCTTTAAATGGTATTCGTCCATACGGGCGGCATTTGGTGTGATGGTGGCGCACTTTACAGCTACGCCGTATTTCTTTGTAGCCAGGGCCGAGTCCACAGTTACCTGGTCGTTGGTTTTATCCCGGTATTCCAGACCAAGATCATAGTATTCCGTATTTAATTCCACATAGGGGAGAAGAAGAATGTCTTTAATCATTTTCCAGATAACACGGGTCATCTCGTCTCCGTCCATCTCCACCAGGGGTGTTTTCATAGGGATTTTCTGAAACTCTGCCATGGTCTACTCTCCTTTATTATCAAATATTTTGTTAGATTATTGTGCCTGGGTTTTGGTGTAGTTCAGCAATCCGCCAGCCAGCACCATTTCGCGCTGGCGTTGGGTCAGCTGCGCTTCAACTTGAATCGTAAAGCCTTTTGTTACATTTTCCAAAGTCACTTGGTTACCCTGGGATAATTCGGCTTTTATCTTGGGAAGTCTCAGCTGGTCCATTTGATCAATGCGGTCATAATCGGAATCATTTGTGAATTGCAGGGGAATCAGCCCGGCGTTAGCTAAATTGGCGCAGTGAATACGAGCGTAAGATTTTGCCACCACTGCTTTGATGCCCAAATACAAAGGTACCAGAGCCGCGTGTTCCCGAGAAGAACCTTGACCGTAATTAGAGCCGCCAATAATGATACCACCATTTTCCGCTTTGCAGCGTTCTGGGAAGGTCTTATCGCAAACGCCAAAGCAGAATTGAGACAAATAGGGAATATTGGAACGGTAAGGCAGAATCTTTGCTCCGGCAGGCATAATGTGATCTGTCGTAATATTGTCGCCAACCTTTAAAACCGCTTTCTTTTCGATGCTGTCCGGCAAAGGCTGGGAAACGGGGAAAGGCTTGATATTGGGGCCTCGCTGAATCTCCACTGTTTCCATCAACGCTTCTTCAATGGGAGGTTCCACCAGGTTGTCATTGATCAGGAAATGTTCTGGCATAGCCACTTCAACGGGCTCTCCCAATGTGCGGGGATCGGTAAGAACTCCTGCCAATGCAGAGGCGGCAGCCACTTCCGGGCTGACCAAATATACTTGGGCGTCAGCGGTACCGCTGCGTCCTTCGAAGTTCCGGTTAAAGGTGCGCAAAGACACACCACCGGAATTGGGGGATTGTCCCATACCGATGCAAGGGCCGCAAGCACATTCCAAAATACGCGCGCCAGCAGCGATCATGTCGGCTAAAGCACCGTTTAAAGCCAGCATATTATACACTTGTTTGGAACCGCAGCCAATGGTAAGGCTCACGTCAGGATGGACGGTTTTGCCTTTCAAAATGGCAGCAACGCGCATCATATCCAGATAAGAAGAATTGGTACAGGAACCGATGCAGCATTGATCCACATGGATCGGACCAATCTCACCGATGGATTTTACTGCATCGGGGCTATGAGGGCAGGCCGCCAAAGGCTCTAAAGCAGAAAGATCCAGATCAATGATCTCATCATATTCAGCGTCCGCATCAGACTGCAGCTCTTTCCAGCAGTCGCCCCGTCCTTGAGCTTCCAGGAATTTCTTAGTGATCTCATCCGAAGGGAAAAGGGAAGTGGTGGCGCCCAATTCTGTGCCCATATTGGTGATGGTAGCACGTTCCGGCACGGAAAGAGTCTTGATACCCTCTCCGCCATACTCAATGATCTTACCCACGCCGCCTTTGACGCTCATCTTTTGCAATACAGCCAAAATTACGTCTTTCGCGGAAACCCAGGGGGAAAGCTTTCCGGTAAGATTGATTTTTGTCATTTTGGGCATGTTGATATGATATTCCCCGCCGCCCATAGCAACAGCCACGTCAAGGCCGCCGGCGCCAAATGCCAGCATTCCGATACCGCCGCCAGTAGGCGTGTGACTGTCCGAACCGATCAGCGTTTTACCGGGTACGCCGAAGCGCTCCAAATGGACTTGGTGGCAGATACCATTGCCCGGTCTGGAAAAATAGATACCGTGCTTTTTGGCAATAGATTGAATAAACCTATGGTCATCTGCATTTTCAAAACCGCTTTGCAGGGTATTGTGATCTATATAAGCTACACTGCGCTCCGTTTTGACCCGAGGCACGCCCATAGCTTCAAATTCCAAATAAGCCATCGTACCAGTAGCGTCTTGCGTCAAAGTCTGGTCGATACGCAGGCCGATATCTTGGCCCACTTTCATTTCTCCGCTGACCAGGTGCTCTGCGATGATTTTCTGTGCAAGGGTTCTGCCCATGGAAATCCTCCCTTTATATTTGTTTTTTATCGCACACTTTTCTATGATAAAGAATAAAACTATAACAAACATTATCGCCCAAAACGAGCTCTCTGTCAATGTTTTAGGCTCCATTTTGAAAAAGAACTTCTAATTTTTCAGAAAAACGCTAGCTCTTTTAAGAGGAAAATCAACAAAAACATGGTGCCGATGGAAAAGATCGAACTAAATACGACAAGCTGTCCTGCAAGTTTGTCGTCACCACCCATTTGCTGCGCCATTGTAAAGGAAGATACCGCGATGGGCGCGCCAAATACAGTCAGCAATACAGCCAAGGGAGCGCCACGGAACCCCAGCAGCAAAGCTATACCTAAGAATAGCGCCGGGAACACCAACAGCTTGGCGCTCAAAACGATGAGTACGTTTTTTATGTAGCGTCTCACATCGCCAAAACTGAAAGAAGCTCCTAAGATTACAAAAGCCAAGGGTGTGGCTATAGAAGAAAGATCGGTAATAGTATCGTAGATAGGCTTTGGGATAGAAAGCTTCAGCACTACAAACACGATGCCTAATACAGAGCCGATGATGAGGGGATTGGTGATGATACCTATCAATATCTTGCCGAGATTGGGCTTTTTACCGTTAAAGAGTTCCAGTGAGATCACGGCCAGAACATTGTACAAGGGGATGATCACCGCAATCAGAATAGACGCCAATCCGGCAGCGGTATCGCCGAACAGAGCGGTGCTGATGGGGATACCAAATAAAACAAAATTGCTGCGGAACATTCCCTGCAGCATAACGCCTCGCTGGGAATTATCTTTTTCCAAAAGCACTGCCAGACATAATGACAGCACAAATTGAATGAGCACTCCGGCCACGCCATATAATAGAAGGTGAGAATTGAAACTCTCTGCCAGCTCAGTGTTGTAAATATTGCAAAACACCAAAAGCGGCAGAAAAATCTTAAAAATAACTTTGTTTACTTGTTTTACAGATGTTTCGTTCATCATCCCTGTCAATTTGATAACATAGCCCAGCGCCATCAGCAGAAACAGGGGGAGCACAATTTCTAAAGAGATAATCACGCTTTCCATCGATTTGCCTACGCTCCTCCAACCAAAAGATAAAGATTATAGTTAAAATTATACCACCAAAGCAAAGGATAGGCAAACAGAACTTCCCTAAGAGAAATGGGGCTGTTTTCACTTGCCCTAAGAGGAAACTGATGGTATAATAAATTGGCTTTGTTATGTGCAAGAAGCTTTTTTACCAGTTCTGAATGATTTCGTTCTTTTTCAGACAGACTATCCTTTAGGAAAGGAGGATGTTCTGTCATGAAAAAAAACGAAGAAAAAATGCTGCGCCGGCTGGCGCTAAACGCTTTAGAGGAAACCGGGGAAGAAGAGGAATACACCGATTCCTCTCAGCGTCCTTTAGTTCAGGACGGTTCGGTTACTACCCGGTGCAATGGACGGACTATCCATTGCTTGACGATCATTGGCCAGATAGAGGGGCACTATATTTTGCCTTCTCAAAACAAAACCACCAAATATGAACACGTCATCCCCCAGATCGTGGCAGTGGAAGAAGACCCACAGATCGACGGGCTTTTAATGCTGCTAAATACGGTGGGCGGCGATGTGGAAGCCGGATTGGCTTTGGCTGAATTGGTCGCAGGTATGAAAAAGCCCACTGTCTCGTTGGTGTTAGGCGGAGGCCACTCCATCGGAGTTCCCCTGGCGGTAGCGGCAAAACGGTCGTTTATCGCGGAATCCGCATCTATGACTATTCACCCGGTGCGGATGAATGGATTGGTGTTGGGAATTCCCCAGACTTTGGAGTATTTTCGCCGTATGCAGGACCGGATCACGAATTTTGTCACCCAGAATTCCAACATCACGAAAGAGCGCTTCACCAGCCTTGCTATGAATACCCAGGAGTTGGTAATGGACGTAGGCACTGTGTTAGACGGTCCGGACGCTGTGGAGGAAGGCTTGATTGACTCTTTAGGCTCGCTTTCCGATGCCATGGATTGTTTGGGGCAGATGATAGACCGCAGTAAAAAACGTCGCGCTCCCGGCACAAGATCTTGTAAAAAGAAAAAAGCAGAGTGATAAATCGGCGGAGTTCCCGCCGTTACATAATAAGGAGGAGTCTATGACCATTTTTGAAGCTATCATTTTAGGCATTATTCAAGGAGCTACCGAGTTTTTACCGGTATCCAGCAGCGGCCATTTGTCTATATCAAAACATATATTCGGTATAGAACTACCGGGCATTTTATTTGATATCATGCTGCATCTGGGCACTTTGATCGCGGTGGTGTTCGTTTACCGTGAGTTGATTTGGCGTCTTATTAAAGAATTTGGCTCCTTGTGTGTGGATATTGTCCATGGTCGCTTCAAATGGAGTGAAATGAATCATGATCGGCGTCTTATTTTTATGCTGATTATTGGTCTTATCCCGCTGTTTTTGCTGTTCCTGCCCATCCCCGGCACCGGTATGGATATCAAGGGATTGTCCGAAACCTTAGGGTCTGATTCGGATATCTTGGTGGAAGGTTTGGCTTTGCTTGCTACCAGCGCGCTGCTGTTCGCCGGGATTTACGCCAACAAACGTGTAAAGCAGGTCCGCAGCCATAAAGATGCTTCCGGTCGTATGGTAAAGAGCAATGGTCGAAAAAAGATCCATACTGTCGACGCGCTCCTTATTGGTATTACCCAGTGTTTGGCTGCCGTTTTCCCGGGCCTTTCCCGTTCCGGCTCCACTTTGTCGATTGGTCTTTTGCGGGGAATCAACCAGCAGACCGCTCTGGATTATTCGTTTGTTCTGGGTATTCCATCCATTGCTGCGGCAGCTTTGGTATCGCTGCTGGATATGGGCGAGCAGGCGGATGCCGTGGGCGCCGGCACTTTGATCGTCGGGATTCTCACAGCAACAGTTGTGGGATTTTTAGCGATCAAGCTGCTCAAATGGATTGTTACCACCAACAAACTGCATATTTTCGCGTTTTATACTTTGATCGTGGGTGCCGTTGTTTTCGTCATTGGCATCATCGAACATATCACCGGAAAAAATTTGTTTACCGGAATGGGTTTATAATATAGGAAGTTTGAAAGCAATGGCTTAAGATCGGAGGGAGACTTTTGCCAGCAAAAAGAACAGCGTCGAAATCTACCAAGAAGCCGGCGGCCAAAAGGGCCTCGCCGGCCTCTTCCACGAAAAAGAATACGAACGCCCGTAGCGGCAAAGGAAATCAAAGCGTACATCTTACCGCAGAGGCGATTCGGCAGAAAAACCAGATACGCGCGGTGGTTTTGTTTGCGAGCGCTATCCTACTTGGATGTTTGGTGCTCATTCCAGGTGACAATTTGTGGCTGTGGGCCCATAACGTTATTTTAGGCTTGTTTGGCAGCTGGGCGCTGCTTTGGCCTGTTTTGATGATTTATGTGGCCATTATTACCGCTATGGAAAAACCAAGAGGCTCCATCAGCGGGAAAATTTGGATGACTGTGGTGGTCATTGTATTGTTCTGCACCACTGGGTTTATTTTCGGAGCCAGGGATATTCCTGATGGTTTAAACTTTTTTCAATACATAGCTTACCTTTATACACAAAACGCCGGAACTGGCGGCGGAGTAGTAGGCGGCCTGTTAGGGACTCCTCTTATCAGCGGTACAGGCGAAGTGGGTTCCAGAATCATTGTGGCGCTGTTGCTTTTTGTGGCGGTGATGATCCTTACAGGAACAACGTTGATCGGGTTGTTCCGTACCATCAAAAAACCGGTGGATGTTGTTTCGGAAGGTTTGCAGAATGCCCGTCAGCGCAGGGAAGAGGAACGTTTGATTTTGGAACGTGACGCGGATATCGATGTGCCATTGGAGCCTCAGCTGCCTGCCCATCCTGTTCGCTCGGAGTTTGGGGCAGGTCTTTTCCCGCCTCCTCCGGAAAAGAAGAAAGTCGAAAAGAAAAACGATAAGCTGGAACGTTTAAAAGCTGTCTTTGGAATGGAGGAAACTCCCCAAGAGAATGTTGCTTCCGCACCTTCCGTGCCGCAGCAGCCCGCCCCCCAGGAAACGGCTGTCCGGCAGGTGGAAGAGGGCGCTCAAGCGTTGGAACGCGCTTTGGAAGAGATCGACGACATCCATATTCCTGCCCCACAGGTAGAGACCGTCCGTTCCGGGGTGCAGCAATCCACGCCGCCTGCTGAAGAACCACTCCAGCAGTCTGCCTCTGTGCAGGAAAAAGCTGAACCCGCCGTTGCTGAAATGGAGAACAATGCGGTTACGGATGAGGTAAAAGAGCTCACGGAAAAATTCATGGAACAGCGGGAACAAAACGACCGTAAAGAGGCAACGCCCGCACAGCAGGCGCTATATACAGGAGCGGAACCCGCAAAAGTGGCCTATTGTTTCCCGCCGGTTACGATGCTTGCGATCAGTCCCCAGGGAAACCCTGCTTTAGAAACGGAAGAACTGCAAACGAATGGCCGCGTTCTTGTAGATACGCTTAAGAGCTTTGGTGTTCAAACCAAGATTTTAGATATTTGCCGCGGCCCTTCTGTTACCCGTTATGAAATACAGCCTGCCGCCGGTGTCAAAATCAGTAAGATCACAAATCTTTCCGACGATTTAGCGTTAAATTTAGCGGCTACCGGCGTGCGTATAGAAGCGCCCATCCCCGGCAAAGCAGCTGTGGGCATCGAGGTGCCTAATAAAAATCGCAGTACCGTCCGAATGCGGGAACTGGTGGAATCCAATTCGTTCCAGTCCTCAAAAAGTAAACTTTCAGTAGCTTTGGGCCGTGATATCGCGGGACAGCCAGTGATTGCCGATCTTGCCAAAATGCCTCACTTGCTGATCGCCGGTACTACGGGTTCCGGTAAATCGGTGTGTATCAACTCGCTCATCATCAGTATGCTGTATAAAGCAAGCCCGGATGATGTCCGTTTTCTGATGATCGACCCCAAGGCTGTAGAATTGACTGAATACAATGGCATGCCCCATATGCTGGTGCCTGTGGTCACCGACCCGAGAAAAGCTTCTGGTGCCCTGGGATGGGCTGTGTCAGAGATGATGAAACGCTATAAGATTTTCTCGGAATTCAATGTCCGTAACTTAAAGGGGTATAATAGTTTAGCGGCTTCCCAGAATTATCAAGATGAGAACGGCCAGCCCATGCCGGCCATGCCTCAAATCGTTATCATCATTGACGAGTTGGCGGATTTGATGATGGCTGCTCCCAAAGAAGTGGAGGATTCTATCTGCCGGCTAGCACAGCTGGCCCGTGCCGCTGGGATGCACCTGGTCGTGGCAACCCAACGTCCTTCGGTAGATGTGGTAACGGGATTGATCAAGGCGAATATTCCCAGCCGCATCGCTTTAACTGTGTCTAATGCCGTGGACTCCCGCACGATTCTGGATGCGGGCGGCGCCGAAAAACTTCTTGGCAACGGTGACATGCTGTTTGCCCCGGTAGGCGCTCAAAAGCCTCTGCGTGTGCAAGGATGCTATGTGGCGGACGAAGAGATATCCTCTGTTGTGGAGTTTGTGAAAAAGACGAAATCCATTGAATATGACCAGAAGGTCATTGAAGAGATCGAGCGGAACGCTGCCAGCGAGTCTAAGAATGAAGATAGTTCCGACAACGAGACCGGGGGAGACCCCATGATCGACGAAGCGATCAAATGCGTGGTAGAAGCTGGACAAGCATCCACGTCTTTGCTGCAAAGAAGATTGCGTTTGGGATATGCCCGTGCCGGACGGCTGATCGACGAAATGGAGCAACTGGGCGTGGTCGGACCCCATGAAGGTTCCAAACCCCGCCAAGTATTGATGACATACGCCCAATGGTTGGAGCGAAATATGCAGCACGGCGGTCCCAAGGAAGGAGAAGAGTAAGCGGCCGATATGGAGAATCCTGAGAAAAACCACGGGAAAAGCAAATGGCGTCTTTGGATAGAGCGGCTGGCAAGTTTGCTGGTTGCCCTTTTGTTGGCTTTTTCTGTTACCTCCACAGGCCGGGCCTTTTGGCACGAGCTTTTTGCCTTGTCGGGATTTCAAGGCCCCACGGAGGAAGCTTCCCTGGAAATTCATATCATCGATGTGGGAAAGGCGGACGCCATGCTTTTACGGTGCGAAGGTATGACAGCTTTATTGGACGCGGGGACAACTGTTTCGGGTGACCGTGTTGTAGATTATCTTTACCGTATGGGCGTGGAGCAGTTGGATTATGTCATTGCCTCTCATCCAGATAGCGACCATACCGGCGGTATCGCGCAGGTTTTGGAAGAATTGCCGGTGAACGAATTAGTGGTTTATCCATGGCCAGAGGAAATGCGCCAGACCTTAGAGTACCGCGCTGTAGAACAAGCCGCTCTGTTAACAGGAACAACCATTCGGGAAGTCCAGCCTGGAGACAAGCTTTTATTGGGTAAAGCAGATTTTCAAGTGATCGGTCCTTTGAAAGACTATGAGGAAACGAACGACAGTTCTCTTGTAATGCGTCTGGATTATCTAGGCTTCTCAGCCTTATTTTGCGGAGACATTGAAAACAAAGCAGAATTGGATTTGGTCAAATCTGGAGTCGATTTAGACGTAGATTTTTTGAAAGTACCCCATCATGGCAGCGCGGGCTCATGTTCCGAGCGTTTCCTGTCGGCGGTTTCGCCCGAATACGCAGCGATTTCCGTAGGGCCGGATAACAATCAGCTTCCACGGGAAGAAACTTTACGCAGATTAGAGAACGCCGGCGCCGCTATTTATCGAACTGATACAGATGGAGATTTGGTGTTTTCCTGGGATGGGGAACAGCTTACTCTGAAAAGTGAATATCATAACACACTGGAAAGGACAGAAGGAAATCCATGAAACAGCTTGTGATCGACCGTTTTGACGGGAAGTTTGCTATTTGCTCTGATAATGACCAGAAGTTTTTCGCCATTGAGTTGTCTGAACTGCCAGAAGGCGCAAAAGCCGGCAGCGTGCTCACGATTACGGACGAGGGGGAGCTTCGTGTAGATGAGGAAGCTACCCAGCGGCGTTTAGAAGCGGGTGACCGTAATGGCAAGAAACGGTAAGGGGGAGACACGATGGGAAAGTTGAAATTCATTTTGACCTGTATGACACGTATGGATTATCCTGAGCTCTTCCGCACAGTAGGAAAGGTCCATAAGATCACGGGGAAAAATTCGGTAGGGATTTTGAGCGACGTTGTGCGATGCGGCATCAAATATGGCGCTGGTTTCAACGACTATCTGCTTTGTGAGTTCTACAATCTGACGGACGCTCAGCGAGCCACGTACATTACCCGCAGCGTCAATAATAATTTGGTGCGCATTTTAAATAACCGTGATTATTATCACTTCTTTGACAACAAAGCAGAATTCTATACGACGTTCGCCAAATATATCGGCCGTCAGTGGTTGGATTTTTCCAAGGCTTCTAAAGAAGATTTTAAGAAGTTTATGGAAACACGTGACGCTGTCATGGTAAAGCCTGGATCTTCCAGTGGCGGATTTGGCGTTAACAAGCTTTTTAAGAAAGATTTTTCTTCTCTGGACGCCATGTATGAGAAGCTGAAAGCAGAAGATATCGGTGTGGTAGAAGATGTCCTGCAACAGCACGAGACGATGAATCAGATGAATCCCCATGCTATCAATACTTTGCGGATTGTCACCATTTTGAATGAGAGCGGTCCTCATATTGTGTACGCCCATATCCGTATCGGCAACAGCGACCGTCCCGTGGATAACCTTCATTCCGGCGGTATGTTCGCACCGATCGATTTGGAAAAAGGCGTTATCCAATACCCAGCGTATGACAAAGCTCGCCACACCTACACGGAACATCCCCGCACCCATACCCATATCCAAGGTTTTGCAATTCCTTATTGGGAAGAAGCGAAATCTATGTGTTTGGAAGCTTGCCAGATCATCCCTCAAATGAGGTATGTGGGATGGGATGTTGCCATCACGCCGGATGGTCCGGTATTTGTAGAAGGCAACAATTTACCTGGTTACGATATTTTGCAAATGCCCCCACATACTCCAGATAAAATCGGAATGCTGCCCCGCTTCCGTGAGTTTGTGAAAGGTATTTGATAAAGCACCAAAAAGCCCTTCGGAGAAATCGCTCCGAAGGGCTTTTCACTGCGCAAAAACAAATTCATTCTTCAAATCTTTTTATTCAGGAAACGAAGAGGTTCTTTTCTTTTTAAACGCAGGCCATCTATTTCTTTTCTGCGCATATAGACGCTTTGTATCAATCCAAAACCAAAATACATGCAAGCAGCGGAAGAACCACCCGCACTGAAAAACGGCAATGTTACACCCATAGCGGGAAGCAGAGCCAAACACATTCCAATATTAGAAACGGATTGCAGCGCGATAATCCCAAAATAGCCAAAACAAATAAATCTTCCCAAATCATCTCGCGATGAATGGGCCACATGAAGAATTTTTACCATAAGCAACAAAAGCAGCAAGATAATCAGAGAACAGCCTACAAATCCCAGTTCTTCTCCCGCCACAGAAAAAATATAGTCACTATGCTGGAAAGGCACACTATTGCTGGCAACACGGCTCCCGTTGAAAAGGCCTTGGCCGTTCAACTTTCCGCTGCCAATAGAAATGCGTCCTTGATACTGCTGGTAACCCGCATCCATCTGCACACTGGGATCATCTAAGTTAAACAAAGCGATAAACCGCATTTTTTGATAATCGTCCATCACAAATTTCCACAGAAGGGGAAGGGAGAAAACCACTACACCGCCAAGAATTGCGAAATAGCGAAGTTGAACCCCTGCGGCTAAACTCATGGCTAAAAACATAGCAAAAAACACTATGCCGGCGCCAGTATCTTTTTGCATTTGGCATAGTAGAATCGGTACCAAAGCATGACAACCTAATAATACCACTTGCAATGGTTGGTTGATAAGATTGCGTTTGCGCAAGGTATCCAAGTGCTTGGAGTACGTAAGCATGAAGATAATTTTCACCAGTTCCGAGGATTGAAATGTTCTTCCGCCAATATTAATCCAAGCTCGCGCATTTACGCCTCCGCTACCAGAAACCAAAACGCCAAACAGCGCTGTATAGATCATTAAAAAAATGGAAAAACCAGCAAGCAGATACCAAAAATTGGCCAATTCCCCATAATCCATCAGTGAAAGAACAACAGCACCTACAACCCCCAAAGTGATGGCAAATACCTGAGTGCGAAAATATCCAGACCCAGTAGAACTATCTACGCTACGGAGCAGTAAAAGGCTATAGGCAGAAATGGCCGCCAACAATATCCAAAGCACAATATCTGCTTTTTTTATATAATTAAGGATTTTTTTGAAGTTTCGTTTTATCATACAAGCCCTATTCTTTCATGAATTTCTTGTTACCCAAGAGATGCTCAAAACCATTCAGACAAATTATGTTAATTATATCATATTCATTACAGGGCTTCAAGTTTTTTGTTTCGGGCTTTACTATTTCTACGAAATCTTTTATAATATATGCAATCGCGCAAATCAAATTTTGATGGCCGCAAGCCGGCCGGAAAGGTGTGGGACTATGCTTTCTGATATCGAGATCGCTCAGGGCACAACACTGAGACCTATCGCGGAAATCGCAGAGGAGCTTGGTATCCGTGAGGATGAGTTAGAACTCTATGGTAAATACAAGGCTAAAATTAACGAGCAGGCATTTGCCCGTTTGGCGGATAAGCCTGATGGCAAATTGGTATTGGTAACCGCCATCAATCCCACCCCCGCTGGTGAAGGGAAAACCACCACCACGGCCGGTTTGGGACAGGCTATGGCAAAAATCGGAAAGAAAGCCGTTATCGCTTTGCGGGAACCTTCTTTAGGGCCTGTGTTCGGCATCAAGGGCGGAGCGGCCGGAGGCGGCTATGCCCAGGTTCTTCCCATGGAAGATATCAACCTCCATTTTACCGGAGATATGCACGCTATCACTTCCGCCAACAATCTGTGCTGCGCTATGCTGGATAACCATTTACAGCAAGGGAATCCTTTGGGGATCGACCCCAGACGGATTCAGATCAAACGCTGCCTTGATATGAATGACCGCGCTTTGCGCAATGTGATCGTTGGGTTGGGGGGCAAGATCAACGGTGTTCCCCGTGAAGATGGCTTTATTATCACTGTGGCTTCTGAAGTAATGGCCATCCTGTGTCTTGCAAAAGACATGAACGATCTCAAGCAGCGGCTGGGAAACATTTTGATCGCGTACACTTACGACGGCAGTCCTGTGTATGCCCGGGATATCAAAGCGGAAGGCGCTATGGCAGCCTTGCTGCGGGACGCGGTAAATCCTAACCTGGTTCAGACGATTGAAGGGACACCCGCAATTATGCACGGTGGTCCTTTTGCAAACATTGCTCATGGTTGCAATTCCGTGCGCGCTACCCGTTTGGCATTGAAACTGGCGGATTACTGCATCACAGAAGCAGGGTTCGGTTCAGATCTGGGCGCTGAAAAGTTTATGGATATTAAATGCCGTATGGCGGGATTGGCGCCTTCCTGCATAGTTGTAGTTGCTACTGTACGGGCCCTGAAATATAACGGTGGTGTAGCGAAAGCCGATTTGGCTACAGAAAATGTTCCGGCTTTGGAAAAAGGCATTGTGAACTTAAAAGCACATGTAGAGAATATGAGCAAGTTTGGCGTTCCGGTAGTTGTGGCAATCAACAGGTTTGGAACGGACACCGACGGAGAACTGGCTGTTATTGACCGTTGTTGCCAAGAATTGGGTGTTCCTTACGCTTTATCGGAAGTATTTGGAAAAGGCGGCGAAGGCGGCATAGAGCTTGCGGAAACTATTTGCCGTGTGATGGATGAAAACGAAGGGAAAAGCCATTTTGCGCCGATTTATCCTATTGAAGCTACAGTTGAAGAAAAGATCGGTGCGATTGCCACAAAGATATACGGTGCAAAGGGAGTATCCTTTACGAATGTGACTTTGAAGTCTTTGAAAGATATTAAAGCGCTGGGTGGAGACTCCATGCCCGTGTGCATCGCCAAAACCCAATATTCTCTTTCAGATGACGCGAAATTGCTGGGCCGTCCCACAGATTTCACTATTACGATTCGGGATTTGCGCTTGTCCAATGGAGCAGGCTTTGTAGTAGCCTACGCAGGAGATATCATGACTATGCCCGGCCTGCCCAAAGTCCCCGCGGCAGAAAAAATAGACGTGGATGAAAATGCTGTCATCCATGGCCTGTTCTGATATGGCGGAACGGTTTATTACCCATTCGCCGGAAGAAACTTCCGCTTTGGCCCAGCGCTTGGCTGGCGACTTAAAAGGCGGAGAAGTGATCGCGTTTACTGGCGGTATGGGAGCGGGAAAAACAGCGTTTACCCGTGGCTTGGTGATAGGATTAGGAGCAGGGGATGTGGCTTCCAGCCCAACCTTTGCTTTGGTCAATGAATATTCAGGCCGGCTTACAGTGGAACATTTCGATATGTACCGGGTAGAAAGCTGGGATGATTTGTATTCTACTGGTTTCTTTGACTATCTGGACACAGATTGCGTGCTGGTGATTGAATGGAGCGAAAACATCGCTGGGGCTTTGCCGGCACATGTGATTTCTGTGGACCTGCGTCAAGGGAACGGAGAAACAGAACGGGTCATCACCATTGACGGTTGGAAAGGAGGCGGAACACCATGCTGACCTTGGGGATCGATTCTTCTGCGTCTGCGGCGTCTGCCGCAGTGGTGGAGGAAGGAAGACTTCTTGGGGAATTTTTCGTCAATACGAAACAGACTCACAGCCAGACTTTGCTGCCAATGGTTCAAAGCCTGCTGCAAACTGTGGGACGTTCCTGCGAAGAGATTGATCTTCTTGCTGTGTCTCATGGGCCTGGCTCTTTCACAGGAGTGCGCATCGGCGTCGCTTGTGTAAAAGGGATTTCCTTTACGCATAACACTCCCTGTGTGGGGATATCCACATTGGAAGCCATTGCCTATGGCGGAATATTAAAAGAAGGTTCCGTCCTCTGTGCTGCTATGGATGCCCGCTGCGGTCAAGTATATAACGCTCTATTTCAAGTAGAAGATGGGAAACTTGTGCGCCTAACAGAAGACCGTGCTTTGTCCATTGCCGATTTGGAACAAGAATGCAGGCATTGGGGTGAAAATCTAATTTTGTTGGGCGATGGGGCGTCTCTTTGCCATAAAACCTTTATTAGTTGGGGTGCCCGACTCGCACCGGAATCCATACGGTTTCAACGGGCTTCCTCTGTGGCCTTGTTAGGGGAACAAGAAGCCAAGAAAGGCAACACAATTACCGCTTCTGCGTTGGCGCCTGTTTATCTCCGATTGCCTCAGGCGGAACGGGAATTGAAAAAACGTCTGGAACAACAAAAGGTATAATCACAATCCAAAATAAGCAGGAAAGGAACTTTTGTGATGAAATTAGCTATTGGTTGCGACCACGGTGGTTTCGAGTTGAAAGAAGCTGTACGAGGTTATTTAGAGGAACACAATATCCCTTATGAAGACTTTGGCGCCTACAGTACAGATTCGGTAGACTATGCTCCCATTGCTGCAAAAGCTGCTCAGTGCGTAGCTTCTGGTCAAGCGGATTATGGCGTGCTGATCTGTTCCACAGGTATTGGTATTTCGATTGCTGCCAACAAAGTAAAGGGCATACGCGCTGCATTATGCACCAACGAGTTCTGCGCTGAAATGACTCGCCGCCACAACAACGCCAATATTTTATGTATGGGCGGCAAAGTGGTAGACAAAGCTACCGCATTAAAGCTTGTTGATATTTTCCTTCATACAGAATTTGAAGGTGGGCGTCATCAGCGCCGCATCGACCAAATCGCTCAGATTGAAAACGGGCAGCTATAAGTCAATTATATTTATCCCAGGGAGGAACACTGGATATGCAGGATTATAAAAATGTATTTGTTATGGATCATCCTTTAATCCAACACAAACTCACTTTCTTAAGAGACGTTTCTACCGGAACGAAGAATTTCCGGGAACTTGTCAGCGAGATCGCGACCTTGATGTGCTATGAGGCTACCAGAGACCTGCCTCTTATGGAAGTGGAGACAGTCACTCCCATGCAAACGACCACTACAAAAGTGATCGCCGGACGCAAGCTCGCTTTCGTACCTATTCTGCGGGCTGGTCTAGGTATGGTAGAAGGTATGTTGGAACTGGTACCTTCTGCTAAAGTGGGACACATCGGTCTTTATCGGGATCACGAAACCTTGAAGCCTGTAGAGTATTATAATAAGCTCCCTCAGGATATTGATGAAAGAGATGTTATCGTTTTGGACCCCATGCTGGCCACAGGCGGTTCCGCTATAGACGCGATTACCATCGTGAAACGCAGCCACCCTAAGAGCATTAAGTTCTTGTGTGTAATTGCTGCGCCGGAAGGGTTGGAAGCGCTTACCAAAGCCCATCCGGATGTGCAGATTTACTGTGCCGCTGTGGACCAGTGCTTGAATGAGAATGGCTACATTCTTCCTGGATTGGGAGATGCTGGCGACAGAATTTTCGGTACAATTTAAGCTTTTTCGCGCGCCGCTATAAAAATGCGGCGCGTTTTTTTATTTAATTGTGAATTTTTTTCCGCCCCTTTCAAAAGCTGGGATAATGTGGTATACTAAGAAGCTGATAGAAGCATATTTATGCACTTCTGTCTAATTTTGTTGTATTTGTTTTGCAATTTATTTTGGGAAGGTCACAAAACTATGAGTCAATTGATTACGCAGCACCTTAGTGATGCTGTAACCCTTCATACCTTTACAGATCCCCGTTTTAAAACCATGAAAGTTTCGGTGAACATGTTTGTTCCTTTGTCACAAAGCACCGCGGCACGCAATGCTATTTTGCCGGCGCTGGTTAGTCGTGCCACCCGGGAATATCCCGATTATACGTCTTTTAACTGCCGTTTATCTCAGTTGTATGGAGCTTCCATAAATAGTGGCGTGCAGAAGATCGGCGATTACCAGGTGCTATCCCTTTCAGCAGCAGGTATTTCAAACCGCTACGCATTTGGCGGGGAAGATATGTTCTCTCAATTAACCAGCCTGCTTTTCGATTTGATGTTCCATCCGCTGAAAGATGAGGAAGGTTTGTTCCCCTTGGAAGGGTTCCAGCAAAAACAGCGGCAGCTGTTAGAACTGATGGATTCCGAGTATAACGACAAAATGGTGTACACGCACCGCCGCAGTGAAGAGCTTTTGTTCCAAGGGCGCACCGCCGGTTTGAACTGTTATGGCTCCCGGCAGGAATTAGAATCTTTAGACCGTAACTCTTTGACAGCCGCTTGGGAGGAACTGCTGCAAAACGCCAAATTTGAAATTTTCGCTTTGGGCGATTGTGTTCCAAGGGAGGAAGAGTTCCGCGCTTGTTTTGCTGGGTACGGAAAGCCTCATTCTACAGGTATTCTGCCTTTTGAAAAACCGGATGGGATTCGCCGTATGGTGGAAGAACAACCTCTGTCTCAGTCTAAGATATCTATGGCTTACCGAGCGGATTATACTCCGGAAGAAAAGCTGCTTTTCTGGTTGACCGCTACTGTGTTGGGCGGTGTTCCCAGCTCCAAACTATTTCAAAATGTCCGCGAGAAAATGAGTTTGTGCTATTATTGTTCCGCTGGGATGCACTTGAACAGCCGGGCAATGTATATAGAAAGTGGGGTAGAGACGCAAAACCTGGAACGCGCCGAGGAGGCAATCCAGGAACAGCTGTTAGCGTTGCAACGAGGCGAACTGACACAAGAGGAGTTGCTTTCCGCAAAGTTGGCACTGAAAAATTCTCTGCGCGCTGTAAGAGATTCTCTTTATCAAGTAGAAAGTTGGTATATAGGCCAAAATTTTGCAGGGTCGGACCTTTCACCCAAACAGGCTATTGACCAGCTGATGTCTTACACTGCAGAGCAGGTCGTTGAAGCCGCAGGAAAACTGTATCCGGCTTCGGTATACATTTTGAAAGGAGGTAGCCACCATGGCTGAAATAATTACCAAGATTTTTAAAGGCGCCCGGGTAGGGGATTCTTATTCTCAGATCAAGCATCCTTCCGGCCTGACGATATTGCTGTATCCTAAAGAAGATTGCAGTACTACGTGCGCAGTGTTTGGCACACGTTACGGTTCTATCGATAATTGTTTTCAGCGCAGCGATGAACCCGAAGCTGAAAAAGTTCCGGAAGGAATCGCTCACTATTTAGAGCATAAGCTTTTCGAGAGCGAGGATGGGGATGCTTTCGATCGTTTTTCCAAAACCGGCGCCAGCGCCAATGCGTTTACCTCGTTTGAATCGACTTGCTACCTTTTTTCCTGTACCGACAACTTCTATGAATCTCTGGAAATTCTTCTGGACTTTGTACAGTCGCCTTACTTTACAGAGGAAACCGTGCAAAAAGAACAAGGCATTATCGGGCAGGAGATCAAGATGTACGATGACGATCCCCAGTGGAGGGTAATGTTCAACTATCTGAAAGCCATGTACCATAATCATCCCATTAAAGAAGATATCGCCGGTACAGTAGAGAGCATTGCAAATATTACGCCGTCGTTGCTGTATCGTTGTTACAACACCTTTTATAACCTGGGAAATATGGTGCTTGCCATAGCAGGCAATTTTGAGGAAGAAAAAGTTTTGAAACTTTGCGATAAAATGCTGAAGCCCTCAGAAGCTGTTACTGTCCGCAGGGTATTTCCCGAAGAACCGGATACTGTCGTGAATCACCAAGTGGAGGAACAGCTGTCAGTAGCGCTGCCTTTGTTCCAGTTTGGTTTTAAAGAGCCAAAAGCTCACAAGCCCCGTACTGAAAAAGACGTGGCCGTTACAGAAGTTCTCCTCGAAACACTTGCTTCTGAAGCTTCCCCATTGTTCCGAGAATTGTTGGACCGCGGTTTGATCAATGAGAACAGTTTTTCTTACGAATATTTTGAAGGCAGCGGTTACGCGACAGTGATGTTCTCCGGCGAATCGAAAGATCCAAAGGCGGTAGCTCAGGTCATTTTGCGAGAGGTAGAGCGTTTCCGCAAGGAAGGTATCCCCCAGGAGGCTTTCGAGCGCTCGAAACGGGCTTTATATGGTGAGATTGTTTCCAGCCTCAATAGCGCGGGAAATATCGCCCATGGCTTAGTAAATATGAATCTCAAGGAGCGGGAGCTGTTCACGTATATTGATTCTTTGGCGGAACTGCGTCCGGAAGATGGCACGGAAAAACTGGATTTAATTTTCCAAGAGGACCAAAGCGTTCTTTCTACCATCCTTCCCATTTAAATTAAGAACACCGGCTTTTAAGCCGGAAGGAGGAATTGCGCATGACGCATCAGATATCGTTTCCCAATTTGGGATTAGAATTTTCTGTGAATACAGTAGCTTTCTCAATAGGGAATTTTAACGTCTATTGGTATGGGATTATTATCGCGGCAGGTTTCCTGCTGGCATTGGTTTATGCCAGCTTTAGCTGCAAAAAGATGAATATCGATATCAACCGCCTGTTTGACGTGGTAATCGTTGGATTGATTGCCGGCGTTATTTTCGCGCGGCTGTTTTATGTTGTATTTTATCCGGGAGATAAATATTTAAAAAATCCCGCTGAGATTTTGCAGATACACGATGGAGGCTTGGCCATTTATGGTGGGCTGATCGGCGCGGTGGTGTTTGGCAGCATTACCGCCAAGCTGCGGAAAATGAAAGTCGCCGCTGTTTTGGATATCGCTTCGTTGGGTTTCTTGATTGGCCAAGGCGTAGGCCGTTGGGGGAACCTTATCAATCAGGAAGCCTTTGGGGGTCCCACCGATTTGCCCTGGGGTATGTACAGCGACAATACGGCACGGGTGGTAGAGGGAAATGTCCATCCTTGCTTTTTATATGAATCGCTGTTGTGTTTTTTAGGATTTGTGGCACTGCACTTTTTCACAAGGAGATTCCGCCGTTACGACGGGCAAACCTTTCTCCTTTACATCGTATGGTACGGTTTCTGCCGCTTCTTTATCGAAGGTCTGCGCACAGACAGTTTGATGATCCCCGGCGTGAATTTGAGAGTTTCTCAAGTGATTGCGGCAGCTTGTGTTGTGGCGGGTATCATTTTGTTGGTTATTTTCCGTCACAAGACTAGTTTGACTGGCTGTGGGGACCCACACGTTATGGAAGCTGTAGGACTTGCAGAAGAAACAGCACCTCAGCCGGAAGAAGAACACACCACAAGCACGATTTTCGGGGATCTGCCCGAAGAGGAATTGAAAGAGATCTTTGATGACGATTCTTCCTCTCAAAATCAGGAATCTTCCTCAGAAAAGGAAAAATCAGAAACAGAGACAAAAGAACCAGAAAAGGAAGAAAAACCGTAACCAGCGGCAACAAGGAGGGAACGTATATGGCGGTGCGTATTGATGGCAAAGCTGTTTCCGCAAAGGTGAGGGAACAGGTGGCGCAAGAAGTGGCGTCCTTGAAAGCCCAGGGAGTGTGTCCTGGGTTGGCCGTGATTATTGTGGGAGATGACCCGGCTTCTAAAATCTATGTAAATAATAAAAAGAAAGCGTGTCAGGCAACAGGTATCTACTCAGAAGAATATGCTCTTCCAGGAGATACTTCTCAAAAAGAGTTGCTGGATTTGGTAGCGGATTTAAACCACAAGGAGGATATCCACGGGATTTTGGTGCAGTCGCCTTTGCCAAAAGGCTTGGATGAAAAAGCAGTGGTAGAAGCCATTGATCCTCAAAAAGATGTGGACGCTTTCCACGCATACAATGTGGGAAAAATCATGATTGGGGATTATCATTTCCTGCCGTGTACTCCCGCAGGGATCATGGAACTTCTGAAAGCGTATGATATCGCTGTTGAGGGGAAACAATGCGTGGTCATCGGCCGGAGCAACATCGTTGGAAAACCTATGGCTATGCTGCTGCTGCATCAAAACGGCACTGTGACTGTCTGTCATAGCCGCACAAAAAATCTTGCGGAGATCACCCGCCAAGGAGATATACTGGTTTCCGCGGCAGGAAAGAGTCATTTTGTCACAGCCGATATGGTGAAACCCGGAGCGGTCGTTATCGACGTGGGAATGAACCGGGATGAAAACGGAAAGCTCTGCGGCGATGTGGACTTTGATGGGGTAGAGCTGGTGGCGTCTTATATTACCCCCGTGCCGGGAGGCGTAGGGCCAATGACGATCGCCATGTTGTTAAAAAACACGGTCACAGCCGCCAAACTGCAAAATGATTTGCTCTGACCGAACAGGAGTTGTCTTTTTATGGCAAGTTTGCTGGAAAAGATTCATTCCCCAGAAGATATCAAGGGGTTTGGATCGGAAGAACTTACCGCTCTATGTGAAGAAATGCGCCATGTCATTATTGATACAGTATCCGCTAATGGAGGGCATCTTGCTTCCAACTTGGGAGTGGTAGAGCTCACCGTGGCTTTGGGGCTGGCTTTTTCGCCGCCCCGTGATACCATCGTTTGGGACGTGGGCCATCAAAGCTATCCATATAAACTGTTGACGGGAAGATACCCGGAATTTGCCACCATCCGAAAAGAAGGCGGGCTGGCGGGATTCCCATGCCGTGAAGAAAGTGAATATGATATGTTTACTTGCGGCCACAGTAGCACTTCCATTTCCTCTGCTTTAGGCGTATCCGAGGCGAATTATTTGCAAGGAAAAGAAGGATATGTGGTGGCGGTTATTGGAGACGGCGCTTTGACCGGAGGATTGGCCTATGAGGGTTTGAATAATGCCGGTCGCCTTCACCGCAATTTGATCGTTATCCTGAACGATAACACCATGTCTATTTCGAAAAACGTTGGGTCGATAGCAAGGTATCTCAGCTATATCCGCACCAAACCCGGTTATATAAAAACGAAAAACAGGCTGGAACGTTCTTTGCGGAAACTGCCCGTTGTAGGAGCGGTAATCGCTGGAGGATTGCGGCGGTTAAAGCGTGGCGTAAAGCGTCTGTTTTATAATTCCACCATTTTTGAGGATTTTGGTTTTGCTTACTATGGGCCTTTTGATGGACACAATGTCAAAGAGCTGGCTGAAACTTTGGAAACTGCTAAACTGATCAACAAACCGGTGCTGATTCATGTACGCACATATAAAGGCAAAGGATATCAATATGCGGAACAAGATCCCACTATTTACCATGGGCTCTCTGGATTTGACGTGACTACAGGAGATACAGGGGAGAAGTCCCAAAGTTTTTCCGACGAGTTTGGAAAGACCCTTTGCGCATTGGCCAGAGAAAACGGAAAGCTTTGCGCGATCACCGCTGCGATGCAAAGTGGTACTGGTCTCGGCGAATTCCGTGAGGAATTTCGCAGCCGCTTTTTCGATGTGGGAATCTCAGAAGAACACGCTGTCACCTTTGCTGGAGGATTAGCCGCCGGCGGGATGCTGCCTGTATTTGCCGTCTACTCCACCTTTTTGCAGCGCGCTTACGATGAGTTGATCCACGATATTTCTATGCAAAACACAAAGGTGATTCTAGCGATCGACCGTGCCGGTGTCGTAGGGGAAGACGGCAAGACACATCAAGGTGTATTTGACACCGCATATCTTCAGTCTATTCCCAATATCACGGTGTATTCCCCTTCTTATTTTCGAGAATTGCGGATACAGCTTACCCACTTGGTAGAAAAAGGCCAAGGATTATGCGCTATCCGGTATCCTCGGGGTAAGGAGCTTTATAAGCCTACCTATTTTCAAAGTACAACGGCGCCTACCAGCGTTTATGGAGAGAAATCTTTCCCTGTGTGTCTTGTAACTTTTGGACGGGTGTTTTCTTTTGCGGCAGAATGCAAAGAGCGTCTTGAAAAACAGGGGCTGAAAGTAAAACTTATCAAGCTTAACCGAATTATCCCTATTGATCCTGAGGCTATAAAAGAAGCTCTGGTTTGCCGCCATGTGTTTTTCTTGGAAGAAGGCATCCAACGGGGAGGCATTGGAGAACACTTCGCGTTTCTTTTGGAAAAAGCAGGATTTGAAGGGAATTTCCATTTGCGGGCTATTGAAGATCCTTATATCAAACACGCGCCAATGTTCCGTTCTTTAGAAACATTGGGATTAAATGCAGATGGTATCGAACATTTTGTAAAAGATACTTTGAAACAAGAAAAAGGAGGCGGCCATGAAGAAACGGCTTGATATTTTGGTAACAGAAAACGGTCTGGCAGAAAGCCGTGAAAAAGCCAAAGCGCTGATCATGGCCGGCCAAGTGTATGTAGACAATCAAAAAGCGGACAAACCAGGAGATACTTTTTCAGAGGACTCTCACGTGGAAATACGGGGGAAAGGCTTGCAATATGTCAGCCGGGGCGGATTAAAGCTGGAAAAAGCCATGAAAGAGTTTGGTTTGACCCTGACAGATAAAATTTGTATGGATGTTGGCGCTTCTACCGGAGGATTTACAGATTGTATGCTGCAAAACGGGGCGCGCAAAGTCTATTCTGTAGACGTGGGATATGGTCAGCTGGCGTGGAGTCTGCGCACAGATGCCAGGGTGGTAAATTTGGAACGAACCAATGCTCGATATCTTACACGGGAACAAATCCCGGAGGAAATTGATTTCTTTTCTGTAGATGTTTCTTTCATTTCTTTAAGCCTGATCCTTCCTGCTGTGCGCCCTCTGCTGGCGGAACATGGCCAGGCGGTTTGCCTGATCAAACCTCAATTTGAGGCAGGAAGGGAAAAGGTTGGGAAAAAGGGCGTTGTCCGGGATCAGTCCGTCCACCGGGAAGTGATCGAGAAAATCCGCAATTTCTCTTTAGAAAATGGTTTTTCTGTTTTGGGATTGACTTATTCGCCGGTAAAAGGGCCTGAGGGCAATATCGAATATCTCATCTATTTGGAACGTTCAGATGCTCCCATAGAAGCATCTGGTGTTCCTGTTCCCGAACAGGTCGTAGAAGCTTCCCATCGAGACTTGGATCATCCAATCAGGGAATAACGACCCTTTTATAGAGGAGGGGCTCTTTTGAAAATAGCCGTTGTACCCAACCTAACAAAAGAAACTGCGCAGGCATGTACAGACGAAGTGTTGCGAATCCTTTCAGAGTGTGGCTGTGAAACCGTGCTCAAAACGGATCTTTTTACCGCTCATGGCGTTTATCAGGAACGGATAGAGGACTCTCTGCGTTCTTGTGACTTGTTTATTGCCATCGGCGGTGATGGCACTATTATTCATACCGCCAAGTTAGCGGCTTCGATGAAGAAGCCTATACTGGGCGTAAATGCGGGAACATTGGGCTTTACTGCCGGAGTGGAACGTCACGAACTTTCTCTTCTTGCCAACTTGGTGCGGGGAGAATATCTGGAAGAACGTCGCTTAATGCTGGAAGTGGAACTTACTTCCGGCGACCACGTGCAACGGTTTTATGCCTTAAATGACGCGGTGCTTTCCGGCGAACCATCTAAAATCATTGATTATCAAATGGTTCTGGGGCATCGTTCTTACCGTTACCGGGCAGACGGATTTATTGTTGCCACACCAACCGGTTCCACCGCCTACTCGCTTTCCGCTGGTGGTCCGGTGATTGAACCAAACATGGATTGTTTGGTATATACTCCTATTTGCCCCCATTCTTTGTTCAACCGCAGTATTATTTTTGGCACGAAATCACAGCTGTTAGTGGATATCCCGGAAAATATCGGTAGGTTATACCTGGCGGTAGATGGCGAGACGCCTTTGGAGGTCTTTACAAAAGACAAGCTTCGGTTCTTTCCATCTGATCGGTTTGCCCGGTTTATACGCTTGGGCGGGTATGATTTTTACGATGTCCTCAATCAGAAAATTATCGAGACCCGGCAATAACCGGGTAAGCGATCTTATCAAAGATATAAGCAAAACGGCGTATCTGCCAGAAAGGACTGGTTTCCATTCTATGAAAACTCGAAGGCACGCAAAAATTCTGGAACTGATCAAAGAATACGACATCGATACTCAAGACGAACTCCTCCGCTATTTGCGGGAAAGCGGGTTTGACGTGACACAAGCTACCGTGTCACGAGATATCAAAGAGCTGCGTTTGGTGAAAAGTCTTTCCCGAACAGGAAAATACCGTTATTCTACAGGCAGCGAGAACATCAGCGACATGTCCTCGAAGTTCTATTCTTTTTTTGCAGACTCAGTGCTGTCGGTGGAAGCCGCTCAAAATATGTTGGTAATCCGCTGTATGACCGGTATGGCACAAGCGGTATGCGCTTCTATGGATTCCATGCATTGGCCTGGATTTGTAGGAACTTTGGCCGGAGAAGATACCATTTTTATCGTCTGCCGCACGGATGCGGACGCTTTGGAAACACAGGAAGAATTCCGGAAGCTGATCAATAGGTGAAAAAATGCTTGCACAATTATTTATTCACAATATTGCTGTAATCGAAAAAGCCTCTATTGATTTAGAAAAAGGCTTTACCGTCTTAACTGGCGAGACCGGCGCGGGAAAATCTATTATTATAGATGCGATTCACGCGGTCCTTGGGGAAAGGACTTCCAAAGAGCTGGTTCGCACCGGAGCTTCCAGCGCTTCCGTATCCGCTTTGTTTACCGGTTTGGATGAGGAGACAATGTCTCTTTTAGAACAGCTTTCCATTCCACGGGAAGAAGATGGTTCTCTTTTAGTCCAGCGTGATATCCGTTTAGAGGGCCGTTCCACCTGTAAGCTTAACGGCGCTCCTGCCACAGTATCTATGCTGAAACAGCTCGGACCCCGTCTTGTTACGATTCATGGCCAGCATGAAAGCTATGAGCTTCTCTCACCGGAAATCCACATGACGTATCTGGATAGCTTCGGCGGTCTTGAGGAACTTCTCAGACAGTATCAAGCGGCTTATCATGGTTTGCGCGAGACCCAGCGCCAACTGGAAGCGCTCCAGACCGATGAAGGGGAAAAAGCACGGCTTTCGGATTTGCTCCATTATCAAATCGATGAGATTGAGGGCGCAAATGTAAAGGAAGGCGAGCGGGAGGAACTGGAAAGCCAGCGGGAAATCATCCGAAATAGCGAGAAAATCGCTGGCGCCTTGGAACTCCTAAAAGGCTTGCTTTCTGGTGATGAAGATAACGAAGGTTTGCTTTCGGGGATTTCTCAAGCTTCTTCCGAGGCAGAGCGGGCAGCAGCCTATTTGCCGGAGTTGGAAGAGGCTTCGCAAAAGCTGCGGGAAGCAGGCTATCTACTGGAAGATGTAGACTCGATTTTGCGCAATACTTCTGTAGATTTCAACCCCGACCTTTTGGAGTCTATTGAGGAACGGCTTGACCTTCTCTACAAGCTGGGGCTGAAATATGGTGGTAGTGAAGAGAAAATACTGGCCTTTTTGGAGGATTGCCGCGAACGGCTGCACCAAATCGAATTCTCAGATGAAGAGCGAGAACGCTTGGAAGCCCAGTATGAAAAAGAAAAGAAGCAAGCCATCGCTTTAGCAAAGCAGCTGTCTGAAAAGCGTAAAATGATTTCCACCCAGTTTATCCGTCAGGTAAAGGAAGAATTGGCATTTCTGAATATGCCTGGCATTGAGTTTGAAACAGAAATTCAGCGTGTGCCTTTGTATGCTATGGGATGTGATAGAATCCAATTTCTGGTTTCCGCTAACAAGGGGGAACCTCCCAAGCCCATGTCGAAAATCGCTTCTGGCGGTGAGCTTTCCCGTATCATGTTGGCCATCAAAACCGTTCTTTCCGGTAAGGACAAAGTAGACACTTTGATTTTTGATGAGGTGGATACAGGTATCAGCGGCGCAGCAGCCAATAAAGTGGGACAAAAGCTCAAGCAAGTTTCTCAGGACCGTCAAGTGCTTTGTATCACGCACTTGGCGCAGATCGCATCTTTGGCTGATCATCATCTGCTGATTGCAAAGCACATTGAAAAGGACAGAACCTTTACACAAGTGACTCCGCTGGACTTTGAGGGCAGGAAACGGGAAGTCGCCCGAATTATCGGCGGAGAGGCAGTTACCCAGCTGCAGTTGGAAATGGCTGAGGAAATGCTGAAAAAAGCTTGACAATTTTGCACTTGCGCCGTATAATTCCAGTAATGGCGATGACGGAACAAAGTAAGCACCGAAATCCATGGCAAAGAGAGTCCGCGGTTGGTGTAAGCGGAAGCATGGCGGTTGCTGAACATACAGTCCTGAGCTGCTTTCTTGAACGATTTATTTTTAGTAGGGTTAGCCGTGTGACAAGCGTTACTTTGTCAGGGCATGAAAGTGCCCCTAAGGTCACGAGCTGTGAGGCCGTGATAAATTGAGGTGGTACCGCGGTAATGTATTTTATCGCCCTCTGCGTGAAAATGCAGGGGGCGTTTCTTTTTAGCCAGCCCTGGGCATTTTCCAAAACATTTTATTTTTGAAAGGATGGATACACATGGGAGTGTATGAAGAACTTCAAGCCCGAGGCTTGATTGCCCAGGTCACCAACGAGGAAGAAATTCGGGAAGTGGTCAACAATGGAAAGGCTGTTTTCTATATCGGCTTCGACTGCACAGCCGATAGCTTGACCGCAGGCCATTTTATGGCGCTCACGTTGATGAAGCGGTTGCAAATGGCTGGCAATAAGCCCATCGCTTTGATTGGCGGCGGCACCACAATGATCGGTGACCCTTCCGGACGAACCGATATGCGGAAAATGCTCACAAAAGAAGATATCGAGCATAACGCTGCTTGCTTCAAACGTCAGATGGAGCGCTTCATCGAATTCGGTGAGGGCGAGGGGAAGGCCATGATGCTCAACAATGCTGACTGGCTCTTAAACCTGAACTATGTAGATTTGCTTCGGGAAGTGGGCTCCTGTTTTAGCGTTAACAATATGCTCCGTGCTGAGTGCTACAAACAGCGTATGGAAAAAGGCTTGTCTTTCCTGGAATTCAATTACATGATCATGCAGAGCTACGATTTCTACTACTTGTTCCAGAACTACGGCTGCAACATGGAGTTTGGCGGCGACGACCAGTGGAGCAATATGCTGGGCGGCACAGAATTGATCCGCCGGAAGCTGGGCAAAGACGCTCATGCTATGACCATCACCCTGCTTACCGATTCCCAGGGAAAGAAAATGGGCAAAACAGCGGGTAATGCAGTGTGGCTCGATGCCAATAAGACCAGCCCCTTTGATTTTTATCAGTATTGGCGGAATGTGGATGACGCAGATGTGCTGAAATGTATCCGCATGCTTACTTTCCTGCCTCTGGAAGAAATTGAGGAAATGAGCCATTGGGAAGGCAGCCAGTTAAATAAAGCAAAAGAGATCTTGGCTTTTGAACTGACGAAAATGGTCCATGGGGAAGAGGAAGCCGCCAAAGCGCAGGAAGGCGCACGGGCATTGTTTGGCGCTGGAGCGGATACTGCCAATATGCCAACCACTCAGCTTTCTGAAGAGGATTTCACCAATGGTGAGATTGCTGTTTTAGACTTGCTTCTGAAAACTGGGCTGATTCCCTCCAAAGGGGAAGGACGCCGCTTGATCCAACAGGGCGGCTTGACTGTAGCTGATGAGAAAATCACCGACCCGGCAAAGACTTTCTCGAAAATCGCCTTTGAAAATGGGCTTGTCATTAAAAAAGGCAAGAAAGTGTTCCACAAGGCTGTTTGCTAAAAGTATCGAAAAATTTTTCCATAAATGAGAAGGACCCACCTTTCAAATGAAGGGTAGGGTCCTTCTCATTTGTTCTTTTTCATATTAAAAAGAAACAAGTTGTTGTATATCCTTCCTTTGCGACAAAGTGATAACTTTGTCATTATATCTTAAAAGCATATTTTGCATTTCTGGAAGATTAACCTTGTAGAACTTCTTTGTCCATTTTAGCAAAGCAATTAAAGACCTTACCGTTTCATTCTTCCTACTGCTTCTGCTGATCTTTCTCTTTAAAAATCTGCGAATAATCCGGAATCGGCAAAGTAAAGATGGTGTATCCAAAAAATAGATAACATCTGCGTTTGCAAAGCAGGATTCACACCATGTGAACTGAACACCTTCAATAATCCAGTTTTCTTGACTAACAGTTTGCCCTAACATAGCATCACGAACTTTCGCGTCTCTTTTGCAGTTATATGCCCCTTGGGAGTTATCCCAGAATAAATCGTCTAGCGAACAAATTGGTATATGATATTTTTCGGATAACTGTTTGGCGAGAAAAGTTTTTCCCGATCCGCTTGGACCAATAATATGTAATTTCATCATATCACCGCACATCACTAATTATATGGTTTTAGTATACTAAAACCACGCTGAAAAGGCACTAGCTTTCAGCGTGGTTATCTTATCTATTCATTGTATTTGTTTTTCTCTTACACCATTGCCTTTTGAATGGCTCCCAGCACGGTGTCAAAATCGGCCTCTGTAACAAGCAGGGAAATCTCCACTTCTGAGGTAGTGATCAGCCGGATATCTGCGTCCGTACCGGAAATAGCGTTGAATACCTGAGCTGCCATTCCTGGGGTGTTCTTCATCAACGGATCATATACGGAAATTTTATGATTGACGCTGCTGACGATCACATCAATATCTGTTTCACGCTTCAGTTTGGAAGTAAAGCCCAAGATATCGATCATATCCTCATCAGAGATAGTAAAGGATAGCCCTGTGGTAGCGCCATGGGTAGGAGCCATGGAAATCATATCGATATTGATGCCGTATTGCGAAATAGAGTCAAAGATTTTTGCCAGAGAAACCACATTAGCAGGGAAGTCCTGCAAAGTGATCAAAGTGATATTGTCAACAGTACTGATAACTGTAGAAGCGCTCATAGGAATCCCTCCTCAAACCAAATGGGACATATCATACAAACCCGGTTCTTTACCGGTCATATATACAGCGGCGTTTACAGCTCCGGCGGCAAAAAGTTCTTTAGACTGGGCGGAATGGGAGAGAGTGATCACTTCGCTTTGGCCCGCGAAAACCACCTGATGTTCTCCCACGATGGTTCCGCCTCGTACCGAGTGAAGGCCTATCTCTTTCTTTTCCCGCTTTTTCCGCTGGGAATGCCGGTCATATACATAGTTCATCCCATCACCGCGCACCTGATTGATAGCGTCGGCAATCATCAATGCTGTCCCACTGGGAGCGTCAATCTTCTGATTGTGGTGCATCTCTACAATTTCCACATCAAATGCGTCTCCCAAAACAGCCTCCGCTTTTTTCGCCAGCTCGATCAAAAGGTTTACTCCCAAAGACATATTGCGGGAATAAAACAAGGGTAGTTCCTTGGATGCGTCTTGAATCTCTTTAGTTTGTTCTTGGCTATAGCCAGTGGTACACAATACCGCCGCTGTACCGGAATGGCTGCGACAATAATTTAAAATGGACGAAAGGGCGGTAGGGTGGGAAAAATCCACCACAACTTCAGCCGTTTCTTTTACATCGTTTAGGGAACTATATACTGGGAATACACCCGTGTCCGCCGGGGAAATATCCACGCCGGCAACGATCTGGCAGTCCTCCCGCTGGTTGACGAAATTCTGAACGGCGGCGCCCATTTTTCCGTTACAGCCGCAAAGAATGATATGGGTCATGATGGGAACTTCCTTTCTTTTTTACAAGAGGCATTTTATACCAGGCGATGCTTTTTCAGCAAAGCGGTAAGTTTTGCCTTTCCTTCGTCCGTCATAGTGGTCAGGGGCATACGGCATTGGTTGGTTTTGATCAGGCCCATTTGCCACATAGCTTCTTTGATGGGAATAGGATTCACATCCAGGAAAAATCCATCCATTAAGTCCAGATATTCCAGATCCAGCTTTCTGGCAGCTTCCAAATCACCTTTCAGCATATAGTCTGCCAGTTCGTGCATTTTCCCAGGCAAAGCGTTGGAAAATACAGAAATGACGCCTTTGCCGCCCAATGCCATAATCGGGAGCGTTTGGTTATCCTCGCCGGAATAAATGGTCAAATCATCACCGCAAAGCGCCGCTGTGCGGGCAGTGGCAGAAATATCGCCGTTAGCTTCCTTCACTGCTACAATGTATGGGTTTTTAGAAAGCTCTTGATACGTGGCGGGCTGGATATTGCATCCAGTACGGCTGGGAACATTGTAAAGGATGCACGGCATCTTCACCTGATCCGCCACATAGTTAAAGCTTTCGATCAGGCCTTTTTGAGAAGTTTTGTTGTAATAGGGGGTCACCAGTAACAATCCATCCGCGCCCAGTCCTTTAGCTTCCTTAGAAAGCTCCACGCAAAAATGGGTATCGTTGCTGCCTGTACCAGCAATAACAGGTACACGGCCTTTTACCTTCTCAATGATGAACTTAATGACCTGGGTGTGTTCCTCGGCGGTCATTGTAGCAGATTCTCCCGTGGTACCACAAGCCACAATAGCGTCGATACCGCCTTCAATCTGGAACTCTACCAGTTTTTCCAGTTCGTCCCAGGAAATATTTCTGTGATCATCAAACGGCGTCACAAGAGCGGTAGCAGCGCCGGTAAACAATACTTGCTTCATAATCTCCTACCTCCAAAAGATCAATCGAAATACCCTTTGGCGCACAGCAGTTCCGCCATCAGCAAAGCGCCGCCTGCAGCACCACGTAAGGTATTGTGGGAAAGGCACACGAATTTATAATCATACTGTGTATCGGGACGTAGACGGCCAACAGAAACAGCCATACCGCCCTCCAAATCACGGTCCAGTTTGGGCTGAGGGCGGTCATTCTCAGTGAAATAATGCAGGAATTGCTTGGGAGCACTGGGAAGTTCCAGTTCCTGCGCAGGGCCGCGGAATTTTTCCCAACGGTCAATGATCTCCTCAACAGACACTTTCTTTTCCAGAGAGAAGAACACTGCAGCCATGTGGCCGTCAGAAACGGGGACCCGCAAGCACTGAGAGGTGATAGAGGGAGTGGTAGTGTTGACGATCACGCCATTTTCCACGTGTCCCCAAATTTTCAAAGGCTCCTGCTCGGATTTTTCTTCCTCACCGCCAATGTAAGGAATCACATTGTCCAGAATCTCCGGCATGGTTTCGAAAGTCTTGCCGGCACCTGAAATCGCCTGATATGTGCAGGCCAGTACCTTGGTCACGCCCAGATCCATCAGAGGATTGATGGCAGGCACATAGCTTTGCAGAGAGCAGTTGCATTTTACCGCGATAAATCCCCGTTTGGTACCCAAACGTTTCCGCTGAGATTCGATGACCTCCACATGATCTGCGTTGATTTCGGGAATGATCATGGGCACATCCGGGGTGGAACGATGTGCGCTGTTGTTGGAAACAACGGGGCACTCATGGCGGGCATATGTTTCTTCTAAAGCGCGGATATCTTCCTTTTTCATGTTGACAGCGCAGAACACGAAATCTACTAAAGAAACGATCTTCTCTATGTCTTTTTCAGCATCGTAAACGGGCATTTTCGCCATGGAAGCGGGCATGGGAGTTTTCATGGCCCAACGATTTCCCACAGCCTCTTCATAAGTTTTTCCAGCGGACCGGGCACTGGCAGCCAAAGCTGTTACATGAAACCAAGGATGGTTCTCCAAAATGGTAGCGAAACGCTGCCCAACCATGCCTGTGCATCCGATAATTCCCACACGATATTGTTTCATAATTTTCCAAATCCTTTCTGGGTAATAAATGGAGTCTTAAGCAAAAAAACCGGGTAAAGAAAAAACCGGTTGAAAACCGGCTGTTCATCTCCTATAATAGAAATGCTTATTTTCCATGCCAACCGGCCTGAAAATCAATCATTCAATAGCACTCCATCACAAGTGATGACAGTCACAAAGCTATTTGCTGTTGCAACCAGGAAAATATCCGCCGCATATTCTCCTTCGGCAGCCCACCCTTTCACAAGACTTCTTCAGTTCTGGCAACCTCCATCTTGCTACTTTTGAAAGCCGCGCCTCTATTTGATTTTTATCATACCCTAGATTCCTCCTGTTGTCAATTTTTAACCCACAATTTATTGTATGAAATTTTACGGGAGCGGTCCCTAAAACAGCTCCTCAAAAAAGGAAATGATGAGATATACCATGAAAACAAGCGATTTCAATTTTGATTTACCGGAAGAACTGATTGCTCAAACTCCCATAGAGCCTCGGGACGCTTCCCGGCTGATGGTGCTTGACAAACGTTCCGGAAAGATAGAGCACCGTCATTTTTTCGATATCGTCGAATATCTTACCCCAAATGACTGCCTGATACTAAACGATTCCCGGGTGCTGCCTGCCAGGCTTTATGGGGTAAAAGAAGATACAGGGGCCCATGTAGAGTTTCTTCTGCTTCAAAACAAAGGAAATGACATTTGGGAAGCATTGGCCGGTCCTGGAAAGCGTGCCAAGAAGGGCAGCCGGTTCCAATTTGGAGATGGAATCCTCCGCTGCGAAGTGGTAGATGTGCTTCCAGACGGCAATCGGCTCATTCATTTTGAGTATGAGGGAATGTTCTTCCATATTCTGGACCAGATCGGCCAAATGCCTTTGCCGCCTTATATCAAAGCGCGTTTGGAAGATAAAGAACGTTATCAAACGGTTTATTCCCGGGAGGAAGGTTCCGCCGCCGCCCCCACAGCTGGGCTGCATTTTACCCCGGAATTGCTGGAAAAGATTCAGAACATGGGGGTAGATGTAGGGTTTGTGACTCTCCATGTGGGCTTGGGAACGTTCCGGCCTGTAAGCGTAGAAAACATCCAAGACCATAAAATGCATTCAGAACACTATCATATGCCGGAAGAAACCGCAGCCCTTATTAACAGGACCAAAGAGCGTGGGGGAAGGGTGATTGCCGTAGGTACAACCAGCTGCCGGACCATTGAGTCTGTAGCACAAAAAGAAGGCTGCTTCCGGGAAAGCGAAGGATGGACAGACATTTTCTTATATCCCGGCTGTGAGTTCCGCGGCGTGGATGCTTTGATCACCAATTTCCACTTACCGGAAAGTACGCTTATCATGTTGGTTTCCGCGTTAGCAGGAAGAGAGAATATCCTAAACGCTTATCATGTGGCAGTCCAGGAAAAGTACCGCTTTTTCAGCTTTGGCGATGCGATGTTCATCCACTGACAATTTTCTTTTGCAGAAACCGCGCATTGAACGTTTAGAACACCTATGTTATCATTATGAAAGAGATATTCTGGCCTATCCAGGATATTTCGGAATACGTTTCAGAAAACGGGAGGATTCCATGAGACAAAATCAAAAACTGGAACATGCCCTTCAAAAAGTGCAAAAACCCGGGCGTTACGTAGGCGGAGAATTAAACGCCGTTGTAAAAGACCCTTCTCAAGTAGAGGTGCGTTTCGCCTTTTGTTTCCCCGATACCTACGAAATCGGTATGTCCCATTTAGGAATTAAGATTCTTTACGGGGCCATGAATGAGATTCCTTACTTTTGGTGTGAACGCGTATTCGCTCCCTGGGTAGATATGGAGGAAGAGATGCGCCGGGAAGGCATTCCCCTTTACGGCCTGGAAAGCGGCGACCCCGTAAATCAATTCGATTTTATTGGGTTCACCCTGCAATACGAATTGAGTTATACCAATGTATTGAATATGCTGGAGCTTGCTGGAATCCCCTTGCGCAGCAAAGACCGCCCGGACCTTTTTAATATTGTCGTAGGCGGCGGCCCTTGCGTTTGCAATCCTGAGCCCCTGGCCGATTTCTTCGACTTGTTCTTCTTGGGAGACGGGGAAGAAGTAGATATCGAAGTTATGGAGATTTACCGGCAATGCAAAAAAGAAGGGAAATCCAAGTTGGAATTCCTGGAAAAAGCTGCCCAGGTCGAAGGCGTGTATGTGCCGGCGTTCTACGATGTTTCTTATAACCCGGACGGTACAGTTAAAGAATATATTCCCACTCACGGCGCGCCCAAAACGGTGAAAAAGCGTGTGATCCGGGACATGAACAAGGCGTATTACCCTAAAGATTTTGTGGTTCCGCTCATTGATGTGGTGCACAACCGGATCTCAGAAGAAGTGCTTCGCGGATGCATCCGTGGGTGCCGGTTCTGTCAAGCGGGATTTCTCTACCGCCCATACCGTGAAAAGAGCATTGAGACGATTGACCGTCAATGCCGGGATTTGTGCCATTCCACAGGGTATGACGAAATTTCCCTTTCGTCTCTCAGCACCAGTGATTACAGCCACTTAAATGAGCTCATCGACACGTTGCACCAGTGGACGGAAGAGGATAAAGTAAGCCTTTCTTTGCCCAGCCTGCGCGTAGATAATTTCTCGCCCGAACTGATGGAACGCATCAATTCCGTGCGCAAAAGCGGCTTGACTTTCGCTCCGGAAGCAGGTTCCCAGCGTATGCGGGATGTTATCAATAAGAATGTTACAGAAGAAGAACTGATGCACACAGTAAATGTGGCGTTTACCGAAGGATGGACTCGGGTAAAACTGTATTTTATGATCGGCCTCCCCACAGAGACCATGGAAGATGTGCTGGCCATTTTGCAGTTAGGCCAGAAAGTAGTGGATACTTTCTATGCAAATAAGGAAAAGCCCAAAGGCAAGGGGGTTGAGGTTTCTTTAAGCGCCGCAGCGTTTGTGCCCAAGCCCTTCACACCTTTCCAGTGGTTCGGCCAGGATACCATGGAGACTTTGAAAGAAAAGCAATACGCTTTAAAAGGCCATGTTCGTTCCCGCAAGATTTCCGTCAGCTACCACGGTGCCCAAACCAGTTTCTTAGAAGCCGTGTTCGCCCGAGGTGACCGACGGCTCTGCGCGGTTATGGAAAAAGCCCGGGAATTCGGTTTGCGCTTTGACGGATGGGAAGACTGCTTTGATTTTGATAAATGGATGGAAGCGTTTGAAGCCTGTGGCTTAGACCCTGCCTTTTACGCCAACCGTCACCGGGAATTTGACGAGGTGTTCCCCTGGGATCATCTGGATTACGGAGTCAAAAAGGAATTCTTTATAGAAGAGTGCAAACGAGCTTATCAAAATCTGACCACGCCAAATTGCCGGGAACAATGCTCTCATTGCGGCGCAGCTTGTTATAAAGGGGGGATTTGCGTTGAAAAACGTACGAGTCTGGTTTGAAAAAAAGGGTTCGGTGCGCTATATCTCCCATTTGGATTTAACCCGCTGCATGGCCCGGGGACTAAAATTGTCTCAACTGCCGGTGTGGTATACAGAAGGATTTAATCCCCGCATCTATATGACGTATGCTATGCCTCTCTCGTTAGGTGTTTGCGGAGAGCGTGAGTGCATGGATATCCGCTTGACGGAAGAACTTCCTTTGGAACAGATCCCCGAGATGCTCAACGCCCATCTTCCCAAAGATCTGCGGGTTTTAGCTGCTTCGGAACCAGTGGATAAATTCGAGGATATCCAGTTTGGGGATTATGAGATACTCTTAGAATCTGAGAATCCAGCTGCTTTGCAGGAGAAGATTCAGAAACTTCTTGGCAGGGAGACGATCTTAGTTCGAAAACACACGAAAAAAGGCGACCGTGATGTGGATATTAAGCCCGACTTCGCTCAGGTCACGTGCAGCTGCCAAGAAGGCGGAGTGTTTTTGACCATGCGGCTGCCTTGCAGCGTGAACGGCAGTATCAATCCTGCTTTGCTTCTGGAAGCGTTGAAGCAATATGAGGAAGCGGAACCCTTTTGCACAATTACCCGGAAACGGCTTCTTACCAAAGATTTTTCCGAATTCCGGTAAATACTTCTTGCTTTTTCGCATCCCTTGTGATAAAATATTAAAGCATTTGAATTCCGCGGGTTTTCCTCAAAGGCTTGCCCGTGGGGGTCGAAACGCGGAGACTGGAACCGGAAAACGTCAAAGTCAGGTTCGAAGTTCCCGGTGCTGGTACCGTGCAAGGAAGCGGGCAGTCCGCTGTCGGGAGACCGGCATGAATGTCTGAATATTATGATTTTGGAGGAATCTCAAATGGACGCAATCAAAATGATCTCTCAGGATTCTATGAAAGCTGAAATCCCTCAGTTCTCCATCGGTGACACTGTTCGTGTGGACGTGAATATCCGTGAAGGCGATCGGGAGCGTATCCAGCAGTTTGAAGGCACTGTGATCGCTCGCAAAGGCAGCGGCATCAGCGAGACTTTCACTGTGCGCCGTGTTTCTTACGGTGTAGGTGTAGAGCGTGTATTCCCCTTGCATTCTCCCAATGTGAAGGCTGTAAAGGTTGTTCGTCAGGGCCGTGTACGCCGTGCGAAGCTCTATTATCTGCGTGACCGCGTGGGTAAGGCCGCTAAGGTTAAAGAGCAGCTTAAGTAAAATCTGCATAGACAATGTGAGAAAGGGACAAATTTCTGTCCCTTTTTTGCTATAGATTTTTTGTTGCATCGGGGCCGGTTTATGCAAGTCGGGAGGTAGAGATATGGAAAGCAAACCCAGAAAAGCCGTTCGCACCATTTTGGAATGGACAGAAGAGATTATTATCGCGGTGGTGTTGATTGCGGTAGTATTCACGTTTGTCTGCCGTGTCGTCACAGTAACCGGCACTTCCATGGTTCCCAATTTTCACGATGGCGATCGGGTTTTAGTGGTCAACGATCTCACTGGGGTGCAACAAGGAGACGTAGTGGTAATTGTCAATGTTTTGGATGAACCGATCATCAAGCGGGTGATTGCCACAGAAGGACAAACGGTAGATTTCGATTATGAGACAAAATCTGTTTTGGTAGATGGTCAGACGGTGGATGAAACCCAATTTGGTTTGGAAAACGGTATCACCGAAGAGCCCTTCACTTCATTTGAATTGTTGGAATTTCCCCAAACTGTTCCGGAAGGCTGTGTGTTTGTTTTGGGAGATAACCGGGCTGTTTCTGAGGACAGTCGCTATCAGGACGTTGGCATGATCGATACCCGGAACATTTTAGGGACAGCTGTTTTTCATCTATATCCCTTTCAAGATTTAGGGTTCATTTAAATCCATCTATAAAATATATGACAACAGAAAGGGTGAGGTGTCATGGAGGAAACCGTACAGACCCGCGAAAAAACAAAAATATCCCAGGGCAGTTCGCCTTTTGTGCGTTCCGCTTTGGAATGGGCTGAAACCATTGTAGTGGCAGTAGTTTTAGTGGCTGTTGTGTTCACGTTTTTAGGACGCGTCATCACAGTAGACGGCGTTTCTATGGAACCGACTTATCATAATGGCGACCGGGTCTTGATCACCAATCTTGCTGGCTCACCGCAGCAAGGGGATATTGTGATCGTGATCAACGCCTTGGAGGAACCAATTATTAAACGGGTGGTTGCCACAGAAGGACAGACTGTAGATTTTGATCCTCAGCTGGGAGAAGTAGTGGTAGATGGTCAAGCCATTGCTGGTTCCGTATTTGGTATTGAAGATGGGATCACTTATGTGCCGGAGTTGCCAGGCCAAGTATTGGAGTTCCCACAAACCGTGCCGGAAGGCTGCGTGTTTGTTTTAGGCGACAACCGAGGCAATTCAACCGACAGCAGGTTCCAATCTGTAGGCATGGTAGATCGACGGAATATTCTTGGAAAAGTGGTCTTTAACCTTTATCCATTCTCAAAATTAGGTTTGGTGAAAAATCTGTAAAGAGGATCACCTTGACAAAAAACAATGAACAACGTGGGCGGACTGGCGGTTTCGGCGGCCCGCCCTTATAAAATTTTAAGGAGGCGGTATCCATGGGAGAAATACAATCCATACAATGGTTTCCCGGTCATATGGCCAAAACCCGGCGTAAGATCGTAGAAGACCTAAAACTGGTGGACGCAGTGGCGGAAATACTAGATGCCCGTGTTCCAAGCAGCAGTTCCAACCCTGTGCTGCGCGACATCATTCAGAGAAAACCAAAAATTGTTCTTTTAAATAAGAGCGATATGGCCGATCCCGCTCAGACCTCCAAATGGATAGCGCATTACGCTCTCCAAGGCGAAAAAGCTATCCCTATCGAAAGCAAAACCGGAAAAGGCATCAATACTTTTTATCCAGCTGTAAAAGAAGTGCTGAAGCCTCAAATTGAGGCTTGGGAGAAAAAAGGCATGATTGGCAGACCTATCCGAATCATGGTGGTGGGAATTCCAAATGTGGGAAAATCCTCTTTTATTAATCGTATGATTTTTGGCGGTAAAGCCGGCAAAGCCGAGGTGCAGGACCGCCCAGGCGTTACCCGCCAAAACCGCTGGTTTACTGTTGGGAAAGGTTTTGAGCTGTTAGACACCCCCGGTGTACTTTGGCCTAAATTCGAGGACCCTGTGGTAGGAGAGCACTTAGCCTTTACCGGCGCTGTGAGAGATGAAATTTTAGATGTGGAAGGCTTGGCCGCCCGGCTTTTGGAGCTATTGATGGAACTTTATCCCAATGCTGTAAATGGCCGCTATAAAACAGACATTTCCCCGGAAGAGCATCTGCCTGGCCATGAGATTTTGGAACGCGTAGGCCGGAAACGCGGCATGTTGATCTCCGGCGGAGAAGTAAATACCGAGCGGGCAGCTATCACGGTTCTGGACGAATACCGGGGTGGTAAGCTGGGACGGATCACGTTAGAACGTCCATAATTGCACAGGAGGGAAAGCCATGGCAGCGAAATCAAAAGAAAATTTATCAGAAACATGGGATTGGTACGCTTGGGAACACCGGGCAGAAGCTGCCGGTTATAGTCCTGTATGTGGTGTTGACGAAGCCGGTCGTGGGCCGTTGGCAGGGCCGGTGTGCGCTGCGGCGGTTATTCTGCCACTGGACTTTCCCATCGATGGGCTGAATGATTCTAAAAAGCTGACGGAGAAAAGACGGGAAGCGTTGTTCCCAATCATTCAAGAGAACGCGCTTGCTTGGGGGATTGGTTGGGCCACTGCGGAAGAGATTGACAGTGTTAACATTTTGCAGGCTACATTTTTAGCCATGGGGCGAGCCGTGGAAAATTTAAAAACACAGCCGGGCTGGGTCTTGGTAGATGGAAACCGAATGCCACCTTTGGCCACCCCTGGTGAAACAGTAGTAAAGGGTGACGCTCAGTGCGCCAGTATTGCAGCGGCTTCTATTCTGGCAAAGGTGAGCCGTGACAGGCTTCTCGAGGAATTGGATGCTCTTTATCCCCAATATGGTTTTGGAAAGCACAAAGGATATGGCACAAAAGCCCATTATGAAGCGATTCAGAAATATGGGATTCTACCTATCCACCGGAAAAGCTTTCTCAAAAATCTGGGAGAAAAGCATTCATGAAAACTTGGGCAGGTAAGGCAGGGGAGGATCACATCGCTGAATTGCTTGAAAAACGTGGCTATAGAATTGTTGCCCGGAATTTTCATTCCCGTTATGGTGAAATCGATATAATCGCTAAAAATGGTCCATATATTGCCTTTGTAGAAGTAAAGACCCGTGCTCAAAACAGTTTGGTTTCCCCGTTTGAAGCGATCACGCCGCAAAAGCAGCGAAAAATTGTTGCCACCGCGAAAGTATTCCTAAAAAAGAATCCTACAAATTTGCAGCCGCGTTTTGATGCCGCTGCAGTTTATGTGCGGGGATCGGAAATTGTTGGGGAGGACTATTTAGAAAACGTCTTTTTTAGCTAAACCGCGAAAGGAGAAGTTTCTATGCGTTATTTTGATTTACACTGCGATACCATGACGGAATGTGCTGTAAAGGATATTCCCTTGCGAAAGAATCATCTTCACGTGAACTTAGAGTCTGTAAATACTTGGGAGCATTATGTGCAATGCTATGCTGTATGGCTTCCAGATGATTTGCGCGGCGAAGATGCCTGGCAGCGTTTTTTGCAAATATCCGAACGTTTCTTGGATGAAACAGAGAAGAATCAGGATTGTTTCACACAGCTTCGTGCCCCTGGTGATCTGAAAAAGCTGGAACAGCAAGGCCGCCACGGGGGAATCCTGACTGTAGAGAGTGGCGCTGCGTTGGGAGGGAAACTGGAACATATTCGCGATTTCCAGCGCTTAGGCGTACGCATGTGCACATTGACCTGGAATGGCGCTACAGAACTGGGCCGAGGTGTATTTTCTCCCGGAACATCCGGATTAACAGATTTCGGCCGTCAAGCAGTAAAGGAAATGGAAAAGGCCGGCATTTTAATCGATCTCTCCCATGCGAGCCCGGAACTTTTTTGGGATGTAGCGGAACTTTCAGAACAGCCTTTTGTCGCCTCACATTCCAATGCGAAAGAGGTTTGTGGTCATCCAAGAAATTTGACAAAAGAGCAATTTGAAGCAATCCGCAAATCCGGCGGGTTGGTAGGTTTGAATTTCTACAAAGCGTTTCTTAACGACCAGCCGGAAAAAGCTTCTATGGAAGATGTGCTGCGCCATGCCGAATATTTTCTCTCGTTAGGAGGGGAAGATACTCTGGCTATGGGCGGCGATTGGGACGGCGCTGACCTGCCGGAAGATATGCCCGGCTTGAATGCCATCCCGAGACTGTATGAATTGTTTTTGCGCCATTACCCGGAATCACTGGTAGAGAAAATTTTTTATGAAAACGCAGCCAGGGTATTTCAAGAACAGAAATTACTTTGACAGAAGCGCAAAAGTAAGGTATAGTATACCGCAAGAGCCAAGGGAAACCATCTTTTGGCGAACAGAGAATCTATTTCAAAAGTACAGGTGATGCAGATGCTCTACAAAAGTACCCGTAATTCCCAGCTGCGGCTGGAAGCCTCTCAGGTGATCGTCCAAGGGATCTCTGAAGAGGGAGGTCTCTTTGTGCCAGAAAGCTTTCCGGATCTTTCAGGAGGAGAGCTTCCCAAGTTGATAGAATTGGAATATCCCGCTTTGGCAAAGGTGATTTTCAAAAAATTTCTTACGGATTTTACGGAAGATGAAATCGCCGCCTGTGTGGATAAGGCATACACGAAAGAGAAGTTTGGGGACAAAAGTCCTGTAAAGCTAGTTTCCTTGCCGAAGAATGGCGAACACAAGTTTTTACTGGAACTTTGGCATGGGCCTACTTGCGCTTTTAAAGATATGGCTTTGCAGATTTTGCCCCAATTTCTCACCACTGCGCTGCGAAAAAACGGTGGTGGAAAAGAAGCTGTCATTCTTACAGCTACTTCTGGCGATACTGGAAAAGCTGCTTTAGAAGGATTCAAAGACGTTCCCGGAACCCGCATTTTGGTGTTTTATCCCCGCGATGGAGTAAGTCCCATGCAAAAACGCCAGATGGCCACCCAGGAAGGCCAAAACGTGGCAGTATGTGCGATTGAGGGCAATTTCGATGACGCGCAAGCTGGCGTTAAGGCTATTTTTACGAACTCTCAGTTAAAGTCACGGCTTTTAGAGCATAACATGCTGTTTTCCAGCGCTAATTCCATCAACTGGGGCCGACTGCTTCCTCAGATCGTCTATTATGTTTACGCTTATTTGGAGCTGGTCCGCACAGAGCAGATCACGCTCGGGAAGCCGATGGATGTTGTCGTTCCCACCGGGAATTTCGGAAACATCTTAGCGGCATATTACGCGCGAAAAATGGGCCTTCCCATTCGAAAGCTGGTGTGCGCGTCCAATGCCAATAACGTTTTGACTGATTTTATCCGTACCGGTACTTATGACCGCCGCCGAGAATTTTATGCTACCTCATCCCCTTCTATGGATATTTTGATTTCCAGCAATCTGGAACGGCTTCTTTACGATCTTTCCGGTGAGGATAGTTCTTTGCTGTCCTCTTGGATGAAAGGCTTGTCTGAAAACGGTGTGTATTCCGTTGGGGAAGCTGTGCTGAAAAAAGTCCAAGAGCTCTTTTATGGCGGCTTTTGTGGCGAGTCTGGCACTGCCCAAACAGTTCGGGAACTTTGGGAAAAAGAACATTACCTTTGTGACACTCATACAGCAGTAGCTGTTGATGTGTATCGTCAATATTTGGGAAACATCGACAATAGTTCTGTACCTGCAGTGATCGCATCCACGGCAAACCCTTATAAATTTTCCGCCAGTGTTTTGGAAGCTTTGGGCCAAACAGCTGTGGAGAATGATTTTGAGAATCTGGGAAAGCTGGAAGAGATTACTGGAATCAACGCTCCGGAGCAGCTGCGGCGCTTGTGTGAGAAAGAGGAACGCTTTGCGCAGATCATTCCCAAAGACCAAGCTGCCGAATATGTATTGACCACCCTGGGAATAGGCGGCTGAATATGAGTTTATTCACGATCGCTGACCTTCATCTTTCATTAAATGGAGAGAAACCCATGGACGTATTCCGTGGCTGGCAAAATTACGTTTCGCGCCTGGAGGAAAATTGGCGTAGAATTGTAAGGGAAGAGGACACGGTAATCGTAGCGGGGGATATCTCTTGGGCTATGAAATTGGAGGATACTTTACCAGATTTTCAATTCCTCCATGCTCTTCCGGGAAGGAAGATCCTTCTAAAAGGCAATCACGACTATTGGTGGTCCACCCGGAGCAAAATTGACCAGTTTCTTTCAGAACAAGGTTTTTCTGATATGAGTGTACTCCACAACTGCGCTTACTTGGTGGAAGGCAAAGCTGTTTGCGGTACAAGAGGCTGGCTCTATAATTCCGAGACCGCCGAGGATAAAAAAATCGTAGCCAGAGAAGCTGGAAGACTGTCTATGTCTATGGCGGAGGCGAAAAAATTGGATGGCGAACTGACTGCTTTCCTTCATTATCCTCCTGTGTATGACGATATGGAGTGCAAAGAAATTTTGGAACTGTTGGCGGAAAACCATGTGCGACATTGTTATTTTGGGCATATCCATGGACAAAACGCCGCCCAAAAAGCCCTTGTTGGCGAGTATAAAGGAGTGCATATGCACTTGATTTCTGCCGATTACGTTCAATTTTGCCCTGTAAAGGTAGAGTAAGCCAGGATTTTTTCCGATTTTCCCAAATTATTTGCGGGAAAGCTGTAGATTCTTTGAATTGCCTGTGATATAATTATGCAGTTACTTCGGTAAGTTTATTTTGAGAGGAAATCAGAGACATGAATGTAAAAGCGACTAACAAAGTGGAAACCAACCGCTATGAACTGGAGCTGGAAGTCAGCCCCGAAGAATTTAACGAAGCGATTAATACCGTTTACAAGCGTCAAAGCAAAAAAATGAATGTTCCCGGCTTCCGTAAAGGAAAAGCTCCTCGGGCATTTATTGAAAAATATTATGGAGAAGAAGTTTTCTTTGAGGCTGCTATCGACCATCTGTATCGCCCGATGGTAATGGAAGCCGTGGAGAAGTCCGGCTTGCAGGTTATCAGCATCGGCGAGTTCAAGATCGATGAAGTCAGCAAAGAAAAAGGTCTGCAGTGCAAACTGAACGTTGTCACCAAACCTGAGGCTTCTATCGAAGGCTATAAGGGTATTGAAGTAACCAAAACACCTGTGGAAGTCACCGCTGAGGATATCGACCGCGAGATCGACCGGGTTCGTGAGCGCAATTCCCGCATTGTCAACGTAGAAGACCGGGCTGCTGAAAACGGCGATATGGTCACTATCGACTTCGACGGCTATGTGGACGGCAAACAGTTTGATGGCGGCAAGGCAGACAACTATGAGTTGACTTTGGGTGCCGGCCAGTTTATTCCCGGCTTTGAGGACCAGGTGGTAGGTCATAACATTGGCGATGAGTTTGACGTAAACGTGACTTTCCCCGAGGATTATCACGCGGAAGAACTGAAGGGGAAACCCGCTGTATTTAAGATCAAACTGCATGAGATCAAGATGAAAGAACTTCCCACTGTGGATGACGAGTTCGTAAAAGATGTAAGCGAGTTCGACACTTTGGACGAATATCGCAAGGACATTGAGAAGCGTCTCCATGACCAGAAAGAAAAAGCTTCCGACAACGATGTGGAAGCCCAGCTGGTTGACGCTATCATCGAGAAGGTGCAGGCTGAGATTCCCGATGAAATGGTAGAAAACGAAGTGGATGAGATCATCAACTCCTTTGCATACCGTTTGCAGTCTCAGGGCTTGAAGCTGGAGACCTATTTGAAGTATACCGGTCAGTCTACCGACGATCTGCGGAAACAGTACAAGCCCCAGGCTGAGCGCCAGGTAAAGGTACGCTTGGGCTTGGAAAAAATCGCTGAGTTGGAAAACTTGAAGGCAACCGAAGAAGAGACCGAAGCCGAATATCAAAAGCTGGCTGATGCTTACGGAATGCCTTTGGAGAATGTCAAGAATCTGGTAAGTGTCGACGGTATCAACGGTGATATCCAGAACCAGAAAGCCATTGACTTTATCCGTGAAAACGCTGTGATTAAAGAAGGCGAAGCCGAAAAGAAGGAAGAGGCAAAGCCTGCCAAGAAGCGCGCTTCTACCAAGAAAAAGGCAGAAACTGCCGAAGGCGAGCCTGCTCCCAAGAAAACCAGAAGCAGAGCCTCGAAAAAAGAGGAATCCGCTGAGGAAAAAACTGAGGGCTAAACAGCGTATTCAGGGAATAAACCTTACTGTTTGCTTTCATACTATATCATGTTTGTGAAAGGAGCTTTACAGCGCATGAGTTTAATCCCATATGTTATTGAACAGACAAACCGGGGTGAACGTTCTTATGACATTTTTTCCCGGCTGCTCAACGATCGCATCATCCTGCTGAATGAGGAAGTTAACAGCGCTTCCGCCGGAGTAGTGGTCGCCCAGCTGCTGTATTTGGAAGGTCAGGATCCGGAAAAGGATATCTCCCTGTACATTAACAGCCCTGGCGGTGTGATCACCGATGGTATGGCAATTTATGACACCATGCAGTATATCAAATGCGATGTGTCTACTATTTGCTTGGGTATGGCCGCCAGTATGGGCGCGTTTTTGCTGGCCGCTGGCGCGAAAGGCAAACGTTTCGCATTGCCCAACAGCGAGATCATGATCCACCAGCCCAGCGGTGGCGCTCAGGGCCAGGCTACGGATATTAGCATCCATGCCAATCACATTCTGCGGGTCAAAGAAAAACTGAACCAGATCTTGTCTGAGCGTACTGGCCAGCCGTTGGAAGTGGTAAAGCGCGATACAGAGCGCGATAACTTTATGACTGCCCAAGAAGCTTTGGAATATGGCCTGATCGACAAGGTCATCGAACATCGATAAGAAGAAAGGGAGTGGACGGATGCCAAACAGCAATGACCATGAGATCTGCTGTTCCTTCTGCGGCAAGCCTCAGTCTGTAGCAGACCGGCTTATCGCTGGTTCTGGCGTCTATATTTGCGACGCCTGTGTCAGATTGTGCATGTCTATCATTGAGGATGAGGACCGGCTGAAGAAGGGTAGGAGCGACGAGAAAGAGGTGGGCATTCTCCTTCCCAAGCCCCAGGAGATCAAAAAGAAGCTGGACGAATATGTAGTGGGCCAGGATAATGCAAAAATGGCTTTGTCCGTGGCTGTTTACAACCACTATAAGCGGATTTATTTTTCGGATGATGACGTGGAGATCACCAAAAGCAATGTTCTGTTGCTAGGTCCCACGGGTGTGGGCAAAACGTACCTTGCACAGACCCTTGCCAAGCTTTTGGATGTGCCTTTCGCTATCGCGGACGCCACCACATTAACAGAGGCTGGCTATGTGGGAGAAGATGTGGAGAACATCCTTTTGCGGCTGATTCAAGCGGCTGATTTTGATATTTTCAAAGCAGAACGTGGAATTATCTACATCGATGAAATCGATAAGATTTCCCGAAAGTCTGAAAATCAGTCCATCACCCGCGATGTAAGCGGTGAAGGCGTACAACAGGCGCTGCTGAAAATCTTGGAAGGGACTGTAGCCAGTGTTCCTCCCAAAGGCGGTAGAAAGCATCCGCAACAGGAAGCGATCAATATCAACACCTCGAACATTCTGTTTATCTGCGGCGGTGCGTTTGACGGTTTAGAAAAGATCGTTCAAAAGCGTGCTGCTTCCAGTTCGCTGGGATTTGGCGGTGAAGTTCACGGGAAGAAAGAACTTGATCAGATCGATTGGATGAAGGATGTTACTCCCCACGATCTGGTAAAGTATGGCCTGATTCCTGAATTGGTAGGGCGTATCCCTGTGATCACCTCTCTGAATGCTTTGGATGAAGAAGCTTTGGTGCGCATTTTGAGAGAGCCTAAGAATTCGCTGCTGAATCAGTATAAAAAGCTGTTTGACTTGGATAAAGTGGATTTGGAATTCACGGAAGAAGCATTGGTGGCAATCGCTCAAAAGACTTTAGAGCGCAAAACCGGCGCCCGTGGTTTGCGGTCCATTATGGAAGATATTTTGATGCCGTTGATGTACCAAGTCCCCAGCGACTATACCATTGAAAAAGTGGTTATCACCAAAGAGGTGGTAGAGGATGGAGCTGCTCCTCAAGTCACCTATAACAAAGACCGTAAACCGGTAAAGATTAAAATCACCCAGCCCAAGCGCCGGGACCGCCGTGATTCGGTATCATAAACACTACAATTACAGATAAAAGGCTGAGGCGCCGGCCCCAGCCTTTTGCTGGTATTTAGGAGTACATACATGCAAATTTTTACAGATGAAAATACCAAAATCGAAAATAATCTCGTCTTGCCGGTATTGGCAGTGCGGGGCCTGGTATTTTTCCCGGGCATGATCTTGCAATTTGATGTAGCCCGAAAGAAATCTGTGCTGGCCGTATCGGAGGCGATTTCCTCAGACCGGTTGATTTTTCTTGTTACTCAAATTGACCTCTCTGATAAAGAACCTACAGGGGATGATCTTTATAAGATCGGCGTAATCGCCAGGATCAAACAAGTGGTGCATCACTCGGAAGAGGGCGTAAAACTTCATGTAGAAGGAGTCTGTCGCGGCGAGATAAATTCTCTGCTGCAAGAAGAACCCTATCTTCTGGGAGATATTACTAAGTGTCCGGTGCTTACCTATAAACCTTCTTATCGCTCTGAAGCGTTGCTGCGGATTATCCACGAAAAATTTGACGATTATCTGCGGTTGTTCAAGCATGTACCGCCGGATGTTCTTTTAGGCGTGCTTCAAGAAAAGGATTGCGGTAGGCTGGCTGATTATATCACCTCAAATATTTCCATTGATTTTGAGCGCAAACAATATATTTTGGATGAATTACGGCCATTAAAGCGTATGCAAAAGCTGGTTGATATCATTACAGAAGAGATCAAGATCTTGTCCGTGGAAAATGAGATCAACCAAAAAGCCCAGGCTCAAATGGATGAAAACCAGCGGGAATACTTTCTGAAAGAGCAAATGCGTGCAATCGCCAGCGAACTGGGTGAGGATGACAGCCCTCAGCAAGAGGCAGACGAACTCCGGGAAAAGGTTTTAGCTTTGGGCCTTTCTAAAGTCTGCGAGGAAAAACTTTTAAAGGAATGCGACAAACTATACCGTATGCCTTATGGTTCCCATGAAGCCAGCGTGATTCGCATGTATCTGGATACTTGTTTGGAGCTTCCCTGGAAGAAATCTTCTAAAGAAAAGTTGGATTTGAAGCGCGCTCAAAGAATTCTGGACCGGGATCACTATGGCTTAGAAAAAGTAAAAGAACGTTTTATCGAGATTTTAGCAGTGAAATGTCTGGCACCCCAGCAGACAGGGCAGATCATTTGCCTTGCGGGCCCTCCCGGCGTGGGTAAAACTTCTATTGCCCGTTCTATCGCCGAAGCTACAGGACGAAAATATGTACGCGTATCTTTAGGCGGTGTTAGCGATGAGGCGGAAATTATGGGCCATCGGCGGACTTATGTAGGTTCTATGCCTGGTCGGATCATCAATGCGGTCAAACAGGCTGGCGTCAATAATCCGCTGATACTGTTGGATGAGATTGACAAGCTGGGACAGAACTTTAAAGGCGATCCGGCTTCCGCTTTGTTGGAAGTATTAGATCCTGAACAAAACACAGAATTTACCGATCATTATGTAGATATGCCTTTTGATTTGAGCAATGTTCTGTTCATTACTACTGCAAACGATGCGGGCCGCATTCCCGGACCTTTGTATGATCGAATGGATATTATCGAATTGGGCAGCTATACTTTAGAAGAGAAAATCAATATCGTTACCCGGCATTTGATCAAGAAACAGCTGAAAAAACATGGTATTCTTGCTTCACAGTTAAAATTCAGCAAGGCGGCTGTAAAAGAGCTGATTGAAGGTTACACGCGGGAAGCTGGTGTGCGTACATTAGAGCGTACCATCGCGTCTATTTGCAGAAAAATTGCCAAACAAATCGTGTCCGATCCGGAATTCAGCACTTACACCGTGAAGCCTGAAAATCTGGAAAGCCTGCTTGGTCCTCGGAAATACTCAAAGGACCAGCTTTCCAGAGAGGATACCATCGGCCTCGTTAACGGCTTGGCTTGGACAAGTGTAGGCGGTGAGCTGCTTCCCATTGAAGTCGCTGTGATGGAGGGAACGGGGAAAATTCAACTTACCGGTTCATTGGGTGACGTGATGAAAGAATCTGCTAACGCTGCGATTACCTGCATCCGTACACGTGCCGGCGCCTTGGGGATTTCTCCGAAATTTTACGAAAAATGTGACATCCATATCCATGCTCCAGAAGGCGCTGTCCCTAAGGACGGACCCTCTGCCGGTATTGCCATGGCCACTGCAATCACTTCGGCCTTGTGTGGTATTCCTGTACGACATGACGTGGCTATGACAGGTGAAATCACTTTACAGGGTCGAGTTCTTCCCATTGGCGGTTTAAAAGAGAAATCCATGGCAGCCTATAAAAATGGCATGAAAACCGTTTTGATTCCTGCTGAGAACGTCCCGGATCTGGCAGAAGTAGATAGTGTCGTGAAAGACAATGTCACGTTCATACCTGTAAAACGTGTGGATACCGTATTGGAAACGGCATTGCTCCATATGCCTAGACCTATCGCTCAGGACACCGCCGCATCTCTTCCAGGAGAAATACCCGCCAAACATCAAAACTCGCCTGAGCTCTATCAATAAGGAGATCATTGTGAATTTTCAAAATGTAGAATTTGAATTGGCTGCCGGCCGGAAAGACCAGCTTCCCAAAGGAAGCGTACCTGAAATCGTGTTTTCCGGAAAGTCCAATGTGGGGAAATCTTCGTTGATCAACCGGCTTGTCAATCGGAAAGCGTTAGCCAGAGTCAGCGCCACACCAGGAAAAACAGCTACCATCAATTTCTATCGGCTTCCAGAGTGCCGTTTGGTGGATTTACCTGGATATGGATATGCTAAAGTGTCAAAAGGAGAGCGCGACAGATGGGCATCGCTGGTAGAAGGTTACTTTGCCCAAGACAGAAACGTCGCCTTGGTCATCCAACTTGTGGATATGCGTCATAAACCTACGGCGGATGATCTGCAAATGGTGAATTTCCTTTTGCAGACCGGCCGCCCGTTTATTGTGGTCTGCACAAAAAGTGACAAGTTGAACCGCTCGGAAACAGGACAGCAAACCGCCTTGTTTGATGAAATTTTTAGAGAACAGGGGATTGACTGGTATCCTTTTTCCGCCGTAAAAGGAGCGGGATTGGAACAATTAAAAGAAGTAATGAAACAAGCGGTAAACCGTGAGAACCAATAATAAAGTGAGGGACTGGAAATGATTTCAAATTGCCTGAAAATCAATCATGCGGGACATTTGGAAATTAGCGGGTGCGATACCGTTGAGCTTGCGGAACAGTATGGAACTCCGTTGTATGTGATGAGTGAAGATCAAATACGAGAGACTTGCCGCAGATATGTAGCCTCTTTTGCGAAAAATTACAATGGTCACGGAAAACCCATCTATGCCAGCAAAGCGTTTAGTTGCAAAGAGATTTACCGGATTGTACTCAGCGAAGGACTGGATGTAGAAGTGGTGTCTGGTGGAGAGCTTTACACTGCGCTGCAAGCTGGTGTGCCCAGTTCGCAGATTCATTTCCAGGGGAATAATAAATCCACTGGCGAATTAACCATGGCCCTGGAAAACGGGGTTGGGGATATTGTGGTGGATAATCTCTATGAACTGGAATGTTTGGAAAAACTCGCTGCACAACGCAACATGACTGCATCCATTTCTTTCCGCATCAAGCCTGGAATTGATGCTCATACTCATGAGTTTATCCGTACTGGTCAAATAGATTCCAAGTTTGGCTTGGATTTAGCCAGTGGTGAAGCTCTTGATGCACTTCGCCAGGCTAAAGAAATGCAGCATATCGCTGTAAAGGGATTACATTGTCATATTGGCTCTCAGATTCTTGAATGCGCTCCTTTTGTGCACGCAGCTGAAGTGATGCTGGACTTTTATGGGAAGATTCGGAACGAGCTGGGAATGACCTTTGAACATTTGAATTTAGGCGGCGGCTTCGGTATCCATTACACAGAAAACGACGATGCGATTCCTTATGAGAATTACATGGAAGCTGTATCTTCCATGGTACATTCCAAATGCCAAGAATTGAATCTGGAATTGCCTCGCATTTTTATAGAGCCTGGGCGCTCCATTGTAGGGGAAGCTGGCATCACTTTGTATTCTGTAGGCGCTATCAAAGAGATTCCCGGTGTGCGCAACTATGTGGCCATTGACGGAGGTATGTTCGATAATCCCCGTTATGCGTTGTACCAGTCTGCGTATACCTGCCTGGTTGCCAATAAAGCAGATAAACCCGCCGACTATATTGCCACGATTGCCGGTAAATGCTGCGAGAGCGGCGACTTGATCCAGGAACACACCCCCATTCAAAAACCGGAATCCGGCGACATTTTGGCGGTACTTTCCACAGGAGCATACAACTACTCCATGGCATCCAACTATAACCGCAATTTGAAACCCGCGTGCGTAATGGTTTCCAATGGAAATTCCCGCATTGTAATCAAAGGGGAAACTTACGAAGATCTTATACGCAATGACGTTTAATTTTCCTGTTTACTTTTCCGCTTTTATATGCTAAAATTTTAAAGCATAAATCTGTGGAAAGGATGCGCAGAAAATATGAACGGAAGAATTCAAGATAAAAATACTGACTTTCTCTTTCAGGCAATTTTAGCGCTGGAAACTCCAGAAGAATGCTATCGCTTTTTTGAAGATCTGTGTACGGTCCCAGAACTAAAAGCCATGTCCCAGCGTTTGGCTGTGGCCCATATGCTTAGCCACAAGCGGGTGTATAGTGACATTGTATCAGAGACCGGGGCTTCTACCGCTACCATCAGCCGGGTGAACCGTTCGCTGAACTATGGCAGCGACGGTTATGAGCTCGTGTTCAGCCGCCTGGACAAAAAGGAGTTCTAAGCGTGAAAAGCTATTCCGTTTTTGCTCAGTTTTATGACGAATTAACGGCCAATGTAGAATATTCCAAACGTGCGGAATATCTTTTGGAATTGATGAAACGTCTTGGCCATGATCCTGGTTTGACGTTGGACTTGGCTTGCGGTACGGGTTCACTGACATTAGAACTTTACCGGAAAGGTGTAGACATCTACGGGATTGACGGTTCGGTGGAAATGCTTTCCGAGGCCCGCATGAAATGCGCAGAAGCTGGTGCGGATATCTTATTCCTTTGTCAAAAAATGCAATCCATCGACTTGTATGGTACGGTGGATACAGTTCTTTGCACCCTGGATAGCTTAAATCATCTTAAAAATGGGGAAGAGCTTCAAAAAGTTTTTTCGAAAGTCTCTTTTTTTATGGACCCAGGGGGCTATTTTCTTTTTGACATGAATACACTGTATAAGCACCAGAAAGTTCTGGGAAACGAGACATATGTTTATGACACGGAGAATGTGTATTGTGTATGGCAAAACCGGTGTCATAAAGATGGGAAAGTGGACATTCAGCTGGATTTTTTTCAACCTGAAGGAGAAGTGTATGTCCGTAGTACAGAATGCTTTTCAGAACAAGCGTACCCTGTAGATGAAATTTTGGAGCGGCTTGCCAAAGCTGAATTTTGCGACGTGCAAGTGTTTGATGAATTGACATTTGAGCCACCTAAAATGGATAGTCAGCGGTTGGTATTCGCCGCGAAAAAGCAAGGAAGGAACTAATTCTTTTATGGATAAAATTTTACGTACCATCACTTCAGACGGCAGCATTATGGCAGCAGCCATTGATTCCAGCCACATCGTTTATACCGCCCAGAAGGTTCATGGGCTTTCTAAAACGGCGTGCGCAGCCTTAGGCAGACTGTTGACAGGCACCTCTTTAATGGGAGATATGCTGAAGTCAGAGGATTCTTCTTTAACGTTAAAAGTCAATGGTGGGGGCCCTTTAGGAAATTTGGTGGCTATTTCTGACTATAAAGGCAACGTTCGTGGCTACGTAGATCATCCTGAAATAGATTTGCCCCTAAAACCCAACGGTAAGATCGATGTAGGCGGCGCTGTAGGTAATCAGGGCCGTTTGGCTGTCATTCGCGATATGGGGGAGGGCGATCCCTATGTCGGGCAGGTAGAACTGGTCAGCGGAGAAATTGCTGAGGATTTGACCAGCTATTATGCCAGCAGTGAGCAAATCCCCACCGTATGCGCGTTAGGCGTTCTTGTAGACAAGGAAAACGGGGAAGCCATGCTTTCAGGCGGATTGCTGATTCAGGCCCTTCCTGGCGCGGATAACAGCGCTTTAGAGCGTTTGGAAGAAAATATCGCAAAATTGGATTCTGTCACCACTATGCTGGCCAAGGGCATGAGTCCTGAGGAAATGTGCCGTGCCGCTTTGAACGGCTTTGAGGTGGAAATTCTGGATGAATCTCCAGTACATTATGTGTGCACTTGCAGCAAGCAGCGTTTTGCCAAGGCGTTGCTAACTCTCGGCAGCAAAGAACTTAGAAGTCTCCATGGCGACGATCATGGGGATGTAGAAACGGTTTGCCACTATTGTAACAAGAAGTATGTTTTTTCAAAAGATGAGATTGCGCAGCTGGCAGAACAGGCCGAAAATGCTGAGAAAAAATAATTTGAAAAAATTTGAAAAAAGTGGTTGACAAATCGAGGTCTATCGTGTATGATATTAAACGTCGCTGATGGAGCGACACGGAAATGTGTGGTAGGACTTATGGGGGCATAGCTCAGCTGGTTAGAGCACCTGCCTTACAAGCAGGGGGTCATAGGTTCGAGTCCTATTGTCCCCACCATACACATTTTAAATGTGGCCCGGTAGTTCAGCTGGTTAGAACGCTAGCCTGTCACGCTAGAGGTCGACGGTTCGAGCCCGTTCCGGGTCGCCACATTTGCCTCTGTAGCGCCAAGGTGGAGGTAGCGAGTTCGAGCCTCGTCTTCCGCTCCAGGATTGTGAAAAGACGCTTATTTTACATAAAGTAAGCGTCTTTTCTACAAGATGGTGACATAGCCAAGTGGTAAGGCATGGGTCTGCAAAACCCTGATTCCCCGGTTCAAATCCGGGTGTCACCTCCAAATAAAAAGTTCTGACTTAATCTAAGTCGGAACTTTTTTTATTGCTTTTTTCTTCCAAAAAGGTATAATGAAGATGCATTTGGATGAGAGGAGTTTTTTATGCATACAAAATTTGATTTAATCCGGGATATTCGATCTTTGGACGTTGAACCGACAAGCACTCTGCTAATACACTCTTCCATGAAAGCCATCGGCCCTGTAGAGAGTGGAGCCGATACTGTATTGGACGCTTGGATGGAGTACATGAAAGATGGTTTGTTGATTTTTCCCACGCATACCTGGAACCGCGTCACAAAATCTACTGATATTTTCGATTCCCGCACCCAATCTTCTTGTGTGGGGATTCTTTCTGAATTGTTTCGTCAGAGGTCTGGTGTTGTGCGTTCTTTACATCCTACGCATTCTGTTGCCGCTTTTGGAAAAGATGCGCTTTCTTATGTATCTGGAGAAGAGAAAGCAACGTCTCCATTGCCCCGAGAAGGCTGCTGGGGCAAATTGCTTGATCGGGATGCCAATATTCTGTTTTTGGGTTGTACTCTGCGCTCTAACACCTTTATTCACGGCGTAGAAGAATGGAATGAGATTCCAGACCGGGTGAGCGCCTGGACAAAACCTTTGACCCTTATTGACCAAGAGGGAAAAGAATATCATGTGGACATGCATTGTCACCACTGCGAAGCTCGAGAAGACGTTTCTGAAAACTACGGAAAACTTGAGGAACCCTTCCGCCGCTTAGGAGCTATCCGTTACGGGAAATTCGGCAACGCCTTGTGCATTTTGGGAAATGCCCAAAAAATGAATGAAATCGCTTCCAAACTGCTGAAAAGAGAGCCAAATCTCTTTCTCAACAAGGAAGCGATTCCAGGAGATTGGTATTAATTAAAAGGATTCTGCCAGCTCTGTGGCATAACGTACAGAAGCCATCGCGTCTTTACCGTAAAAATCCGCACCAATGCTGTCAGCATATTCTTGGGTGAGCACTGCGCCACCTACCATAACTTTGCAGTTTGGCGCTTCTTTGCGAAGCAATTCAATGGTTTCTTTCATATGCACCACTGTAGTGGTCATCAACGCACTAAGCCCCACAAGCTGCGCTCTTTCTTTTTGTACCGCTTGAAGCACCACTTCAGGCGGTACATCTTTTCCTAAATCTACTACATGAAAACCGTAATTTTCCAGAAGAACCTTCACAATATTCTTACCAATATCGTGAACATCCCCTTTTACAGTGGCAATCACAATTCTCAAACGGTTCCGTTTCGTATCCTCTTCGCCTTTTAGCTGAGCCTTAATCACTTCAAAGGCCGCTTTCGCAGCCTCAGCACTCATTAAAAGCTGGGGGAGAAACAACGTCTTTTTCTCAAAACGATCGCCTACCGCGTCCAAAGCAGGCACAATCTCCTCATTAATGAGTTCCAGACCGGACCGGGTGGCAAGAGCCTCTTCTGCGGCCGTGTGAGCAGAATCTTTAAGGCCTTTTTCAATAGCCTCCCGCAACGAATATGTCTCTTTCACCGTTGACACAGGCGCGCTGGCTTCTTGCCCATATGCCGCAATATATGCCATGCAGTTTTCGTCCCAACCACTTAACGCACAGTAGGAACGGTATGTGCGCATCATCTGTTCTGATTTGGGATTCATAATGGCGGCATCCAGCCCTCGCTGAAGAGCCATCAAGAAAAATGCCGATGTTATATTTTCCCGTTGAGGCAGCCCAAAAGACACGTTTGAAACCCCCAGAGAGGTTTTCACTCCCAATTCCTTTTTAATGCGCTCTAGGGCATCCAGAGTGACAAGAGCGGCATCCTGGCCGGCACTGACCGCCATAGTCAAAGGATCGATGACGATATCATGCCGGGGAATTCCATAAGAAAGGGCCGTTTGCACAATGCGTCTTGCCGCCAGAAAGCGGCCGTCTGCCGTTTCTGGAATTCCTTCCTCTGTGATCGTCAATCCAATGACCACACCGCCGTATTTCTTCACTAGGGGGAAAATCGCTTTCATCGAAGCAGTTTTGGCTGTGACGGAGTTTACAAGGGGTTTTCCATTATAAAGCCGCATCGCTCGTTCCATTGTAACTGGGTCTGAAGTGTCGATTTGCAAAGGCAGGGGAGATATCCCTTGTAATTCTTCTATAACTTCGCACATCAGCGATGGCTCGTCTATCTCCGGAAGCCCTACGTTTACATCCAACACATGGGAACCTGCATCCTGTTGGGCAATGCCTTCCCGCAAAAGATAGGGGATATCATGGTCGCGCAAAGCTTGCTTAAACTTTGGCTTTCCGGTAGGGTTGATCCGCTCACCGATAATAACAGGTTTTTGCCCAAATTCCGCCCAACGAATTCCTGATGTAACAATCGTGCGGGAAGGGGCAGGAAGAGGCTGGCAACGCAGCCCGGCACAAGCTTCCGTCATTTTTTGGATATGTTCCGGTGTGGTACCGCAGCAGCCTCCCACAACCCAGGCGCCTTCCCGAACAATTTCGCCCATCCAACCGGCAAATTGATTGGCATCCACATCATAGCAGGTTTTTCCATTCCGTTCTACAGGCAACCCAGCGTTTGGGTTGACTACGATTGGCAATCCTGTAAATTCCCGAAGCTTTGGCAGTAAAGCAGCCATTTGCTTTGGCCCCAGTCCACAGTTTAGGCCGATCGCGTCAGCCCCCAGGCCTTCCAGTACAGCGGACGCTACCGCTATATCTCCGCCTGTAAGAAGCTTTCCGTCCTCATCAAAAGTCATCGTTACAAAAACCGGCAGATCAGAAGCTTCTTTAGCTGCCAGCAGGGCTGCTTTTGCTTCGTAGATATCGCTCATCGTTTCAATAAGGATGGCCTCTGCTCCAGCTATTACTCCGGCATGAACGATCTCTTTAAATGCGGAAACAGCTTCCTCAAAGGCTAATTCTCCCATAGGGCGCAACAGCTTACCTGTGGGGCCTATATCTAAAAACACCGTACCTTTCCCGCAATCTTTTACAGCCTGCATGGCGTTTTCAATCCCTGCACTTACAATTTCTTCTACAGTATGGCCGGTGCCTTCCAGTTTAAAACGGTTAGCGCCAAAGGTATTCGTTTTAAGAAAATCCACCCCAGCCCGCAAATAAGAACGATGAATCTCTGCCAGTTCCTCTTTATGAGAAAGATTCCACAGTTCAGGAAGTTCTCCCGGCTGCAAGCCCATAGCTTGCAGTGTGGTGCCCATCGCTCCATCAAAATAGCGGACCTTGCCGCCCAGTTGGCTTAAAACTTTATCCATAGGTCATTTTCCTTTCGGCTGTTATTTGGTTCTAGCCTTCCGCTGACTTTCGGAAGGGACAATTCTTCGCAGAGCAGCTCATGCATCTGCCAACATGGCATAGGGAGGGGTCTGGTGAAAGCCCAACCACTCCCGTAATGGATTTCATGGGAAGCATCAAATAAGTTTCCGTCAGTGTAATTCCTATTTTTTTAGAAACCTGCAAAGCGTCAAAAAGGAACTGTTGGTTTGACAAGGCAAAATCACCATAGCCGGGACTGTATCTAGGGCGCAGATATAAACCACGCTCTTTTGCGTATTCTTCCAAATCTTTCTGAGATTTATCCGCTTGTTCTTCTGTATACACTGCGGCGCAAGCTTGTAATACAGGCACTAGCGGCATCTCTACAAGCTCATACCGCTTTATAAGAGTATCCACTCCAGGCCCTAATGTAAAGGCGACTAGAAAGGCTTCTTGACAACCTTTTAGGTGAGCCGCCAGAGTTGCACTAGGCAGATAGGTACCCCCAATGTAAACACCTTCGTTATTAACAGAAATCGTAAAGTGGCCAGACACATACCGTGGATTTGCCGCTTGGACTATTTCGCGTTCCGCGCGGGCTATCAGCTGGTCTAAGTTAGGATTGCTTTTGGGGGCACTCAGATAGCGGAGAATTTCTTGTTTATCCATAATTGCCGCTATGCTCCTTTACCGCAAAATATGACTGAGGTTTTCCATGATCTTCGCTGCAGTTTTGGGCCTGTTCATAGTGTATAAATGGATATATCTCACCCCGTTTGCTACCAGATCGATAATCTGATCTGTAGCATAAGCGATACCGGCCTGTTCCATAGCCAGGGGATCATCCGCGAATTTGTCGGCAATCGCCTTGAAGCGGGGAGGAAGCATGGAACCGGAAAGCTCACAACTGCGCTTGATCTGCTTGGCATTGATCACCGGCATAATTCCCGGAATCACCGGTACATTGATTCCCACCGCCAACACACGATAAAGGAAATTATAATAAACGTTGTTATCAAAAAACATTTGCGTAGTAAGAAAATCACAGCCGGCATCCACTTTTTCTTTTAAGAAAGCAATATCATCCTCTTTATGTTCACACTCTACATGACCTTCTGGATAACATGCGCCTCCTATGCAAAAATCTCCTTGCTCTTTAATATCCTGAATCAGCTGGATCGCATATGTATAAGGTCCGGGAACATATTCTTTGGGAAGATCCCCTCGCAATGCCAAAATATTTTCAATGCCGCAGTGTTTCATTTCACTAAGCCGCTGTTTTACATCTTCTTTTGTGGAATCACAGCAGGTAAGATGCGCCAGCGCAGGAATAGAGTGGGTATTTTGGATATAAGACGCCACTTCCACTGTTTTTTTAGAAGTGCTGCCGCCTGCACCATATGTCACACTGATAAAGTCTGGGCCTAACGCCTGAATGGCGTCCACCGTCTCAAAAATGCCGCTAAATTGCGTCTCTTTTTTTGGGGGGAATATCTCACAAGAAAAAACGATTTTTTTGTTATTTTGTTTGAGCAAATCTTTAATTTTCACAGGAAACCACGCCTTTCTAAGGGGCTTATCGTTCTGAATTTATTTTAGTGTATTATTATACCATGCAGCCAAAGGATTGAAAAGGGAATATGGCAAAAACTTTCGGCATATGCCTGCTACCATAGGGGTGATTTTATGAAACGCAAAGTGTTCTTTTGGGTGTTATTCTGTGCTTCTTTGATATTATTCGGCGCGCAAACTCTGGAAGCTTTTGGGATCGTGGCATTCCATGCGGATTTTTTTGAGAAAAAAACAACCATCGTGGTGGATGCGGGACATGGGGGAGAAGATGGTGGCGCTGTTGGTGTAAATGGGTCTGTAGAGAAAGATATTAACTTGGCGATTGCGTTAGCTTTAGCAGAGAAACTAAAAGCAAGCAATTTCCCTGTTGTTTTAGTTCGGGACGGAGATTACTCTGTGGGAGACCAAACCCTCAACACTGTTGCGGAACGCAAACGCTCTGACACAAAAAATCGGGTTCAGTTGGTAGAGGAAACTGGTGACTGCCTTTTGATCAGCATCCATCAAAACCAGTTTTCCCAAAGCCAATATAGCGGCGCGCAAATGTTCTATTCTCCTAATAATGACGAAAGCGCTCAATTAGCAGAGTGTATCCGCCAAAGTGTCGTAAATTCTCTCCAGCCGGAAAATACCCGGCAAAACAAAGAAGCCGGGGAAGAGATTTATCTGCTGACCCATTGTCAAGTTCCAGGCGTACTGGTGGAATGTGGGTTCCTTTCAAACCCCGAAGAAGCTCAACGCTTAGTACAACAGGAGTACCAACAGGACATGGCTTCCGCTATTTATAACGGTATTATTTCTTTTATTGAACAACGAGGAAAAGAAACTTCCCAGAGCAGATAATACCTTCTGTTTCACCGGGTTTTGTGATATAATGTAAAAATACTAAAAAAGGCACTTCAATAAACTTAAAATCGAAATGGGGGGACATCTGTTCCCAACCGACGATTAAAATAGGGAGAACCAAGCATGGCTGCGAAAAATAAATTGATCTATCAATGTAGAGAATGCGGCTTTCAATCCGCTAAATGGATGGGGAAGTGTCCCGGATGCGGGGAATGGAACACCTTTGAGGAAACAATCAAAGAACCTGTAACCATGCAAAAGAAAGCGGTTGGCACAGGAACCAGGCTTTCCCGTCCTACGCCAATTAACGAGATCAGCACAGAAGAGGAGTCTCGCTATCATACCGGTCTTTCCGAACTAGATCGGGTGTTAGGCGGAGGGATCGTCAAAGGTTCTCTGATCTTAATCAGCGGAGACCCAGGTATAGGAAAATCTACTATGCTCTTGCAGATTTGTGAGACTTTGGGCCAGTCGCTTCGGATTCTTTATGTTTCCGGCGAAGAATCCGCCAGACAGATCAAACTGCGAGCATCACGTTTGGGCGTGCAAAGCTCGAATTTGATGATTCTTACTGAAACGGATGTTCAATACGTAGTGGAAGAAATCCGTAGTGAACGCCCGGATTTGGTAATGATCGATTCGATCCAAACTATGAATCACACCGATTTGAATTCTTCGCCAGGCAGTGTGACTCAGGTGCGGGAATGCACTAATGCCATGATGCGCTGCGCGAAGTCCTTGGATATTCCCATCATCGTTGTAGGACATGTAAACAAAGACGGCGCGATTGCCGGCCCCAAAGTGCTAGAACATATCGTGGACGCTGTGCTGTATTTTGAAGGTGACCGGCAAATGACCTATCGGATTTTGCGAGCGGTAAAAAACCGCTATGGCTCTACCAATGAGATCGGCGTATTCGATATGGGGGAGAATGGATTGCAACAAGTGGAGAATCCCTCCCAGGCAATGTTGTCAGGCCGTCCCAAAGATGTTTCCGGCACTTGTGTTACTGCTGTAATGGAAGGCACCCGACCCATTTTAGCAGAGATCCAAGGGCTGGCGACCACCTCTGGCTATGGAAATCCCCGGCGGATGTCTACCGGCTTTGATTATAACCGCATGGCGTTGATTTTAGCGGTACTGGAAAAAAGAGCGGGCTATTATTTTTCCAACTTGGACGCTTATATAAATGTAGTGGGCGGCCTGCGTCTGGACGAGCCTTCTGTGGACTTGGCGGTAGCAATGTCCTTGATTTCCAGCTTAAAAGATACGCCCATCCGAGAAGATACGGTTGTGTTTGGGGAAATTGGTTTGGCTGGGGAGTTGCGCAGTGTCAGCCATGCAGATTTACGTATAGGGGAAGCGGCACGCCTTGGATTTACCCGTTGTGTTTTGCCATATCATGGTTTAAAGAGTTTGAATTCCGCCCGAAAATCAGGAATGGAGATTATCGGAGCCAAAAATCTCCGAGAAGCTTTTGAGGCCGCTACATGAGTAGGATCTTGAAGCGGCCCCGGCTTCCAGAAAAAGTAGTTTCTATCGTATTGGTTTCAGGGGAGTATCCCTGGTTGAAAGAAACCTTGAAAAACTATGGCGTCATAGCAGCAACCACGGAAAGGGACAACCGGCTTCCTCAGCCAGTAGGATTTCATCCCGATCTGCAAATTTGCCCGTTTCCTTTCGGACGTATGTTCGTTTTAAAAGAAAATCCTTCCGCAGCTGCATTGCGGTCTTTGGGGATTTCTGTCACGGAAACATGTGCTGAGCCTGGCGATCGCTATCCACAAGATGTGCTTTGCGGCGGTTTTGTGTGGGGAGATTATTTAGTTGGTAATCCTAAAGCGATAGATACAGTCATTCAGAAAGAAGCATCGCAACAAAGTTTGCAGTTATTGCCAGTCCGGCAAGGTTATGCAGCTTGTTCAACAGTTTTGGTAAATGAACGCTGTGCAATTACCGCAGATAACGGATTAGAACAGGCTCTGACAAGCTACGGCTTTGAAGTCTTATTAATTCAACCTGGACATATTGTATTGCCTGGTTATGATACAGGCTTTATCGGCGGCTGTTATGGCAAGCTGAGTCCAAACGAATTGGTGTTTACAGGCCAACTCATTCGTCATCCAGATGGCGCAAGAATTCTGGATTTTTTAGAAAACCAGAAAGTCTCAGTGATTGAGTTGAGAGAAGGCCCCTTAGTAGATGTGGGTGGAATTGTTCCATTGATGGAAAAGGACAAAAACGAATAGAGGCGCTGGGAAAGAGCCAAAAAAAGAAAACACTTAATTATACAAAATTAATATTTTGTATAATTAAGGGGAGGCGAAATAGCATATTATGAGTTTTTCTATTAAAGATGAAATGCCGGAACTGGTGCAGCAATATGCCATGTATTTGCGGAATATCCGCGGGCTTTCTGCTAAAACCGTTAACGAATACTGTATGGACCTGCGAACATTTTTCCGTTTTTTAAAAAGCCGTCACATATCTAAGCCATTGGACGAAATTCCTGTAAACGATATCACATTAGATGATATCCGCAATATCAAAACCTATGACATCTTTGAGTTCATGAATTTTGTGGCTGATGAACGCAATAACATGAGTTCAACACGGCAGCGGAAATCTTCTTCTTTAAAATCCTTTTTCAAATATCTGACAGTTCATGAAAAACTGCTAGATGAAAATCCTACGGAAAATTTAACACCTCCTAAAAAGAAAAAAGCGCTTCCCCATTTTTTATCTCTCGAACAAAGTATCGAACTGCTTAATGCTGTAGATGGTCCTGACGCTGAACGTGACCGATGTATTCTTACATTGTTCCTGAATTGTGGCATGCGGCTCTCTGAACTGGTATCGATTAATTTGACCGATGTTATCCAAAACAATTCCACACTTCGTATTTTGGGTAAAGGCAACAAAGAACGAATTGTGTATCTCAACCAAGCTTGCGTGGATTCTATCCAGCAGTATTTGGCTGTACGCCCCAAGGATAGCGTTAAAGACCGCAATGCCCTTTTTCTAAGCAATCGAGGCATTCGGATCAGCCCCAAAACAGTCCAGTACATCGTAAAAAAATATCTGAGCAAAATCGGTCTGAGTGGCACTGGTTACTCAGTACACAAACTGCGCCACACAGCAGCAACACTGATGTACCGTTATGGAAATGTAGACATTCGTGTATTGCAGGATATTCTAGGCCATGCTAACTTAGGGACTACGGAGATCTATACTCATACTTCCAGCAGTCAGATGGAAGAAGCGATCAATTCCAATCCATTAGCAACGATAACGGAAAAGAAAAATAAGACAAAAGAACCGGCTTCAAAAGAAACAGATGAATGAAAACGAAAAAAGGAAAGCGTTTTTAGACGCTTTCCTTTTTTATTATTCGTCATGGATATGATCTTTAACTTGCGATTTCTTCATAAGACGGCCATTCACATACACCATCTTGTCCTCTTCATCGGATTCGTCATCTTCTTCCCCGTTATCCGCTTCAGGAGGAGCAAAAAATCGTGCTTGTTCTAAATCTTCCTGCGCAGGAGCAGGACCATTCTTTTCTTCTTCCAACTTTTGCTGATAAGGTTTAATCAAATAACGATCGACAACCGGATATACTGTAAAATTGATAAAATAACTGATAAGAGAAAACAGAAGAAAAACAACTAGAACTAACAGAATAAAAAGAGTAAGTCCCATCATGGGAATTACGGCAAACACCAAATAGAAAAGACCACCTAAAATCGCTGTAATCAATATATTGCGTCCCAAACCTGCCAACGCAAGGATAAATGCGTTTCGGTAAGCCTGGCTGAATTTTAACTCAAATGTGACAAACATTAAAGGGAGGTAATACTGGGCAAAGAGAAATACAATTCCCAATATCAGACACAACCAAAACGGAATATAGAACAACCAGCCCCTGGAAGTACCATTATAGTAATACATGATGGAGAAACTCAATACCACATATACCACATATACAATTACGCCGTTAAGAAGAAAATACTTCCAATTGTTTTTTACATTTTCCCAAAAATCCGACCACACAAAGGCGTGTTCTTCTCGGGCATAATTTCGTGTAACAAAGGTGAGTCCTGCGGTAAATGGCGATAAAAGCACTAATGGCAAAGGCATTACATACATAACCCAGACATCAATTTGAACCGCTCCATTTTCGACAGGAAGCTGCAACATGAAATGGGTTGGGGCTAAAAATAACAACCCCATCAATATTACAGCTATGGCAAACGGAATTAAGAAAATCAAGTTCAATTGTACTAACTGACCGAATTTTCGAAGCAAAATCTCAAAGAAGCGTACCGGCGCCGCTTTGGGTGGGTCATCCTTATTCACCCCGGGACCGGGTTTGTTATAGTTGCCAAAAATACCGAGAAAGGCCAAAAAACCAACTCCATTTCCACAGAACGTACTTTTTAAAATTTATCCCAGTTTCGCTTTGGGATGACAATCATTATACACCTGTTTTACATGGCTGTCCAACAGTTGCAAATAAACTTGTGTGGAAGAGATATCCGCATGACCCATCATAGTTTGGATATCTTTTACCGAAGCACCGTTTTCCAGCAAATGCAAAGCAAATGAATGACGCAGCGTATGAGGTGTAATCTCTTTGGTGATACCGGCCTCTGTAGCGTAGCCTTTGACGATTTTCCAAAATCCCTGACGCGTTAAACGGCCACCATTCAAATTGACAAACAAAGCGTTCCCACTTTCGGGCCCAATTATCAGACCTCTCATACGATAAAGATAATCGGAAACCGCAACTACAGCGGAAGGGTATACCGGAATAGAACGCACACCTTTGCTTCCGCGGCAGTACAACACACCAGACCTTAAATTCAAATCTTGGATATTTAGATTAATCAATTCAGAAGCACGTATGCCCGTAGCATAAAGCAATTCCAGCATCGCCTTATCACGACAACCTTTCGGCTCGGTAATATCAGGCTGGGCAAGTAACTGCTCGATTTCTTCTCCAGAAAGTACTTGGGGCAATTTTTTTACGGTTTTCTCCAGTTTGATTCCTTTTGCCGGATTGTGGTCAATCATACCACGAAAAATCAGAAATTTGTAAAAGCATCTTACAGAAGCTAAATTTCTGGAAACCGTAGTGGGAGATCGTTTTAACTCATGAAGGTGGTCTACATAGCTTTGAACTACTTCTTCATCCGCCTCCAAGGGGTCCACGCCGGCATGAGACAAATACTCCAGAAAATACAACGTATCCCGCAAATACGATTCTCTAGTATTGGCTGAATTGGCTTTTTGATTTGTCAAATAATCGCTGAACAAGGAATAATAATCACTTGTGCCATTCATGCTCTGTTCCACCCTCTTTTCTCAAAAAAATACCGAATAAACCAATGCCGGCACACAACCTAACGAAGAAATTCCCACCGCAAAACTCAAAAAAAGCAGTAAATCATGGAAATATAGCTTTAAATCCAAATTGCCTTCGCGGGAAGAAAAGCTGACCTTGGCCAAACATTCGGAGAATACCAGCGAACGTACTGCGAACATCAGGAGCAAACCTCCTATTGCCGCAGCAGCTGGTGTATATATCAACGCGGATCGAAGCATTCCCCAAAGCTCGTCCCTCCATAAAAAATAAGAAACACCAATCCCTACTGTTACACCTCGAAAAAACAAAAACAGAGGCACCGCAAATACCCCAAATGCGGTAACACCCAGTAGGAATAAAGGGATAAGCCCGATCAGCGCATTGAGCAAGAGCGTAGAAAAACAGGAAAACACACCGGAATCGGCTACCGGAATGCCAGAAAATTGCAATGGAAGCACCCAGCGATTCTGAAAAAGAGGAATAAATACCCCGCATGCTGCCCCTGCAGTCACACCAAGAAGCAACGTAGAAAACAGCAACAAAAAAGCTTTGCGGTTAGAAAAACGTTCCCAGAGCAACTCTGTTTCATTTTGTTGAGAAGAATTTTGAGAAAAACAAGAAACTAAGCGTTTTTTCAAAGCGCGCACATCCTCTCTACCGAAATAGGTAAACCAACCTTTGTCCTATAGATATGAAAGAGAATGCTGCGCTATGCGCTGTTATAAACCAAAATGAATAGTAACTCGAAAATTACAGGTAACCATGGTTTTCTTTTAAATGAAACCGAATCAAAAACTTTTAAAGAAATATACTTCAAAAAATTATGGACTCACTCTTCTATATCTAAACAGAGAAAACTGGTCTATTTTTGAAGGTGAACCACAAAATACACAAATACACCATGTAAAACACTGCAATATCTAGAGAATCTCAAAACAATCTTTCCCAGATTTTATGCCATATCCAATATTTTAGCACTTCATTTTTCCACTATCTTTTAAACAAAAGAAGTGGAAAAAGCGTTTTTTCTCCCTGTGAATATATACTATAATACAAGTTTCGAGATTTTGCAAGCAAATTCTCGAATATTTTTCCAGTTTTATTTAAACCGTTTGAATTTATGTCCTTTAATTTATGTAAACTTATGTATATTTCAAAAATAAGATTATGTTCTTTCCACAAAATGTTGTGTGAATAAAAATACACACGGGCATACCGTGTGTATTTTTATTTTTTTGTTATTGACTAAAATTTCACTTTTCCTTTTCTGTTTACTCCTAAAATCCCACCAATACACCCACTTAAAAAAATGGCTGCCAACCGTGTTCCTCCGCTTACAGTAAACTGTACCTCAGAAAACGTTAGAGAAATTAACGCAATAAAACATACAAAAAATAGACCACAAGCCCCACCTAGCAAAACACCTTTTTCCTTGGTAAAAAGAGAAGCAGAAAGCCCACCAAGAAATACCGCTAAACAAGCAGATAAAGTCACAACAAGCCCCAAAACACTTCCATGCGGCAAATTACCTGTTTTAGAAATAACCAATGCGGACACTCCCAAAAAAATGCCCCCAGCACCAGTCGCCACGCCTAAAGACAAAAGAAACCCCTTTATTCTTTTCATAAAACCTCTCCCCCATAGTTTGTTGTTTTAGCATATGATTAAAGAAGAACTTTTAGGACAAAAAAAGAAGAGACATAAAGCCTCTTCTTCATAATGTTCTATTAAATTTCTTCAAGCTTGGTCATCTTCGTGAACTGTATCCACACTGCCAATTGCCCAACGCTTTACTCGCAACTTTGATTTATCACTGCCAGTTTCAATGATAATGGAATCTGTTTCATCCTTTACCGCTACGATACGGCCGCAAACACCGCCGATCGTAGTGATCTCGTCACCCACTTGAGCATTCTTCCGCATCTCTGCTTCCTTCTTCTTCTTTTTGCTTTGGGGACGGAAGAAGATGAAATACAGCGCCACAATAAAAACGCCGTAGACCAGCAGCATAATAATCATGCTCATGCCGCCGCCCTGAGCAGCTGTAGCCGTCGTGTCAAGAGCCATCAAATGATTCATTTTCTCAATGCACCTCCGAATTAATGCTTAGATTATAGCAAGAACCAGCGGAACTTGCAAGTAAATCCTAGAAAGTTTTCTGCTTTAAATGCGTTTTCCCAAAACTTCCACTCGTTCCCGGTAGAATTGCTCATAACACCCCGCGTCCAGAGCTTCTCGGATCTGCTCCATTAAGCGGTTATAGAAATAAAGGTTGTGCATTACCGTTAAACGCATGGCCAACATCTCCCCTGCCTTAAACAAGTGGTGGATATAGGCTCGCGTAAATTTCTGACAAGTGGGGCATTGGCAATTTTCGTCCAGGGGAGCCTGGTCCAATTCGTACTTGGCATTGTGCAGATTGCGACATCCTTGGGATGTAAACGCATGGCCGTGCCGGGCGTTCCGGCTGGGCATGACGCAATCGAAAAGATCTACTCCCCGGTAAACAGCTTCCAAAATATTGGACGGGGTACCAACTCCCATAAGGTATCGGATTTTCTCTTTAGGCATGTGAGGTTCTACCGCCTCAATGATCCGATACATTTCTTCGGTGGGTTCCCCTACCGCCAAACCGCCGATCGCATAGCCGTCTAAATCCAGTTCCGCAATACGATCCATATGCGCCACCCGTAAATCCTCAAACGTACAGCCTTGGTTAATACCAAACAGCAGTTGGTGAGGATTCAAGGTATCTTCCAAGCCATTCAGACGGGCCATTTCTTTTTTGCATCTTTCCAGCCAACGGGCAGTGCGCTCACAGGAAGCTTTTGCGTATTCATAAGTAGCTGGATTTTCTACACACTCATCAAAAGCCATAGCAATGGTCGATCCCAAATTCGATTGGATACGCATGCTTTCCTCAGGCCCCATAAAAATACGGTGACCATCTATATGGGAAGCGAACGTTACCCCTTCTTCCTTGATATTCCGCAGCTTTGCCAGAGAAAACACTTGAAATCCGCCGCTGTCTGTGAGTACAGGGCCGTTCCATCCGGTAAATTTCCGGATACCTCCCAGTTTTTTTACAGTTTCATCTCCTGGGCGCAAATGCAAATGATACGTATTACACAGCTGCACCTGACAATGTAACTGTGTAAGATCGTAGGCAGAAACAGCGCCTTTGATCGCGCCTGCTGTCGCTACGTTCATAAAGGCTGGCGTCTGCACAGTACCGTGGACAGTCACAAATTCGCCCCGGCGGGCAGCACCTTCTTGTTTTATCAGTCGGTACATGGATTAACTCCTTTTATGTCAGTATTCCCAAAAAAGTGCGGTGCTGAGAAAGCCTCAACACCGCATCGCTTTTCTTTGCCAATATTATAGCGTTTTTTCAAAAAGCCGTCAAGGTTACAATTTGGCCAAACTTCATTCCAACGTTTCGCAGCTTAACGGGGTATATCCCGCTTCTGTAACAGCTTCCATCAGTACCGCATCCGCTACATCTTTCGAGAGTGTCACAGTGGCCTGCTTAGTATCCAGATTTACCACAGCTTCTACAACCCCGTCTACACCTGCCAACGCTTTTTGGACATGCATCTGACAATGAGCACACATCATACCATCTACAACTAAAACTTTTTTCATATTACCATTTCCTTTCTTTTGCTCTGATTCCGACGAATCCACCGTCGTCGAAACGATCAGTTCTTTATTTTCTGCTATATGAGAAACCGCTCCCACCGGAGAACCTTCTTCTGATTGATAAACATTCTTACTTTTGAAAAAACGCAACCGCAAAGCGTTTGTCACAACGCATACCGAACTCAAACTCATGGCCGCAGAACCGATCATAGGGCTCAAGCGCAAACCAAATGCCGGGAACAACGCTCCTGCTGCCAGTGGTATTCCCAAAACATTATAGAAAAACGCCCAAAACAGATTCATGTGGATATTCCTCACCACCGCCCGGCTAAGCTGGATCGCGGCAACAACATCTTCCAAAGAATCTTTCATTAGCACTACATCAGCAGACTCAATAGCGATATCTGTACCCGCTCCAATAGCAATGCCAATATCCGCTCGGGTCAACGCCGGAGCGTCATTGATCCCATCGCCGACCATCGCTACTTTATGCCCCTGTTCCTGCAAAGCACGAATATGAGCTTCTTTCTGTGTGGGAAGCACATCCGAAACCGCTTGTTCAATTCCCAGCTCCGCCCGAATAGCTTCTGCTGTGACACGGTTATCCCCTGTCAGCATAACCACATGGAGCCCCATTTCTTGAAACTGCCGAATCGCCGATTTGCTGGTTTCCCGAATGGTATCCGCTACTGCCACCACACCTATAAGCTTTCCCTCTCGAGCAAATAGCAAAGGCGTTTTCCCTTCTTGGGCCAAACGTTCAACAACCTGTTCCGCAGCTCGCGCTTCTTCTCCCGAAGGAAAAGCCTGGTTTTCCTTCAAATATGATACATTGCCCGACAAATATTTTTTTCCGTTTACTCGAGCAGCAATCCCACGCCCCGGTTTGGCTTCAAACTGTTCCGACTTTGCCAATTCAACTCCCTGTTCTTGGACGTATTCTACCACCGCTCTTGCCAAAGGGTGCTCGCTTCCCATTTCTGCCGCAGCAGCTTCTGATAAAAACTGCGTTTCTGTCAAAGAATCTGTCAACAAAATAGTATCTGTTACCGAAGGATGTCCAGAAGTGATGGTCCCTGTTTTATCCAGAACAATAGTATCAATATTGTGTAGATTCTCCAAGCTTTCTGCCGACTTGATCAAAATGCCCATTTCAGCTGCTTTGCCGGTGCCCACCATAATCGCTACGGGTGTAGCCAAGCCCAATGCGCAAGGACAAGAGATCACCAACACAGAGATTGCGTTGGATAAAGCGAATTCCACTCCCATTCCTACCGCTAACCATACAATAGCCGTAAGCACGGAAACAGCAATGACAACCGGCACAAAAATCCCGCTTACTTTGTCTGCCAAACGAGCAATAGGCGCTTTGGAATTTCCAGCTTCATCCACCAAACGAATAATTTGAGATAAAGTGGTATCTTCCCCTACCTTAGAAGCGCGAAATTGAAATGTTCCATTCTTGTTCATAGTGGCGGAAATCACCTGGTCGCCGGGACGCTTCTCTACCGGGACACTTTCACCGGTTATAGCGGCTTGATCCACATAGCCATAGCCTTCTGTTACCACCCCATCTACCGGGATACCTTCCCCCGGCCGGATCACTATAATTTCGCCTACCTCTACTTGTTCCACAGGAACCACCTGTTCTTTACCTTCCCGAAGGACTACAGCGGTTTTAGGAGCTAAGTCCACCAACTTTCCCAAAGCATCCGATGTTTTTAGTTTTGACTTCGCCTCTAAATATTTCCCCACCGTCACAAGCGTCAAAATCATTGCCGCCGACTCAAAATATAGAGCGTGGGCATATTGGTGTACCAGTTCCAAATCGCCATGACCAAACCCATATGCCAATCGGAACATAGCAAACAACCCATAAACCAAAGACGCGCCCGAACCGATCGCTACTAAAGAATCCATATTAGGCGCCCGGTGCCAAAGCGCTTTCAATCCGGTTTGAAAAAAGTGCCGGTTGATAAAAATCACCGGTATGGTTAAGACGAGTTGGGTCAACGCCGAGATCATTGAATTTTCCACACCCACAAAAAACCAAGGTACCGGCAAAAACAACATATGTCCCATAGCAACATACATCAGGGGTATAAGCAGTGCTACGGATAACCACAACCGTTGTCTCATCTGCTTTTGATTTTCTATGGCCTGACTTTGACGGGCTTGCCACTCCGATCGGAAGCCCCCTTTATCGCGGTGAGACTCCTGCTTTTCCAACGCAGACGCCCCATATCCGATTTTCTCCACTGCTTGCATGATCGCTTCAGGGTCTAAACGACTTTCATCATAGGATACCGTCATTTGATTAGCCAATAAGCTGACGTTCACATCATCTACGCCGTCTAACTTTGAAACACATCGTGTGACATTTGCTTGACAAGCTGCGCAAGTCATGCCTGTAACACGATACCTTTCCGTTTTCATCGAACCCCTCCTCTACTTTAACTTTTTAATGAGCTCCACTGCTTCATCCACAATCTGGGTGTTGCCTTTTTGGATTTCCTCCACCACACACGTTTGCAAATGATCTTGAAGCACCAAATATCCGAAGGACTGCAAAGCGCTTTCCACTGCTGCCACTTGGATAAGGATATCCCCACAGTAACGGTTATCATCCAACATTTTTCGGATACCATTCAGCTGGCCAATCATTCGTTTTAAACGATTTTGTAATTGACGCAATTCCTTCTCACTGCGAGGAGTCGCTTTATGATGAGGGCAGCACATCCCCTCAAGAGAGATCTGGCCTTGAGAATTTGTTAAATCAGCCATCGAAAACACCTCTTCAAAATACCCCGGGTGGGTATTTCTTTTTCTGTAGTATAATACCCCTGTGGGGTATTTGTCAATCCTTTTTATAAGAATTTTAAAACAATCATTTTATATGAAATCACCGCCCGCATCTTCCTGTTGCAAAAGATACCCCCATACCCTATTCTATTTCTGAGACAACAAAAAAAAGAGACGGCATCTTGGCCGCCTCTACTGCAAATTGATAACACACTTTCTCGAACAGCTCGTTATCTGATTTAGCTCATTATTAATTGAAAAGACACTTCCATTGTTTCTCCGGACAATGCCTGGGAAAGTCCTGTCGGGTCTTGGATTATAGCGATGGGCGTATAGTTTTCCGGTTGATCCGACGTTTGATAAAATAAATAGAGACTGCCGCTTCCCTTCAAAAGAAGTTGTCCTGCTGGAACCTGAGAATATTCTTCCGCCGCTTCTGGCATCACACTGGGTAGTTCAAATACTTTTGCGGTGCTTTGCCAATCTGACATTTCTAAAGACATGGGAAGCATTTCACTTAGGGACTGCGCCGCTTCTGTGCTTGCCAAATCCGCTAAAAAGACCTGACCTCCTACTGTGATTTGCAAAAGGACCTCTTCTTCATTTTGAGAGCTCTCTGTTTTCTCTTTGGGACCTGCAGTAGGCGTCGCCGATGGGGATGGGGACTCACCGACAACCTTTGAAGAATCTTCCGGAATTACGCTGGAAATGGAAGAAACCGGCTCATTTCCTTTTTGAGAACTCTTTTGAGAACTATTAGTCGGTTGGCTGTTGCAAGCGGCCAGACTCAAAAGCAGTGCTCCCGCTGTTATAAACAATATCGCACGTTTTCGCACAATCAATGCACCTCCCATAATTCGTTTCCCCTATTATAGCAAACCGGGTCCGTTGAGTCTAATAAAATGAATCGACATTTTACGGGTGGCAGTTGCCACAAGGTTCATAGCCTTGTTCAATCAGTTCCTCACGAGTTCCATAATACTCTTTTTTATTGCTTTCGCTCATATCATCTACAGAAGAGCATTCCGGCAAATGAAATTTTTGAGACTTTGTATTCAAAATGTAATGTTCTTCCTCCGTTGCAGAAACTTGACTTAATTGGGACGACGAGCTTTCTCCCCCACTTTCCCAACTTTCTCCGGTCTGATAATCGATCTCTACTCCCGGCTGAACGTTATAAACATAAACAGAAAAGCAAATCCCCTCCCCATCGTCTTCCACTGAAATAGCTTCCATGGTCACACCGCTGGCTACTAAATTTTCCCCTTCAAATATGGGAGTCACGCGGTAAAGAACATGATTTCCAGTTTCTTTAATGTAATCCGTTACCATATTTTCAAAAGGCAACATGCCTTCCACATTCATATAACGCGTTCCTGTGATCAAGTTTTCTTCATTCGCGTTTTCCCCTGTCAGCTGAAAGCCAATCAAATGGCACCGGTTATAAAGATATCCCCCGTCTACAAAATCATATTTCGCGGTTTGCCAACCTGTAGGATGAACCTCACTGATACTTTCCCGATCTTGCGTAGGCATTAGGTCTTGCCCTATACAAGCATAAGCCGTACCGCAGCGCCCAAAAGAATCCAATGGACTGTAACTTTCAAACGATTCTGTAGTAAACTCTTCTTCCGAAAAACCCGGTTGGTTGTCGTTTAGCTCCACAAAGGGCGAACCGGAACACTGTGGTACTTCTCCCAACGATATGGATACCGCGCTAGACGTAGCATCCGATTCCGTAAGCTGCAAGTCACAACCTGTGAACAAGAGCAAAATCGCCAATAATATGGGAACGACAGCAAATATTCGCTTTCTCAACGCTTATAGACCTCCTTTGTGATAGTAGCATGAGAATAACCTGGAAAGTCCTTTTGTGACACAAGATGCCATTCGCTGTTTAAATCCACATCTAAAACCAAATCCGCTGGATAATGGCGGTTCCATCGGTAAACAGTAAAAGACTCGATCGCATCTTTATATGGGTTTAAAGATTTATCTTCTACAAAGCAGCTGTCTCCTTCTTTTGCTTTTTCCAGGAAGGATTCATCCACAAGGACGTTTTCCTCATTTCCTTGAAAAAGAGCAAATGAAAACGGACTAATCCATATCCGCTTTCCCTTCCAGCTCTCCAATATTTCTTGGATCACTACACGATCTCTGCTTTGGCGGCGATGATGAAACAGCATCCCATTGTGGTCGTCCAAACACAGAATGATGTGCACAAAGTCACCTCCCTTTGCTTTTGACAATTTATTATAACACACCCTTATTCTTTTAGACAACAGAAAGGGGCCCGCCACCAGCGAGCCCCCTATCCTGTGAGGTAATCACGTTTTAAAACCAAATAGAGCATCAAATACAAACTCATGGCCAGCAATGTGAAATTATAGCGGGTACGGAGCAAAATCAAAAACCCCAGTACTCCCATAGGAAGTAAAAACATTACTGAAACAACCATGGATACCTTGGAAGCTCTCTCCCTTTTCATCCAAGCACACAATAACGCATGAAAAGCCAGCCCACCATCCAAAGGTTCTACCGGCAAAATATGAAGTATCCCTAAAATCAGACTGGCAGAGTAAAACGGGTGGTTTTCCTGGGCGAATAGAGCCATGCTTCCCGCGCAAAGAAGATTCATACCCGGCCCGGCCAATGAGACCAGCGCCATTTGTTTATAAGGCAGTATCCTCCCTTGGTTTGGCACCATTCTGCATCCCAAAGCTGTAAGTTTTATCAAAGAAGGCGGCGCTTTCAGCCAGAACAACAAAAGAAGATGCCCCGTTTCATGACATGCGGCAGCGGCAAAAACAAACGCGCTGCTCCCGGCTCCCAAAAAGAGACAGCAAAAGGCGAGCAGCGCGAAACATGAAAAACCAACACAGATCTGGCAGCCTTTCCACGAAAACGACAACATCATACTCTTTGAAGAGAAGCGTCGGTTTCTATAGGGGCAGGACTTGCCTCGGGTGAGACAGACGGCGATGGACTCGGGGTGGTTTTCTCCCAGGCAGGGAGCTGCACCTCTTCCGACACCTCTTGCTGATACCATTGAGTAAACGTCTCATAAACAGGAGACCCCATATATCTCAGTAAAAGCAGGGCTGCTAAAATTAATAAGCAAATAACTCCCTGCAGCAATGGAACCATACTGGAGTTTCCGCCTTCCGGCTCTTCTGGTGGTGCATCCTCCCTATCTTCCAGCCCAAGTTCTTCGATCTCATGCAGCTTATCTAAGTCCTGCATAAGCGTCACAAAATGATACACAGCAAACCGCTGCATCCGTCGTTGATAATCCGCTCAATAGTCTCCCGAACTTTCTCTCGGGCATCGGTGGGCATACGATACAGCTTGTTGTGCAGCCCCTCGTTGACCAAGGAATGGAGGGATTTCCCAAAAATATTGGATTCCCAAATCTTTACCGGGTTTTCCTCAAATTCCTTTAAGAGATACATCACCAGCTCTTCCGATTGCTGTTCTGAACCTACAATGGGCGTGATCTCTGTATGGATTTGAGTTTTCATCATGTGAATGGAAGGAGCGGTAGCCTTTAAGCGAATACCATATTTCCCGTTCTGTTTCAAAATCTGCGGCTCTTCCAATGTGAGTTCTTCCACATCGGGCATAACAATTCCATAGCCAGTTTGTTGTACATCTTCATAAGCCTGCCGCAGCTTCTGGAACTGCTGCTTGATTGCCGTCATCTCTACCAACTGGGTCATCAATTCTGAATCGTCTTGAATCTCAATTCCTGTTTTCTCACTGAGGATGCGGTAGAAGAGCGCTTGATCGAACACCAGTTCTGCGCGACCTTGACCGCTGCCAAGGTCAATCCGACGGATATTGACTGCTTTAACAGATTCACAAGCCTTTAACCCTTCCAGCATCCCTTTCATCTGGCACATCTTGTGAATCCCGCAAGATGCGCGCAAAGTAGAGAGCACGCCCGAGAGAAGCCAATGATCCGATTCCAAAGATGTGACCCAGCCCGGCAAATCCAACGCTACTTCCCTTACCGGGAACTGGTACAGCAGACTGGCAATAATATCCCGGATATCCTGTTCCGTAATATCGATGCAGTTTACAGGCAACACAGGAATCCCATATTTTTCTCCCAGCCTTGCTGCCAGATCGTGTGCCTCCTGCGTCTCAGGATAAACACAGTTCAACAACATTACAAACGGCCGGCCCGTCTGGTTCAACTCATCTATAACACGCTCTTCGGCTTCCTCATATTCTTCCCGAGGGATATCACTGATGCTGCCATCGGTCGTAATAACCAGGCCAATCGTGGAGTGTTCTGTTATGACTTTTTTAGTGCCGATTTCCGCTGCCATATTAAAGGGGATGGGCTCCTCATACCAAGGAGTGCGCACCATTCTGGGTTGATCCTCTTCAATATAGCCGATGGCGCTGGGAACGATATATCCCACACAGTCGATCATCCTTACCCGGAAAGAGGCATCTTCATCGATCTGAACATCCACCGCTTGCTCGGGAATAAACTTCGGCTCGGTAGTCATGATCGTGCGTCCTGCCGAGGATTGGGGAAGTTCGTCAATAGCCCGCTCCCGCTGCATTCCGTCGGGGATATGTGGAATGACCACCGTATCCATAAATTTTTTGATAAAGGTGGATTTTCCTGTGCGCACAGGACCCACCACGCCAATATAAATTTCACCGTTTGTACGGTCTTGGATATCTTTATAAACGTTAAAGCCTTCCATATTCTACCTCTCTACCGCAAATAATGTTCTTCATCGGTTGCATATGATCAGAGGCCGGGAATCCGGCAAGGTATCGTCATAAAGTTCATTCTGTTCTCGCAGGTCGGAAAGCAGCGCCCTGTGGCTTTTGGCGATATCCCAAAGTTTTTCCCCAGCCGAAGCATAGTAGACCAACAGTTGGGGCTCGTGAGGATAGGATTTACTTTCATCATCCATACCAGCCGACGCCAAATATTTTACTGGTTCCCGGCTGTAAAGCAAACTGGATACCCAGGTCTCCACAGAAGCTTCCACAGTGTTCTTATCCGCTATGCGATATTCCCAAAGATCTGTCAAAGAGATCGTATCACTGCGCTTTGCTTTTGAACCTTCCATCTCTGTAGTAAAGCTGTGTTCAAATGATTTCTCTACATATAAGATCCGGCCTGATGCGCTGCGGTATAATAAGCAGATCGTATATCTCACCCGATAAGTAAGCTTTCCTTCTTCACAAGTGGATTGAACGCTTTCTTGCTCACACCACAAGTCTACCACTTTTTGAATCTCTTCCTCTGTAACCGTCAAAGAGCATTTTTTCTTTAACACTTCCGAGTAAACTTCCTGGGCGTCTAACAAAGAGCTTTGGGCATACCGAAGTTCCAAAGGCCCCTTGACGGAATAGGCGTCATCGATCATCTCCACTTCGCAAGGCTGATAAAGGAAAGCCGTCAAGAACACCTTCACCGAAACATCTACGCTGGTATACTCCCCCACATCATCCTCACGAGGCTGGATGCTGCTTTGACCGGCCATGACACGCAAGTCACAAAGGCAATCTTCTCCCGCCCCTTCACATTCAACCACTTGGCTAAATTCCAGAGAAGCGGACATTTTTTCCAAAGTACCATCTACAGAAGAAAGATACAGGAAAGACATATCTGCCCGGCCGCTGACAGAAAGCTGTCCTTGTGCCAATTTGTAATCCGTTGCCCGGCAAGCAACTTCTTTCCGAAGAATGCTCTCCATAGGAGGCTTGCCATTTTTTAAGGGAAGCCGGTCCTCTATGGAAAATTGGTGGCTGACAGCGTTTACCGCTTGAGATGCCCGGCGATGTTCTCCTAATTTCTCAATTCCATCTCCTTCCAATCCGCAGGTGATTTGTTCTTGACGCTGGACCACTGCTAACACTTTTAAGCTAACAGCCAAATGCAGATCTATACGTCTGGCATTGACAGCCCGGCAAGTGAGGTGTTCTACCGCGGCCCGCACCCAGGCAACTGCTGGCCCCTCAGGGTTCTTCATCTTGATAGAAGCGGAAAATTCTTTGGTAAATTCACAGCATTTTAAACTGTCGCCTTTAGAATCCAAATACAAGACCCGGATATCGCACACACCTTCACAGCGCAAAGTATCTTCGCTGATGCCATAAGAAGATATCTCCGGAACGACCCTGCATTTCAGCACCTTTTGGATATCAGCGCAATAATCCGGAAGGTTGTACTCGGTATCTATGGGCACCTCGTAAGAACCATCGAATACGGGGTCGAAATAATCATATGGCTTAGTTTTTCGTTTCGCCTGCATAACTGAATCCTCTCCTTTGCTGTTCTTACCCCATATCTATGCGCCAAAGCGGAAAATATGCGAAGAAGGCGCCCACTGGGGAATTTCCCCGGCAGACGCCTTCTTTATGTTCGCTTTTAAATGTCTTCGATTTTGCGGATACCATAAATTTTCCGCAACAGCATTCCTACAAAACCTTTGCGCTTTTCGATCACGACTACTTTCATTTCCCTTGCCTCCCGTTTCCACAGCGTAGTAACGAAAACCCCAGGGCCACCAGGATCACCGCACAAAGAAACAGGGTAAGACCCACGGGGCAAAAACAGGAAAGGGACATCCCCAGGCCAAAACTAATAGCGCACAAACATCTGGTCTGGCTGTTTTTAAAACAGGAACAGTTACACCGCAACACAATCACATCGACCTTTCCCTTTACCGGTTTTCTCGTTCACTAACCAGTATATCCAAAGGAGAAAAAAGTGTTACGCTTGATAGACCACGATCAACGCTGTACCAGAATGCACCCGTATTTCGGCCTCATCTTCTGTGATACGGTTACTTACACCCATTAAAGTCCCGCCACTCGTCAACGACTCGTGGTTCAAAGGATAGAAAAGCCCGCGGTATGACAGATTGCAGCTTTGTTCCCCAAAAGGAAACACCGAGACAATCGCGTCTTTCATTTCTGTCAGACGCAGCCTGCTATCTCGAATGAGGAACACTTTTGTGTGTTCATCAGCAATAACCGCATGACCGCTGTGTTCCCGTATAAATTGAAGCACTTCCAGATTGGCCAGAGTATGGTCAAACCGAGCACCTCCCAAGCATCCCAGCATCACGAAACTGCGATATCCTTTAGAAAGACCTTTCATAACTGCAAACATCGTGTCGGTCACATCTTTCTCAACAGGCAAAGACATGACTTTACGGCTTTTGGGAGGAGGTGCTTTCACAGAGTCAAAATCTCCCACAATCAAATCTGGGGTGATTTGATACTGCGCGGCTGTCTCGTACCCTCCATCAGCACAGATGACATAGTATTTTTCTGGCGGAAACTCCCGAAAAACGGCGTCGCTTTCAATGGGGGAAGCCCCAATAATCATACATTCTTGTTTTTTTGTTGCCATTGTTTGACATCCTTTATCTCTTGATACATAGAACAATAACTTTCGTGACGGGAACGGGGGATCTCCCCTTTCTCCACCCCTTGCAGGATGGCACACCCCTTTTCGCAGGTATGGGAGCAGGAAGTGAATTGGCACTGTCCCAAATACGGTAAAAACTCCCGGAACCCATAAACCAGCCGCTCTTTTTCCGTAAGCCGGTAACGTTCGATATCAAAGGTAGAAAAGCCAGGTGTATCCGCTACATAACCGCCATCTTCCAGCTTATAAAGTTCCACCTCTCGGGTAGTATGCCGGCCACGGCCCAGTTTCTGGCTGATTTCTCCAGTTTTTAAATCGAATTCCGGGAACACCGCGTTTAACAAACTTGACTTTCCCACACCGGAATTACCCGTGAACGCGGAAATCTTGCCATGGAGCAGTTCACGCACTTGGTCAACGCCCTGTCCTGTCACAGATGACACTACCAAGCACGGAATTCCCGCACGATCATAAACAGCTTTCAGTTGGGAACCATCTTCCAAGTCCGTCTTGGTCAATACCAAAATAGGTTCAATATCTTCCAATTCCGCCACCGCAATGGTTTTATCGATAATCAGTGGCTCTGGATGGGGATGGCGCAGCGACGCTACGATAAACAACTGGTCAATATTTGCAATGGGAGGCCGCACCAGAAAATTCCTGCGAGGCAGGATTTCTTCCAAAGCCCCTGTTCCATCTTCTTCTCCAGTAATCCGAACCCGGTCTCCCGCATAAGGCGATATCCGTTCTTTTCGGAATTTTCCCCGTGCCGTGCAGGTATAGAAACCCTGCTCCGTTTCCACAGTGTAAAACCCACCGATTCCCTTACGTACCAGTCCTTCTAAGTGCTTTGGCTCCGTCACTGGCCATCCTCCCCATTGGTGGAAGAACCTTCCTCACTGGTGCTGCTGTCGCTGGATTCTGTATTTTCTCCGCCAGACTGCCCACCGCCGGAAGGCGTAAATTCATACGTGCGCAGCACTTGTGTGCTTTGAGAATCAAAATTGAACTCATATTCCATATAAGTCTGACCATTGAGAGTCACTACCACGGTTTCTGTGCCAGAAGTCCCTGTAAAACTGATAGAATAACTGCTGGCATAAGCAGGATTGACTACTTCAGAGGTCACCTGAGTGCCATTGCGATATACATTCAATGTGATATCTTCATCCACACCGCTCGGTAATGGAATACTGGTAGACAATGTTTTCGTTGCGCCTTTGCCGGAACTTACCGTGATATCTACAGTAGAACCCTTGGACACTTCCGATCCTTCCTCTGGCGTAACGCTGATAACTGTATCAGCAGGCAAAGTACTGGTGTCATCTTTAGTGATAGACCCCACACTCAAACCGGCATCCTCCAGTTTTGCAGTAACATTATAAAGCAAGTCTCCTTCAAGTCCTGTGGGAACAGTTACCTGTTCTGTAGCGGGGCCGCTGCTCACCTTGAGAGTGACAACGCTGCCAAGGTCAACCGGTGTGCCCTTAGCGGGATCTGTGGAAACAACAAGGCCTTTTTCCACTTTATCATCCGCTACATTTTCCACTTTGCTGTGCAAGCCTTTCTCTTCCAACGCCTTTTGCGCGTCTTCCATCGTCTGATTCGTCACATCGGGAACCTCAACCTGTTCCACGCCACCGTTGACTAACAATTCCACATCCGCGTTCTTCTTCACCATAATCCCGGATTCCGGATTTTGCTTCATGATTTCGCCCGGCTGTTTATCAGGATCGTTGCCCTTGGTTACTTTAAAGTTAAAACCGGAATATTCTTCATTGGCAATCACATCTTCATATAATTGCCCCACTAATTGGGGCATTTTCATCAAATCGTCTCCTTCTTTCGGACGATTGTTCCAATAGTTCAAGAAATAAATAGCCGCTACAGCAATGCCAACGATAACAGCTGCCACCAGAACGCCTTTCACCACCATAGCACCCTTTGCACTGCGGCGGGAACGCACCAATTCTTCCTCATACTCATAGTCATCATTATAAGAGGGCGATTGCCGGGAAGAATCATAGGCTTCCATACTGCGGGAAGCGTCATAACGGGCATTGGCTGTCTGCAGGTCATAATGGAACACCACGTTGGGATTCCGCCGGAACTGGTCTAAATCGTCTAGCATTTCCCCAGCAGACTGAAAACGGTCCACGGGATTTTTCTCCATGGCCTTCATGGTGATCTGTTCCAGGCCCCTGGGAATAGAAGGATTCAATTCCCTAGGCATAACGGGTTTTGCCTGCAACTGCATCAAAGCCACCGACACCGCGTTATCCGCCACAAAAGGAAGTTTTCCGGTAAGCATTTCATACAGCATCACGCCTACCGAATAGATATCGGCCTTATCGGTGATATAATCCCCGCTGGCCTGCTCAGGAGCAATATAATGAACAGAACCAATGGCTTTGTCGGTCATGGTAGTAGTTTCACTTTGAAGGAACCGGGCAATGCCAAAGTCGGCCACTTTAATAGTGCCGTCTTGCAAAAGCATGATATTCTGCGGCTTTATATCCCGATGGATAATCCCTTTTTCATGGGCGCACTCCAACGCCATGAGAATTTGAGTTGTAAAATGCACCGCTTCGTTCCAGCGGATAGCCCCTTCTTGCTCAATATACTGCTTTAAAGTGATTCCATCAATATATTCCATAACAATATACTGAATCTGATCACCGAAGCTCACATCATACACTTTGACAATGTTGGGATGAGACAACACCGCAATCGCTTTGGACTCATTGCGGAAGCGGCGGAGAAAATCGCTGTTGTTAGAGAATTCTTCCTTCAAAATCTTTATGGCAACCCAGCGGCTTTCCACACGGTCATATGCCTTATACACATAGGCCATACCGCCAACACCGATCAACTCATGAATCTCATATCTGCCATCCAGACGCTTGCCAATGAATCTATCCATAAACAGTTACCAAACCTTTCTGTAGTTATCCAGCAGAAAATCAACCGTTGCGGATGACAGCCACTGTAATGTTGTCAGCGCCGCCGCATTTTACCGCAAACTGTATCAATTCCCTCGGCAGGGCATGTTCTTCTCTTTCGTACTGATTCATGTATTGTTCTAAAAGCTCTTCATCAATATAGTTGGAAAGTCCGTCAGAACAAGACAACGCCAGATCTCCAGGAGAAAAGTCCCAAGCCGCGTAGTCGCAGCGTACCTGATCGTGCACGCCCAATACGCGGGTAATGATATTCCGTTTTGGATGAACTCTCGCTTCCGCCTGCGTGATCTGCCCAAAATTGACAAGGTCCTGCACATAAGAGTGGTCCATTGTTATCTGCGTCAAAACACCTTCATGACGAAGATACGCTCTGCTATCCCCAATATGCGCTACATGAAGAGTACCTTTTGTCGCAATCATCAGCACGACCGTAGTGCCCATTCCCCGCAAATCCGGTTGTTCCAAAGAAATACGATGCACCTCATCATTCGCGCGGTTGATTGCGTTGATCATCAAATTTTTTAAATTTGGTTTACTTAGATTCTCATTAAACCCCGAAAGAATCTGTTCACGGATTGTTTCCACCGCAATAGCGCTAGCCACATTTCCGCCATTCGCGCCCCCCATACCATCACAGACAATGGCCCAGGCACTATTTTGAGAAAAGAGCCCACAATCGCAGCTATCTTGATTCGAGCTGCGCACAGCTCCCACATCTGTTTCAAAATCAACTCTCATGTCCGGTCCCTCCTTCGACTTTCCGTCTAAGCTGCCCACAAGAAGCTTCGATATCCGATCCCAGTGTCCGCCGGACAGTGGCTGTTACGCCTCGGGCTTCCAACAAAGCAACGAAGCGCTTTTGCCGGTCCAGGCCGCTTTTCTTATAGCCGGTACCCGTTACATCGTTGACAGGGATCAAATTCACATGGGCTAAAATCCCTTTCAGTTTACCGGCTAACTCTTTGGCACACCAATCCATATCATTGACGCCACTGATCATTGCGTACTCGAAGGAGATGCGCCGGCCTGTCTTGTCACTATAATATTTGCAGGCCCGCAAAAGCTCTTCTATGTTCCAACGTTTGTTCACCGGCATAGTCTTGGAACGAATTTCATCATTTGGCGCGTGGAGCGATACCGATAACGTCAGTTGAAGTTTCTTATCCGCCAAGTCGTAAATTTTATCTACTAACCCACAGGTGGATAAAGAAATATGCCGCATTCCGATATTTAAACCTTCGGCAGAGGTAACCAACTCTAAAAAGCGCAGCACATTCTCATAGTTGTCCAGAGGTTCCCCCATTCCCATCAACACAATATGGGAAATCCTCTCTCCTGCGTCTAAAGACGCTGCCTGAATCTGAGAAAGAATTTCTGAAGCTGAAAGATTCCGGGAAAAACCGCTCTGGCCCGTAGCACAAAAGCTACAGTTCATTTTACACCCAACCTGGGTAGAAATGCAAATAGAACTTCCATGATGATAATGCATCAGCACAGATTCCACATGCTGCCCGTCCGGTAAACGAAACAGATACTTTACCGTGCCATCTTTGGAAACCAGCTTTCTTTCTACCTCGGCCCACACAATATCATATTTTTGCGACAGTTCCTCGCGAAGGGATTTGGAAAGATCGGACATTTGAGAAAAATCTGTCACGCCCCTATGAAGCCATCGGTACACCTGTTCCGCCCGATACTTTGGCAAACCTAGCGCTCCTAATTCCTCACGAAGCTCTGAAAGTGTTTTTGACTTGATATCTCTAGGGTTTAAAAACTCTGTGTTCATAAATCTCCTTTTCTGCGGAAGCGGGCGGCAAAAAAGCCGTCGGAACCCCCGGCGAAGGGCAACATCGTTAAAGTGTGGGCAGGTTCTTCCACAACACGCGCGACTCCCGGCAGCGAAAAATCTGCTGGCTCAAACTCTGGGTGAGAACATAAAAACCGCTGGGCAACTTCCCCATTTTCCGCGGGATTTAAGGTACAAGTAGCATAAACCAAAAAGCCTCCCGGCTTGACCAAAGAAGCGCCGTTTTCTAAAATCCCATACTGAATTTTTGGCAAATCTTTTATGGAAGATACAGGCTTATAACGGATTTCCGGCTTTCTCCGGATCACTCCATACCCGGAACAAGGCACATCGCAAAGCACGGCGTCCATCAGTGGTAGGCCATCATAAGGTTTTAAACCATCTCGTTGCTCGGCTTGGACACAGTTGAGACCCAAACGCTGTGCCCCTTTCTCAATCAGTTTTACCCGGCCTTTATAAAGATCGAAAGAATAAATTATTCCTTTGTTTTCCAGTGCCTGGGCTAAAGTGAATGTCTTACCTCCCGGAGCGGCGCAACAGTCACAAACCATTTGACCAGGCTTTACCTCCAAAAGCTGACAGGCAAGTTGCGCGGAAAGATCTTGAACGTGAAATAAACCCTCTTGAAATTCTGGCAACGCCGCAGGAGAACCTTCTCCTTCAAAGATGGCAGCTCCTAACGGGAACTCTAATTCTGACAAGGCAATTCCCTTGTCAGATAATTTTTTCGCCAACTGGTCGGTACGAATTTTTACCGTATTCACCCGAATATATAATGACGGCCTTTGCTGAAAAGCTTCCAAAAGTTGGCCGCAAAGTTTCTTTCCATAAGACCGCTGCCACAAAGCAATCAGTTCTTTTGGCAAAGAATACCTTAAGCTCAAGGCTTCAAGGGAATCTCCTTCTGGGAAAACAATCTGTGATTTTCTCCGAACCAAATTTCGTAAGACCCCATTAACTAACCCGGCATAAGTGCCTTTCTTTAATGTTTTGGCTTCCTCTACCGCTTCGTTTACTGCTGCGGAATCCGGAACACGATCCAAATAGAGAATTTGATATGCTCCGCAGCGAAGAAGCATCCACACAGACGTATCAAGCTTCTTTTTCGGATCTTTCAAACAGCTTTTCAATGCGTAATCCAATGGCAGACGTTTTTCCAAAACCCCATAAAAAATCGTAGCGGCCAACGCGCCATCCCTGTGATCCAAACCAGCGGAGCGTAAAGCTTTGTCTATTACAATATTGGAATATCCTTCGTTTTCTTCCATTTGCAGCAAAGCCTGCAATGCAGTATGTCTGGCGGTTGCCCTCATAATATCTTCCTATCTATCCTTAACCTTTATAGGTTCCCTTTTTCTACGATCGCTAACAACAAGCTGCCGCCCTGAAAGCTCTTTTCCGATTTAATCACAAATCGCTTTTTCTGCTTTTCAAGCATGGCTTCCGTTTTCAAAACAAGAGCCTTCCTGCAGAGGATGACCCAACAGGTAACTCTTCCCATCCATCCGTTTTCCGTTCTCCGTTTGAATCTCTACCAATTCTAAAGCGTCATTCCCACAATAAACGCAGAGCTTTCCATTTTTGACAAAAGCTTTTCCCGGAGCTCCAGTCTCCGATATTACCCGGGAAGCATGCAGCTTCAATTTTTTTCCATCCAAAAAGGAATAAGCGGAAGGCCATGGGTTCAATCCACGAATCAAATCATGAAGTTCCTGAGCGGGCCGCGTCCAATCAATCACAGAGAGCTCTTTTGAAAGCATGGGCGCCAAAGTCGCTTCCGCCTCGTTTTGTGGAATCGCAGACAATGTCCCTGTTTCCAGTTGTTCCAGTGTAGTGAGAAGCAAGTCCGCCCCCAAGTCTTTCAGCCGGTCAAAAAGTTCTCCTGCTGTTTCCTCCGGACCTACTGGTGTTTCTGCTTTTAAAAGCATATCCCCTGTGTCCAGGCCTTCAACCATAAACATTATGGTTACGCCAGCAGTCTTATCTCCGTGAATGACTGTCCACTGGATGGGAGCCGCTCCCCTATATTTCGGAAGCAAGGAACCGTGAACATTGATACATCCCAGCTTTGGAGCATCCAACACCGCCTTGGGAAGAAGTTTTCCATAAGCCACAACCACAATCACATCCGCACACCAGCCCCGGATTTCCTCTTGGATCTCTTCTTTCCGCAAAGTAGGCGGCTGAAAAACAGGTATCCCATGTTGCAAAGCCAATTCCTTTACAGGAGGCGCTTGAAGTTTATGGCCACGCCCTTTCGGTTTGTCGGGCTGAGTATACACTGCGCAAATTTCGTAGCCGCTGGCCAGGAGTTTTTCTAAAGACGGCACCGCAAAATCGGGTGTACCCATAAAAATCACACGCATAACGCTTTCCTCATTCCTCTGCTTCGATAGTTCCGGATTCCAGCTCTTCCTGTGTGAGCATACGGCTGACATGAGATGTAAACAACACCCCGTGCAAATGGTCGATCTCATGGCAGAAAGCTCTGGCGCAAAGAGCTTCCCCAGTTTTTTCAAACCAATTTCCATTTCTATCCTGGGCTTTTACCGTTACTTTCATCGGACGTTTTACCAATCCATATTCTCCGGGATAAGAAAGACAACCCTCAGCGCCGTTTTGCTCCCCTTCGGTAGCAATGATCTCAGGATTTATCAGCTCGATAGGGCCGTCTCCCACATCCACTATGCACACCTGCCGCAAAATCCCTACCTGGGGTGCTGCCAATCCAGCGCCGTTGGCATCAGCCAAGGTCGCTTTCATGTCGTCTAAGAGCTGGTGCAGTTTCTTATCGAATTTTTCTACTTTTCTGCATTCCTTTTCCAAAACATCGTCGCCAAATTTTACGATCTTTCGAATTGCCATAGTTTTTCAAGTCCTTTCGCTTATAAAATCCAATAGGGATTAGGGTCAGCGTAAGCAGTCACTTGCTGAAATTCCCGCAACGACGCAAACTGTATCAACAGCCTGGACATCATTTCCTGCAACCGCTGGGAATTCCGGCATTTGACCAAAAGCTTATAACGGTATTTATTACTGACTTTCGCCACTGCCGCAGGAGATGGGCGCAATACACGAAGCGGCAATTCGCTGTATTCCTCTTTGGCAAGGAGACTGAGCTGCCATAAAAAAGTTTCTGCGCCTTGCTTTACCACCGCTTCTTTTTCCCCCACAAACCCGATCACTAAAATATCTACAAAAGGCGGATAAAGCATTGCTTGACGAAAAAGGATCTCCTGTCGGTAAAAACCAAAATAATCCTGGTTTGCCGCCAAGTGCAGCACAGGATTCTCCGGCGCATATGTTTGAATCATAGCGTGCCCAGGGTATTTGCCCCGGCCGGCCCGCCCAACTACTTGGGTGAGCAGGTCGAAGGTCCTTTCGTTGCTGCGAAAATCGTCGCTGAAGAGAGATTGGTCTGCGGAAAGCACGCCCACTAGGGTGACATTTTCAAAGTCCAGTCCTTTCGCCACCATTTGCGTGCCTACCATAATGTCATATTCACCGCGTGAGAATTGGTCCAGCTTTTTTTCCAAAGAAAACTTCGCAGCTACTGAATCGGTATCGATCCGCAGCACTCTGGCATCCGGAAGCAGTTGCCGCAGCTGTTCCTCCGCTTTTTGAGTGCCTGTTCCACGAAAAGTTACCGTGTCATTGCCGCAAGAAGGACAGTGGCTGGAATACGGTACAGAATATCCGCAATAATGACACATGAGACGGCCATTCGCACTGTGATATGTCAACGAGATACTGCAATGGGGGCAACTGACCACCTCATGGCAGCTTTGACAGGAAGCAAAAGTGTGGTATCCTCGACGGTTCAGCAGCAAAATAGACTGCCTCCCCATTTGGAAATTTTCCTTGAGTGCTTTAGCCATAGTCTTGCCAATAGCGGTTTCTCCCGGTGGGGCATCCTCGTTCATATCCACTAATTCTACCTGGGGCAGGACTGCTTCCCCAAAGCGTTCGGAGAGCTGATGGAAGCCAAACTTCTTTTCTTGCGCCATGCGAAATGTCTCTACAGATGGCGTTGCAGACGCCAGCAAGCAAAAGGCCCCTGCTTTCCAGCAACGGTACCGTGCCACTTCCCTGGCATCATAGCGGGGACTGGATTCAGATTTATACGTATGCTCCTGCTCCTCATCTATGACGATAAGGCCCAGGTCATGCACAGGGGCAAATACCGCGGAACGAGTCCCCACCACAATGGACGCTTCACCCCGGCGCACACGTTTCCATTCGTCCAAACGCTCTCCCAAGGAAAGCCCGCTGTGAAACAATGCGATGCCATCTCCAAACCAATGGCGGAACTGCCGGATAGTTTGGGCCGTTAGCGAAATTTCCGGCACCATCACAATAACGCCCTTGCCTTGGTCGCGGACATGTTGAATAAGTTTCAAAAACACAGAAGTTTTTCCACTTCCTGTAACACCATAAAGCAGCGCTGTGCGGCGTCCCTCCAGATTTTCATATTCCTCTGTAAGGGCTTCCAAAACTTGCTGCTGGGCCAGAGAAAGCATGAGCTCTTGGCTTATGTCTTCCTCATCCTGAAAAAAATCCGGGCGGCGGTACACCTCGTATTCAAAGGCTTCCGCCGCTCCTTTATCCACCAAAGCTCGTACTACCGAAGAAGAAGCTCCGGTAAAATAGCAGAGTTCCCTTTCAGAAGCTTCTCCCGCATCCAACAAAGTCTGATATACGTCTTTTTGCCGCGGCGTCAGTTTTCCAGAATACCCCAGAATTGGACGAACCATTTTGGAAGTGGCATCCTTCACACGGCTCATGGCAGTGTTTACCTTGCACAAAACGCCCCGTTCCAACAACTGCTGAAACTCCTGGCTGCATTCTTCCAAACCGGTTTCTTGGGCTATCTTTTCAGCTGAGAGCGACTTACCTGCTCCTCTCAACAAAAGAATCCCACGCCATTGAGCATCTGTGTAATTCTCTCTGTCGAAATCTTTAAAATCGCCGCTCAAAACATAATGATCACACAACTTTAAATGATATCCTGTAGGAATCATCAGTTTTGCCGCTTCGAACAGTGTGCAGTAGTACCGCTCCTTCATCCAACGGGCCAATTCCAACATATCTGGGGAAAGGGCAGCTTCCCGGTCAAGAACACTATCAACGTCTTTGACCCGTTCTCCGCCCTCTCCCGAAAGGAAAAAAACTATTCCTACCCGACGGCGGTTACCAGCGCCGAAAGGCACGCCGACTCGCACGCCCGGAAGTACCTGTTCCCGCAGCTGCTGAGGCACACGGTATGTGAAAAGCTTGTCAAAGTGGTAAATCGTGTTTTCCACGGCCACTTTTGCAAACAGCTCATCACTCATTCTCATCCGCGACAGGTTCCGTATCCGGTTCGATAATCAAATATTTACCTTGCACGAAATCCTGTACAGCCAAATCTACAGGTTTCTCTACCAGGATTCTACCTTCGTCTTCGGCTTTTTGGGCGATTTGCCGGGCACGTTTGGCCACAGCGATCACCAGAGAATATGTGCTCTTATGAGGCACGGTGATGATGTTTTCAGATGGTTTCAGCATTTTCCAGCACCCTTTCAATAGAATTTTCATTGCGGGAAAACTTTAATTTTTCCGCTGTGATAATCGCCTGCAGATCGCTTACCGCGTCTTCCAAGCGGTCGTTATATACGATATAGTCATAATCCTTTGCGTGAGGAATTTCTTCCCGAGCAGTGGCGAGCCTTTTTTGAACTGTCTCCTCGTCCTCTGTGCCACGGCCTCGGAGCCGTTCCTCCAACACCTTCATAGAAGGCGGAAGAATAAAGATAGAGACACATTCCGGCATCAGCTTTTTAACCTGCGCGCCGCCCTTCACTTCGATCTCCAAAACCACATCATGGCCTTGGCCCATCCAAGTCTCTACCGCCTCCCTGGGAGTGCCATAGTAGTTGCCTACATACTCCGCATGCTCCAACATCTTTTCTTCCTGAATCAACGTCTCAAATTCCTGACGGCTCAAAAAATAATACTGCTTGCCATGCTCCTCGCCAGGTCGTGGGCCGCGGGTAGTAGCGGAAACAGAAAGTCTCAGGTTATCATCCTGAGCAAAAAGCTCTTTCAATATCGTTCCCTTGCCGCCTCCCGAAGGCGCTGAGATCACCAACAGCAAACCCTTATTCATGTCGTTCCTCCTCTTCTGCGCTGGACTCTTCTTTCCCATTAAAGCGCCCAGCTACGGTTTCAGGCAAAATAGCCGAAAGCACCACGTTATCACTGTCCATGATAATGACAGCTTTGGTTCGGCGGCCAAAAGTGGCATCGATCAAGATACCTTTTTCTTTGGCTTCCTGAACCATCCGTTTAATGGGAGCGGATTCCGGACTGACCACTGCCACAACTTTATCTGCGGAGACAAGATTTCCAAAACCGATATTTACCAATTTCACAGAATTCGCTCCTTTCCAGAATCATTCAACATTCTGCACTTGCTCGCGGATTTTTTCGATCAGGGCTTTGATATCCACAACCAAATAAGCGATTTTGGAATTGACGGATTTCGAACCAATGGTATTTGCTTCACGATTCATTTCCTGCACTAAGAAATCGATCTTGCGCCCCACAGGCCCTTGAGAATCCACCAGTGTTTTTAACTGTTGAAAATGGCTGCGCAACCGAACCGTTTCCTCATCTACCGCTACCTTATCCGCAAAAATAGCTACTTCTGTCAATACCCGCTGTTCGTCGAAATGATTGTCACCCAACAATTCTTCGATCTTCGCCCGCAAGCGTTCCCGGTAGTTTTCCACGGTTTCAGGCGTCACCTGCTCTATCTGGTCCACCAAGGACAATATCTCTTCCGCTTTTTCCAGAATGTCCGCTTTGAGCCGTGCGCCCTCAGCTTCACGCATTTTCAAAAACGATGCAATGGCCATATCCGCCACCTGCCGCACCGCGTTCCAAACGGCATCTTCATCTTCCGGAGCCTTATGAACGGAAAACACATCGGAATACCTGGAAAGCAACGTCAAGCTCACTTCATCTGGAAGCTCATATCGTTGTTTCAGTTCCCGCAGAGCGTCTACATATGCTGACGCCAAGGAATGGTTTACCAAGACTTTTACGTCCGCTTCTTCCAAGGTTTCGATTTGCAGAAACACGTCAACCTTTCCCCGGGAAATTTTATTTTGGACATACGCTTTCAGCTTGTCCTCTAAAAATAAATATCCGCGAGTGATGCGGGAATTAAACTCAAAGAATTTGTGATTGACCGATTTTATCTCAAAGGCAATGCGGCGGCCGTCAATCGTAGCCTCGCCTCGGCCATAGCCTGTCATGCTGCGGAGCATTTTCCATCCTCCTGTTCTTTCAAAATCCGTAAAATGGCTGTAGATTCACTATCAAATTATTTTACCATTCCACACCGGTCAATGCAACCAATTTTGCCCGATTTCACAGAATCTTAAGAATCTATCAGGATTTCTGCGTTTTCAAATGCTCACATCCCGCCTATCTCATAGCGCACAATGGTACTCATGGGCGTAAACGCGTGGGTTTCATCCACATCAAAACCACGCAGACGGAAGAAATCAAAAAAGTCTGGAAAATCTGTAACGATGCTGTCCGCTCCATGATCCTCCCCGTAAGAAGCGGCAGAACGCATTAATGTATCCAAAACAAAAGTTTCTTCGCTCCCAGGTTTTTCTGTAAAGTCATATCCATTTACAGAAAAACGTACAATATGCAGGATCGTGTCTTTCAAATCCACGATTACCGTACCCACTGGCTTCCCGCCGTCCTGCATCAATAACACGCGACCATCAACGCCGGCGGCGTCCAGCAGCTTTTTTTCCTCTTCCCGATCTTCCATCGCTTTCACTTGAATCATTATTTGACGCTCCTTTCTTGATCTCCGCAGACAGTGCCCGCATTTCTTCTTTAGTAAGTTCCCGATATTTTCCTTGAGGCAGCATTCCCAAGCGCACAGGCCCTACTGCAACACGCTTCAGCCGGGCTACCTCCAACCCCAAAGCTTCGCACATTTTTCGAATTTCGCGGTTTCGTCCTTCATAAAGGATGATTTCCAACACGACACGTCCCAATTCTTGTTGAAGCACCTTCACCTTAGCTGGAGCTGTACGGCGGCCATCGATCACAATGCCAGTGCTGATCTGGTTCAGCTGGTCTTCTGTCACCGCAGGACGCACCGTTACACGGTACGTTTTCGCAATGTGCTTTTTCGGATGTGCCACTTGATTGGCAAACTCGCCGTCATTCGTCAGCAAAAGCAATCCTTCTGAGTCTTTGTCCAGACGCCCCACTGGGTAAACACGCTCCCCAATACCTTCCATTAACTGAGCCACGCATTTTCTACCGCGCTCATCATGGAGGGTTGTGACAAACCCTCGTGGTTTATGCAGGACTAAGTAAAGTTTTTTCTCCGCGTTTGCAATAGGTTCTCCATCCAGGGCGATAACGTCCTTTCCAGGTAAAGCACTGTCGCCCAAATGGGCAGTTCTGCCATTCACCGTAACGCGTCCCGCCGCGATCAGCTCTTCCGCCTTCCGTCTGGATGCCACACCACTGGCTGCCAAAATTTTTTGAATCCTACTTTTTTCAGGCAAATTTCTCACTCCTTCGGTTTTATCGATCCTTGTCAAACAGTCGAGCCCAAAAACCAGGCTCTTTGCTTTGTGCGGGAATGCTTTCGCTTGTGGTAATCAGAACACTGCCCAGCAATTCGCCGTCCAAATACCACCGTACTTCCCCGATTTTATCTTCCAAATCCACAGGCGCATACAGAAAAGCCGGTATGCACACTTTACGGACAATCCGTTTTACGTCGTCCCTACGCAATGCAATCGCAGGCCCATCGCCCCCTGTAAACCCGACGCTTTCTTTTTCCGAACCAACAACAGGGACAACACCGTTCACGTCCCCGGCAGCCAAATGAAACGCCTCCACTTGGGAAAAACCATAATCAAGCAAAAGGGTATGATCGTTCCAATCGTCCGGGGCGTTTAATGTAACCGCGATCAACAACATCCCCTCTTTTTCAGCGGCAGAAACAAGGCACCGTCCTGCCTGCTTCGTGAACCCTGTTTTCACCCCTACACAACCAGAATATTGGGTCAGCAGTTTGTTGTGGTTTGTATAGGACACACGCTTTACAGATTCTGAAAATTCTACTGCATATTCAGAACTGGAACACAATTCCCGAAAGCGTTGATTTTTTAGTGCTTCACGAGCCAGCAGCGCCATATCGTAAGCCGTGGAATAATGGCCCAATCCATCTTCGCTTTCTCCATCCAATCCAGACGGCGTTACAAAATGCGTGTTTTCCATACCGATCTCTTGAGTCCTTTGATTCATCTTATCGACAAAAGACTCTAAAGAACCATCTAAATAGATCGCCGCCGCATTCGCCGCGTCATTTCCAGAAGCCAGCAGCATGCCTGCCGCCAAACCGGAAAGGGAAAGCTGGTCTCCAGGCATCAGGCCCATAGAAGAGCCCTCTACAGCCACCATCTCTTTCGTGATCTCCACAATTGGGTCGCCTAAACGCTCTGCTTCTTCCAAAGTCAGCAAAGCTGTCATGATTTTAGTTGTGCTGGCCATGGGTCTCTGGACATGGGCTTCTTTCTCATAAAGCAGCGCACCTGTATCTGCCACCATCAGCACAGCGCTTTGAGCTGATGTCTCCATTTCCTCGCCTTGCACGCTTTGAGAAAAAAACACGCTTGTGAAAACTAACAGCGTGATCCCCACTGTCACACATCTTTTAAAAAACTGCTTCAACACAAATCACCCGCCTCGCAAAAACCTATGCGGGCGGGCGAAACGCTATGCGTTAAAGGGTTTCAGGAGAATTCTCCACCGGCTCAGCAGGAGAATTTGGCAAGGCATTCCCCTTGTCAGAAGATTCATCTTTTTGGAACAGAGAGGTGATCTTATCCACTACATCGGGCACTTTTTCCAAAGCTCGATCTACAGAGCTGAGGTAAGGCTCGATTTGAAGCACCCGCACATTCCCTTCGTGAATCGTAAGAAAAGCAATAGGGCTGATTGTGATCCCCGCCCCGCTGCCACCGGCAAAAAGCCCTGAGGAAGGCTGAACCTTGGAAGGCAGGTCCGAGCCGCCAGACGCAAAACCATAGCTGACTCTGGAAACAGGGATTACCGTAGTGCCGTCAGGGGTAGTAACCGGGTTGCCAATGACCGTGTTTACGTCCACCATTTGCTTGATCTTATCCATGGTAACACCCAGCAAATTGTTTACTTGATTGTCACTCATTTCGTTTCATCCTGCTTTCGCGCCTGCGAAATCCTTTCTTTTTGATCTTTTATGGTTTGTAGCTTTTTAAAAAACGGAAGCACTCTATAAAGTAGTATAAGCCCTTCTACTAATAAATACAACATTCGGATAGAAGCTGTTCCAGAAAATTCTATCCGGTGTTCTTCGTTTTGATAGTCTAAATCTACTGTAACCGACTTTTTACGGCAAGGAAATACTCCAAACAAAATTCCACTTGCGGTATAAACCGCTCCGCAGACCTGTCCATACAAAATCGCCGCTTCTGCGGCATCGTTTTTGCCTGCCAGACAAATATACAGATCAAATTTATGCAACCGCACTTTTTTTAAAATCTTTTTGGAAGCCGATTCCACCGATTGCGCTACTTCCCGCAAAGACTGTAAAAAGCCCCTCAAACCTTCCCGATGCAAAAGACCTTTCAATTTCACGGCCAGTCCCGGGTCGGAAGAATCCTTCGGATCTTTGGGAGCCTTTCCAGCCGGCTGTTCTTCCTGTTCCGGTTCTTCATTTTGCGTTAAAGGAAAACGGAAAAATAGAAACCTTACTTGAACAGAGAACCTCTCCTGGAAAGTCACGTCCAATTTGAGAGGAGCCAATAAAAGCAGCATCAACAGCAGTAAAACCGCCGCTACTATCAAAAGCGGAATCATTCTCTCACGCCTTTCTAAAAGCTGAGCTGTCCTTCCTCTGCTGAGGACTCTTCGTCACGCTGAGGCGGTGGAGGAAGCTCTTCAATAGAAGAAAGCTGGAAGCAGCGCAAAAACGTCTCTGTTGTGCCATAAAGCAACGGCCGTCCAGGAAGTTCCAAACGGCCTCGTTCTTCCAAAAGATCTTTTTGCATCAAGCTGCTGATAACGCCTGAACAATCCACACCGCGCACTTGCTCCACAAACGCCTTTGTCACCGGCTGATTATACGCGATTACCGCCAACACTTCCATTGCTGCCTGAGACAAAGGCGTATTGCGTTTTAAGTCCAACACCTCACGCACTGGCTCCATAAACGCGGGATTCGTACAGAATTGAGCGCTCTCCCCCAACCGCAGTAAATGTACTCCACTGTCAGGTGTATTGTATTTTTCTTGAAGCGCAGACACCGCCTGCTCAATGACTGGAGTACGCACCCCCAAAACTTGAGCGATACGTTCCAAAGAAACCGGTTCACCGCCGGCAAACAGAATAGCTTCTGTCTTCCCCATAAGTTCTTCTTGATTCAGCGCTTTTTCCCCCAGTCTATTAATCTCACTTCGCTATCCTCGCCGTCGCCCTCCACCCGGAGGCGATGGTTTTTCACTAACTCCAATATGGCCAAAAATGCAGCCACTCGCTGTGAACGGTCCGTTTTCCCAGCAAAGAGCGCCCGGTAAGACATCTTTTTTTTCTTCCACAGCTGCCGCAAAATCACAATGGCTTGGGAAGCGACAGAAACGATCTTGCGCGAAACAATAGCGGAAAAATTTTCCGGCCTGGGCGGCAGCAAGCTTCTTCCTTTACCCCAAGCCGATATCAAAGCCTGGGCAATCTCTAAGGGATCGTGGATGCGTTTATAGGTGTAGTCCACGGGCAATGGTTCCGGCTGACGGGTAATCATATCAAACGAACACTGTTTCGCCAACCGGAGAGCGGCTTTTTTGCATTGCTCGTATTCCAGCAGCTGCCCAGTCAGTTCCGCCCGGGGGTCTTCCTCTTCTTCGTGGCGGGGCAGCAGCGACGCTGCTTTAATCTGTACCAACCGGGCCGCCATTTCCAAAAACTCGCTGGCCACATCCATATTCTCTTCCCGCATCACAGCGATTTGCTCCATATATTGGTCTAAAAGTTCTGCGATGGGAATATCATAAATATCCAGCTTGTTTTTGGCAATAAGCGTAAGCAGCAAGTCTAAAGGACCGCTGAACACTTCCAGATGATATTCCAGCTTCTCCATTTCTTATAATGCCCCAAATAACCGAAACGGAGCTTCCGCGAGAGAAAAAATAATTTTCGCGAAGAAACTCTGGGCTGTAACCAGCGGTCCGGACAGAGCGCCTGAGAGAAGCAAAAAGAACATGATCATCGAAAAAATATTCTGATAACGATAATAGGTGTAAAGAGTTCGGCTGCTGAGAAACGCCCCCACAATCCGAGAACCATCCAGCGGCGGAACAGGCAGCAAATTAAATACCGCCAAAGAGATATTGACCACCACATAATAATAGAGTGCCGTAACCACAAACTGAGTAAATCCGTTATAAGGCGCGAACGCTTCCATCAGCGCTACCAGAAAAGCGCCTACCAGCGCCGCCAGCAAATTCGCTATAGGACCTGCCAACGCTGTAATAGCCATATCACGCCGTGGCTTTTTAAAATAACGGCTGTCTACCGGAACAGGTTTCGCCCAGCCAAAGCCAAACAAAATCAGAGCTAGGGCGCCCAGAGGGTCCACACTGGCAAGAGGGTTAAAGGTCAATCGCCCCTCCAATTTTGCGGTGGGATCTCCCAGCTTATTGGCCACCCAGCCATGAGCGAATTCATGAAGCGGCAAAATACATATAATGACAAACACAATAGAAAGCACTTGGGCAGCAACAGCCCAAACATCTACCTGTTGGCCTGCCATCAAGCTGCGAAGCACGTTAAAAAACATGGAATACCTCCTTTGATATAGTGGATTATACCCTATTTCCAGAAAAAACACAATTCTTTTAAAAAAAAACTTGCATTTCCCATTTGAATCTGCTATAATTTCTATCGTTGTAAATTTGGAATTATCCCGTTTTTAAGGAGGTGCAGATATGGCAAAATGTGATTTCTGCGGCAAGGACGTGTCCTTTGGCATCAAGGTTTCCCACTCCCATCGTCGTTCCAACCGGACTTGGAAGCCCAACATCAAGCGTGTTAAGGCTGTCGTCAACGGCACTCCCAAGCGCGTGTACGCCTGCACCCGTTGCTTGCGTTCCGGCAAAGTGACTCGCGCTGTCTAAGCTCGTTTCGCTGAACGGACATCCACGGCTAAGAAATAAGGGACCATTCCTCAAAAGGAATGGTCCTTTTTTCTTTATGTTTCACACATTCAACCAAAAGGCCGTTCTTTCGTAAGGGCAGATAAATCTCCATCCATAAACCCCGCAAGGATTTTTCCTGCTACTCCCTGCGCTTCTCCATAGAGTTCAAAGAAACTCTGGCTAGAGCCCTCTGCTCCCCACGGAAGATTCTGCGTATTGGCATAATCTATGGAATCCTCTTCAGTCAATGGCACGATATGGCTGGAAATAGCGCTTGGTTTATTCTTTTCCAGACGATGGAACAACCGCTTTTTTAACCCGGTTCGGTCTGTCAGAAGAGAAAATACGTGATGGGCGTCATCCATTGCCTGAACCAAAATATCTTCTTTTACATCTTCCCCATACAACGCAAACAGCACTTGCCGATATAGATGGGCGATTCGCCTTTCAACAGCCTCATTTTTAGGAAAAGTATATTTTAGCGGCATCTCAGATGGTAATTTCCCTGTCTCACTGCGAAGAATAATCGTGTCTAAAGATGCTTCGATCTCGCCATGCATTGTAGAAGGCGTCTCCCAAGGACGTTGGGAAGTTAATTCTTTAGAAAGCCAATTAATGTAAGGGTGAGCGGTACAGTCTAAAGAATAGTGGCACACGAACCCCCACACATACGACCGATACACAGAGTCCGGATGGGTCTTGAGAAAATCCCGCATAGCGCCCAACATTTTGGATGGTTTCTCCTCATGAAGCCGGTTACCGTATTCTTTGATAGATTCCCCTTTCCAAAAAGGCAGAAAACGGTGGCAGAAAAAGAAATCCGGACCTTGAGCACCCCATGCATAAGCACAAGAGTCCAACGAAGCCTTATCAGGCAAATCTTCTCGGACGCTCTGCGCAAAATAGTAATGCGTCAAACAAGCGGGCATACAGTTCCACTCCTTTACAGTAATTCAATTTCTTGTTTAGGTAAAACAGGTTCCGCCCACGGAAAAGCATGCAATATATCCTGTGGAAACGGGCAGGCAGAAGCCATGTGCGTTCGCAGAGGCTTACACATGACTGACAACCGGCCGCAATGAAGCGCTTGCCGGTCTATTTTTTTCACAGAGCCACCATATAAGTCATCGCCCGCCAAAGGATGGCCCAGATATGCCATATGGACTCGTATTTGATGGGTACGGCCCGTTTCCAAACGGAATCCCACCAAAGTATACCCTTCATTAGAAGCCAATGCTTTCCAATGAGTTACCGCTCGTTGTCCCTCTTTCGCACACTGGCGGCGTATCTTGCTTCCCGGTTCAAGGCCAATGGGCATGTCTACGGTTCCTGAGCCAAAAAGAGTTCCCTGGCAAACAGCGTAATACACTTTCTCTATCTGTACAGAAGAAGCTGCCACCCGATGTTTTCCAATGGCGATCAAGCCACTGGTGTCTCGGTCTAAACGGTATAGAGGACGAAAAGCCGGAGACTGGCCTGTATTTCGATAATAATACGATACCCGGTTTAATAAGCTGTCCCTGTCGTGACCCGGAGAAGGATGCACCGGCATATGGGCAGGCTTGTCTACAATGAGGTAATCCTCATCTTCATATAAAATAGGCAGAGGGCCTTCAGAGGGTTCATAGGCCACTATCTCTTCCGGAAAACACAACTCCAAAATATCCCCAGCAGAAAGGGAATCCACACTGCGGCAAGGCAAGCCGTTTTTCAGCATACCGCCCTCAGCCTGCTTTTGTTTGACCAACACGCGAGAGGAAAGTCTCAAATATTGCCGGATAAACTCTTTGACCCTACGGCCTTCCCAATCCGGGGGCACCGAATATGCAACCGACCGTCTCATTTCTCCCGTGTTGCAAGGGAACGGGCCAAGTCTCTTAAAAAGGATGTGTCCCCGCTAAAATCATTCAAAGCGTTCTCCGCTTGAGCTGTAAAGTCATCTACCAATTTTTGGGATTCTTCCACACCCAACAGGGAAACATAATTGCGCTTGTCCCGAACAGAGTCCATTCCTACGTTTTTTCCCAATGTCTGGGCGTCTCCTAAAACATCCAGAATATCATCCCGAATTTGGAAGGCCATCCCCACGCCCTCCGCATAATGGCGCGCTTTCTCCAAGACCTCTTCCCCAGCTCCGGCGGCAATACATCCCATTTGGCAAGCTGCTGAAATCAGGGCAACCGTCTTGCCCTCATCCATTTCTCGCAGAAGGGGCAAATCCACCTCTTTCCCTTCGGAATCCAGATCGATACATTGGCCGCCCACCATGCCAGACGCTCCTGCGCACTGCGCCAACACTTTTGCTCCACGCACAGAGTCAGCGCTTGGGCCCTCGAACGCCAATGCAGTTTCAAACGCCTTTGTCAAAAGACCGTCTCCGGCAAGCAAAGCCATGGCCTCGCCATATACTTTGTGGTTTGTAGGCTTTCCACGGCGAAGATCGTCATCATCCATACAGGGAAGATCATCGTGGATAAGGGAATACGTGTGGACCATCTCCACAGCACAGGCAAAAGGAAGGGCGCGCTGCGGATCGCCCCCGCAAAGCTGGCAAAAAGCCAATACCATTACCGGCCGGATTCGTTTGCCACCCAAAAGCAGGCTGTATCTCATAGATTCCTCTACCGGCGTTGTAAGAGAGCCAGAATTGGGCCGAGGGCATGATTTCTCCAACGATTCTTCAATTTGGACAAGGTATTGCTCAAACATCTCCGTCATGGTCATCCTCCTGGCTCTCCGCGATCTTAGGCAGCTGGGCTACCTGCTGTTCAGCCTTTTCCAGCATTTCATAACATTGGGCGGAAAGCTTGGCGCCTTCTTCAAACAGCTTCATGGAACTTTCCAAGGTTTCTTCGCCGCTCTCTAATTTTCGCACTATCTCTTGCAATCTCTGCATGGCTTCTTCAAATTTTAACTTTTTAGCCGCCATTGGTCATTCCCCCTTTCCCAAAATCTCAGCGGACACTTCCCCTTTCGCCAAGCGGATCGTGACCTGCTCCCCTGGTAGGACATCCTCCGGGCTATGCAACACAGACCCATCCTTTGCCGTAACTACTGCATATCCCCTGGAGAGCACTTTCAACGGGCTCAACGCGTCTAACTTGCCGGTAAAGACAGCCAAACGCTTTTGCTCGCCTTCCAAACGCCGCTCAAAGCCTTGCTCTAGCCGCGAAATAGAGGTTTCTAACTTTTCACGCTGCTTTTGAAGCAGTTCACCCGGATGTCCTAAAGGAGAATCCTGCACCAGCAGATCTACACTTTGACGCAGATATTCTACTAAGTCCGCCCCTTCCTGATGGAAATACCGATGATACATCAGAACTTGCGCCATTTCTTCCCGCCAATCCGGCGTACACAATTCCGCAGCGGCGCTTGGGGTCGGCGCGCGAAGGTCCGCCACAAAGTCGCAAATTGTGAAATCTGTCTCATGGCCTACAGCGGATACCACCGGAATAGAGCAATCATAAACTGCGCGGGCTACAGCTTCGTCATTAAAGGCCCATAAGTCCTCTAAAGAACCACCGCCCCGGCCTAAGATAATTACATCACACGCTTTACGCCGGTCCATTTCCCGAAGGGCTGAAACGATCTGCGCCGGGGCTTGTTCCCCTTGAACCAACACAGGCGCTAAAATAATTTTCGCTAGCGGCCATCTTCTGGCGGTGATTTGCAAAATGTCCCGTACCGCCGCGCCAGTAGGCGAAGTAATCACACCAATCTGTTGGGGATACGGCGGGATATCTAATTTGTGCTCTTTCTCAAAAAGGCCTTCTTCCGCCAAACGTTCTTTCAGCTGTTCAAAAGCCAAACTTAAGGCGCCTACACCTTCCGGCTGCATGTCCTCGGCATATAGCTGATACTGTCCCGAAGGCTCGTATACAGAGATTCTTCCCCGAACAAGCACCTTCATGCCATCTTTTGGATGAAATTTCAACCTCCGCGCCGAAGAAGAGAACATCACCGCTTTCAGCACGGATTTCTCATCTTTTAAAGAAAAGTACAGGTGGCCTGAACGGTAATGATCTGTGAAATTTGAAATCTCACCGGAAATCAACACGCTTTGGAGCCTGCCATCTCCTTCGATGAGGGATTTAATGAAAAAGTTGACCTGAGATACGGTAAGCGCCGCGCCTTTCATCCCCCACACCTCTTTTTCCATGCCAAAATCGCTGTTCCCGCAGCATTATCCGATGAAAACTGGGGGGCGGCAAAATATCCCCCATACTTTTCACCCAATCGTTTACGAAGCAAAGAATTGGAACACACTCCACCGGAAAACACCACCGGCAGACTACCAAGTTCATCCAGCAGCCGGCCACACATTTTGTCCAGTACAGAAGCAATGGCCTCCAAACAAAAACGAGCGATTTTCTCAGGCGGTTCACCGCGGTCAAACAACGCCCTACATTGATTTTCAATGCCTGAGAGGGAACAATCGCTCCCTTTTAACACAGGGCGGTACGAAAGTTTCCCTTCCCAACGAAGGGCAAGCTTTTCCAGTTCCGGCCCGCAAGGGAATGATAACCCCAGCATCACTCCTACACGGTCGACCGCTTGTCCCGCTTTTAAATCAAGCGAACGTGCAGCCGGCGTGACCTGCGGCATACCATCCATATCGGGCTTGACAAAAAGCGCCTCCGTTGTTCCCCCAGATACATGAAAGGCTAAAAAAGGATTCTCCAGCAAATCCAATTTTCCGGCAGAATACAGCGCCGCGGCAATATGTCCCTGCTGGTGAGAAAAACCTTCTACCGGAATGTTCCACGCCTTCCCCAATAACTGGGCAATATTCTTCCCTACCAAAAAGCAAGGCATATAAGAATCTTTCTCCGTAGTGGGATACAATGAAACACCGATGGCCTTGGGCGGCTCTGTGAGAACTTCCAAAACGGGGGACAAAACCTCAGGCAGCTGGCGCACATGATGGAACACCGCATCGCTTTGGCGCAAGCCCTTTTCTCCCGGCTTAACCGGCAAAAGCTTTTTGCGGTTCTCCAACACCATCCCCGGTTCTACCAGAGCGGCCGAAGTTGTGTAATTGCTTGTATCGATCCCCAAAAAGCGTTCACTCATGGGGCTTGTCCCGCCTTTCTTCTTTGGGCAGGCTTTTGGCTACCGATGCCAGCACTCCATTGACATAGGTAGCGTCATCTTTCCCACCATATGCTTTGGCCAATTCCACCGCTTCGTTGATAGACACGCTGTAGGGAATAGATTTTTCCCACAGCATTTCATAAACCGCAAGCCGCAAAAGAGCTAGGGCTACTTTCGACAGCCGCCAGATGCTCCAACCCCGGATATGCTTTTCGATCGTGCCGTCGATCTCCTCGCGGTGCTCCTCCACGCCCAAAGCTTCCTGCTCTGCGAATGGGCTGGGCACAAGATCGCGGGCTTCTACCGCGTCGTGCAGGATATGATCGATAGATTCCTCGCGCACCTCTTGCTCAAACACTAAAATGAACGCCTGTTCCCTAGCTTCCCGTCTTGTCATAGAGTTTCAACCTCCAAATTATAAAAAAGGCCCACCGCTTCCACGGTGAGCCTTCGAAAAGAAACCATTCCGAAAAGATTGCGTTTTCAAACTTCACCGGGAAACCACCTGATGCGATGGACATGCGATGGCCATATCGCCCGAACCGCAAATTCACCAGAATGGCAGGTATCCCATCTGCGGCAAGCACGTCACGCAGGCGGCTTCGCCGCCAAGGCAAAGAAAAAACTCTCTGTATGGCCCGCATTTTAAGCTTGTCGCTATTATACCACAATCCAGCTGTAAAACCAACTAGTTTGTACCGATGATTTTGATTTTGTCCGCAGTCAATCCCGTTTGGTCCATCACGATCTCTTGTACAATCAGGGTATCCGCTTCCTCAACGGTTCCAGCTACTACCACGCTGCATTCTTCCCCCGTGATATAGGCTACGCAGTCCTTATAGCCTTTGGCTTCCAAAAGACTTTCCACATTGGATTCATCCAGAATGTTCTGGGCGATGGCCGAGGCTTCCTCCACTGCCTGCTGTTTGGCAGCACTGTCCGATTCCACACTCTCCATGACTCCATCCAAAAGTTCCAACGCTTCGTCACGAGAATTCTGCCGGTCGATTCTGGCTTGGGAAAGGGCGTCCCCCGATGCTGATTCAGCGTCGCCATTTGCTTCCAAGTCGTCGTTCACGGTCTCCACATAAGTATTATTCACCAATTGGGCTGCTCCCAGCTGGCTGCTTTCCGAAGATGAATCCCCTACCGGAAGCCGGTTGGTACCAGCAAACTGCCAGTTTAAATATACAGCCGCTCCCAACGCCAAAACCAGCGATGCCAGTACAAGCTGCTTTTTTCCAAATTTCATAATTGATCCCTCCAACAAATTGTTTTTTGATCTCTGCTTCCGGGCTATCCGCTTCCGGTAACGCACACCTTAGCCGAAGAAATATCTAAAGCGGTACACACCGCCATCAGAAGTTTCTCCTGAATGACCGGATTTCCCGCAAACCGGCTGACTACCACCACCCCCTGGACTTCAGGCTGTTTCTGAGTCACTGTAAGGGCATATTGGTTGCCGTCGGCATCTTCCATCAAGACATGGGATGTCTCCCGTTCCTGCGAAGTAGATTCCTTTTCTTGCTGGGAGCTTTGACGTTCGTCGGAAGCGTAGAGGTTCCTACCATTATCTCCCAAAGTGACCACCACGGTAGGATGATCTTCCCCGGTAATGGCTGTCACGATCCGTGCAAGATCCCCTTCTAGCCGCTGCCTGTAGCCTTCTGTTTCCTCACCAGAGACCTCTGTTGCCGGTTCACTGCCGCCTGGCTCCCAGAAAGAGGAAAGTCCAATCAAAGCAATGCCGCAAATACCCAACAGCACCACCAGTTTTAACGGTTTCTCCTTTTGGAACCGGTCCAGAACCCACCGCTTCCATTGGCCCAGTTTCATCGTTTCTCCTTTCTGGGGCTTTAGCCTCCTGTCTCCACGGTGACTCGGACATCTTCTCCCAAAACATTTTGGAGCAGAACTTTTGCCCGCTCTTCTTCGCTGGGATAAGCAAATACCGCCGTCACCTCAGTTAATACTATGCTGCCATCCTCATTTCTATCTGTAAAAATGTGGATTTCTTTTGCTTCTATTCCCACAGATGCCAGCAAGCCCTCCACATACTCCTGCGCGTCCTGCTGGACAGCTTGGTCGTATTGCTCTTCAACGTAAGAAGTAAGTTCCTCTTGTTGGGTTTGTACTTTTGTTCCCGAAAGCGATACATCCACGTCCAAGGAAAGAAGGGCGCCTACTGCGGAAAGCAGCAGGCTTAAAGCTATCAATCCCCCTACAAAGCTGACCATTTGGTTTTCTGGGCAAAACTTTCGCAGCAGTTCTGTGGAGATCAATACCACACACACCGTTAGGACACTTTCCACGACTGTATTCATAATGTTCCTTTCACAAAGAGCACCAATGCAGCGCATACGATCACCACAGCGCATACGCTGACCAGCACTGCCAAAATCATTTTCGCCACGGAAACACATGCCCCAAACAAAGAACCCAAACGTGGCGTATCGAACAAATCTGCGGAAACCTGGCCCAAAAGACAAACGCCCATCCACAGCGCCGCTTGGATCATGGTTGGTGCGAAAATACAGATAGCCGCTAAAATCCCAAAAGCGCCCACCCCAGATTTCACGATATGCAGGCTGCTTTGAATGGCAGACACCGCATCCCCAAACGCGCCCCCCACGATGGGGATTGCTGACGACGCAATCAGCTTCACTGTTTTCCCGGCAGCAGCATCCATCTGGGAATTTAGCATCGTCTGCACGGAAAGAATTCCCGAAAAGAGCGTAACAGCGAACACCAGCACCCATTTTGCAAACCCATACAGACTGGAAAGCAATTTGTCAAATTTCTTTCCACAAAGCGGAGATGCCAGAGAAAGCATGAGAAAAATATGAAGCAACGGCATCAACAATGCTGCGGATACAGCGGGGATCAAATTGCCGGCAGCTAACGTCCAAAAACTATACGACCCACTTACCGCTGTACTGCCGGAAGCCAGCAGCAGCGCGGAATACACCGGCACGCTCGCACCTAGAAACACACACGCGCTTCCCACCACTTCTTCCGTCCCACGAATCAATTCCAACAGCGGAACTGTGAGAATTCCAGCGCAGGCCAGAGTGCCCGCCAACAGTGAGACATCTCCGCCTTCCTCAAAATTCCCTGCCAACCGGCATAAAATCACTACTCCTAGAAGAGCTGCCAATCCCTTTAGGGGAGCAGCCAGCTTTTCCCGCAGAAGGTCAGAAAACATCCCAAATAATTCACCGCCGTCTTCTTCCTTCCAAGTGCCATTTTCTACACCCGCTTTGGAAAGCAAGTCCTGGGTTTCGTTGTCGAGAGAATCATACAATTCCCCAGCGCCGCTCTTCTCATAAATATCGGAAAGTTCTTCCGCAGATGCCCGGCAAGGAACGATCCAAAACAGCGCTGCCAACACCAGGCACATCACCACAAAGCCTTTCTTCGCTCCCACTATTTCACTTCCTCATATTGCGGCGATCTCGCCCAGATATTCCAGAATCTTTCCTACCGCCGGTAAAGCCGCCGCCAACACCGCAGCGCGGGCTGCCAGATCAACCGTATAAGACAGCGCTGACTCCCCCGCGTCTTTGCACAACCGGGATACGATCTGACCCACTACAGTGATACCAACTGCCCGGAGCATCAACGTTACCGCTTCTCCTTCCAAGGGGCCGCTGCTGGCCATATCCTCAATTTGGCTGAATAACGGTCCGGCACGATCTAAAATCAGCAGTAAAAGCACTACCGATGCCCCCAAACTTACTAAGAGGGCGTATTCTTTATTGCTTTTTTGAATCAGCGCCGCGAACAACACAGCGCACAACGCCAGAATCCCAATGCCAAACAGTTCCATAGCTATAAAGAAAAAATAGACTTGACCGCCTGGAACAGAGCGTCGATCTGCCGGATGATCATCATCAGCACCACAATGAGCCCGGCCAAAGTAGTCATCATCGCTTGTTCCTCGCGGCCGGATCGTATAAGGAGCTGGTTTAGCACAGCTACAATAATTCCAATGGCAGCGATTTGAAAAATAAGATCCACTTCCACGAGGACATGCCTCCCTTTCCAGTCCTTTTTTACAAGAGCAGCACGCTCAAAGTCACACCGGCAAAAAGCCCTACCGCTATGAAAACCCTGGCTTTTTGCCGTGCTTCCTCTTGGGCTTGCAGCAGACGAGGCTCCAACAGGGAACGGTATAATTCAATATGTTCCAGCTGCCCCTGTGTATCGCTGACCCCCAACCCCGCAACAAACCCTAAGTAAAGGTCCAAGTCTCCTTGATCCCACAACAAATATCGTCCCGCTTTTTCCAATGCCTTGGAAGGGTCCCAAAGAAAGTCGCCGTCCCGCTCCGCCAGCCGGCAAAACGAGGAATCCTGCCGTTCCAAAATAAGTTCCGCCAAGCTTCCTGCGGCGTAGCGTATCCCGGTTTGAAACGCTTGCATCAAGGCTTTTAAATCAAGCAACAACCGTACCCGGCGTTTCAACCGGCCCGCGCCTGCAATTCCCGCTATCAGTCCGCTGAGAACTAAGAGGGCCGCTCCCAAAAGCTTCATGGAAGCTTTCACCCCCTTCCGGCGTGATATCCAAAACCGCCTCAATCTCTCCTGGAGAATGGCGGCCCGCCAGACAAACTGCCGTTTGAAAAGCTCCAGTTTCACAGAGTGCCCGGCACAACGGGCGGCGAAAGAAGTTTTTTGCTTCTCCATGCACAGACGCTATCAATACTGCTCCCGACGCGCACACGCTTTTTATAGCATCGAAGTCTTTTTCCGAAAGCTCATCACAGATGATCACTTCCGGAGAAAGCATACGCACCGCTACATCCAGCCCAACGGCCTTGGGATACCCCCTCAGCAGGTCTGCGTTGGGACCCAAATCGAACCCGCCCAATTCCCCGCGCTCATCCACCAAAGATACCCGCCGGCTTGGGCCAAATCTCCCAAACGATAGAGACCTGGCCACATCCCGGAGAAAAGTGGTTTTCCCACTGGAAGGCGGCCCCGCAACCAGCACTCCCCTATCCAGGCATACCCCTTCTAAGAAAAGCCTGTCCGCGCAACCCGGCACCTGTCTAGGAATGCGATAAACCAATGAAGTGATATCGCGGATAGTTTGCAGCCGGCCATTCTCTACCACAGCCGAGCCGCAAACCCCAACCCGGCAGTTTTCACCTAAGCGCACAAACCCTTGCCGTATTTCTTCTTCGTGACGAAACACCGAATGACCACAAGCTTGCAAAAACAGTTCATGCAGTTGTTTGGGGGTGGTAATCGTACCTTGATCAGCCACGCGTACGGCTTTTCCTTTTGAAGTGAGAAAAAGCACGCCTTCCCTGCCGCAAATAGACACAGGTTGTCCGCTGCTGATATGGATATCAAATGTTTGTGATTTGACCTGTTCTGGAAGTGATAATAACAGAGCACGATAAACCGGAATCTGCCGGGCTACATCATCAAAACCGAAAGCTTCCATGGTCGCTCCTCCTTTGTCCATGGGATGTTCATATCTATGGACAGGGATTCCAAAATAGAACTGTTCCCAAGAATGCGGGCAGCAAAAAGCCCCCGCCTTTTAGGCAGGGGCTAAATAATAATCATTTTTTACTTTTCTTGTGAGGGACGCAGATACTCCAAAAAGGCTTGAAGCACTTCCCGGTCGGTGGCGTAAGTGATCAGGGGCAAGGCCTCTTCCGGGACTTTCCAGCAAATTTCCAGCACCTCTTCAGGCTGGGGCCGGGCGTGGTCTTTTTTTGCTTTGGCAGCAAAATAGATCACATCTTTCATAACGTTGGGTTTCGGTGAATATGTCACCATCTTACGAAAACCGGTATCCAACTCCACCTTTAGGCCGGTTTCTTCTTTGATCTCCCGCAAAGCGGTTTCGGACTCAGTTTCTTTTTTCTCGACATGGCCTTTTGGAAAAGCCCAGTGGCCGCCGTTTTTATGTTTGATCAAAAGCACTTCCAGATCTGTTCCATCCATACGGTAAACAACAGCGCCGCAAGATTTCTCTTTTTTCAAAGTGAAAGCCTCCTTTCAGAACATTTTTATGCAAAAAGGGGACTGCTTCGAACAATAGCCCGGCCGTCCCCTTAAAAATGCGTATTTTATTTTACAGAAAAGCGGTACTCGGTCTTAGTGGAGAACGGTACGCCGGGTTGCAGGTACTGGAAGGGGAAATTCTCGTGATGTACCGAATCCGGATAGAACTGCGTCTCCAGGCACAAGGCCGAATGAGGCTTCATGGGTTTGCCGTCTTTGCCGATCAAGTCATCTGTCACTTTATTGAAAGTGTACAGCTGCACGCCGGGCAAATCGGACCACACTTCCATTACGCGACCGCTTTCCGGCTCATAAGCCTCCGCAAACTTGCGGAAACCTTCGCCATCCACACAGAAGTTATGATCAAAACCGCCGCAAAGCTGAATCATATGGTCATCGGCAAACATATCGTCCCCCAATTTTTTAGGAGAAGTAAAGTCCAAAGGACCGCCTGCAACAGAAACAAAATCTCCATCGGGAATCAGATCATCAGAAACTTTGGTGCTCTTGGTAGCGTTGATGGTCAAGTAAGTGCCAAGAACATCCTTCTGAGGATCACCGCTGAGATTGAAGAAGGAATGGTTCGTCGGATTGAAAGGAGTTTCCTGATCACAAACAGCGTCATACTGCATAGACAGAGTATTGTCCTTTTTCAAAGTATAAGTAACCTTTATCTTCAAATTCCCGGGATATCCTTCGTCTCCATCGGGGCTTTCGTGAGTGAAAACAATGGAAGGTTCTTCCCCATCCTGCGTCTCAGCGTCCCACAATACCTGATGATAACCACCAGGACCGCCATGCAGGGTATTCGCTCCATCGTTTTTCGCCAGAGTATAAGTCTTGCCGTTCAAGGTAAACTCCGCGCCGCCGATACGGTTGGCATAACGGCCCACAAACGTGCCCTGGAAATTGGCGCCATAATACTCTTCTAAGGAGCGATGGCCAAGAACTACATCCTCCAATTTCCCATTTTTATCGGGCACCAGCAGTTGGATGATCCGGCAACCATAGGGAGTTACGACCAAAGTCATGCCAGCCGCGTTTTTCAAGGTGTAAAGAGCGGCTTCACGGCCATCGGGAAGTGTTCCAAATGCCGATTTTTCTACAGACATGACGCTTAAACCTCCTTGCCCAGCAGAGCAGCGCCAATAATACCGGCATCGTTGCCCAGTTCAGCACGGCAAACTACAGTCTTTTTGCTGGAATTCATCGCGTATTGCTCTTCTTCCACATACTTCCGCACAGGAGCCATCAAGGTTTCGCGCTCGTTAGAGATGCCGCCGCCAATGCACAGGATGTCGGGCTGGAAAATATTGATCATATCAATGATGCCCACGCTGAGATACTTGATATACTCATCTACAATCTCTTTGCCCACGGGATCGCCCTGGCGCATAGCGTCAAATGCAGTACGTCCGCTCACCTTGTTGATATCGCCTTCCACCAAAGTCCACAGGGGAGAATCCTTGGGAGCCTTTTCCATATGTTCTTTCGTGGTCTTGATCAAACCGGTAGCGGAAGCGTATGTCTCCCAGCAGCCCAAACGACCGCAAGTGCAAGGACGGCCATCCACCACAATAACGGTATGACCCAATTCTGCGCCAGCAAAGTTGCTGCCGGAATAAATTTTGTGGTTGATGATGATACCGCCGCCAACGCCGGTACCCAAGGTGATGGCCACAGCATTGTCAGCGCCTTTCAAAGCACCGGCCATGTACTCGCCATACGCCGCAGCATTCGCGTCGTTCTCCATATAAATCTTTTTGCCTTCCAGTCTTTCGGAAAGCATTTTTACCATAGGAGTATTTTTGAAAGGCAGGTTGTTGGCAAACTCGATGATACCCGTAGCCTTGTTGATGGTACCGGGAGAACCAAGTCCTACCCAAGGCACATCATTCAAAGTGAGACCTGCGTTTTTTAAAGCGGCATACACGGTTTCCGCCATGGCATCTGCCACTTGGTCCGCGTTCTCCAGCTTCGTTTTAGAAGAGGCACGGGCAATAATTTGATTGTTTTCATCTACGATTCCAACGGCAATATTTGTGCCGCCCAAATCGATTCCAAGGTAATACATAACAATAGCTCCTTCAGCAGAAATTCTGGGGTCTCCCCAATTGTTTATAGTATACTATAAGTGGATGTTAAAATCAAATATCTTGTGAAGAAAAATTATAGTGTTTTTGCGATTCTTCCCTCTTGATTTTCCTTCTTAATTGTGATAACATAAACAAGTTAAACGAATTGAATATGCCGCTGTGGTGGAATAGGCAGACACAAGGGACTTAAAATCCCTCGGTAGCGATACCGTACCGGTTCAAGTCCGGTTAGCGGCACCAGGGTTTATACCCCGGGCAAATCGCGAACTTCGCTTTGGTGAGGTTCGCGTTTTTTGTTTATCTGCGTTTAGTACTCCTTTGTTTTTTAGGGCAAAGGATGCGCTGCCGTTTTTGCTCAAAAAGTATAGGTCATAGCACTAAAAAAGGCGGCCTTGTTACCAGGCAGCCTTTTTGTTGCTTTAATTAGGATATTAACGACCGGATTTTAATTGGAGACGTATTTGCGCAGAGTGCTGCGCACCGCTCCTTGCCCCTGGTTTAGTTCGTTGAAATAACGTACTACCAAACCACTGAGCCCGGCCTCTTTCAAATCAAGACCCCATATGGTTTTGTCCTCTAACAAGGCATCAAAACTTTCTTCAGTGGCTTCTTCTCCAAAGGGTATTTTTTGCACGATCGGCTGAAGCTTCTCCAGCATAGGGTCCGGTGAGCAAGAAAACTCACGGCCTTGGTCGTCGACCCCTTTCAAATAGCGCAGCCACCCCGCCAATACCAAAGGCATCAGCACAAGCTCTTTTGCGGTGCCGCGTTCCCTATGGAGCTGGATATCCACGCCAAAACGTATCGGAAGCTTCTGTGAAGTATCCGTGGCAATGCGCTGGGGCGTATCCGGGATAAAAGGATTGGGAAAGCGCTGTGTCAAAACTTCCTGCAAAAAGCTTTCCGGCTGGATAACGCCCGGATCAGTGACCACAGGCATACCTTCACGACGGCTCATATTGGTAACCAATAAGCGCAGGTCCTCATCCTCCATCTCTTTTGCAATGGAATCATAGCCCAATAAGCATCCATATATCGCCAAAGCGGTATGAAGCGGATTCAGGCAGGTACACACCTTCATGCTCTCCACGGCGTTGACCGTCTCTCTGGAAGTGAACAGCACCCCCGCTTTTTCTAACGGTGGACGCCCATTGGGGAATGCGTCCTCTATGACCAGATACTGAGGTTTCTCCGTATTGACAAAAGGCGCGATATATGTCTTTTTTGACGTTACCTGGATTTCCATTCCTTCCAGGCCATCTTCTGTCAACGACTTCTGCACGCTCTCGTGAGGCCGAGGCGTAATCTTATCGATCATGCTCCAAGGGAAAGACAGCTTTTCTTGGGCATAGATATACGCTTGTTCAGAAACATAACCTTTCTCCCGCCATGCGTCCAAAATCTGAAAAAAGGCACTCCGCAGCTTTTCGCCATTATGGGAACAATTATCCATGGACACCAAAGCCAGAGGCGTTGCGCAAGCTTCAAACCGTGCTAAACAATTCCCTACCAAATTTGCCAGCAACGTCGTGCTCTTTTCCGGCGGGTTCTCCATATCCGCTTTGACGGCAGGCAACAGTTCTCCATCCGCGCCACGCAGAGAATATCCTTTTTCCGTAATGGTGAAAGAAACCATCTGTAAAGAAGGCGCTTGGAAAATTTCCTTCACACGGACAACATCTTGCGGCAGCGTCAAACTTTCCGCCACAGAACCCACTACTTCCTTTTCCATTGTGCCATCTGCGCAAAGAGTCACCGAAACCGATAAATTGTCATAAGGCCGCAAAAACTTAGTGACCACTTCCTCATCATAGCTTTCACAGCAGATCACGCCTTTGTCTGAGTCGCCCTCATTTAATAGCCTCTGGCAGAGAACCGCAGGGAACGCCCGGAACAAATTTCCCGCCCCGAAATGAAGCCAGGTTGGCGCCGCTTTCGTGTACCGGGACATGTCTTCCACATCGTATTGAGGCAGCAAATAGTTTCTGTTCTTACTCAATTCTTGTAAAGCCTTGTGACCTAACACCATAGCAAATCTCCTCCCTTATATTAATCCATCCTCACCCGTGGTGAGAAATGCAGGTAGATGCCTATTAGGATAAATATCCATTTTTATTGAGTATACTGCTAAAACTTTTTATCTGTCAACGGTTTCGTATAGAAAGTTATATAAACTTTTTCCCAGTTAACAAACATGCTTTTTCTATGTTTTATCCGAGCTATATGATAAAATAAAAACCGATTGCAAACCAGCAGAATTCGTTTGCAATCGGTTTTACTTTATAAAGAATATCAGGAGACAAACCCGTAATTACCAGTTACTGCATCTTGAAACAGCGGAATGTGAGGGGGAAAAAGGTAAACAATATAAACAATACAATAATTATCGAAAACGCAGCTAAAAGAAATTTAACACTTATCCCTTTTCCATATCGATAGGTATGAAGCCCCAACAATTGCCCAAATAAAAGAGCAATCAGCAAGATGGCAACATCCACCCATAGAAGATGTTTGCCAAAAGCTCCTGTGTAAAAATAGTACAGCATAGGCATTGCCAGTAATGAAGTGACCAAAGCAACTAAAGCGCCGGTAAACCATTTACTTATATCTATTTCATATTTCTCAGCTCGAAAGCGATAATAAAGAGACCACCAAAGGATTAGGGGCCAAAGAATCATCTTAGAATGTTCCCAAATGCTTTCATTAATAGGAGCAATTAATCCTACAGCTGAAAATTTCCAGAGAATATTATACAGAAAATGCATTGCCGAGCCAATGATAAACAAGGCCGGAATACCAATTATTATCCACTTCTCTGGTTGCTTCAAAGATGTATGCCTCATACTTTCCTCCCCAATATCCAATATAAGCTAAGAAATGATTATGCTGGATATAATCAGAGTATTACCATTTGGGCATCGAGATAACTCGCTGAAATTTCGTTTAGGTAATATAAAAAACTTTCTTACAGTGTCACAAACAAAAAAGAAGCCACCCCCATCGGGAATGACTTCCTTTTTCAAAAAAACTATTTGATTAAATCCAACGCATAGAGGTCATGCGATCTTCAAAAGTGATAGCACGCTTCAAAACGTCGCAAGCCTTCACCAAGCCTTCGTTCTTGCTCATCAGGCTGTCCTCATGCTCAATGCTCAGCACATAGTCATAACCCACTAACCGCAGCTGGCTGACAAAATCTTTCCAGAACAGCTCGTCGTGACCATAACCGATAGAACGGAAAATCCAAGAACGGTGAATCTCATCGCTATAAGGACGAGCATCCAAGGTGCCGTCCACAGGAGCGTTGATAGGATCAATCTTAGTGTCTTTGGCGTGTACATGGAAAATAGCGTCTCCACCCAAAGCGCGAACAACTTTAATGGGGTCCATCCCCTGCCAAATCAAGTGGCTGGGGTCCAGGTTGGCGCCGATTTCGGGACCAACAGCTTCGCGCAGCTTCTTCAAAGTGTAGGTGTTATAAACACAGAAGCCCTGATGCATTTCCAAGGCAATTTTGTTTACACCGTGAGATTTTGCAAAGGCCACAAACTCTTTCCAATAAGGAACGAGCACTTCGTTCCACTGATAATCCAGAACATCCAAAAACTCATTGGGCCAAGCGCAAACCACCCAGTTAGGATTCTTGGACTCGGGGCAATCGCCGGGGCAGCCGGAGAAGCAGTTGATCTGATGGATACCCAGCTTTTCAGCCATAAGCACAGCATCACGCATATCATCATCGAACTGCTTAGCGATCTCTTTATTGGGATGCACAGGGTTGCCATGGCAGCTCAGTGCGCTAATTTCCAAACCAGATTCCTCAATGGTCTTGACAAACTCTTGGAATTTCGCCTCGTCATGAAGCAGCACGCCGGGATCGCAATGATCCTTGCCGGGATAGCCGCCGCAGCCGATTTCTACCATCTGAGCGCCAAGAGATTTAAAATAGGCCAGAGCCTCTTTCAGAGGGGTCTCGCCGATTACGTTGGTGAGCACACCTAATTTCATAGCAGTCACTCCTTTAAGTATAAGCCAGCTTGGGGTTTGTTAGGAAATTTCCCTCAGCCCTTCGCTTTTCTTTATACTTATTATAGAGAATTATCACGAAAATTTCAATCCCCAAACAAAAATAAAGCCGTTTTTTCTCATCAAAAAAGGATGCCATAGGCATCCTTTTGACCGAAGCAGAAAAGCTTCTCCACGAATTTACCGCTCCTTCCAGGCGGCATTTTTTAATAAGAGATACTCCATGGAATCTTCCAACGCTTTCCAGCTGGCGGCTACTACGTCTCCGGAAACACCTACCGTGGTAAAGGTGTCCTTCCCATCTGTAGAAGTGATCAACACTCGGACTCCGGCGGCAGTAGCATCTTTGCTATCCAACACACGAACTTTATAGTCTGTCAGTTTCACTTGTGACAAGACGGGATAAAAAATCTCCAGCGCTTTACGCAATGCTTGGTCCAAAGCGTTCACAGGGCCATTGCCTTCTCCCGCCATCAACTGTATCTCCCCGCCTACCCGGACCTTTACCGTAGCGCTGGCGCCACGATCCGCACCATCGCTGTAATCGGTATAGATATGGTAATAGAGCAATTCAAAAAACGGCGGGAATGGCCGAAGCCGCTTGCGTACAAGCAGCTGGAAAGACGCGTCGGCTCCTTCAAACTGATAGCCCCGAGACTCCAGTTCTTTTAACTCTTGCAGCAAAGAACGGGCCTCTTGGGAATCAACACCGACAGAAGGAAACATCTCTTTGATCTTTTCCAGAACCACCGCACGACCAGAAATTTCCGAAGCCGGGAACCTTCGAGCGTTCCCTACCAGATAGGGGTCTACATGCTCGAAAGACCGTGGGGATTTCAGCACTCCCGCCGCGTGCATTCCCGCTTTATGAGCAAACGCGTTTTCCCCCACATACGGCATGCACCCGGGCAAGTCCATATTGGCGATCGCCGCCAACTCCTTGGCCCGTTGTGTTAAATGCAGCAGTTCCTCTTGGGGGATACAGGACAATCCCAATTTCACTTGCAGATTGGGTATGATCTCTACCAGATTGGCGTTGCCGCAGCGTTCTCCAAAACCAAGGAAAGTCCCCTGAATTTGGGCCGCTCCCGCCAGTACGCTGAGGATACTATTGGCTGTAGCCATCCCACAGTCCTCATGAAAATGAACCGCTACCGGCACCGGCAATTTGGCCACCACTTCTTTGACGATCTTCTCAACGTCTTTCGGAAAGGCTCCTCCATTGGTATCGCATAGGCAAACGATATCAGCTCCGCCTCGAACCGCAGCCTGCAACGCTTTCCAGGCAAAAGCTTTATCATCTTTCCAGCCGTCGAAAAAATGTTCCGCGTCAAAGACCACTTCTCTGCCATGGGATTTTAAGAACCGGCAGCTTTCTTCGATCATGCGGAAATTTTCCTCATAAGATGTTTCAAGCACCTTGTCTACATGAAATTTCCAACACTTTCCAAAAAGTGAACAGCATGGTGTTCCCGCGGCTAAAACCGCGGCCAAATTGCTGTCTTCCTCAACACGAATGCCCTTCCGCCGGGTACTGCCAAAGGAAACGAGCTTGGCATTTTTCAAGGAAAGTTTTGCAGCACGATGGAAAAACTCCGCGTCTTTTGGATTAGAGCCGGGATTGCCGGCTTCTACATACTGGATACCTATTTGATCAAGAAGGCGCACTGCTTGCAATTTGTCTTCCAGAGAAAAGGCAATACCCGTTCCCTGTGCGCCATCCCGCAATGTCGAATCAAAGATCGTCACCGGCCCCATGATTTATCCTTCTTCCGAAGTAGTTTGTTCATTGAGAGGTTCATCATTTTTCAAGCGTTCATACAGCGCCATGGAGGATTCGTAATAAGCCATGTCTTTTTCTTTCTTCTCGATAGAGCTGCCTTCGGCTACCCGGCAGGAAACCCGCAATCTGCTGTACAACTCAGATAAGACATCCGCTGTATACAGTTCGCCCTCTTCAACAACAGGCTGGAATTTGGCGAACGCTTTAAAATCGCTCCAAGGAACCATAGCGTTTTCAAAATCGGTGGCATCTTCCGCCATGGGAGTACCATCATTATATTGGAAAAAGCCTTTAAACGCAGCTTCCATTACTTCAAAAGCAGCTTCATCGTGAAGATAAATCATTACCTGGTTGCTGCTGGCATCTGCCGCAAAACGAACTTGAGCGGCTTGCTGCTGAGCATAGTCTGCGTTTGGGTCATTAGAAAAAGCATAATTAACTACAGTAACAGTAACTTTACCATCACCATTCCGATCATCCGCATAAGGGGTAATACATTCTTCTAACTGATCTAATCCGGTTTCAGGCATAGAATAGGACGTTAACAAAGCAATGGTATAATCCGGATTGACTTTTGTCACCATGGAATAAACAAAACTGCCTACCAAAACGACTGCCACTACCCCTATCAACAGGTGCACCTTATGATAATACCACCAGTTTTTTCGCTTATCTTTTCCTGTAACTAATTTGATTTCGTTTTGATGAATGGTCTCTTCTCCTGCGTTAATCAGGTATCGTTCTCTTGCCATATCGTCGCTCCCTTATACTTGTATAATAAAATTTCCGCGCGATGATCTTTCACCGCAGAGCAATACCCTCATAATCCCCGCAAGTTTTGGCATGAAATTCCCCTCTGATTTCCCAAAAGCTGTTCCCACAGGCAAAGCGCCGGGGAAACACAGCTATTCTAGCATAAGGCTCAAGGTTTTTCAAGCCTTCCCGAAGATATGCAAGAAAGAATCAAACCACTGTTCTTCAAGTACAAATCCCGCATGTATTTGTACCTGCAAACAGCAATGCTAACAAGTATTAGGCAGACTTTTATAAAAGCGCCACTATTCGGGCAATGTAACAATCCGCGTGCAGACGCGCTCTAAAAGCGAATCGCTGTGGGAAACGACCAGCAGCCCCAAACTCCTTCTTTCCGCCTCACACAAAAGGAACTCCCATATCTGCGCTTGCGTGACTAAATCCAGCATAGCGGAAATCTCATCGCACAACAAGAAACGAACTTCCGGGTGAAGAGCCCGTGCGAGGCAAAAACGCTGCAATTCGCCGCCGGAAAGTTCCGCTGGATATCGGGTCAGCCATTCCTCTTGGATATGGAGCGCCGACAACAGCGAGGAATCTGGCAGGGCTCCTTCCTTCAACGTGGTCCCTAAAGGCAACAAGGGATCGACTACTGTTTCGGGATGCTGCCAAATCATTTGCACAGGGCATGGGCCGGAATACGTTCGAAGGGGCTTTCCATCCAAAAACACCTCTCCCCTTTGCGGACGTTCATACCCAGCCAAAATACGGCACAAAGTGGTCTTCCCTCTGCCGCTGGGGGCTTTTAGTCCCACCCGTTCTCCCGATTGCAGGCACAAACTCACTTTTTCAAGTATGGGATCGTGTTTTTTTCCTTTATAAGCAAAAGTGACGTCTCTTGCTTCCAACGTCATAGCGCTTCCTCCTCTTCTGGATAAAGACAACGCACCTTACCGTTTTGATACGACCGCAAGGGAATATCCTGCTCTCCGCAGGAACTTTGAGGATGAGGACATTGTCCCACAAACGGGCAACCTTTCCACACACCGCCAGGATAGGGCTGTGCGCCTGGGATGGAATGGAAGCCCTGCTGGGGCATCGCTCTCCACAGCGCCTTTGCAAAAGGATGGCGCAGACGATTCCGGGTAAAATCAGAAGCTTCCGCTTCTTCTACAGTTTCGCCTGCGTAAAACACCACAACGCGATGTGCCACAGACAACGCTAACTCCAGATCGTGGGTGATGAGCAACACTGCCGCCCCCTCGGAAGCCAGTTGCTGAAAATGCTCCAAGATCCGCTTAGCCGCTTGGATGTCTAACCCCGGTGTGGGCTCATCCGCGATGATGAGCCGGGGAGAACCCATTACCGCCGAAGCCAAAAGCACACGCCGGGCCATTCCTCCCGACAGCTGAAAAGGATACAGATTTTCAGTTTCTCGGGGCAAGCCATACCGCTCCAGCGCTTTTTGGGCCTTCTCTCTTATTTGTTTTTCCCGGCTGCCACAACATAACTGATCGCCGACTTTCATCAAAGGGTCCAAATAAGTGACCCCTTGCGGGACAAGGACGATTTCCTTGCCCCGCAATTTTTTTAACCAACTGGCTGTCAATGGTTTTCCTTGATAGAGGATCGTTCCTTCTTGACGGCTGTTATAGGGCAGCAATCCCAAAACCGCATGAGCCAGCAAGCTTTTTCCAGAACCGCTGGCTCCCACTACGGCGGTCACCTCTCCCGGGCACAAAGAAAGGGACAAATCCCGAATAACAGGAAGTTCCCGCCGCGTTACTCCCCGGCTGTATTGTGTGAATGTAATGGAAAGATGTTCAATCTGCAGGACTGGTTCCATAAACGGCTCCTTTATTGATGAATACTTCCCGGGTCCAAAAGCAAGCGGGCCCGCTCTCCTAACAACGCGAACAAGATCACTACCAGAACAAGGGCTGTCCCTGGGAACAACGCCAGCCACCACTTTCCGGTAGTGAGATAGCGCATACTTTCTGAAAGGATGACCCCTATGGCCGGCTGTTCAGAGGATAATCCAAACCCTAAAAAGGTGACGCTGGCCTCATGGAGGATGGCGTGGGGAAACAGCAAAATGAAACCCGTTAGAAACTGGGGCAGTAGATGGGGCAGCATATGCAACCGCACACGTTTCCAAACAGACACCCCTAACTTTTCCGCAACCAAAAGATAAGGAGCGCTTTTTAACTGAATCACTTCCCCGCGGATCACCCTGGCTAAAGAAGTCCAATGGCTGAGGGACACACCTGCCACTACTCCAACAAATCCTCGGCCGCAGGCGATGGAAATGAGCATCACCAGCAAAATATGGGGAATTCCCATGGCCAAGTCGATCCACCACGAGACAACCGCGTCTACCCATCCGCCGAAAACCGCGGAAAGCACGCCTAGAGCCAAGGCGATCCCGGCGCTCACCACTGCTGTTAACAGCCCAATACGAATGCTCAAAGAAAGTCCCGCCACGGTTCGGGCCAGCATGTCCCGCCCCATCCAATCGGTGCCAAATAAAAACGCCCCGCTGGGAGGAAGGTTCTTCCTGGTGAAATCCGTAGCCATAGCGGAATCTTCAACAGCCATTCCCGCAAACATGATAGCAACCAATACTGCCGCCCCAGCAACCGCAAACCAAATCGTGGAATGCCTTCGGTTCCTGATGTTCATTTGCTCAGCGCCCCCTTTCGGATGCGAGGGTCTATCACACCATAAAGTAAGTCCGCAAGCAGATTTCCCGCGAACACAAGCGCAGACGTGATCACCGAAATCCCCAACAAAAGCGGCATATCGCTTCCAAGACCTGCCGCAACCGCAGCCTGCCCCAATCCAGGATACGAAAACACTTGTTCTACCAATACGGAACCGCCGATAATCTCGCTGATTGAAGCAAACTGCAATGTCAATGCGGGCAACGCAACATTGCGAAGCCCATGGCGCAAAACGATGGACCAGCCGTTTTCTCCCCGGGCGCGGGCAAACAAAACCGCGTCGCTCCCTAATACATCCACCAATTTCTCCCGGGTGTGCAGAGCAATGTTGGAAACCCCCGTGATACTCAAGGTCAATGCGGGAAGGATGGCATGGCGCAGCTTGTCCGCCAAAGTCACCGAAGATTCTTCCATGCCAATAGGCACGGAAAGACCAATGGGCAACCAGCCCAGCCACACGGAAAAAACCATCAAAAGCAGCAGCGCCAACCAGAAAGCCGGCGTACTGGAAACAACAAAGCAATACCCCCGGATGAGTTTATCCGGCCAGCGCCCACGGAACGCGCCTGCCGTCATGCCAAGGGCCAGCCCCAACAATCCTGAGACGACCCATGCGAATACCAACAACCACAATGAGTTTTGCAATCTTCCCCCTATCACGGAAATCACAGGCTGCCGGTAAAGCAAGGATGTTCCAAAATCGCCGTGGAGAACGCTTCCAAGCCACCCAAAGTAGCGTTCAGCCGGAGGCTGCTCAACACCCCAGTAGGCTTCTAACTGGGCTATCTGCTCCTGACTCATAGACCCCAAAGCGACTTGCCCTACGTTGGTTTGCAACGGGTCAAGAGGAGAAGCGCATAACAGCAGGAAGGTCACCAAACTTACTCCCACCAGCAGCAATCCCGCCCGAAAAAGTTTTTTCCCCACGAAAAGCAAGGACGCTTTCATAACCCCACCCTTTCTTTCAATTCCAAGTCCATTGGTCCACATTGTTCACGATAGACCATCCATGGCCATGGGGATGAATCTTCTGTTCCGCTACTTGAAGCCCATCCCGCACCCAATATAAATGATCGATATTGACCAGCCACACCCAAGGGATATCCCCTTGCTGAACAACGCCGGTAGTACCATCCCATTGGGCCTGCTGCCACAGCTGGTAAGATTTTTCCAAATCGCTGCAAGCCAACGCCTCATCCATGTATTGGTCTACGGACTTATTGGAATAAGGGGAATACAGGGCCGTGCCCGTATCCGCAATGGTATGGTAGATGTTGTACAGTTCCATGGGACTGTGAGCGCCCCATCCCCATAAAAGCGGTGTGGAAAGAGCACGGTCATATGCCGTATCCCAGCCAACGCCTTCTATCTTGCAAGAAATACCCAGCGCTTCCATTTGATTGGCAAAGTCCGCCGCTAAAGCTTGCCGGACGGAATCCCCATTGGAATACAATAAAGAAAGTTCCGCTTTCACGCCATCCTTTTCCCGCACACCGTCCGGGCCCATAAGCCAACCAGCTTCGTCCAGCAGCGCCCCCGCAGCTTCGGGATCGTATTCCACCTGGGAGGATGGATTGTACCAAGGCATTTGGTCGCAAACGCTATACGCCGGAGTTCCATAACCGTTCAATACATTGTCTATCATCTCTTGCCGGTCTACGCCGATATTCAGCGCTCTGCGCACCAACACGTCGCTGGTAAAATCGTTTCCTATGGCTACCCCGTTCTCATTGGTTTGCCCAGCAGGAACCGCAGGAAGATTGAATCCCCGGTTATCCACGCTATCATACGCTGCCAAGGAATATCCCTTTACAGATTCGTTCGAATACGTCGCTGATGTATACGCCACATCCACTTGGCCTGCCTGCGCCGCCAGAAAAGCCGCGTCCTCTTCCATGAACAAAATCGTGACACGCTGCATCTTCGGGGCTTCTCCGTAATAATTGGGGTTCGCCTCCAAAATCACTTGCTGGCCCCTATCCCATTGCTTCAACATATATCTGCCCGACCCTATGGGGTTTGCTCCATAAGAAGCGCTGTCGTATGCGTGTTCCGGTACGATACCAACCACTGCCATCGTATAGGGCCAAATGGAAAATGCCCGTGTCATATGGAACACGACAGCAGAGTCGTCCAAAGCTTCCGCATACTCCAACATTGTAAAATCATTGACAGAACTGCTTTCTTTCACAGTGTTGTATGTAAAAGCCACATCCGATGCTGTGAGTGCTTCTCCATCCGTGAACACCGCGTCGTTCCGGATGGTAACCGTCCAAGTCAAGCCGTCCTCGCTGACCGATACATCTGTCGCCAGATCATACCCAATGGTCAAGTCTGTATTGGTAACCGTTAATGTACTCTGAATGAGCGGCTCGTGGACATGTTCCCCCGCGCCCCATCCAAAAGCCGGGTCAAATCCAGCTTCCGGTTCAGAAGTAGGGCCCATAGCTGCCACAACAGAAGCACTTTCCTCGCGGCCTGTTTCCTCCTGAACATTCGATTCCGAAACCAGGGCGCTCTCCTGACTGTCTCCCTTTGTACCACATCCGGTGAAAATACCCAACAGCAAAACACCCGCCAACAACAAAGAAACACTTTTTATCCCTTTCATTTTTTAGATCGTCCCCTTTCCCAAAAACAAAAAGAAGGCGTCCGCTTTCTTCTGTGAAAGCAGACACCTTCCTGGTATCTTAAGTATAAGAAATATAGTTATACGAAGCAAGAAAAATCTTTCAGCGCCTTGAGCGCTTTTTCCCGGCTTATGCCAGTTCCCCAGCTTCCTGCTGGGATATTTTTCTAAAATCACGCTTCTTAAGCATACCGGACAGCGGCGCTTTTGTCAACTATTTCTTTCCTCTGATAGCCTGTGTAAAATGAAATGATTCTTTCGGAATTCCAACAAACCTTCATCGCGCATGCGCCCCAATTCTTTTGAAAGCGCACTGCGGTCCACTCCCAAATAATCTGCCAGTTGCTGCCGATCAAATGGAATGGAAAAAGAACAACTCCCCTGTTCCATCGCTTGAGCAGAAAGATAGGTCACTACCCTTCCCCGAATGCTTTTGACACTGGTACAGAAAATACGTCCGGAAAGAATATGGTTTTTCTGAGCAAAAATTGCAAGCAAATTGCGCAACACCGCCGCCTGCCAAGCACAGCGTGAATATCTGAAATGCAACAGAATACCTAAGTCTATCCGCAAGATTTCCCCTTCCTCAGCCGCAATGGCCCCTACCAGCAAAGGACTGCCTGTTAACGCGTAAGTTTCCGCAAAAACCTGGCCAGGCTTAATATGCGTAAGAATACTTCTATTTCCCCAAAGGTCCACGCTTTCAATATAGACACTTCCAGAAAGCACTAACCCTATTTCCCGGATCACTTCTCCCTGGCGGAAAATAACTGTCCCTTTTGTTACCTTTTGCCGGCGCATGGAAACCTCTTTCTCCATAGCGATCCAATCATCTGTAGTAACACCTCGAAATACCGGCGAATTCGGAATTTTCATAAAAACCTCAATTTCGTGGTTTAAACAACGGATTTTTATTTTTTATTATAGTACACTGTGTTCAAAGAAACAAGGAGGATTCAGTATGATTCGAAAAATCATTCACATTGATGATGAAAAATGTAACGGGTGCGGCGCTTGCGCCAACGCCTGCCACGAAGGCGCCATCGGCATGGTAGACGGTAAAGCCAAACTTTTGCGAGATGATTATTGCGACGGTTTAGGTGACTGTCTCCCCGCTTGTCCCACCGGGGCAATCACTTTTGTGGAACGGGAAGCCGCAGCATACGATGAACAAGCTGTCATGAAAAATAAAAAAGCTCAAAACCACATTCCACCATTTGGCGGATGCCCTGGACATCAAGTGAAAACCTTTCATCGCAATACCACACTTTCAGATGTGGTTCCTGCTGAATCAGTATCCCAGTTGGGGCAATGGCCCTGCCAAATAAAACTCGTCCCTGTAAAGGCCCCTTACTTTCAAGGCTCCAATCTTCTCATCGCCGCAGATTGCGCTGCCTACGCGTATGCCAGCTTCCATCAAAAGTTTATGCGTGGAAAGATTACCATCATAGGATGCCCTAAACTGGACGGTATAGACTATAGCGACAAACTCACAGAAATTCTCCGCGAAAATGATATAAAAAGCGTAACTGTGGTACGCATGGAAGTACCTTGCTGCGGTGGTTTGGAACAAGCCGCTATCACCGCTTTAAAAAATAGCGGAAAATTCCTTCCGTGGCAGGTGGTAACCATCTCAACTGACGGACAGATTTTAGAATAAGTTACAAAAAAGGACCAAGGCTTTTCCGTCTTGGTCCTTTTATCACAAGGCTTGGTATTGGCTTTCCAGCCACTCTACGGCCTGAGAAAGTCCATCTTCCGTAAAAGGATATTCCATCTGCTTTTTGTCATGAGCCCGGTCGAAGCACAAATCTTCCGTCCAGGCGTATGCCCTCAAAAGTTCCGCTTTTTTATCCGGCTCTACCAGATAACGGAGAAGGAGCTTCTTTTCCCAATCTTTCGTTTTTTGGCCGGCATAAGTATTTCCTTCTTCAAAGTAGTGAAACTTTTGCAGTTCCAGCTGACGTTCCATTCGAACCATCCTTTCGCAAAAATCATGAACGTGTTTCGGGACACGGAGCCGGCTGGCGAAGCACAGTGCTTGCAAGCCTGGTACCGGAAATCCTCCCATATAAATAATCCCTTCCCGTATTGGAAGACCTATTTAAAGCCGTCTCTAACAGCAAGACGAATACCCCCGCAAAAAACCAGACGGCCACTAAAAACAGCGCTAAAAACTGCGACCCAAAAACCCAGGAGGATGCCAGCGAAAAGAACCACGCTACCGCCCAATACGCCCAAGAAAAAATCACCAGCAGCGCATACCGCAGCAAGCAACGCCAAAGAAGGACCTTGCTACCATCCACATTGATCACACAAATTTTTGTCAGCCTTTTTCCCAGGCTTTTTCCCCCGCAAGCCCACTGAAACAAACCAAAGTAGAGAATATACGCCAAGGAAAGAGCCACAAACTGCCACGGAACAAAAATAGCCGTGACCGCCCAGAGGATGGAAACAAAAAACATATCCACCAAAAAGGAAAGGCCTCGCCGGGTAAACGTGACCCGCTCTCCTTTCTGATAAGAGCGCTTGTCGATCTCATCCCTGTCTGGCAGAACTTTCATCAGCGGGCCAGTCAGGACATATCCCAAAAAGCCACCCAGCGTGTTGCAGATCAAGTCATCCACATCGAACAGACGATATGCCCTGGGATAAAAACCGTACAATCCCGAAAGCTGGGTAATCTCAAAAAACAAACTGACCCCAAACGTGATAAGCACCGCGGAAAGCATCTTCCGCCGAAAATAATACCGCAGATAGAATCCTAAAGGCATCAGCAGCACGATGTTGAACAGGAATTGCAGCGTAAACGTACTGAACAAAGCCGGGAGATATGTAGATGGCTCCGTCAGCTGGAAGCCAGTCTCTTTCGACAAATCTCTGAAAAAGCTGAAAGGTATTAACTGCGTGCTGGGGCCAGTCATCCTTGCGACTGCCTCTTGGCTGGGCAAAGGCAGTATCACCAGAAAATAGGCGCACAAAGCGTAAAGCACAAGAGAGTACGCGAGAAAAAATCGTGCAAATGTCATGCCCCCATATTTCCGATAGTGGTGGATCAAGAAGGGCAGCGCGATCAGCGCGGCGGCAAATGGGAAAAACAGCACCGCCTGCCACACGATCCTCAAATAGAACACCATAGATCATACTCTCCTTTTCCCCATACGATAAAAACAGTTTCGCCACAAAAATTTTGGAAAGCTTTCCGACCTATTGCGAAACAGACTCAGGCGCAACGCTGTATAGAAAAGCGTTCCCCCGCTTTCCCTGCTGTTGAATAACACCCACAGTCCGAAGCACGTTGGCGGCAAGCGTCGCCTTTTTTGGGGACAACCCTACCGCCTTGCCAAATTCTCGGGAGGTAAATGGCACAGGCAGATTTTCGGGAAGCAGCTTTCTATATTCCGCTGCTGAGCGTATCCAAACTTCTTCCAACAAAGACACGGGCATTCTGTCAAACCGGGTAGACCCGCGCTTTTTATCCTTGCTCCACCCATCTAGCAAGCGGTATTCTTCCACTTCTAAAAGCAATACGCAAAGCCGCAGGTTGGGATGGGGCAACAATTCCCGCAACTTATACAACTCCCACAGAACTTGTCCTGCCATAGGTTTTGCAGGACTTTTCCTAGGCGGGGTGGTTTCTCCCTCTTCAGTAATCCAAATCAAACTCTTTTTGGCTGGCACAGGATACACCACTGTTACCGGGCCTTGGGGAAGATAATATTGCAGTTTGGGGCGCAACCGTTCAAAAGAACACGTCTGTATCTCAACGATCCCCTCTTCCCACACAGCGTCTGCCCAATAGGGACCTGATTTCACTTCCCGTTTGGCTGGGTCCGGTTGAAAATAATATTTCACAGCACTGTGCAGCGTCTTTTCCCCCAAAGTCCCAATGCCTTGGCGTGAGGCATTCTCTGAGAGCGCCCAGCGGCAAGCTTCTAAAAAGCGGGTCTGATCCATATTACTCTGTCAAGGAAAACAGCTTTGCAAAGTTCTCATAGAGGATCTTCCGGTTCTCTTCTTCCCCATATCCCAACGCAAAGAACCGCTCCAGTTCCTCTTTTGGCGACCACATGGGGAAATCCGTGCCGAACATGGTGTGATCTACCCCAAAATGCTCTATGTTTTTCCGAGCCTGCTCAGGAGAGACCATAAATAAAGAGCTGGAAGTATCAATGTACACATTGGTCCCAGAAAGTTCCCTGCAAGCATCCTCCCACTCGCTGTATCCTCCAAGATGAGCGGCAATACAGGTAAAATCCGGGATCTTCTCAAGCACGTTCATCAAGCGGCGGGGCGTGGAGAAATCTGTGCGGCTGTCTCCCGTATGAAACAAGACCGGCAGCCCCCGGCGGCTGGCTTCTCGGTAAACAGGAAGCATCCTTTCGTCATCGATGCGAAACTTTTGAAAATCCGGGTGGAGCTTAATGCCCCTCAGCCCACGGCGTTGGATATCTTCCATTTCCTCATCTATATCGGCAATATCCTGATGCCAAGCGGCTAAACCTAAAAATTCTGGATACTTCTTGCATTTTTCCTGAATAAACTGGTTGATGGACCGCACCTGTTCCACCTTGGTGGCCACAGAGCAAACCAGAAAGCGGTCGATACCCGCTTCTCCGCCGCGCTGGGCAAGCACATGAGGCAAGCCTACGTTCTGCATGGGGATATCATAAAATCCTCCCACAGAATCCGTTGCTTTTTCCGCGATCTTTCCCGGATAAATATGAGCATGGGCATCAGCTACACGATAAGTCACACCATTGTGAAACACAGACACTTAAGGTTCCTTCCCTTCTTCTTTCTCTTTTTGACGCTGGGCTTTTGAATAAACACAACCGCAATAATCCTGGCGGTACAATGCGTGTTCTTTCGACAAGATCACCGAACGCTTGTAGCCGTCTTTCTTTTTAAAGTCGGAGGGCAGATGTGCCACTCCGTATTCCGCGCCGATCTCTTCCCCCAACCGATTCAGCAGAGGGGCGTTTTTCATGGGAGATATGCTCAGAGTAGTGGTATAATAATCGAAGTGGAGACGGGCGGCTTCTTGTGCCGCGTGGCGAAGCCGCAGCCGGAAACACGCTTCGCAGCGCTTCCCCCCTTCCGGTTCTCCTTCCAAGCCTTTGGCGGCCTCGGCAAAGGCGGGCCCGTCATATTCACAAGAAAGGATCTCAACCGGATGGACAAAGTTCATTTCCGCCACCAATCTCCGCAGCTCGGCTTCCCGTTTTTGATATTCTTCATAGGGAGCAATATTAGGGTTATAATAGAGTATGGTAATCGAAAAATATCGAGAAAGATATTCCAGCACCGCGCTGGAACAAGGAGCGCAGCAAGCATGCAGCAGCAGTGTCGGAACCTTTTGCTCTTGCTGCAATTTTTCAATCAACCGTTCCAGCTCTTTGGAATAATTCCGGCTTGGCTCTGCCATATCCCCACCTCCTGCATATTCGTGAATCCTTATTCAGTTTAGCACAGCACAGCGGCAAATGCAAGGGCGTGACTTTTTATCATGAAACGTTGCGGTTTGTGCTTTCTTGCACTCGATTTTGGTTGACACTCCCCAGGGGATACGGTATCATAAGAGTAAGTTTGAGAATCGGGCGGCTTTTTCATGGGCAGCCTTACGATAAGGCGGAAATTTATATGGATTTCACGGTTTTGTTTTCCAATCCTCTAATCAATGCTGGTGTGATCTCCTGGCTGTGCGCCCAGCTAATCAAAACAATTCTGGACGCTATCAAGCACCGCTCTTTCAACCGGCAGCGTCTTGCGGGAGCCGGCGGTATGCCCAGTTCCCATTCTGCGGTATGCTGTTCGGTGGTGTTGACCTCTTATTACCTTTACGGTTTCCAATCTCCCATTTTCGCTTTAGCCTTTATCGTGGCTTTGATCGTTATGTACGACGCCACAGGGGTACGGTGGGCGGCTGGTCTCCACGCCAAGGCGATCAATCAGATCGTGGAATATTTAGAGAACGACGACAAAGAAGCCGGGAAAAAATCCCTGAACGATTTGATCCCCCGGCTAAACGAATCCTTGGGACATCGTGTGATCGAAGTGATCTGCGGTGCGCTTTTAGGTATCTTTATTGCTGTTCTTGGCCAGTTTCTCCGATAAAATATACGCCCGGACAAAGTGTTGCTCTGTCCGGGCTTTTTCGTGTTTATGGGTAAGGCGGACCTTTTGGATGGCCACCCTCATGTTTCAGCCGCCGCTCTTGCCACAAGGCCGTCAACCAAGCTGCCGCAACCGCGAAGATAATATAGGTCCCTAAAAACACCAAGTACACCTTCCCACCTCCCTTTTCTCAAGGATACGCATCAGCCATTGTCCCCTATTCCCCTATCAGGAAGCCCCCTTCAGCCGCTTGCATCCCCTTAACAGGTGTGGTACAATTAACGGCGGTCTTTCTGGGAAAAATTCCCCAAGGGACGCTTTGACCAAACCCTTTTGATAAAGCACATAATTTATGTTTTCGCTTGTATATTCAGATATATTTTTTAGAAAGAGGGATCTCCCATGTAAAGCACGCCATACCCTTGCCGCAGAACGAAACTACTTTTGAGAAAGGATGGCCTATTTTGCCTGATTTGAAAAATGAAATCCAGCGCCGCAGGACTTTTGCGATCATCTCTCACCCCGACGCCGGTAAAACTACACTGACAGAAAAATTCCTGCTTTACGGCGGAGCGATCACCTTGGCCGGCATGGTAAAGGGAAAGCGGAATTCCCGCCACGCTGTTTCCGACTGGATGGAGATCGAAAAACAACGTGGTATCTCTGTCACCTCTTCGGTTATGCAGTTTCAATATGACGGTTACTGTATCAACATTTTGGATACACCCGGCCACCAGGACTTCTCTGAGGACACTTACCGCACCTTGATGGCCGCCGATTCTGCAGTGATGGTCATCGATGCTTCCAAAGGCGTTGAGGCCCAGACCCGAAAGCTTTTCAAAGTCTGCGTTATGCGCGATATTCCCATTTTCACATTTATCAATAAAATGGACCGTGATTCCCGCAGTCCCTACGATTTGCTGGATGAAATCGAAAAGGAGCTGGGCATCGGCACCTATCCCATGAACTGGCCTATCGGTTCCGGCGTGGACTTTAAAGGTGTTTATGACCGTGAAAGCCGTCAAGTGCTTATGTTCGAGCCCGACGGAGACAACGCCGGCCGCAAAGAAGCCAGAGAACATGATTATTCTCTGGATGACGAGGGGCTTCGGGCCGCCGTTGGGGATTATCTATATGATACTTTGCAAGACGACGTCGAGCTGATCGATGGCGCTGGGTATGATTTTGACCTGGAAAAAGTCCGCCACGGAAAACTTTCCCCGGTATTCTTCGGCTCGGCGCTGACGAACTTCGGCGTAGAACCTTTTTTGGAAGACTTTTTGAAATTGACCACACCTCCCCTGCCCCGGAATACCTCTCAAGGCGTTGTTGACCCCTTTGACCCCAATTTCTCCGCGTTTGTATTCAAGATCCAGGCCAACATGAATAAGGCCCATCGCGACCGTATCGCTTTTATCCGTATTTGCAGCGGCAAATTCGAGAAAGGAATGGAAGTGGAACACGTTCAGGGGGGCAGAAAGATGAAGCTCTCCCAGCCCCAGCAGTTGATGGCCCAGAGCCGGGAGATCATCGAAGAAGCTTACGCGGGAGACATCATCGGCGTGTTCGACCCAGGTGTATTTTCAATCGGAGATACTTTGTGCACGCCAGGAAAGAAAATCCTGTTTGAGGGCATCCCCACATTCGCTCCGGAACTTTTCAGTCTGGTGCGCCAGAAGGACACCATGAAACGGAAACAGTTCGTCAAAGGCGCCACCCAGATCGCCCAGGAAGGCGCTATCCAGATCTTCCAGGAAATCGCTTCCGGTATGGAGGAAATCATCGTGGGTGTGGTGGGAAGCCTGCAGTTTGACGTATTCAAATACCGCATGGAAAACGAATATAATGTGGATATCACCATGCAAACCCTGCCTTTCTCTTATATCCGGTGGATCGACAACGAGGAGATCGATCTGAAATCCTTGAACCTGACTTCCGACACAAAAAAGGTACAAGATATGAAAGGCCGCTATTTGTTGTTATTCGCAAATCAATGGAGCATCAACTGGGCGTTGGAACACAATGAAGGTTTGCTCCTTTCGGAATTCAGCAGAAACTGACCAGCAACGCGACTGCCGGGGCCACCGCTCCGGCAGTTTTTAGGAGGATTTATGGATTTTTCAGAGTTGCGCCCTGTGGAAGCAGGATGGTCTGGCGACAGGAAATATCACGCCTTTGGAAACGATGGGAAAGAGTATTTCCTTCGCATTTCCCCTTTGGAAAAGGAAAAACGGGTCAAACAGGCGTTTGCCGCCCAACAGCAAGCTCTGGATTTGGGAATCCCCGTGAGCAAGCCTTTGGGATGGGAAATCTCAGAGGAAGAAATCGCGGTATGGGAGGAATGGCTTCCTGGGCAGGATGCCGAACAGGTGCTCCCAACATTGTCCCTCTCCCAGCAGAATCGCTATGGACAAGATGCCGGACGGTACTTACGCATTCTCCACACATTGCCCGCCCCAGCAGATCAAGAGAACTGGGAAGCCCGCTTTAATGGGAAGATCGACCGCAAAATTGCCGCCTATCGTGCCTGTCCCCTTCAATATGAGAATGGCGAGGCTTTTATCCAATATCTCAATTCACACCGCCACTTGCTGCGAAACAGGCCCCAATGCCTTCAGCACGGGGACTACCATGTGGGAAATATGATGTTTTGCCAGGATAAGCTCTACATTATCGACTTCGACCGCCCTGACGCCGGGGACCCCTGGGAGGAATTTAACCGCATTGTTTGGTGCGCACAACTTTCCCCGGCCTTTGCATCCGGCATGGTGCAGGGATATTTCACAGGAGAACCACCTTTGGAATTTTGGGAACTGCTGGCTCTCTATGTAGCTTGCAACACCCTCTCCTCCCTGCCTTGGGCTATTCCTTTCGGCGAAACAGAGATCAATACCATGCAGAACCAGGCTCGGGAAGTATTGGAATGGTACGACCACATGCGCAATCCCGTTCCTTCCTGGTACATCCATGTAAAGCACGAATCCTGCTCATAATGAAAACACTCTTAATCTGTTTGTTTTTTGGTAGATGAACTCACTTTTTAAAAATCTCCTTTTGCTTTTGTGCAATGAACCACCTGCACTCTTTTAGCAAAAGGAGATTTTTTTATTATATTCTAAATTTTTTAATACACTTTACCGCTTTGCTTTTCCTTAATGTAAACCTAATTGTTTTACAGACTTTTTTATTCAAAAGGGTCGTGCAAATATTTTAAAATTATTAATAAATGTTTGAGAACTTCCGACAACTATGCTATAATTTGGCAAAGTTCCTGTTAAGTATCTTTTTTGATCTACGATTTGCGGGAAAATTCTTTGGCATTTCTTCCCCATTTCTGTTTTACTCAGAGAAAGGAATGGTATTTTTCATGGCCACAAAAACATTGTACACCGTGATCGTAGCCGATGATGAGGATGAATTGAGAGAAGCTGTATGCACGATGGTCCCCTGGCAGGAATATGGCTTTAAGCTTTTGGGTAGTGCCAGCAACGGATTGGACGCTTTACAGCTTGTGGAGCAATATGAACCCGACTTGCTCTTGACCGATATTCGCATGCCGTTTATTTCGGGCATTGAACTGGCACGCCATGTGCGCGAAGTTCGTCCCGCTACCAATATCGCTTTCCTCAGCGGCTATGACGATTTTGAATATGCCAAGCAAGCCATTCAATACAATATCATCAGCTATATGCTCAAGCCGCTCACCCTGGAAGGTATGGGCACAGAATTGCGCGCCATCCGTAAAAAGATCGACGCCCAGTTCGCCATGTTCCGCCAAGCGGAATCTCAGGAAGAGAAACACGACTCGCGGGCCGCCATGCTTATGCCTTTAGTCCTCGATGAATACGCCGAACCTTGGGACGATTCTCAAGCAGAAGCATATGGCAGAGAATGCGGCCTCCTGCGGGACGCTCTTGACAAACCGTGCTACACAGTGATGGTGTCCACTTTGTTAGATAACGGGGACACGAATTGCACTACTCCGGCTTTTGTGGCCTCGGTAAATACACTGTCCGCAAAATATCTGCGGAGAGTGAGCTTTTTCGCGGGTGGGAAGGTCATTTCCGTGCTTTTGGGCAACCCTTCCGACTTTGATGAGTATCTCCACATTCTCGCCGATGAGATCCCCCAAATGGCGGAACGTATTTTAAGAAAGCGTTGCCGCATCGGCATAAGCCGGATGGTCCGCTCTCTCTCCGCATTACACAGTGCTTATAAGGAAGCCATGGAAGCTTTGCGCCAGGGAGATTCTTCTGAAAGCTGCGTACAGTTCATCAACGATCTGGCTCCTGCGGCCAAAGGCGGGAACTCATTGTGTCAACGGGCTTTGGAATTGCTGGACCAACACTATATGGAAGAAGATTTATCATTAGTATCGCTGAGCGGTTTGCTGGACGTGAGCCCCAACCATCTCAGCGCCTGTATCAAAAAGTATGCAGGCGAGACATTTATCAACATACTCATTCGCAAGCGGATGGAAGCAGCACGGGAACTGTTGACCAATTCCAACCTCAAAATTCAAGATATCTCCCAGCGCTGCGGCTATACGGATCAGCATTATTTCAGCTATTGCTTTAAAAAATACTGCGGGGAATCTCCCAACGCTATGCGCCGCCGTTTGGAAGCGGAGAAAGCGGGGGATCTCGGTTGAAAGAGAAAGTCGCCAGTACCGGTTTGCGCATAACCACAATTCTGGTAACTATGGTCGTAGGCGTGGTAGCCATTATTCTATGCTGTTTTATCATACTGTTCATGAACCGTTACTGGAACTCTATGGTACAAAGTGCGCGAACTACCAGTGCCCAGGCTGTTTCGCAAGTTTCCAACACGGTATCCGACTATCTTTTGGACATGAATCAGGCTATGGAATTGGTAGAACAGTCCATGTCTGAAAATGATGTGAGCCGGGACGAACTGTTGGACGCTTTCTTGAAATTCCGTCCTGACGTGATCGCGGTAACAAGCTACTCTTCCCAAGGGGAACTGCTTCAATGCTGGTCCCCCGGCCATACTTTGCGAAAAGAAATCTTTCAAAATCTGTCTTTCAATTTAGAAAAAGCAAAAACTTCCGGTTATTATATGTCCGCTCCCCATGTAGAAAGCATTTTTGAGGGATATTACCCCTGGGTGGTCACCATGACCGCTTCCCTGCCGCAAAACGGCGGAGCCCGTTGGGTTTCTTTGGATTTGAGTTTTTCCAGCATTTCCAGCTACATAAACAATGTGAGCATCGGCCAGCGGGGTTACTGTTTTTTAATGGACGGGGACGGAAACATCGTTTACCATCCGCAGCAACAGCTGCTCTATTCCGGCTTGAAATCTGAAGATACAGCCAGGCTGGCAAAAATGGCGGACGGCGCTTACGCGGATGATACTGTCATCTATTCTCTCACCAGCGTGGAAAGCAGCAACTGGCGTGTGGTGGGCGTCAGCTATGTGGACGAACTGGTGAATCGCAATGTGCTTGAGATGATACAGCTTTCTTTACTGCTGGCTGTGATCATCCTATTAACGGCGCTGCTTACAAGCTGGCTTCTGTCACGCCTGTTGGGACGCCCCCTACGGGCGCTGGCTTCTGCTATGGAAAGCTTTGAGGCTGACGCAGACCATTTTGAATACCATCCCGTGGGCGGCACCCGGGAGGTACAGGAACTCTCCTGCTCGTTCGGGCATATGGTCATGCGGATTCAACAGCTTATGACTACGGTACGTCAGGAAGAAGTGAATCTTCGCAAAACGGAACTGAAAGCATTACAAGCGCAGATCAATCCCCATTTTTTATATAACACCCTGGATTCCATCGCCTGGATGTGCGAACAGGGCCGCAACTCTGACGCTGTGAAGATGGTACACGCTTTGGCCAGGCTGTTCCGCATCAGCATCAGCAAAGGGCATGAACTCATTCCTATCGCAAAAGAAATCGAGCACGCTGAAAGTTACTTGCAGATTCAAAAATACCGTTACAAAAACAGGTTTACCTACTCTTTTCATGTTGACCCCGATTGTTTGAAGTATCTCTGCAATAAAATCACTTTACAGCCAATCATCGAAAACGCCATCAATCATGGCCTGGATTTACTGGTGGATGAAGGCTGCATCGATGTATATGTATGCCAGGATGGAGATGACATCGTATTGCGTGTACAAGATAACGGCGTAGGCATGAGCCAGAAGCAAATTGAATCGATCATGCAGCATGGGCCCAAAGACCGCACCGGCATCGGCATACGCAATGTCAACGACCGGCTGCAAATCTACTTTGGAAAAGAATATGGCCTGCATATCACAAGCAAGCTGGATGTGGGAACCTGCGTGGAAATAAGGATGCCAAAAATAGAGGAGGGAAATTATGAAGCAAAGTAAATACGCTTTTCTCTGCTGTTTACTGGCATTTCTGCTGATGTGCAGTTGTGCCTCTTCTGCCAATACCCCTTCTCAACACACGGTAACTTTAGTGGCAAAATCCACAGAAACAGAATTCTGGCTTTCGGTGTTCGCGGGCGCCGAGGCCGCCGCAACAGAATACAACTTGAATCTCAACATTATCGGCCCTGAAACAGAAGAGGACTACGAGACTCAAAACGAAATGGTACAGAGCGCTGTTGACGACGGGACGGAAGCTTTGGTATTCTCCGCCATCCACTATGACAACAATGCGGCCGCCATAGATGCCGCAGCCCAAAGCGGCGTGAAGATCGTGGCCATCGACAGCAATGTGGATTCGGACGCTGTAAGCACATATATCGGCACCGACAATTATGCCGCCGGACAAATGGCGGCGCAAGCCGCACTGGAACGTGTAGGCGGCAAACTAGAGGTGGGGATTATCAATTACGATATCAGCAGCGCTAATGGTCAAGAACGGGAACGAGGCGCGGTGGACACCTTTCAGAAGAGCGGACGCGCAGAGATAACTGCCGTTATCAACACGCTGGCAGAGGCCGGCCATGCTCAGTCTGACACCGCCGATCTGCTGGAAAAATATCCGGAGATCAACGTGCTGTTGGCTTTTAACGAACCCACCAGTGTGGGCGCCGCCAACGCCATTAAGGAATTAGGTTATTCTGATTCTGTTTTTTTGGTAGGGTTCGATTCGAACGTAGCCACAGTAGACGGTCTGCAAAATGGTTCGGTAGACGCGCTGGTCGTACAGAACCCCTATGCTATGGGATATCTCGGTGTAGAAAGTGCCTATAAATTATTGACAGGACAAGGCTCTTCTTTGGCTGAAACGGTGGATACTTCTACGCAAATTGTAGACCGTGAGAACCTTTTTTCCATTGACAGTCAAAAAGCACTCTTTGCCTTTGAATAACAGAAACCACAGCAATATGCACAAATACTTTCCTCTATATTTCGACATATTGTTTAGTCAGAATGATTTTTTACCCTTTTTGCGGTGATTTTTCACCTTGTTTTTCCCCTAAAATTCCTTTACTATTGAGACAGAAGGCGGGGCAAGTCGAAAACCCCTATCAAACAACTGACAAGATAAGGAGAAATTACTATGAAGAAAGTTCTTGCATTAACCCTGGCCGCCACAATGGCGTTGGGAATGGCTGCTTGCAGTGTTTCCAACGCAAACAACCCTGGAACCCAGTCCTCTTCATCTTCAAAGACTTCTAGTGTTTCAGAAACTTCTCAAGCTTCTGAAACCTCAGAAACCGCTTCTACCAGCGACACTACCAATGTAGCCAACAAGGATAAGCCTTTGGTTTGGTTCAACCGTCAGCCCTCCAACAGCTCTACCGGCGAGTTGGACATGAGCGCACTGAGCTTTAACGACAACACCTATTATGTGGGCTTTGATGCAAACCAGGGTGCTGAGCTTCAGGGCACTATGATTCTGGACTACATCAAGGCTAACGCAGACACCATCGACCGCAACGGTGACGGCATTATCGGTTACGTTCTGGCTATCGGCGACATCGGCCATAACGACTCCATCGCCCGTACCTGCGGCGTACGTAACGCTTTGGGCACTGCTGTGGAAACAAATGGTTCCATCAACAGCGAGCCTGTTGGCACCAACGCTGACGGCAAAGCTACCGCTGTAAAAGACGGCACTCTGGAAGTGAACGGCAAAACCTACACCATCCGTGAGCTGGCCTCTCAGGAAATGAAGAACTCCGCCGGCGCCACTTGGGATGCTGCTACCGCTGGCAACGCCATCGGCACTTGGGCTTCTTCCTTCGGTGACCAGATCGACGTGATCGCTTCCAACAACGACGGCATGGGCATGTCCATGTTCAACTCCTGGTCCAAGGAAAACAAGGTTCCCACTTTCGGCTATGATGCAAACGCCGACGCGGTTGCCGCTATTGCGGAAGGTTACGGCGGCACCATCAGCCAGCACGCTGACGTTCAGGCTTATTTGACCCTCCGTGTGCTGCGTAACTCTTTGGACGGCGTTGACATCGACACTGGTATCGGAACCGCTGACGAAGCCGGTAACGTATTGAGCGAAGATGTATACTACTACAATGAAGAGGAGCGTTCCTACTACGCTTTGAACGTTGCTGTTACCGCTGACAACTATGAAGAGTTTATGGATTCCACCAAGGTTTATGAGCCTGTTTCCAATCAGCTGGATGAATCCACTCATGCTTCTAAGAAAGTTTGGCTGAACATTTACAACGCTGCTGATAACTTCCTCAGCGCAACCTATCAGCCCCTGCTGCAAAAGTATGACGATCTGCTGAACCTGCAGGTTGAGTACATCGGCGGCGACGGCCAGACTGAGGCCAACATCACCAACCGTTTGTCCAACCCCAGCGACTATGACGCTTTCGCCTTCAACATGGTTAAGACCGATAACTCCGCTTCTTACACTGCTTTGCTGAACCAGTAATCCATAGTGTAAAAACGAAACTTTTAAAATTCCCGTTCACTAATAAGTTATAGCTTGCTATTAGGGAGAAGGAATTCTCCGGTCAGGAGAAGAGTTTCCTGTTCGGCAGAAGGAATTCTCCCTATAGTATTTTTCGCAGAAACCCTCGGCAGTCTCAGCAAATGGCTGAACCTGTCAATCTGTAATAACAGGAGTAACTAGAATGGCAGATACAAAAGACGATATCGTCCTCTCTATACGCGGTATGAGTAAGTCTTTTGGCCGGAACCGGGTACTTGACCACATCAATTTAGACGTAAAGCGCGGTACTGTCATGGGCCTGATGGGCGAAAACGGCGCGGGCAAGTCTACCATGATGAAATGTCTATTCGGTACTTACCAAAAAGACGAGGGAAGAATTTATCTAAATGGCAAGGAAATCAGCTTCTCTGGACCAAAGGACGCTCTGGAAAATGGAATTGCCATGGTTCACCAAGAATTGAACCAATGCCTGGAACGGAATGTGATTGACAACCTGTTTTTAGGCCGTTACCCCGTCAACTCTATGGGCATGATCGATGAAAGCAGCATGAAGAAAAAAGCTTCTGAGCTGTTTCGTAAACTGGGCATCACTGTGAACCTTACCCAGCCTATGCGGAATATGTCCGTATCCCAACGCCAGATGTGTGAGATCGCCAAGGCAATCTCTTACAACTCCCAAGTCATCGTTCTGGACGAGCCCACCTCTTCCCTAACGGTTCAAGAAGTGGATAAGCTTTTTGAGATGATGCGGATGCTGAAAGAACAGGGCATCTCTTTGATCTACATCTCTCATAAAATGGATGAGATTTTTGAGATTTGCGATGAAATCTCTGTTCTGCGCGACGGCAAACTGGTTATGACCAAGAGTTCTCAGGAAACCAATATGAACGAATTGATCAGCGCCATGGTGGGACGCTCTTTGGAAAGCCGCTTTCCCCCTGTTGACAACATTCCCGGCAAAACGATTTTGTCGGTTCAACACCTTTCCACTAAGTATGCTCCCCACCTGCAAGATGTCACCTTTGACGTAAAAGAAGGGGAGATCTTCGGTCTGTATGGTCTGGTTGGCGCCGGACGTACAGAATTGCTGGAAACCATCTTTGGCGTTCGTACCAGAGCAGCCGGCCGTGTTTATTTCCGAAACAAGCTGATGAACTTCAACAATCCAAAAGAAGCTATGGACCACGGTTTTGCTATGATCACCGAGGAACGTAAAGCCAACGGCCTGTTTCTCAAGTGCGACCTGACCTTTAACACAACGATTGCCAGCTTGAGCCAGTATAAATCTGGTTTCGCGCTTTCCAATCCCAAGATGGTGAAAGCCACAAACAAAGAAATCAAAGTTATGCATACCAAATGCATGGGTCCTGATGACATGATCTCAAGCCTTTCCGGCGGCAACCAGCAAAAAGTCATCTTTGGTAAGTGGCTGGAACGCGACCCACAGATTTTCATGATGGATGAACCCACCAGAGGCATTGATGTTGGCGCTAAATACGAGATCTATGAACTGATTATCAATATGGCCAAGCAGGGAAAGACCATCATCGTGGTCTCCTCCGAAATGCCTGAGATCCTTGGTATCACCAATCGTATTGGCGTAATGTCCAATGGATATCTCTCCGGTATCGTGAACACCAAGGAGACCAATCAGGAAGAGCTTTTGAGACTCAGTGCTAAATATCTATAATTGGGAGGAATCGCTATGGCATCAGCTAGCACAACCATTCTCACGACTGAGCAAGAGGCTAAACTTCGCCAGTCGATCGACGAATATGTTGGTAAAATTCAAGCGAAAATTGACGCTTTGCGGGTGGACGGCACCGACAAAGTGATTGAAATCCAAAACAACTTGGATAGTTTGAAGCGCGACCGTATTTACACGCAGGAAGAAAAGAACGCTCTTGCCGCAAAACAAAAAAAGGAATTGGAAAAAGCCAAATCTGTTGAGGCAAAAAATAAGAATGAAGTTTCCAAGCTAATTGCCGACGCTGAAACGTATCTCCAATCCCACTTTAAAAAGGATTATTATCAGCCCGTTGCGGCAAGTTGTAAAGCTGGAAAAGTTCTGGCACAAGAAAAATATAACGCTGCAGTTGCCCAGTTAAAAAAGGAACATGAGCAGACTTTATCCAAGCTCACAGACCCACACGAGATCAAGGATGAGAAGTATGTACATAAAAACCGCCTTTTTGACGCAAAAATGCAGCTTGCGAAAGACTTGCAAGAATTGAAAGACCGCCGCCACGCAGCTTTTGACCATAAATATCATTTGATCGATATGCTGCGCATGTCCAAATTCACCGTGGCGGAAACCATGGCCCAAAAAGCGGAGAATTACCGGTATACCTTTAACCAGCGTGATTTCTTCTTGAAAAACGGCCTGTATTTGGCAATCATCGTAATTTTTATTATCCTGTGCCTTATTACCCCTATCATAAAAGGCGTGCCTTTGCTGACAGTTAATAACATCCTGAACATTTTACAGCAGGCTTCTCCCAGAATGTTCCTGGCGTTAGGTGTGGCAGGATTGATCCTGTTAGCCGGCACAGACCTTTCGATCGGCCGTATGGTTGGTATGGGCATGACCGTTGCTACCATCGTTATGCACCAGGGAATCAATACCGGTTCTGTGTTCGGGTTGATTTTCGACTTCACCGGTATGCCTATCCCCCTTCGTGTGCTGTTCGCTCTGGTGATTTGCATCATCCTGTGCACGATCTTCACAACCATCGCTGGTTTCTTTACCGCAAAGTTCAAGATGCACCCCTTTATTTCTACAATGGCAAACATGCTGGTCATCTTTGGCTTGGTCACTTACTCCACAAAGGGTGTGTCCTTTGGCGCCATCGATCCTTCTATTCCCAGCATGATCATTCCCAAAATCGGCAGCTTCCCCACCATCATCCTTTGGGCTGTGGCAGCGGTAGCCATCGTCTGGTTCATTTGGAACAAGACCACCTTTGGCAAAAACCTGTATGCTGTAGGCGGTAACGCTGAGGCCGCAGCTGTTTCCGGTATTTCTGTTTTCAAAGTAACTGTTGGCGCTTTCATTCTGGCCGGTATTTTGTATGGCTTCGGTTCTTGGTTGGAATGCATCCGCATGGTTGGTTCTGGTTCGGCGGCTTATGGCCAAGGCTGGGAAATGGACGCTATCGCCGCTTGCGTGGTTGGTGGTATCTCCTTCACCGGTGGTATCGGTAAGATTTCTGGCGTAGTGGTTGGCGTATTCATCTTCACCGCTCTCACCTACTCCCTTACCACTCTTGGTATTGACACCAACTTACAGTTCGTCTTCTCTGGCATCATTATTCTGGTAGCCGTTATGCTCGACTGCTTGAAGTATGTCCAGAAGAAATAATTAATTTGAATACAAGCTCCTCCTAATTCCATAAAACGCTCCCCATAGCGCCTTGTAAGAACCAAGCGCTACGGGGAGCCTTCTTTATATTTACAGTATTTTAGAGGGAATCCAGAAATTAAGGAAAGATGGGATGCATCTTACATTTTTTAGAAAGTTATTATGTTATCTTTCCAGGACTATCCACACTGTGGTATACTATATAAACATATAGGAGAACAATGTCCTCCTCCCCTATTAAATACCACATGCTTATAAGTTATCTTTTTTATTTCAAAAAAATTTTTTTATTTTTTTGAAAGTTGTGAATGGATTTGCCTCCCTCAATCGTATTGTAGGTGAAATCGCTCAGAAAGAGCAACACTGGAGGTATTCATCATGAAAAAAATCGTAACTATCATCATGGCAGCAGCATTGATCCTTTCCGTAGGCACTACAAGCGCTTTTGCCGCTGGCCGAAACTATGTTGACGCAAACGGCGACGGCGTATGTGATAACTATGGCACTCGCGGAAACGGCAATGGCAACGGACTTGGCCTGGGCTTTGTAGACGAAGACGGTGACGGTGTATGTGATAACTTCGGCACTGGTGGAAAGGGCAATGGCAACGGACTTGGCCTGGGCTTTGTAGACGAAGACGGTGACGGCATTTGTGACAACTGCGGTTCCACTGGCAACTGCAAAGGCCAAGGCTTTGTTGACGAAGACAGCGACGGTGTTTGCGACAATCGGGGCAGCGGCAGAGGCAATGGTAATGGCAATGGAGCCGGCAGAGGCAATGGCTATGGCCGTCAAATGGGCCGTAACAGATAAGTAATTTTCTTTTAAAGTTAGGATGTTTTCATGCGGAGCGAAGAAGAGGTAAACAGAGCTATAGAACGGTATTCAGACACTGTTAAAAGACTCTGCTTTGTTCATTTGAAAAACGACGCGGATACTGAGGACATATTTCAAAATGTGTTTTTGAAGTATGTCCTTAGTCCCGTTGTATTCGAAAATTCTGAACACGAAAAAGCCTGGTTTATTCGCGTTACAATCAACGCCTGCAAAGATCTTTTAAAGAGTTTTTTCAGAAGCCGAGCTGTTTCTTTAGATGAAGTTGTAGAACAAGCAGGACCCGCCAACGATGAACGCAGTGAAGTGATGCATGCCGTACTGAAACTTCCCGAAAAATATCGGAGAGTGATCTATCTACATTATTTCGAAGGGTATACCGCACCTCAAATTGGCGACATTTTGGGCAAAAATGTCAACACAGTATACACACTTATGACTCGTGCCAGACAGCTTTTGAAAACAGAATTGGGTGGTGAGGATAATGGACTCTAAAATAAAAGAAGCTTTTGGGCAAATTTATGCCGACGACCAGTTGAAAGAGCGCACAAAACTTTATATAGCTCAAGAAATGGAAAAACGGCAGAAACACCACCTTACCTTTCAATGGAAAATGGCCTATGCTATAGCCATATGTTTTGTGGTCTGCTTTGCTTTTGTGGGTGGGTATCATTTATACTTTACCCCTACGTCCATCATCAGCATCGATGTCAATCCGTCAATCGAATTGAGTATTAACCGTTTTAATAAAGTGATAAAAGTACAGGGCTACAACGAGGATGGTGTTAATTTCGCGGAATCGCTGGATGTCCTTCATAAAAACTATCACCAAGCTGTAGATGAAATCTTGGAAAGCGACACGATCACAGACTGTCTCTCCCGAGACCAGCTGTTGTCTGTAGCAGTGGTGGAGATTGACGATATCCAAGGGGAAGCTATTTTGGAATATGTCTCTGAATGCACCGCGCATCAAGAAAACACAATTTGTTATGGTATGAACTCTGACGAAGCCTCTTTGGCTCATTCTTTGGGGCTGTCCTATGGAAAATACAAAGTGTATGCGGAAATTCAAGAGTATGACACAGAGCTTACCCCTGAGCAGGCCAATCAAATGACCATGCGGGAATTAAGAGACTTGCTCGATAAGCTGCAATCCGGCAATGACAGCGCATCTTCTTCCCCTAAAGAAACCGATAGCCAACGTGGCAGTGGTAATGGAAACGGAAGCGGTAACGGCTCCGGAAGTGGCAATGGGAACGGAAACGGGAACGGTTCCGGCAATGGCAGCGGCAATGGGAACGGAAGCGGCAACGGTTCCGGCAATGCGGGAAATAACATGAACGCAGGCAACGGAATTGGGAATGGTGGAAACGGTACAGGAAGTGGCAATGGCATGGGCGCCGGTAATGGAAAAGGCTCCGGCTCTGGTAATGGCAGAGGTAAAGGCGCTGGCAACGGTATGGGCAACGGAAGTTGCGGATAGCATAGCAAGCAGCTTGTTATGTCCATTTCTTTCCCCGCCGCATTACAGTGTGCTCAGCAGAAGCTTGTACAGGATGTTAAAGAACAAGGCTGCTCTTCTATTGAACTGCTTTATGCAGCGCTGGTTGATTGGTACCAAAAAGTAGGATTTCAAGTAAATCAGCGCCAATGGATGGGAGAAAAAATTCTTTAAAAATGTAAATCAGCGCCTCAGGAAATTCCTGGGGCGCTGATTTGTTTACCGGCGAAGCATCAGATTTTCTGCCATATGACGCAAATCATCTTCATTGTAAATTTCATCTTTATGCTCTTCTATTGCCGCACGTACTTCCTCCGGCAAATTGGGTTCAGGGTCTCTGCCAAAAAGACCGATGCCCAAACCTGAAGCACCATTATACGGAGTATTACCCCAAAAATACGGAAACATAAAAATCACCCCCGGTTTTAGCTTGCGCTGTCCGAGGGCGATTACTCATGGCCGGTCCTTTCAATTCTTGGCAGCTGCCTTCCAGAATTTGAAACCGGTCAATTAATTTGTTTCAAAAAACTTTTCGTGAATGGCTTCCACCGCGCGGTCACCATCTGCTTTGTTCAGCAACACAGAAATCTTGATCTCGCTGGTAGAGATCATCTGGATGTTCACGCTGCGGGAGAACAATGCCTCAAACATTTCCGCGGCTACGCCGGGATGAGACTCCATACCTGCGCCTACGATGGACACCTTTGTCACATTGTCGTCGGACACAATATTGGATGCACCCCATCTCTCCTCATTCTCATGCAAAAGCTGGATCGTTTCATCCATCTTATCCTTTTCCACGGTAAAGCTGATATCTTTTGTGCCGTTACGGCCAATAGACTGAAGAATGATATCCACATTGATGCCTTTAGAGGCCAACCGGGAGAAGATCTTAAAGGCAAGGCCCGGTTTATCCGGTACCCCGATGATGGAGATTCGGGCAATATTATCGTCTTTCGCCACCCCGCTGATGAGCATTTTTTCCACGTTGCTTTCCTCCTTCACGATGGTACCCTTCCGCCGGGTCAGGCTGGAAAGGACTTCCAATTCGATGTTATATTTCTTTGCCATTTCCACAGAACGGTTATGAAGCACCTGGGCCCCCAAAGTGGCCAGCTCAAGCATCTCATCGTAAGAGATAGAGCTAAGCTTAATAGCTCCGGGAATCTTCCGGGGATCAGCGGTATACACACCGTCCACATCTGTGAAAATCTGGCACAGATCCGCATGCATGGTAGCGGCGATGGCCACTGCGCTGGTATCCGATCCGCCACGGCCCAATGTAGTCATATCGCCATACTTGTTGACGCCTTGGAATCCTGTTACTACCACTATGCGGCGCTTATCCAATTCTTTTTTAATCCGGGAAACATCCACCTTTTTGATGCGGGCGTTTCCATAATCGGAGGTCGTGTCAAACCCGGCCTGCCATCCCAGCAAGGATACCACAGGATATCCCATGCGTTCAATCGCCATCGCCAGCAAAGACGCGGAGATCTGCTCACCCGCGGAAAGGAGCATATCCATTTCCCGCTTGGAGGGATGTTCGTTGATCTCCTCCGCCTTGGCAATGAAATCATCTGTAGTGTCGCCCTGAGCGGAGACGACCACCACCACATCGTTTCCCTCTTTATAAGTAGAAGTCACGATATCCGCCACATTGTTGATACGTTCGGCGTCCTTCACGGAACTGCCGCCAAACTTCTGTACGATCAGTGCCATACACATTCTTCCCTTCATCCACCTGAACAGGCAGGTCATCTCTAACCAAAATTACCAAGACATCCTCTTGCTATACTATGCGTCCGCACAGTGAAAAGAAACCTTTCTCATTCGATAACGATTTGAGCGCCCTGGGGAGCAGCGCTTAATATCTCTACCCGCCAGCCTGTAATGCCCTTATCCTCCAAATGAGTGACACAGTTCCGGCCAAAAGCCTCCGCGTTATCCGCATCGATCATAGCGATAATGGTAGGACCCGCGCCGCTGACATATGTCCCCAAGGAACCAAGTTCATAGCTCATGCGGAACACATCGTCATAATGGCCGATCAGCCCGGAACGGTAAGGCTGATGTATCTTATCCTGTACCGCTACCCGAAGATTTTCCAATTTTCCCGAAAACAGCGAAGCCGTCATCAAGCCGGAACGGGAAAGATTATAAACAGCGTCCTCCCGGGAATACGTTTTCGGCAAAGCAGCCCGGGCTTCTTCGGTTTTCAATTCAAAAGGCGGAATCATCAACGCAAAGCGTATCTTCTCAGACACAGGTACGCTGACACTGTATACCCTCTCCCCTTCCATAGCGGAAGCCACCAGGCCGCCGGAAAGAGCGGGGCTGGTATTATCCGGGTGGCCTTCAATCTTCGCCGCCAGATTGATAAGGTCTGTTTGGGACAAGGGGTTGCCCATAAACCGGTTCGCCCCAAGGATACCCGCTACGATACAGGCGGAACTGCTTCCCAGTCCCCGGGCCATGGGGATATTGTTTTCCTGGATGATCTTTAAGCCAGGCAGTTTTTTGCCGCATATCTCATAAAGATGGCTGGCCGCCCAGAAAATCAAGTTACTGGTATCCGTGGGCACTTTCACCCCATCGGTACAGCGAATATCCAGCACATCGGATTCTTCCATCCACACACGGTTCTGCATGGTAAGGGCAATGCCTAAGGAATCAAACCCGGAACCCAAATTAGCACTGGTAGCGGGCACGTCGATTCGTATCATTTCTTACCTCTCCCCTCTCAAAAATCCGCGATGGTGATTCTATTTTCCAATTTTAATCCCCGTTCCTCTAACGCGGGGATTTTCCCCCGAAGTTCCTTTTCGGAAATCTGGGATAAAGTAAAACCGGCTTCCCCGGTTTCCTCATCCCGGCGGATAAGCCGCACCGCGTTGGGGAATACCTGCTGGACTAGGTCAAACAAAGTATCGCTTTCGCCGCTGCCACTGACTCGCACAAACACATCCTGGGGCGTATCTTCCCAAGGCTGCACATAGTCGGGTTTCGCGTCTTCCCAATAAAGTATTTTCCGGTCAGACTTCAAGTGACGCACGCAATCGATTACATCAGCTACCACAGCGCTGGCAGTGGGAAGCTTTCCCGCGCCCTTGCCGTAAAACACCACATCGCCGGTAGCGTCTCCACGGACTAAGATGCCGTTGAACACGTCATCCACATTGGCCAGCTGGCTTTCCCGAGAAATGAACATGGGCGCTACCTGGATATGGACGCGGCCATTTTCCAGCTTTTTCACTTCGCCGATCAGTTTGATCACACTACCCCACGCGCCTGCGTAACCTACATCCTCTTTGGTAATGGCGGTGATCCCCTCGGTATGGACACTGTCAGGATATACATGAGAACCAAAGGCCAAAGAAGCCAAGATGCAGATCTTGCGGCAAGCGTCAATACCTTCCACGTCCGCGGAAGGGTCACGCTCCGCATAGCCCAGCTTTTGAGCCAACGCCAACGCATCATCGAAGGCCATGTGTTCCCGGATCATTTTTGTCAAAATGAAATTCGTTGTACCATTTAAAATGCCCGCGATCTCTGTCATTTCGTTGGCGGCCAAACATTGGCTGATAGGACGGATAATGGGGATTCCACCTCCCACGCTGGCCTCAAATAAGAAATTCAAATTGTTCTTTTGAGCTAAAGCTAGAAGCTCTGCGCCCTTTTGAGCTACCAGTTCCTTATTGGAAGTAACGACGCTTTTTCCATTTTCCAGGCAAGCCTTCACATAGGAAAAAGCAGGCTCCAAGCCGCCCATGACCTCCACGACGATCTTGATTTCCGGATCATTTAAAATTTCCTGGAAGTCCTTTGTGAAACAGTCGCTATAAGGCAGGCCGGGAAATTCCCGCAAATCTAAAATACGTTTGACGTGGATATCTTCCTTTGCCCGCTTTGAAATGCTGTTCGCGTGAGAGATGAGCACTTCCAGCACGCCGGACCCTACCACGCCGTGACCCAGCACCGCAATCTCCGCCATAGTTACCATTCCTTTCTATTCACAATGCCACAGCTTAATCTACAATGCTGTCGATCTTTATCACGCCTTCCACCTGCTTCAAGTTCTCTAAAAGCTGTCCGGGCGTTTGTTCCATTTTATCAATACGGGCCGAAACAGACACGAAAGCTCTCCCCTTTACCGGGATATTCTGGTTCACCGTAAGGATGTTGGCACCCGCCCTATAGAACACCGTCAACAAACTTACCAGAACACCTGGCCGGTCTGTCAAATTGACCTGCACGGTCAAAATGCCTGAAGACGCCTTTTGGGTATATGGAAACACCGCGTCCCGGTATTTATAATATACGCTGCGGGAAATACCCGCTATACGCACTGCCTCAGATGCGGTGGACGCCTCTCCACTCTCTAGCAGGGCGTTAGCTTTCACCACTTTTTGATAGACCTCCGGCAGTGCTTTTTCATCCACTACAAGATAAGAATCGCTTTTCATTGTTCACCTACAAAATACGTTTGTATTGTTACAGCGAACAGTTTAGCAGAATACGAGGAAAAAATCAAGCCCCAGCTAAAACAAAAACTGCCGAAAAGAGCCAACAACTCACGGCAGTTTTTGCATATTTATCCAATTACTCGTTTGCCATTACCCAATCACACCAGAAGTGGTGACATCTCCCCCACCTCCTGGCGGCGGTGTAGGTGTTTCAGGTGTCGAAGAACTTTCAGACGGTTCTGGTGGTGGTTCCGGAGTCGGGTCTTCCGAAGGCGCAGGCGTAATCTCGCTGCTAGAGGATTCAGAACCAGAGCTGGAACTTTCTGAACCGGAACTCTCAGAACCACTGGAAGTCGGGTCTTCCGAAGAGACTCCCGAAGAAGGTTCTTCCGAGGGTCCGGGAGAAAGCGTAGGCCCTTCTGACGGAGGCGGAGAAACCGTAGGCGCATCTGAAGCGCTGGGCGAGACCGAAGGCAACACAGCGGGTCCGGCGATATGGTCAGAGCCGCCATTGCAGGTTCCCGGCAGATTATTGCCGTCATACCAACCGTAGGCTGTATCATAACAGTTAGCGCCAGCTAGCTTACCGCTGCTACGGCAGAACAGACGCTGTCCTACATTTTCACTGAGGACCCAGTTTTTATCGCTCCAATCGTAATTGTTGTTGAGATACTGGATGACTGCTTTCCAAGTTACCTTTGCAGTATCAGGGTCTGAAAGTTCTGAGGGCGAAGGATAACCATTCCAGATACCTGCCACGCAGAAAGGCGTACCGCCAACAAAGGTCAAGTCTTTTGTATCATTGGTAGTACCAGTCTTGGCGTACATATCCACACCAATATCATACATGATATTGGCCGCTGTACCATTATATCCTTCCACAGGGCGGTGCAGCAGTTTGTTCATAATGGTAGCGTTTTCAGTGGACATGACCTGCTCGCCAACGTTATCCCGATTGTCAAGAATCACGTTGCCATCATGGTCTTTCACATAGGTATACGTGTAAGGTTTATAATAATAACCGCCATTAGCGAACACACAAAAAGCCGCTGTCATTTCCCGCATAGTAACGCCGTAAGACATACCGCCCAACGCCATTGCGGAAAGGCTGTGAGAGTCATCTTCAGTAAGGGTTGTAAAGTGCAGTTTTTCAGTCAGCCATTGATAGCAAGCTTCGGTAGTCAGTTCTTGAGCAAGCCAAGCTGCAGGGGCGTTCTGGGAAATCTCAATAGCCTCATCCACGTTCATATACCCGGTATAGGTTAGTGAGAAGTTGGAAGGGCCTTCTTCCGTAGAACCTGGACCATAATAGTCCGGGACAGGCTGATCCTTCAAAACAGAACCATAAGTGATGGTATCCGTCTCTAATCCCAGAGAATATACACTGACAGGCTTAAAAGAAGAACCCGGCTGCCGCTTGGAATCCGTAGCGTTATTCCATAAGCGAACACCATCCCGCTCGTAACGGCTGCCGATTACAGCGATAACACGGCCTGTATAAGGGTCCATAATAAACATACCAGCTTCAATGTCTTCATCCGCTGGCATACAATCGCCGTTAATGAACATATTTTCCAAGTCTGTTTGAATCTTAGGATTCATGGCGCTGTGAATTTCAAGGCCGGAGTTATAGATCATATCTACAGCCCGCTCATAAGAATAACCATACTGCTTTTGCAAATCTCTGGCAATATCTTCAAACATGGTATCGATATACCAGTTCCAATCATCCAGATCCTGCTGTTCTTCTACAGTTTCGGTTTCTTCCACTTTCACATCGCCAAACGTCATGGTCTCAAGTTCTGCCAGAGCTTGGTTATATTCTTCTTGCGTGATAGGCACAAGCTGGCCTTCCAGCTCTTCGCTGATCACCAGTTCATCGTTTTCCTCATTCCCGTCGGAAAGTTTCCACATACGATCCAGCACTACTTCTCCCCGGACTTTGGCCTCGTCGGGGAAAATTAGGGGGTTAAACTGGGAGGGGTTCTGGGTGATACCTGCGATTACAGCACACTGGGCCAAAGAACACTCTGCAATGCTCTTGCCAAAATACGCTTTGGCGGCAGCTTCCACGCCTTCATTCTGGCCGCCGTAGTTTACCACGTTCAGATAGGCTTCCAAAATTTGCTGCTTTGAATACTTTTTCTCCATATTCAAAGCGGTAAAAATCTCCCGAACTTTGCGCAGAATACTCACCTGTTTCTCGCCGGTGATATTCTTGATAAGCTGCTGGGTCAAGGTAGAACCGCCACCGCCGCCCGAATGGGTAAACAGCTTGTACACAGCGCCCATGGTATTCCACCAGTCCACGCCGTCATGCTCGCTGAAACGGTGGTCCTCAATAGCTACCTGGGCCGTTTTCATATAAGCGGGAATGTCGTTTAACGATACCCACTCACGGTTGGCGTCCTTATAAATGGTCATGTATTCTGTGGCATTGCCCTGCTCGTCATCCACATACACAAAGCTGGAATAGCTAAGGGACATGGCAGAAAGATCCGGGGGCTCGATATCCCGAAAGCTAAGCAAAAAAGACGCCACCGACAAAAAGACCAAGACTCCTGTAATAAACAGAATCCAGAAAATAGTTTTAAAAGCTTTTAAAACCATTCCGCCCATGGTTTTCGCGGTAGCACCCGCCGACTGGGACAATTCGCCTTCCGACCGCTGGGACGGAGTCCCTATAGAAGTGGTGTTGTACTTGTTCAAGTCCTTTTTATCTAACACGGTTTCCTCCTTAAAGCGTCCAACGCCTGAATACTTGGCATAAAGTGGGAGAAAATATCCCATACTTCTGCCGAGGTGATTTCTTTGGATGATCAAAAACCGAAAGATTACAAAAAACCCACGATACTGGCCGTAATCATCACAGCAGCTGCCCTGCTGGTATCTTTGCTGTCACTTTCCCTAAAAGGGATTGCCGCAGTGCCGGTGCAGGGAATCCCCGCCCAAAATGATACGACCTATTATACCCCAAAGCCTGACGCAAGTCAAGAAACCGCGTCAGACCCTTTATCGGAATCTGAAGGGCCTTATCGGATAACCATCTATCAAGGTAAGATCGGGGTATTTCAAAAAGGGGAAACAGAACCTTGCCTGACTGCTGACGTAGACGTGTACTTGCTTCCGAAAGAAGATGTGGACCTTCTGCGGGCGGGCATCAACGCCGAAAATTTAAAAGAAGCAAAACAAATTTTAGAAGACTACGAGTAAAAAGCGAACGCCCTGCCGGTTTCCGGCAGGGCGCTTGCGTGAAGAATCGATTTACTTCATATTCTTCTCATAAGACTCGATCATCTTTTTCACCATCTGGCCCCCGATGGAACCGGCCTGGCGGGAGGTCAGGTCGCCGTTGTAGCCCTGCTTCAGGTTTACGCCAACCTCAGAGGCGGACTCCATCTTAAAGCGGTTCATTGCTTCCTTAGCTTCGGGTACCATACTGGAATTGCTCTTCATTTTTGTTTTCTCCTTCACAAAAGTTTTTTTCTCGCGTTTGCATTACCTAGTGTGACTCCTCCATCGCCGCTTATGAATGACAATTCTTGCTAGTTCCGGGGAAATTGACCTTTTTTAAACAAAAACCCTTAATTGCGCTTTTCATAATAATAAAGGCAAAGAAAAAACTGTCTCTTTCTTCTGTGAAAAAGACAGTTTTGGAATAACGATTCAATTTATCGGACATATCGCTTTAGAACAACGCCAGCAGCCGGGCAATATTTTCCATGGTCAGTGACAGGTTTTCCGCCGCGTGATGACGGGACTCGGAAAACGGCTCTGCCGCACGGTTAATGCTGAACACCGCTCCCAGTCCTTTTTCGTACATAGGCTCGAACCCAGGACCGATCTGCCCCACCACCGCTATAACGGGAACGCCTGCTTTTTTCCCTCGCTCTGCTACACCGGACACCACCTTGCCACGGATACTTTGAGAATCGATTTTCCCTTCGCCGGTAAATACGAGATCAGCCGTTTGAAGCAGACCGTCAAACCCCGCCGTATCCAGCACCACGTCAATGCCCATGCGCAGTTTCCCGCCACAGTATGCCGCCATACCAAATCCTAAACCGCCTGCGGCCCCCGCTCCCGGAAGCTGGGAGAAATCCCGCCCCAAGCATTGGGCCGTTACTTTTGCCAGATGGCGCAAACCATTGTCCAACCGTTCTACCATAGATGCATCCGCACCTTTTTGCGGCGCAAACACATACGCAGCTCCGGTTTCACCAAATAAGGGATTGTCAATATCGCACATGATGGTCAGCTCCATGCCTTCCAGCGCCTTTTTCACCGGAGAACAATCCACTGCGGCAATCTCTCCCAAAGTGCCGCCAACAGGGATAAATGCTTCGCCGTCTGCCCGGGTAAACACAGCTCCCAGCGCTGATGCCGCACCGACTCCCCCATCGTTGGTACAGCTGCCCCCCAAACCCAGGATCACCTTTTTACAGCCCGCTTCTTTCGCTGCCAAGATCAATTCCCCCACACCATACGACGTGGCTTTTTCCGGGTCAAGCCGCCCTTCCGCCAAAGGGAGCCCTGCACAAGCAGCCATCTCCACAACCGCTGTGACGCCATCTTTCAATATTCCAAAGAAGCTCTCTATCGGTTCGCCAAAAGGGCCTGTTACGGTCAGGGTTTTCCGCTGTCCTCCCACCGCCGCCAGGAAGGCATCCACACTGCCCTCCCCTCCATCCGCTACCGGGATGGAGACCATATCCGCTTCTGGAAAGAAGCAGCCAAGCTGTTGTGCCATGATCTCGCAAACCTGGCGGGAAGAAAGAGTTCCTTTAAAAGAATCCGGGACAAGTAGGATTCGCCTCATAATATTCACCCTCACAGCAAAGTTCTAAATTCAGCAAAACAATTTACATTTTCATTTTAAAAATGAATGTTTGCCGTATGTATCAAAGTTTCAGTCTTGTCCAGTTGCCCTTTCGGAAACGGATAAACGTAAGGAAGAACCGGACGAACTGGTCGCAAGCCGTACCCAGCCACGCGCCCAGCAGTCCCAGCCCAAGAGGATAGCACAACAGCCAGCTGACGCCTGGACGAATAAACGTAACACTGACAAGAGACACCAAAGCGGTAAACCGTGTATCGCCGGCGCCGCGCAAACAACCAAAAAGCACCACCTGTTCGATCTGCATGAAAAGGATCACGCTCAATATGCGCATGATCATAGCGCCATAATCTAAAATGACTGGGTCAGTGGTATACAAGAGGAAGATATCCCCTCCAAAGAAGAAATACACAACACCCATCACGCAAGCGCAAAGGAAGCCCACTTTCTGACAGACATTGCCGTAAATCTTCGCCATATCCGGCCGTTTGCGTCCCAGGCTCTGACCGATCAGCGTCACAGACGCCACTGATAAACCGTCTCCAAACGAGAAAGACATGCTCATCATATTCATGCCGATCTGATGGGAAGCCAGCTCGGTGGTTCCCAAATGGGCAACGGTCATGGAGAAAAGCAAAAAGCCAATGCGAAGGCATACTTGCTCCACAAAAGAACTAGACCACACATTCCCCATGGATTTGATGCTGAGCTTATCCGCGATCCAGCCTTTTACATGCCGCAGACAAATAAAGCTGTTCTTCCGCATCACGGAAAAAATGCTCAGCACACAAGCGCAAACGGTGCCCAACACGGTAGCAATAGCCGCACCCCGTACTCCCAATGCGGGAAACCCAAAGTTGCCGCCGATCAACAAATAGTTAAAAACAACGTTGACCACATTTGAGATCAAATTTGTGATCATGGCGATACGGGTATTGCCGGCGCCACGCTGGGCGGCGTTCAACACCAGCGACACTGTAGAGAAGCCCTGGCATCCCATAATGATCTGCAAATACTCCACAGCATACTCGTGAGTATCCGGCTGAGAACCGACCATCGTCACGATCGGCCCGGCAAAGGCCACAAAGATCACGCTGATCAGCGCGGTAAGGATCAAAGTAACTAAAAGGGCCATTCGCACCACCCGGTTGGCGCTCTCACGGTCATCCGCGCCTTTTCGGCGGGCTACAATGGCGGAAACCGCCACGTTCAAAGAAAGGAACACCGCCAGGCCCAAAAATTTCGGCTGGGTGGTAAGGCCCACGGCAGCGATGGCGTAAGACCCCAGAGAGCCCACCATGATGGTATCCACCACGCCGGCCAGATTGATAAAGAAAGATTCCAATACAGAAGGCCAAGCCACGGTCAAGGTGTCCCGGATGATCTGCCGGTCTGAAGGAACCTCCCCCAGTTCCATCCCCTTACAAACCTTCTCGGGATTGATAAATCGCACTGTTTCCCCACTCCTCAAAATAGTTGATAGTGCAACCATTGTATCATGCCCTATAAAAGTTTGCAAGTAGTATGCCCTTTTATTTCCAAAAACAGCAAAAAGAAAAAGCCCCGGCAACCACCGGAGCTTTTCCCTTGGCAACATCACTCGCCAAACAGGTCCTTTAATTTTCCAAAAAAGCTTTTACGCTTTTGATAGTTCTTCTCATCAGAGGCGTTGTCCAGTTCTGACAGCAGCTCTTTTTGACGTTTGGACAAGTTCTTGGGGACTTCCACCGTCACCTGAACATACTGATCTCCACGGGCTCTGGAATTCAAACCCTGGATACCTTTGCCCTTTAAGCGGAACACATCCCCAGGCTGGGTGCCTTCATGCACATGATAGCTGACTTTACCATCCAATGTGGGGACTTCCACATCCGCTCCCAAAGCAGCCTGAGTGAAGGTGATGGGCATTTCGCACCACACGTCGTTGCCCCGGCGCTCGAAAATCGGATGGGGACGCACAGACACATACACGTGCAAATCGCCGGCCGGGCCGCCATTGGTACCGGCATTGCCCTTGCCCGCCACATTTAAGATCTGCTCGTCATCAATGCCCGCTGGCACTGTGATCTCCAAACTCTTATGACGGCGCACGCGTCCCTTTCCGTCGCAAGTTTTGCAGGGCGTTTCCACGATCTTGCCCGTACCGCCACAGCGGTCACAGGTCTGCGCGGACTGAACCACGCCAAAAGGTGTACGCTGGCTGATACGCACCTGGCCAGTACCGTGACACCGTTCGCAGGTCTTGGGAGAAGTGCCCGCAGCCGCGCCGGTGCCGTGGCAGTCGGAACAGGTCTCGATTTGAGAATAAGTGACCGTCTTTTTGCAGCCCTTCGCGGCTTCCTCAAAGGAGATCGCGATATTAGCCTGCACATCGCTGCCACGGCGTGGCGCGTTAGGATTCGCTCTACGGGTACCGCCGCCAAAACCGCCGAAAAAGCTGTCGAAAATATCGGAGAAATCGAAACCAGCGCCCTGGAAAGGATTGCCGCCAGCCGCTCCGCCGCCAAAGTTGGGGTCTACTCCGGCGTGGCCGAACTGGTCGTAGCGCGCGCGCTTCTCGCTGTCGGAGAGCACTTCATAGGCCTCGTTCACTTCTTTGAATTTAGCTTCCGCGTCTTTATCTCCTGGGTTTAAGTCCGGATGATACTTTTTCGCCAGTTTCCGATACGCCTTTTTGATCTCGTCTTCCGAGGCGCCTTTGGCAACACCCAACACCTCATAATAATCCCGTTTATCCGCCATGATCCATCACTCCCAAGCGGCCAAGGGTGCCGCTGTTCTCAAACCAATTTTTTCTCAAACGCTGTTATCTACCCAAAAGATGCAGGGACAGTTTCCCTGCCCCCGCATCTTGAACAATTAAGCCTTGCAAAAAAGGCTATCAGTCAACTTCTTTATAGTCGGCGTCGTATACGTTGCCGTCGCCGCCGTTATTGCCGCCGCCAGGATTGCCGCCGTTAAAAGGAGGCTGCTGACCGGGGTCGCCGGGGTTGCCCTGACCAGGGTTAGATTGCTGATACAGTTTTTCGCTGGCAGCGTAAACTGCTTTCTGCAAATCATCCATGCCGCTCTTGATCGCGTCTACCGTACCGGTCTTCAGCGTCTCGCGCAGGCCCGCGACTTTGGTGTTGATCTCATTCTTATCGGTGTCAGTCAGCTTGTCGCCGCTGTCTTTTACCAATTTCTCGGCGGTATAGCACAAGTTCTCCGCGTTGTTCTTGGTATCCACTTCCTCACGGCGCTTCTTATCCTCTTCTGCAAACTGTTCAGCAGCCTTCACAGCACGGTCGATATCTTCCTTGCTCATGTTGGAGCTGGAGCTGATAGTGATGTGCTGCTCTTTGCCGGTGCCCAAATCCTTAGCGGACACGTTCACAATACCGTTGGCGTCGATATCGAAGGTAACCTCGATCTGAGGGATGCCACGGGGAGCGGGAGCGATGCCGTCCAGTTTGAACAAGCCCAGCTGCTTGTTGTCACGGGCAAACTCACGTTCGCCCTGCAGCACGTTGACTTCCACCTGAGTCTGGCCGTCGGCAGCGGTAGAGAAGATCTGGCTCTTCTTGGTGGGGATGGTGGTGTTGCGGTCGATGATCTTGGTCATGACGCCGCCCATGGTCTCCACGCCCAAGGACAAGGGAGTTACATCCAGCAGCAGCAAGCCCTGGACTTCGCCGCCCAGCACGCCGGCCTGAATGGCAGCGCCAATAGCCACGCATTCGTCGGGGTTGATACCCTTGAAGGGCTCTTTGCCGATAAAGTTCTTTACTGCGTCCTGCACAGCAGGGATACGGGAAGAACCGCCCACCAGCAAAACTTTGCTGATATCGTTGATGGACAGGCCGGAGTCGGACAAGGCCTGTCGCACAGGGCCCATGGTCTTTTCAACCAGGTCAGCGGTAAGCTCGTTAAACTTAGCGCGGCTCAGGGTCATATCCAAGTGCTTGGGGCCGGTAGCGTCAGCGGTGATAAAGGGCAGATTGATGGCCGCGCTGGTCACGCCGGAAAGCTCGATTTTAGCTTTCTCAGCAGCTTCCTTGATACGCTGCATCGCCATCTTATCACCGGACAAATCAATGCCCTGCTCAGCCTTGAAGCTGTTCAGAATCCAGTCCATGATGCGCTGGTCGAAATCGTCGCCGCCCAAGCGGTTGTTACCCGCGGTAGCCAGCACTTCCTGAACACCGTCGCCCATCTCGATGATGGACACGTCGAAGGTGCCGCCGCCCAAGTCGTACACCATGACTTTCTGGTCGTTATCCTTATCTACGCCATAGGACAAAGCCGCGGCAGTAGGCTCGTTGATGATACGTTTGACCTCCAGGCCGGCAATCTTGCCAGCGTCCTTGGTGGCCTGACGCTGAGCGTCGGTGAAGTATGCAGGCACGGTGATGACCGCGCTGGTGACAGGCTCGCCCAGATAAGCTTCTGCGTCGGCCTTCAGCTTTTGCAGGATCATAGCGGAGATTTCCTGAGGAGTATAGCTCTTATCATCGATGGTCACTTTATAATTGGAGCCCATCTCACGCTTGATAGAGGAAACAGTCCGCTCCGGGTTGGTGATTGCCTGACGCTTTGCCACCTGGCCCACCATACGCTCGCCTGTCTTGGAAAATGCTACCACAGAAGGGGTCGTGCGGGCGCCTTCCGCATTGGCGATTACAACGGGTTCGCCGCCTTCAATAACCGCTACACAGGAATTTGTAGTACCTAAGTCAATACCAATTGTCTTTGCCATAATAAACTACCTTCCTTTGCTCTCTAAAAATATCATGAAAGAATTCACTGTATGTCAAATTGAAATGAATTTCCTATTTTCTAATTGGCCACTTGAACCATTGCGTGGCGGACCACCCGGTCCCCCAGCATATAGCCCTTTTGATATACCGCGGCGATCACGTTCTCGCCCAAGGTAGTATTTTCGATATGGGCCACAGCGTTATGCAGGTTGGGATCGAACGGCTCTCCTACTTGGCCCATCTCGGTTATCCCCAGCTTTTCAAAGCAGGCTACGATCTGGTTCTCGATCATCTCAACGCCTTTGCGCATATCCTCAGCCGAAGCGTTCTCCTGGCTCAAGGCCCGCTCGATATTGTCCGCTATGGGAAGAATCGCCTGAATGGTATCGGACACCGCGTTGTTGTAGATGGCGTTTTTTTCATTTTGGGAACGCTTACGGAAATTATCATATTCCGCCAGCACCCGCAAATGCTGCTGCTTGTGCTCTTCAAATTCTTTTTGAAGCTTTTGCAGTTCCGTCTCCTCAGAAGCTGTTTTCTGAGTTTCCTCAGCTTTTACGGTCTGTTCCTCCTCTTGTTTCACTGTCTGCTCCTGCTCCGGGGCCTCCGGCTTTTTGTCCTTTTGGGGCTCCTTGTTTTTGTCTTTCGCCATGTTCCCGGCTCCCTTCTGAAATCTTACCGCAAACGGGAAATATCCCGCCTTGTTTATGACCGTTTATTCATCCCGCATCAACACGGTAAGCATTTGGCTTACCTGGGCGCTGACATATTGCAGCACCGCCGTTACACGGGGATAATCCATACGCACCGGACCCAGAACCGCCAAAGCCCCGGCATCCTGCCCGTTCACTTGATAGCGTGACACCGCCAGAGAAGTTTTATCCAACTCCGGCCTGCCAAGTTCCCGACCGATCAAGATCGTCACCTGACCCGGCCTCTGCCGCAGTATCGCCGCCACATCTTCCCTGCGTTCGAGGAAATCCATCACCCGCCGGGCGCCGCCGTGCTCCAGCTCCGGATAAAACAACAGATTCATCTGGCCGCTCAAAAGCACCTCGGTACCCATGGTGTCCTTGGCAACTTCCAACAGCGCCCGCAAAGGCGCGCCTACCAGAACATACATCTGACCGAGAGACACTCCAACGCTCTGCAAAAATGCGGGGGTAATATCCGCCACATTCTTACCGGCTACCTTTCCATTGAACACCCGGAAAAACACCCGGAGAATATCGCTGGTCAGGTCAAAATCACAATGAAACACCCTGTTTTTCATGGTGCCCGTAGAACTCATCAAGATCAGCATGGCTGTACGCCGGCTGGTCTGCACGAACTGTACTGCCCGCACTTGGGCGGTATCCCCACTGGGGGTTGTAGCTACCGCAGCGCACCGGGTCACTCCGGAAAGCAGCCGGGAAGCCCGCAAAAGCAATCGCTCCGGATCATACGAACCGGAAAGCAACATGGAATCAAAGGTGCGGCGCTCCTCTTCCGAAAGCTCGGGGACTTCCATCAACCGGTCCACATATTCCCGGTAGCCCCGCTGGGAAGGGACGCGCCCGGCAGAGGTATGGGGCTGCTCTAAAAGGCCCAACTCGATCAAATCGGCCATTTCGTTCCGAACAGTGGCCGAGGAAACCCCAACCTCTTCCGCAACCGCTTTGCTCCCCACGGGTTCGCCGCTTTTCACATACCCGGCAACCACGGAGGATAATATTCGTTCTTTCCGTGGCGTCAGTTCCATATCCTTCACCTCCGCCGGTTGTTTTAGCACTCTTTTATTTCGAGTGCTAATCCATGTTTATAATGTACCACTTAGGTCAGCAAAAGTCAAGAATCATTTTGTAAATAGTTTATGAATGGCAGAATTTGCAGGCAAACAACAAAAGAAGCCGCTCTCAGGCGGCTCCTCTATCCTATTCACGCATCCTCAATGACGATCCCCAAGGCAGAAAGCAGGTTCACCGCTTCCGGCAAGGAAAAGCGTGCCCCTTTCACTTGGTTTCCTTCCAAAGAAAACAGGTATTCCGTAGCGCCACGAAAATCGGCTCCTGTCAGATTATTCTGCAAAAAGGATGTTCCTTGAAGCTTGCATCCGGCAAAACTGGCCTTTTGCAAGTGGCATCCGTCAAAATAGCTGCCGGTCAGATCTGCCCCGGAAAAATCGAATTCTTTCAAGTCCAGCCCAAAAAACACGCAATGACGTAAAGAACATTCTTCAAAGCTATCGAATGGCAAAAATCCCATTTCCCGTTTTCGCTCATCCAGAAGGGCGGACCAATCCACCCCAGAAAGATCACAGCGTGAAAAATCACAGGAAAGCATTTGGCTTCCCCGAAATTTTGGCGCCGCAATTTTACAATCCTCAAACCGGCAGCCCGAAAACTGGCAGTTCTTTATGGTGAGCTCTGTCAAGCGGCACTCTGAAAACACGCAATCCTCAAAAAGCAAGCCGGAAATTTCTTCCCCCGCCCGTTGGATTTTAGAAAACGACTCGCCGCAGTATTCCTTCATAGATAACTCCCCCTTTTCATTTATTATATCGAACCAGAAGCACATACGACAAGTTATTTCTAAATTCATTAATTGAATCATAGAAAAGCAAAGCGGAGTATACTAAAACAGCATACTAATATGGGCATAAAAAAATCCCTTCACATACAGTGAAGGGATGGAGCTGGAGATCGGACTTGAACCGACGACCTGCTGATTACGAATCAGCTGCTCTACCGACTGAGCCACTCCAGCATATAAATTTTCTTTCGTTCTCGGAATGCTAAATTATTATACAAGAAAACATGGTAGGAGTCAAGATAAAATTGCGCTTTTTTCCCATCGTGTTCTGTGGTATAATAAATTGTATATCGCTATGTGACAATGAAAATGTTAGAATTTCTGTATCTCTAACCTCCTGCGTTAGGGAAGGAGAATCGATCATAACAGTCCGGCTGGCGGACGCCTTTTCGGGAGATAAACTATGAATTACACTTTACATATGGGCCTTTGGAGCAATGTGTTCGCTGTTCCGGCCATTTTAGTAGACCAATATTTAAAACTGGCTGGAAAAGAACAGCTTCAAGTATTGCTCTGGATGCTGCGTCATGGTGGGGAACCTGTTTCACCAGAAGTCTTAGCGCAAGAATTAGGCACCACTTTGGATAACATACTGGACGCGCTGGACTATTGGGCCCAGGAAGGGCTGCTAGCCTGCCAAGGCGAGAACCTCTCCCCCGCGCCAACGGTTCAAGCGGTTTCGCCCAACGTCTCGGCTCCTGCACCCTCTCAAGAAACACAACTGCCTCCCAAAAAGCGGTTGCTCAAACCGGACACCCATCATCTGGCCGCTCGGATGGGAGAATCGGAAGAAATACGCTTTCTCATGCAGGAGGCGGAGACCACCTTTGGAAAGACCATCTCCCCCGCTATGGCTTCCACACTGCTGACTATCTGCGATGACTATGGCCTGCCTGTGGAAGTTGTGATCATGCTTTTGCACTACGCGAAAGACGTGGGAAAAACCGGAACAGCCTACATCGACTCCGTAGCCAGGGATTGGGCCGCCAGCGGAGTATTCACTTTAGAGGCCGCTGAAAACAAGCTGCAAGATTTAGACCAGCGCCGCCAAGCTTGGGCGAAGGTCCAGGCTTCGGCAGGGCTGCCTCGTCGGTCTCCCTCTAAAAAGGAAGAGGACGCCGCTTTCCGCTGGGTATACGAATGGAAATTCACCGTGGAAATGCTTTCTGCCGCCTACGAGCGCTGTGTAGACAACACAGGGAAATTCAATGTGAGCTACATCAACAAGATCTTGGAAGGATGGTATAAAAACGGTATACGCAATCTGCAAGATCTGGAAGCGCTGGACGCTAAAAAGCGGGAAGAACGGGAATCCGCCAAGAGCTATGACATTGAAGAACTAGAAAGAATGAGCTTTTTCGATCTGCCGGAGGAACTGTAAACCATGGGATACGGAAATAAAACTTACCAAGCTGCCTGCCAGGAATTGGAACAGCGCAAACGCCAAGCGGAAGAACAAGCCGAGCTTGGAAGAGAACGTTTTTACGAGTTGTGCCCCAGAGCCAAAGAAATTCGGGAAGAGATGGCTCAAAATGCCGCCGGCGCCGCCAAAGCCGTACTGGCCGGCGGGGATGTCCGGGCGGAAATCACCCAAATGAAAGAACGGGGCCTGGCTTTAAAAGCGGAATTCAGCCAACTGCTGGAACAGCATCATTTTACCGAAGCGGATGTGACCCCTCAATACCAATGCCTGCTTTGCCGGGACACAGGGTTCGTAGACGGGCGGATGTGCTCTTGTTTAAAAAATCTTCAACGCCGGATCGCTTATGAAAAACTGAGCATGAGCGTCCCTTTGGAAAACTGCACGTTTGAGAGCTTTTCGCTGGACTACTTTAAAGACGATGACAAAACTCGCCGTCAGATGGAAAAAGTCTTTCGGGCCTGCCAAAGCTACGGCGAGAAATTCCGGGCGGATTCTCCCAGCCTGCTGTTCAAAGGAGGAACAGGCCTGGGCAAGACCCATTTGTCTCTTGCCATTGCTGGAAAAGCAATCGAAAAAGGCTTTGGGGTGATCTATGGCTCGGCCCAGACGTTCGCAGTAGCGTTAGAACGGGAACGTTTTGACCGGGACATGCCTGAGGATGGCGACACCAACGCGCAGCTGATCGAATGCGACCTGCTAATTTTAGACGACCTGGGAACGGAATTCCCCTCCGCTTATGTGAACGCCGCTTTGTATAATATTGTCAACAACCGGATGCTGGCGGACAAACCCACCATCATCAGCACCAACCTCTCCCTGAAAGAGTTGGAAGAACGGTATTCTCAGCGGTTCGCTTCACGTGTGACCGGTTACTATGGCAAATTGGACTTCGTGGGCCGGGATGTACGGATACAAAAACGGCTGCGGAAAACACAGAAAAAACAAGCATAATAATTAGGGCCTTCCTCCCATCATCGGAGAAAGGCCCTGATTTTATGGTTTTTGATCTTTTGAAGAATCTTCTTTTTTGCCTGGGAAACGCTTTGCCAGCTCTTTGGAAAGAGGACCGGAAAGGAAACACACCAGCACAAAGAACATCATTGCCAGCATAGCCGGCACAAAAGAAGCGTTTCCGTTTTGGAACACGATTCCGCCGGAAGGACTGCCATTCCCACCGCCTGAGCCGTTTGTTTGGTCCATTATGCCGCCTGCGGCCACGGCGCTTTCTTCTTTAGAAGTCGTTTCGGAAACCGTTTCGTTTCTTTCAGGCTCTTCTATGCTACTGCTTTTGGAAATGACTGAATCATCCTTTTTCGATGTATCATTCTGGTCGTCACTGGGCACCGAACCCTTTTCCTCTCGGTACACGGTCACCTGATAGAGATTCTTGGTCTCTCCATCTTCCGCCGTTACAGTAATTGTAAACAGCGTATCGCTGCCGCCTGCTCCTAAATTTTTACGGTTTACGCGGTAAGATGCCCCTTCCACCGGCTGGGCGGTAAAGGTCATGGATGTCACCTAAAGGTCATGGATGTCACCTCATACGGGACCGTTACATTATAAGAAAACTGTGCAGGGTCAAAGTCGGGAGTCAATACACCAGATGAAGGAACTAACGACAGCAACCGTGCATCGTTGTTAAGCGAGGATGATTCCTCCTCTTCCTTCTCATTTCGATGGACTGTTACATGATATTCTGATTTTGTTTCTCCATCTTCCGCTGTCACGGTGATGGTAAACAGCGTATCGCTGCCGCCTGCTCCTAAATTTTTACGGTTTACGCGGTAAGATGCCCCTTCCACCGGCTGGGCGGTAAAGGTCATGGATGTCACCGAAAACTGTGCAGAGTCAAAGTCGGGAGTCAATGCGCCAGATGAAGGGACCAGGGACAACAAACGGGCGTCATCGCTAAAAACCGGCTCTTCCTTTTCCTCGCGATGAACCGTAACTTGGTATTGATTTTTCGTTTCACCGTCTTCCGCTGTGACAGTGATCAAAAACAGGGTGTCGCTTCCTCCAGCGCCCAAATTCTTCCGGTTCACCCTGCACAAAGCGCCCGCCACCGGTTCCGCGGTAAAAGTGATTGCTTCCACCTCATAGGGAACAGTCATGGAATAGGTGAACCGGTCCGGGTGGAACTCCGGCTCCAAAGTGCCATGGTCAGGGACTAAAGAAAGCAGCCTTGCGTCACTGCTGGGCGGCTGGGGAACTGTAAACGACAAAGACACGTCCACATCACCAAAAATAAGTTCAGGTTCTGGCCCGGCGATCTCAAAAACCGAAGCGAACAGCGAATGCGCGCCCGGCTCGGCATCCTCTTTCACCCGAAACCGGTACACGATGGTTTCACCTTCTGTTAAATAAGGGCCCTTTCCCTTAGAAGTATAGACACTGGCCACCAGCCCCGGCTCAGGGATGGTTGTGACGAAGCCTTCCTGGATGATCTCACTATACTGGGGTCGTAGATACTCAAGCACAGCGGTATCGTATTCCAATTCCACACGAAAAGCCGCTACTTCCCCTAAAGAACCGTCGTAAGGAAAAGAAACTTCCACCACCGAACCGGGAACCACTTCCTCCTCTGTAGTGAGGGACGGGGAAAAGCCGGAAGCCTGTGCGGCCAAACCATATAAAAACGTCAGAGCGACGCAGGACATCAAGCATACCGCCAGCTTTAACCCTTTCATACGCTCCCGCCTCCCCGTCGAAACTTGTCGAATTTGCAGGATTATTATACCACAAGATTTTCTGTTTTGAGATAATATTTTTATATTTTACCTATTCAATGTTAAGCGGTGCCACGGAATTTCTTGTTTTTGTCCGGTGGACAGTTGACAGAAAGGGCTTGTTCGTTTACCATTATCAAAGACAGATTTGAAAACGGGTGGTCATACCATGGGCGAGAACAACAGCATCTTAGAGCTCTCCTTTCAAATGGGAGAGACTTTACTGCGCAACGGCGCGGAAATTTCCCGGGTACAAGAAACCATGGAACGGGTGGCGCGAGCTTATCACGTAGAACGTTTTAACGTTTACGTTTTGACGAACGCTATTTTCGCGGTAGGCATGGAACAGGGCCAGGAACGTTCGGTAGAACTTCGTCATGTTCCCAGCACTACCACACATTTGGGGCGTATCTGCGCGGTAAACCAGTTATCCCGAGAGATCGCTCAAGGATGTTACACTGTGGAAGAAGCCTTTCAAGTTCTTAAAAAAGCCCAGGATATCCCCTATTCCCCTCTGCCGTTGGCCACGTTGGCCTGCGGAGTGGGAAGCGCTTGTTTCAGTTATCTATTTGGCGGTGATGGTTTTGACGCCCTTACCGCTTTTTTCTGCGGCTTGGCGCTGGAACTATTCCTTTATTGGGTGGGGAAACACAACATGTCCAAATTTTTGACCAACCTATCCGCCAGCGCGCTGGTCACCTCCCTGGGGGCGCTGCTGCTCTTGTGCGGATTGGGACACGACATGGACATGATCATTATCGGTTCCATCATCCGCCTGGTGCCCGGAGTTGCCTTGACCACCTCTATCCGTGACTTTTTTCACGGGGATTATCTCAGCGGCGCAATCCGGATGCTAGACGCGGTGTTGGTAGGCGGGTGCATCGCCATGGGAGTGGGCGTTGTGGTCCGAATTTTATCTATGCTGACCGGAGGTGCTCTGCTGTGATAGATCTTCCCATGCTGCTCAACTGGGGTTTTCAAACCGCAGTTGCTTTTATTTCGACCATTGCTTTCGCCATCATCTTCCACACCCCCCGCCGCGAATATCTTTTCTGCGGTATTACCGGGGGTTTGGGATGGCTGGTATATCTGATTTGCATGGATTTTCACACTGGGGTGGTTACCGCTTCTTTTTTTGCCACTGTGGCTTTGGCCTGGGCATCCCGCAGCTTCTCTTTTTACCGGAAAGCCCCAGTGACAATATTTCTCATTACCGGGATTTTCCCCCTGGTACCCGGCGCGGGAATCTACTACACTGGCTACCATCTCTTTATGAGCGACAACTCCCAGGGACTTTTGAAAGGGCTTGAAACGATTAAGATCGCCGTGGCTATCGCTTTGGGCATTGGCATTGTTTTATCCCTGCCCGCTTTTTTCTTCACCCTGCGCAGGGCTCCGAAAGGCCCTGGACAGCGTTCTTGAAAGGAGGAATCCCATGCCCAGGGAAGAAGTGACCATTGGAAAAAACGACGGGGGCCAACGGGTGGATAAGTTTCTCACAAAAGCTTATCCCAACCTGCCCCAATCTATGCTTTATAAATGCATCCGAAAAAAGGACATCAAAGTAAACGGCCAGCGGTGCCAGATTTCTACCCGGCTGCAGGAAGGGGACATAATTTCTCTTTTCTTAAAAGAAGAATTCTTCCAAAAAGAAGAGCGGCCAGAAGATTTTTTGAAAGCCCCTAAGAAGCTTTCCATCCTCTATGAGGATGAAAACCTTCTGTTGCTGGATAAGAAACCGGGCTTGATCGTCCATCCGGATGAAAACTATCACTTTGATTCTTTGATTGCCCGTGTGCAACATTATCTTTATGATAAGGGAGAATTTGACCCCAAAGCGGAAAACGCCTTTGCCCCCGCCTTGGTAAACCGTATCGACCGCAACACCGGCGGCATTGTGATGGCGGCAAAAAACGCGGAAGCGCTGCGTATTTTGAACCAAAAGGTCAAAGACAGGGAAATGCACAAATTCTACCTGTGCGTGGTGTGCGGCCGTCTGCGTAAAAAAGAGGACCTGCTGACCGGCTACTTAGAAAAGAACGAGGCGCAAAACCGGGTTTATGTTTCCAAAAAGCCCAAAGAAGGTGCAAAGACGATCCGCACCCGCTACCGTGTATTAGAAGAAAAACGGGACTTTTCACTGGTGGAGGTAGAACTTCTAACAGGGCGCACTCATCAAATCCGGGCGCATTTCGCCTCGATCGGCCATCCTTTGGCAGGGGACGGAAAATACGGCAAAAACGCTGTAAACAAAGGCACTGGTTTCCCCTATCAAGCGTTGTATTCTTACAAACTGCGGTTTGATTTTCAAACAGACGGCGGGCTGCTTTCTTATTTGGATGGGAAAGAGTTTACCGCTGGGGAGGTATGGTTCCTGCCCGAATTTGAAGCGATGCCGGGCCTTTCTGAGATACCCGCGACTTAATGAAAATACGCCCCATCCGGGCAGAATTTGGAAGTGACTTCATGCGTGTGATACATTTGATCGGCGGCGGCGATACCGGCGGCGCTAAAACCCATGTACTCAACCTTTTAAAGGAACTGAATCAATATATCGATGCCCAACTGTTTTGTTTCCGCAAAGGAGATTTCTCTGAGGACGCGGCAAAGATGGGCATCCCCATTGAAGTGATCGAATCCGGCAACCCTGTTCTGGGATTGCAGGAACTAAAACGCCGTCTGGCAGGTCAAAAAGTGGATATCATCCATTGCCATGGCGCCCGGGGCAACCTAATGGGGAACCTGATCAAAAAGCATCTGGGGGCTCCGGTAGTCACTACAGTACACAGCGACTACCGGCTCGACTACCTTGGAAGGCCCGTCGCCAGGCTTTCTTATGGCACCACCAATATGGTGGCGCTGCGTCGGGTCAACTTCTACATCGGCGTTTCCGACCCCATGACGGATATCCTCATTGAACGGGGGTTCCCAGCAGACCGCATCTATACCATCTATAACGGTATCGATTTTAAAACGCCTATCCAAACAATCCCCAAAGCAGAATTTTTGAAAAGCGTCGGCATGGATTGGCAGGAGGGCGATGTGATCGCCGGTATTGCCGCCCGCCTTTCTCCCGTAAAGGATATCCCCACTTTGCTGCGCGCTATGAAAAAAGTTTGCGAAAAGAACAGCCATTTAAAGCTGCTGCTGGCGGGAGACGGCGAGGACAGGGAAAAACTGGAAAACATGGCCAAAGAATTGGGCATTGCTGACCGGGTTTGCTTTGCCGGCTGGCTGGGAGATATCAACTCTTTCTATAACGCTATCGATATCAACCTGCTCACCTCGCTTTCAGAAACTTTCCCCTACTCCCTGACGGAAGGTACCCGGATGCACCGGGCCACCATCGCTTCCAATGTGGGCGGAGTACCGGTGCTGATCGACGACGGTGTAAATGGGTTGATTTTCCAACCTGGCAATGCGGACCAGCTAGCCCAGCATTTGCTGACTCTGACAGAGGACAAAGAACTGCGAGAAGCTTTTGGTGAACGCATTTACGAGAAAGCTTCCCGGGAATTTTCCATTGACCGGATGGTGGAGCACCAGCTGGAGATTTATGAGAGCATCATAAAACGGGATGCCCGCCAAAAAGCAAAAAAGCGGGACGGCACTATTATCTGCGGCGCATATGGTCATGGCAACGCCGGTGACGACGCTATCCTTAAATCCATTATTCAATCTGTCCAGGAACTGGATGACACCATGCCCATTACTGTATTGGCCAAAAACACCCAAAGCATTAAAAAGCGCTACCGGGTCAATTCGATCTATTCCTTTAACCTGCCGCGGATGTTCAACGCTATGAGGAAATCTGTACTGTATATCAACGGCGGTGGCACTCTGATCCAAAACGCCACCAGCCATCGCAGCCTTTGGTACTACCTTTTCACCTTGTGGCTGGCAAAGTTTTTGGGGAACAAAGTAGACATGTACGGCTGCGGCATCGGCCCGGTATGGGGAAATAAAAATATCCGTCTGGTGAAAAAAGTGCTGGACTGCTCTGTGGACACCATTACCCTACGGGAACAAGATTCCATGGCGGAACTGGAAAGTTTCGGCGTAAAAAGGCCAAAAATCCTTTTGTGTTCTGATCCTGCTCTGGTCCTGACGCCCTCTTCCAAGCTGGATGTAGAAAGTTATTTAAAGCGGCACGGGCTCGCCTCCAATGAACGGTATCTTTGCTTTATGCTGCGCACCTGGCAAGGTTTCGAGGACAAAGCCCCCGCTTTTGCCGCCTGCGCTGACAAAGCTTATGAAGAATACGGAATGACGCCTGTTTTCCTGTCACTGAATATCTTCCACGATACAGCTGCCGCTAAGAAAGTCACCCAATATATGAAAGCGCCTTATCACATCTTGGATGACTGGGCCGAACCGGAGCTTCTCATCGGGCTGTTGGGGCGTATGGACGCTGTAGTTTCCATGCGGCTTCATGGGCTGATCTTTTCCTCCCTTAGCGGAGTGCCTTTGGTCGGCGTATCTTACGATCCTAAGATCGGTTCTTTCTTAAAGTATCTGGGAGCCGGAAGTTGCATGGAACTGAGCGACGTGAGCACAGACGCTCTGAATGACGCGGTAAAACAAGCCGTGCAGCAGCTTTCTAACCGTGAGGAACTCCTGTTAAAAGCGCAGAAACTCAAAGATGTGGAACGGAAGAATATCCAAGAAGTTGCTCAGCTATTAAATCTATCTCAGCAATAAAAAAGAGACCCCAACGGGTCTCTTTTTTATGTGAAAACAAATACGCGAAGCAGCTATACCTATTTTTTATTTTTAGCGATAATGAGAAACCGATGTTCCAAATTGGGTAAAAAGCCCAGGGCTTCCACTTGATGCTGAAACTGAAAAAGAGTTTCCTGGCAGCGGTCTACTGAAAAACCAGGGAATTCCCACGGACAAACACTTGCCTGGAAGCACAAAGCCCCCACATCCAAAAAGCGCCCTTCCAGGAACGCCTGGTCTTGAAACATGATGCGGAAACCCGCCGCACGGAATCTGCACGTTTCATTCTCCAAATGGAACCCCACATAGTTTCCTTTAAAGCCTGGAAGAAGCTTTTTTGCCAGAGGCAGACTGTTTTCACCGCCTACCTGCTGTGTGACAAAAAAACCTCCGTTTTTCAACACCCGGCTCACTTCTTGCAAGTTGTAGCTTTCATGACGGCTGAGGACTAGATCAAAGCTGTCGTCTGGGAACGGCATAGCAGAATCTTTCTCGCTATCATACCGCTTCACTGTGATGCCCAGGGGCGCAAGCTTCTTTTGGCAAAGCTGGAAGTTTGGCTCCCAGCCTTCTGTAACACTGGTGAGATAGTATGGATGACGGAAACTGAGAAGGATTTCTCCACCGCCGGTACCCATATCCAGCAAACGCACTCCAGGACGGAGAAATTCCCGCACCCGTTCCTGATAATCCCATGGCAGAGGTTCTACTGTATAGCGTCCTTGCAAGTGGGAAAAATCCCACCCGGACATGCCCCTTTGCTCTTCCTGTCTCCACTGGGCCAACAACTCTTCACGGTTCATGTATTCTTATCCACCTGATGAAAAGTTTTGAGATTCCCCTGTTTTTGATGGCGGCGGGCAAGTTCGGCTTCCACCTCTTCAAAGGGGATGCCCTCGTTTACCATCATCACGGTCAGATGATACATCAAGTCGGCGATCTCCCCTACGGTATCCTCTTTTTTTCCGTTTTTCGCCGCGATGATCACTTCGCTGCATTCTTCCCCGCACTTTTTTAAAATTTTATCCAGCCCCTTTTCAAAGAGATAGCAGGTATAAGAACCTTCTGCTTTTTCTTGGCGCCGGCTTTCTACCGTCTCATAAAGTTCCCGCAAGATATCCATGAGTTTCTCCTTTTCTACCCGTTCTTGTCGTTCAAGTTCCAGATCATTTATGCCAGTCTAAAGAACATTTCAAAAACGGCGTTCATTTTTTCTCGTCTTCTCCCCGCAGTTTTTTAAAGAAACAGCTGTGGCTGCCTGTATGGCAGGCGGCTCCCTTCTGCTTGACACGGAACAAAAGCGTGTCATCGTCGCAATCGGAGAACACACTGACGATCTTCTGTGTATGCCCGGAAGTCTCCCCTTTGTTCCAAAGAGTTTTACGGCTGCGGCTGTAAAACCAAGTGTACCCTGTCTCTAAAGAGCGCCGGAAAGATTCCCGGTTCATATATGCCAGCATCAACACCTCGTCGGTGTCATCATCTTGGATAATGGCAGGGATCAGATCAGACTTGGAAAAATACAGATCCAACTCATCTTCCGGCATATCGCTGACACCTTTACCGGATATCTTATGGCAGGCGATCAGCGCCGCGCGGAGCTCCAGAGCACCAGTGTAAAGAGATTTTCCCGCAATCGCCCCATAAAGCCCTAGATCGTAAAGACTAACGATATCCAAAAGACTGGACACGCCTCCGCTGGCAATAATGTGGCAATGTACCGCCTGATTCAGTTTATCCAGCATCACCAGATTGGGGCCGTTCATAGTGCCATCCTGATGGATATCGGTACAGATCAGATACTGCACGCCCAAAGCTTCCATCTCTTTGGCAAAATCCACATAGTCTACCTGGCTTTGCTCCAGCCAGCCCTCGGCGGCCACCTTGCCGTCCAGAGCGTCTATGCCCACGGCAATATGTTTTCCATGCAGGCGCACCGCTTCCCGGACGAACTCCGGGTCACGCAACGCCGCGGAACCTAAGATCACACGGCTGACGCCACGGTTCAAATACTTTTCCACCGTATCCATATCCCGGATTCCGCCGCCTACTTCCACGTGCAGGTCCGTGTTTTCTACCACGTCGAAAATCAGCTGGGAATTCAACGGCTTTCCTTCTTTCGCGCCATCCAAATCTACCATATGAAGCCATCTGGCGCCCTGTTCTTGAAAATGCTTTGCTGTAGCCAAACAATCATTGGCAACTACTTCAGCGGTGTCGTAGTTTCCTCGGAATAGCCGAACGCATTTTCCCTCATGCAAATCGATGGCTGGCAGTAATATCATAACTCACACGCTCCCCTTTTCTCAACTACGCAAAACCTCAAGCAAGCCCCCATATTGGGAGCTTGCGCAAAATAACCCTATCACAACACGCCTTTAGAAGAAAGTATCACGTTGCTGTCTTCTTCCAGCGAGACAGCTTCCCGCAAAGCATGGGCAGCCGCTTTGAACATGGCCTCGATCATATGATGGGAGTTCTTTCCATATTCGCATTTTAAATGCAGCGTGATCCCCGCGTTTGAAGCGAACGCCCGGAAAAATTCCTCTGTCATGCAAGAATCGAAATCGCCTATACGCTCCTGGGGAAATTCCCCTTGGAACACTAAAAACGGCCGTCCGCTCACATCTGCCGCAGCAAACGCCAGCGCTTCGTCCATGGGAATGAACGCATGGCCAAACCGCTTAATACCGCGCTTTGTGGGAAGAGCGTCCGCAAAAGCCTTGCCCAGCACGATTCCGGTATCCTCAACGGTATGGTGGCAGTCTACCTCCCAGTCCCCTACGGTTTTCACCTTTAGCCCAAAACCGCCATGGACCGCAAAAGCGCTGAGCATATGGTCGAAAAAGCCCACGCCGGTAGAGAAACTTTTCTCTCCGCCGTCCAAACAAAGCTCTATCGATACTTCTGTTTCATTGGTCTTTCGGTGCATGGATGCGTAACGCTCCATAAAATCACTCTCCATCCGCCGGAGAGGCGGCAAAATATTCCTCCATCTCCCGTAATACTTCCTTATTTTCCCAAGCGGTACCGCAGGTGATCCGCACCAGTCCTCCTGTATACCGTATAGCCACACCCCGCTCGCCAAGCCAGCGATACAGGGATTCGCCGTCTCTCATCTTCAAGGCGACAAAATTGGTGGCGCTGGGAAGCAGTTGGAATCTGCCGGGGAATTTTTCCCTCAAAGCTTCCAGCCCATCGACCAATTCCCTAAGGGAATGCAAAATCTGTTCCCGCGCTTCGTTCAACGCTTGTGAATGGCGAAGCACCAGTGTGCCCAGCATTTGGGACAGCACATTCACATTATAGGGGGATTTCACTGCTTTTACAGCGTCGATGAGCGGCTTTGGCCCCACCGCGAACCCCAGGCGCAGGCCTGCCATACCAAAAGCTTTCGAGCACGTGCGCAAGATCAGCAAGTTATCGTATTCTTGGAATTCTGGAAGCAGGCTTTGATCTGAAAAATCCATATACGCTTCATCCAAAACTACAAGAGCGTCCACATTCCGCACCAGACGGCGGATCTCTTCTCGAGGACATACGATGGATGTTGGATTTCCAGGATTGCTGAAAATCAAAAGCTTTACTTTATTATTTTGGCAGATTTCAATAATCTTGTCAATATCCAAAGAGTAATCTTTCCGTTTTGAAATGACAATATGTTGGGCTTCTTGCAGATATCCGTTAAACGCGTACATTGAGAAATCCGGTTCCACCGTGGCGAAAGCCTGACCCCGCTGCAAAAATCCCGTAAACAACACCGTAATCAATTCATCCGAGCCATTGCCTGCCGCTACATTTTCCACAGGCACCCCATAAAATTCCGCAAAAGCTTGGCACAGTTCCCGTGCCGAAGGATCAGGATAACGGTTCAAGCTCACCTTGGGAAGCTCCGCACTCAGCTCTTCAAGAATCCCCGAAGGCAGTGGCAAAAAGGACTCATTGGCGTCCAAGTGGATACGATACCCGCCTTCTACCGGGTCATAAGGTTTTAAATCTTTGATCTTGTCATTTAAACGGTACATAGACTGCTCCTTTTACTCCTCCACCCGCACCCGGATAGAATTGGCATGGGCGGTAAGCTCTTCCGTCTCCGCCAAACGGATGATATCCCCGGCGGCACGCTGGAGCTCTTCTTTGGGATAGTAAATAAAACTGGACTTTTTGATAAAATCATCTACAGAAAGAGGCGAAAAGAAACGGGCGGTCCCCCCAGTGGGAAGCACATGGTTCGCCCCAGCGTAATAATCCCCCAAAGGCTCAGGGGAATAGTTGCCCAAAAACACGGAGCCAGCGTTATCCAGCCGCCCCAAATGGTCGAAAGGATTTTGGCAGCAGACCTCCAAATGTTCCGGAGCCAGTTCGTTTGCAAACTCTACAGCCTCATCCAGATTCTCGCAGACGATAATGCCCCCGAACCGATCCAGCGACTCCTCGATGATCTCTTTCCGGGACAGCGTTTCCATCTGGCGGTAAAGTTCTTTCACAGTACCCTGGGCGATCTCCATGCTGGGCGTGATCAGAATGGCAGAAGCCATCTTATCGTGTTCTGCCTGGCTCATCAAATCGGCGGCAAGATATTTGGGATCAGCCGTTTCATCCGCCACAATAAGTATCTCACTGGGCCCGGCGATCATGTCTATATCCACCACGCCGTAAAGCTGCTTTTTCGCTGTGGCCACAAAAATATTTCCCGGGCCCACGATTTTATCCACCTTGGGAACGCTTTCCGTCCCCAAAGCCAAAGCTGCCACTGCCTGAGCGCCACCCATCAAAAAGACACGGTCTACACCGGCGACCAAGGCGGCGGCAAGTATGTTGGTGTCTGGCCGGCCTGTGCGTCCGGGAGGCGTAGCCATCACGATCTCCCCTACTTCCGCGACCTGCGCCGGGATCACGTTCATCAGCACGGAAGAGGGATAGCCCGCTGTGCCGCCCGGCACATACACTCCCACACGATGCAGTCCCCGCACCCGCTGCCCTGTAATAATCCCATTGGGCATAGGGTCGATGCGGCTCTGCTGCTTTTGCCGCTGATGAAATGCCCGGATATTATCGGCCGCCCGCTTTAAAGAAGCGAGGAATTCCGGGTCGCACTCTGCCGCGGCCTTTTCCAATTCTTCCCGGGACAATTCCAGGTTTTCCGGAGTCCATCCATCGAACTTTTTGGAATACTCTTTCACGGCCTTGTCACCGCCGGCGCGCACTGTCTCAATAATCTCCCGCACCGCCCCTTCGATCTCGGGGGAAGTTTGTCCTACACGGCTTTTTAAATCCTCCACAAAAGACTGGCACGTCTGCCGGTCCCCCTGCACTACCTTGATCATGCTTTCCGCTCCCCCTTTGTGATCTGCTCCTCTAAAAGGGCCGCCAAACCCTCGATCTCTTTTTTCCTCAGTTTCAAACTGGCCGCGTTCACGATCAGCCTGGCGGATACCTGCACGATAGGCTCCACTACTTCCAAACCGTTCTCCCGCAAGGTGGCGCCAGTCTCCACGATGTCCACGATCCCATCGGCCAGCCCCAGCAAAGGCGCCAGTTCCACCGAGCCTTCAATCTTGATGATCCGCACATCCATGGCTTTGCTCTCGAAGAAACGCCGGGCTACATTGGGGTATTTCGTGGCTACGGTTTTGGCGCGGTAGCCCCCATAAAAATCTGAACCTTTGGGAGCTGCCAGCGCAAAGCCGCAGCGTCCAAAACCCAGGTCTAAGATTTCAAAAAAGTGGCTGCCGTTTTCCATGATGGTATCTTTTCCCACCACGCCCATATCGCAAACGCCATGTTCCACATAAGTGATCACGTCGGCGGCTTTTGCCAACACGGCCTGCAAAGAACCGTCCCCTACAGGAAGGATCAGCTTCCGCCCTTTTTCTCGCAAGCTGGAACAATCCATGCCGGCCTGCTCAAAAAGCTCTACCGTGGATTTTTCCAATCGGCCTTTTGTCAAGGCGATCCGCAGAGGCTTCATGATTCCTTCCCCCTTTCCGTCAAATCGGTCTCTCGGACGGTTTCTCCCACACAATACACTTTGGGGATTTGCCGCCTTTCAGCGTAAGACAGCGCTTCCTGGAAAGTATTTGTCAATGCGCTCTCACAAGACATGCCTTGGCCTGTCAGACGGTCCAGCAGCATCTGCCCCTGCATCTCATAGCCAGGCTCCCCATATACAAGAGCCTGCACAGGCCGTTCCCCATCGGAAACAGCGGGTTGAAGTTCCGCTACAGCGTCTAAATCAAGGGAGAACCCCACTGCTGGCATGGGTTCACCGAATTTCCCGCACAAGTTGTCATACCGGCCACCTAAAAGCACCGCGTCGCCCCGTTGATGCACATAAGCGCTAAACACCACACCGGTATAATAATCGTTCCGCTGGACGAGACCCAAATCCACCATGAGCCGGTCACCCAAACCCAGTTCTCCCAGGGCAGCATAAAGCCCCTTTAAATATTCCAGTATTTCCCGGGTCTCTCCATCCTGAAACCATCGGCCCGCTTCACTGAGGGCTTCTTCCCCGCCAAACAGTCTGGGAAGCTGCGCCATGGCACGAGCCGCAGGAAGATTCCCCAGAGGGTCTAACAGTTCGCTCAACGCGGCGTAATTTTTAGATTCGATAGTATCCCGCAGAGACTCCTTTTCCCCATCTGACAAGGGAAGCTGCTCTGCCAAGGCTTGGAAAAATCGGGCGTGACCGATTTCCATACGGAAATCCGGCGCACAGGCTGACAGTGCCGCTACTGCTCCGGAGATCACTTCCAGATCAGCCCGCAAGCCGCTTGCCCCCATCAGTTCAATCCCCATCTGGGCCGATTCGTCACTGCGTCCGGAAAGATCTGGCCGGTTGCGGTAAATGGTCTGGCTGTAGAAAAAACGCAATGGCTTTTCCTGGCTTTGCAGCCTTGACGCCGCCATTCGTGCAATGGGCAGTGTGGAGTCCGGCCGGAACACCACCAGCCTTCCATGGTTATCTGTGCATTTATACATTTCCTGCTGTGGGATGGCTGTCCCGGGTAAATTGAACACATCAAAATATTCCAGCCCCGGAGTGATCACTTCCCGGTAACCCCTGAGCGTAAACATCCTGGAAAGCCGGTTTTGAACCTCCCGGCGGGCCCGGCATTCCTCAAAGAGCAAATCCCGGGTTCCTTCTGGGGTGATTTTGCTATAGCTCTTCATACCAGCGGAATACCCCTTTCTTACTTTAGTGTGCTACTATGATAATGTAAGAAATCGTTTTTGTCAAGCCTTAAAACAAAGTGGTCTGGCTGCTCTCGGGCAAACCGGAAAGAGCCCCCGCTTCCCGAAGCGTATCGATCACCGCGGAGGACACCTTAGAACGGGCTTGCAAATCGTCGATGGAAATATACTCGCCGCCGGAGTTGCGGGCTTCCCGCAAGCTGAACGCAGCGGCTTCGCCCACGCCGGACAATGAGGAGAAAGGCAACCGTATTTCTCCATCTTCCACCACAAATTTCTTGGCTTCTGAACGGTACAAGTCCACTGGCCGCAGGCAGATCCCGCGGGCCAACATCTCATTGACCACCTGCAAGGAATCGAACTCTCCTTCTTCTTTTTGCGAAGCCTCCCGATTCTTTATCTTGATATCCAAGTCTTTCATCTTACGAAACACCGCTTCCCGGCCTTTTACCGCGGTAACGCCGTCAAAATCGTCGCTGCGCACCGTAAAATAGGCGGCGTAATATTCCAGCGGCCGGTGTACTTTATACCATCCCAGCCGTAAAGCGGCGATCATATACGCTGCGGCATGGGCTTTCGGGAACATGTATTTGATCTTGAAACAGGAATCGATATACCACTGGGGCACATTGTGCTCTTTCATGGCCTGGATGTGCTCCTGGGTCAGCAACTTGGTGGCCTTGCCCTTTCGCACGATCTCCATGATCTTGAAAGCCATCTTGGGTTCCAGGCCTTTGTTCATCAGATATGTCATGATACTGTCGCGCGTACCGATCACGTCGGAAATAGTACACGTGCCCTGCTGAATCAATTCCTGGGCGTTGCCCAGCCACACATCTGTACCGTGGGACAAGCCGGAGACTTGCAGCAAATCGGAAAACTTTTTGGGATGTGATTCTTCCAACATGCCACGCACAAAGTTGGTGCCCAATTCAGGCAGCGTCAGAGTGCCGGTCTTGATGCCGCCCAAGTCTTCTGCCGTCACGCCCAAGGCTGCAGGCGACTCAAACAGGGACATGACTTCCGGATCGCTCATGGATACTTCCATCACGGGGATGCCAGTATAATCTTCCACATACCGGTAAGTGGTTGGCACGATGTGTCCCAACTCATCCAGCTTGCACACGTTGTCATGGATAGAGTGGAAGTCGAAGTGAGTGGTTATGTTGTCAGACTTCTGGTCATTGGCGGGATGCTGCACCGGGCAGAAGTCGTACACTTCCATTCCCCGGGGAATGACGATCATGCCGCCGGGATGCTGGCCTGTAGTGCGCTTAATGCCCGTGCAGCCGCTAGCCAAACGTTTTTCCTCTGCTTTGTGCAGGGTGACGCCCTTGGTTTCCGCGTATTTTCGAACGAATCCCACTGCGGTTTTATCCGCCACTGTGCCGATGGTACCGGCCTTGAACACGTTCTCCCGTCCGAACAGCACTTCTGTATACCGGTGAGCGCTGCTTTGGTATTCACTGGAAAAGTTCAAGTCGATATCCGGCACTTTATCGCCATCGAATCCCAAGAATGTTTCAAAGGGGATGGTATGGCCGTCCCGATCCATGGGAGTGCCGCATTCAGGACAATCCTTGGGAGGCAGGTCAAACCCGGAATCGATGGAACCATCGGTAAAGAACTCACTGTGTTTGCAATGAGGGCACACATAGTGGGGCGCTAAGGGATTCACCTCGGAGATACCCGACATACTGGCCACCAGGGAAGAACCTACCGAACCACGAGAGCCCACCAAATAGCCGTGGGCCTCAGAATCCGCCACCAGCTTTTGAGCGGTCATGTACAACACGGAGAATCCGTGCTTCACAATGGAGTTCAGCTCTTTATCAAGACGTTCTTTTACGATCTGCGGCAAGGGGTCGCCATATTTCTGTTTTGCGCGCTCCCAGGTGATAGACACCAGCTGTTCCTCAGCGCCATCAATAAAGGGCGGGAAATTTCCCATAGGCACCGGACGGATATAGTCGATCATGTCCGCGATCTTGTTGGGATTGGCCACCACCACTTCAAAGGCTTTTTCCTTCCCCAAATATTCGAACTCCTTAAGCATCTCCGGCGTGGTGCGCATATAAAGGGGCGCCTGCTGGTCCGCATCGTCAAAGCCACGGCTGCCCATAATGACCCGGCGGTAATCAGCGTCCTTCGGGTCTTTAAAGTGAACGTCGCAAGTAGCCACCACAGGCTTGTTCAGCTTTTCGCCAATCTTCACAATGGTACGGTTATATTCCCGCAGGCCTTCCACGTCCGTCTCCCCGTTGCGCACCATGAACATGTTGTTCCCCAGGGGTTGGATTTCCAGATAATCGTAATAAGAAGCAATCCGGCATAGAGTCTCGAAGGACTCCCCTTTCACCATGGCCTGGAACAATTCTCCCGCTTCACAAGCGCTGCCCACCAGCAGGCCTTCCCGGTATTTGTTCAGCAGGCTTTTGGGCGTGCGGGGCGTGCGGTAAAAATAGTCCAGATGACCGGCGGAAATGAGCCGGTATAAATTTTTCAACCCGGTATTGTTCTTCACCAACAAGATCATATGATAGGCCCGCAGCTTTTTGGGATCACCGCCGGCTAGCGCGCCGTTGATCTCATTCACCCGCTGGATTCCTTGGTCGGTTTGCAGCCGTTCCAGAAAATTGAGAAAAATATCGCCCAGCACTGCCGCGTCATCCTCCGCCCGATGGTGATGGAACGGTTTCAGCTTAAGATAATTGGCCACTGAATCCAATGTGAACTTCTTCAAATCTGGCAAAAACGATCTGGCCATCGTCACCGTATCGATGTATGTATTGGAAAACGGCTTCCCCTGCCGTTTTAAGGCCGCCCGCACGAATCCCGCGTCAAAAGAGGCGTTGTGAGCCACCAACACAGCATCTTCCCCGCAGAACTCGAAAAATTTCTCCAGGGCTTCCGCTTCCTTGGGAGCGCCCTGCACCATCTCGTCTGTAATAGAGGTAAGCTGCGTGATCTTTTCGGGGATGGGACGCTCGGGGTCCACAAAGGTATCAAATTTATCCGTGATCTCCCCATTGTGGATACGCACTGCGCCGATCTCTGTAATACGGTCATTCTGAGCGCTGAGGCCTGTGGTTTCCAGGTCGAAGCAAATAAAATCCCCTGTTAAGGGCTGCTGGCTGCCACCTGTAACAGCGGGCACCAGATCGTTGACGAAATAAGCTTCTGTGCCGTAAAGCACTTTGAAATCTGTCCCATCCCTGCGGATATCTTCCACAGCGTTCATGGCTTCAGGGAACGCCTGCGCTACGCCGTGATCGGTGACAGCTATGGCTTTCTGCCCCCATTTGTGGGCTTGTTTGATCAAATCTGTAGCGGAACTCATACCGTCCATATCGGACATGTTTGTATGCAGATGGAGTTCCACACGCTTTTCCAGAGAGTCATCCACCACCTGGACCTGCTCCACTGTGGCAATAGACCGGGGACGCATCACGTTCTCACGATCATAACTGTCGTAGGTCACGGCGCCTTTCACCAGCAGGCTGGCTCCCGGTTTGAGCTTATCCAGTCCTTGGCAGTCCTGAGCGTCTTGAATCACCTTCAAGGTAATAGAGCCTGTGTAATCCGTGATATCAATGGAATAGATCTTTCTGGATTTGTCCCGCGTTTCTTTGCTCTCTAAAGAAAATATCTCGCCCCATACCACGATGTTTCCCAAATCCACTGTGGCTTCCCGCAAAGGGGTGATCTTGCCCCGGGGCACAGCCCCCATGACAGCCTTGGCGGTTTGCGGAATGATGGAGGGCAGCAAATGCTCTTCATCCCGGATATTTACCTGACGCTGGCTGGCTTGCTCTTTTAGGGATTCCTCATACTCTTCCATCTCCCGGACAGCCGCTTCCCGCTCTTTGCGCACCTGTTCTGTACGGGTTTTTTCCACCAGGACCCCTTCTCCCGCTTTCACTGTGAGCCTTCCCACGAACTCCACGGAACAAGTCAGGTCGAACCACTCCTTGATCAGGTTCCTGAGTTTGATATCTGTATTGCGGGCCGCCAACAGGTCATAGCCTCCATGGGCAAGGCGAATTGAAAGCTTACCGTCTTGATACGCCGCTTCCGCCTGGTTAAAGGTGCCGTTTAAGGTGGCGTCTTTCTCTTTCAGCGCGGCTACCAACGAGGACACACAAGCTTCGGAAAAAAGCTCGGTAGGAAAATGTGGCTGCAACCGCACCGCGCTCAGACCAAAGGCCGGGCCTTCCAACAGGTGTTCCAGCTTTTTCAGTTCCGTATATTCCACAAAACGAGGAAACCGTACAACCATTTGCACCGAACGGTCGGAACGGTTCACAGTGATTTGTACGATCTCCCCATCCCGCAGGTCTTGAGAGAAGCTTTCCCCATTGATTTCCTTTTGAAAAAAATGACCCAATATATTCAACGTTTCCCAAACCCCTTACTTGATGATCGTTTCACGCGCCGCCCATCTTTCACAGCATTTCAGGGAAGCTTTTCCACCTCTTCCAAAAGAGCGGACAAAAGCTGGTCTTCCGGCACCTTGCGGATGATCTTCCCTTTTTTGAACAGAAGGCCTTCCCCTTCTCCACCGGCAACGCCCACATCGGCTTCCCGTGCTTCTCCAGGCCCGTTGACCGCACAGCCCATCACTGCCACGGTAATATCTTTCCGGCAGTCTTTCAGGGCTGCTTCTACTCGGTTTGCCAAACCAATCAGGTCAATACGTGTGCGGCCGCAGGTGGGACAAGATACGAACCGCACGCCCCGTTTCAAATCCAGCGCCCGGAGGATGTCCTCCCCCGCCTGGATCTCTTCCACCGGGTCAGCGGTAAGGGAAACCCGAATGGTATCCCCTATGCCCCGCTGCAGCAAGCTGCCGATACCAATGGCGGATTTCACCAATCCCATGCGGGCGGTTCCGGCTTCGGTCACGCCCAGATGCAGCGGGTAATCGCACCGCTGGGCCATCAGTTCATAAGCGCGGACCGTCATGTCCACTGAGGAAGCTTTCAAGGAGATCACGATATCAGTAAAATCGAATTTTTCCAACAGCGCTACATGGTAAAGAGCGCTCTCGCACAGAGCTTCCGGGGTGGGAGCTCCATACTTCGCCAAAATATGTTTTTCCAAGGAACCGGAATTCACGCCGATACGGATAGGAACACTGTGAGCGCGGCAGGCGTCCGCCACAGCTTTCACTCTGGAATCTTCTCCAATATTGCCGGGATTGATGCGTATCTTATCGATGCCCGCTGCTACGGATTCCAATGCCAGTTTGTAGTCAAAATGAATATCCGCCACCAAGGGGATATGGACCCGTTCTTTAATGGCAGGGATCAGCGCCACCGCCTCTTTATTAGGGATGGCCGCCCGGAGTATCTGACAGCCGGCCTGTTCCAGACGCACGGCCTGCTCCACACTGCCCGGAAGGTCCGTAGAGGGCACGTTCAGCATAGACTGCACTGTTACAGGAGCGCCGCCGCCAATGGCCACGCCTCCCGCTATCACTTGTTTTGACTTTCTGCGTTCCATAGCCTTACCTCTTTTCCGGTTTTTTCCATTCAAAAAGGGAGGCCCGTGTCACGGGCCCCACACCTTCGCTCTTCACTATCCTTGCACAATTCGGACAATATCGTTAAACGCGATGACTACCATCAAGCCGAGCAACAGCACAAAACCTGCGGCATGGACATAGCCCTCGTATTTCGCGGGAACAGGGCGCCGCGTAAGGCCCTCCCAGATCAAAAACAACAGCCGGCCGCCATCCAAAGCTGGCAGGGGCAGCAAGTTGACGATCCCCAGGTTCACGGTGAACATGACGATCATCAAGAGAATATTGAGCACCGCCTGGCCAAATCCCTGGGCAAGACCCACGCTTGCCGCCTGGCCAATGGCTTGTGCCGTACCAATAGGACCTGCCACGTCATTTAATCCGAACCGGCCGGTGGCCATCCCTTTTAAGGTCTCCACCACCATGCGGGCCATAGAAAAAGTATCCGCTGCCGACCGTCGCACCAGCCCCAGGAACGTCACTTTCTCAGGCTGCACATAAAAGTCCAGGGAGACTATCTGCGTGCCGTCCTCCAGGGTCTCTGAATTCAAAGCGAACGTTCCAAGGTCTACCCGCTGCCCATCGCGGCGCACCACCATAGAAACAGCGTCCGGTTTTGCCATCGCCAGCGCAAAGGAAAGATCCCGGTCGGTATAAATAGAATACCCGTCTATTTCCACAATCTCATCGCCTACTTGGGCGCCTGCGGCCTCTAAAGCGGACCCTTCGGTAAAGCTGGCGATCTCAGTAGTGGCGAACACATCCTGCTGTCCCAAGACGATCATCATTAAAAAGAACCCCAGCACGATGTTGAAGACCGCGCCGGCAGCCACTACCAGAAACCGCTTCCACACAGGCTTGTTGCCAAAAGCCCGGACATCCTCGCTTTCTTCGTCCTCACCCTCCATCGCGCAATAGCCGCCAATGGGCAGCAAGCGCAAGGCGTATAATGTTTCCCCTTTTTGAAAGCCAAAAATCTTCGGCCCCATGCCCAAGGCAAACTCATTCACCCGTATGCCCGAAGCTTTGGCCAAAAGGAAATGCCCCAACTCGTGAAAAAAGATCACGAAGCCAAAAAGCAATACGCCGATTATGATAAGAAGAGCCACCGTCACGATCTGCAAACTATCATCTCCTTGTAAGGAATGTGAGTATCATTTTCCCAACACGAGGCGGCAAATTATCCTGCCGCTTTCACAAACTCCCGGGCTTCCCGGTCTGCCGCCAATACTTCTTCCAGTGTCACGTTCCCCGGCTTCTGACGGTCCATAGCGGATTCCACCAAACGGGGAATATCTAAAAAGCCGATCTTTCCTTCCAAAAACAGTAAAACCGCCTGCTCATTGGCGCCATTGGCCGCAGCGGGGACCAATCCGCCCCGGCGCAAGGCTTCACGGCAAAGTTCCAAACAGGGGAATGCCTGGCTGTCCGGCGGGAAAAACGTCAGCTTTTGCAGCTCCCACAAGTTCAATTCCCCTGCGGGGGAAGGCAGACGTTCCGGATACGTCAACGCATATTGGATGGGTACCGCCATATCCGGCAGTCCCAGCTGGGCGATCACTGCGTTATCACGGTACTGGATCATAGAATGGATGATGCTTTCCCGGTGGATAACCACATCGATCCGGTCCTCTGGTACGCCAAAAAGCCAGGAAGCCTCTATGACCTCCAGGCCCTTGTTCATCATGGTAGCGGAATCGATGGTGATTTTCGCCCCCATATCCCAGTTGGGATGACGGAGCGCTTGTTCACGGGTAACGCTCTTCAACTCTTCTCTGGACTTTCCAAAAAACGGGCCACCAGAAGCTGTAAGAATCAGCTTATCCAGCGCCGCTTCTCCAGGACATCCCTCTAAACATTGAAAGATGGCGGAATGCTCGCTGTCCACTGGCAGAAGCTTTACGCCGCCGCGGCGCACGGCTTCCATCACCATGGAACCGCCGGCCACCAGTGTTTCTTTATTTGCCAAAGCAAGGGTCTTCCCCCCCTGGATTGCCGCTAGAGTAGGCTGGAGCCCCACCATTCCCACCACTGCGTTTAAGGTGGTATCCGCGCTTTCCCAAGCGGCGGCTTGGCACAAACCTTCCATACCGGCCAGCACCTGGATGCCGGTATCGCGCAAACACACTTTTAGAGAGGCAGCGGCCTTTTCATCAAAGACAGCCACAATATCGGGATGAAACTCCCGGGCCTGGGTCTCTAAAAGCGTAACGCTGGAATGTGCCGCCAAAGCCTTTACAGAAATTTGTTTTCCCTGCGCCCGCAGATTGCGCACCACTTCCAGCGCCTGAGTACCGATCGAACCGGTAGAGCCCAGCAGTGACAGGTTTTTCATGACAATCCCCTCTCTATGATTATGCGCCGACTAAGGGGAAAAATCCCACCAGAAGGTACACAAACGGCGCGGTAAAGATCACGCTGTCAAAACGGTCCAAAATCCCCCCGTGACCGGGAATGACCTGGCCGAAATCTTTAATGTGACAGCTGCGCTTGATAATGGAGAAGCTCAGGTCTCCCAACACCGACAGGATAGACCCGAACAGGCCAATCAGGAACAACACCAGATAATTAGGACCGATCTTTCCCTGATAATACACATAGGAAAAGAACATCCCGCATAGCAGCATGACCACGATATCCACCACGATACCGCCTATTAAGCCTTCCACAGTCTTTTTGGGGCTGATGGTGGGACACAGCTTATGCTTGCCGAAAAACGTACCGGCAAAATAAGCCCCGATGTCCGCCACCCATGCGGAGAGCACCGCGATAAGCACATAGAACATCCCATGGTTATTGCTCAATCCGCGTAAAAAGACCAGGGTCTGCAGCGCGCTGGGAATAAGCACCACCATGCTGTAGAGCACACCCACTTCTTTAAAAGTGGTCTCTTCATGATACACGATCATAGCGGAGAACACCAGCAACGTAAATACGCAGTAAACTAAAAATCCCACATCCTGGTCGCAGAATGGCACCGCCGCCGCAGTAAGCATCGCCGGTCCCGCCAAAAACCATTTTCTGGCAAGCCCCAAAGCTTTCAGCAATTCCACCACTGCTGCCACGGAGATAAGCGCTACCACAATATTCAGCGCCAATGGAAAAGATTGGTTAAATACAACTATAGCAGCGAAAAAAAACGCCAGAATCGCGCCGGATAAAATGCGCTGTTTCATAGCAACATCCCTTTTTCGGTTTTCTTCTCTGAAAAAATTTTCAGACTGGCTGTGACTAGAGAAATCATTGAAAAATCTCTGTCAATATATATTGGGGTATTATACGCCCCCGAAACGGCGTTGGCGGGAAGAATAAATGGCAATAGCCTCATCTAAATCCTTTGTTTTGAAATCGGGCCAAAGGATATCGAAATACACGAACTCAGCGTAAGCGCTCTGCCACAAAAGAAAATTGGAAAGCCGCTCTTCCCCGCTGGGCCGGATGATCAAATCCGGGTCAGGCTGGCCCGCTGTATACAGATACCGAGAAAAGCCCTCTTCCGTCAAATCTTCCGCTTTCACCCGTCCGGAAGCCACATCCTGCGCGAATTCCCGCGCTGCCCGTGTGATCTCTGCCCGGCCTCCATAATTCATGGCCAAGTTCAACACCATGCCGGTTTTGGAAGCGGAAGCCTCTTCCACCTCTTGGATAAGTTCCCGCAGTTCCGCGGGGAACGCCGAAACATCCCCGATAAAGCGCACACGGATATTCTCATCCATAAAGTCCCTTAAAGCTTCTTTCAAATATTCTTTGAACAGGCGCAATAAAGCGCCCACTTCTTCCGAAGGGCGGTTCCAATTCTCCGTGGAAAAGGCATACACCGTCAAATATTTTACCCCGATTTTTGAGCAATATCGGGTAATGGTGCGAAAATTGGACGCACCTGCCCGGTGGCCGGCGGAACGAGGCAGCAAGCGCTTTTTTGCCCATCTTCCGTTGCCGTCCATAATAATACCGATATGGGCAGGCAGCACTGTGGCCGCCTGCTCACCGGATTGCTTTTTATTGCCTGGCAACACCATTTTCCCCCTTTAGGCTCAAATGGCCATGATCTCCTTCTCTTTCCGCTGGGCGCACTCTTCCGCGTTCTTCACGTATTTATCGGTAATATCCTGAGTCTTTTTCTCAGCCTGCTTCAAGTCGTCCTCGGTGATCTCGCCGGCTTTTTTCATTTCCTTAAGCTTTTCAATGGCGTCCCGCCGAATAGCACGGATGGCCACTTTAGCTTCTTCCGCAAGCTTGGCTACTTCCTTGCTCAGCTCCTTACGGCGCTCCTCGTTCAGAGGAGGGAACACCAGCCGGATCACCTTGCCATCGTTCTGGGGGTTTACGCCCAGATCAGAAGTCTGGATGGCCTTCTCGATGCCGCGAAGCACGGACATATCCCAAGGCTGGATGGTAAGCACACGGGCTTCGGACACAGACACAGCAGCCAGCTGGTTGATGGGCGTGGGAGTGTCGTAATAGTTTACCATGATCTTATCGAGAACCGCAGGGTTTGCCCGTCCCGCACGGATAGCGGCGTATTCCTCTTCCAGATGATCAATGCTTTTGCCCATTTTCTTTTCCGCTTTCGCGAAAACGTCTTTCATTTCTGCCATTTGATTCCATTCCTTTCAAATTAATTGGAATTACTCAAGCCGTTCTAAAGACGGCTCTTTTTTACGAACGCAAATTACTGGACCAATGTGCCGACCTTCTCACCGGCTACAGCCCGAACAATATTCTCCGGGTCTTCGATGCTGAACACCAAGAAGGGGATATTCCGGTCTTTGCAGAAAGAGGCGGCTGTCATATCCATGACGCCCAGATTTTTGTTAAGCACATCCATATAGCTCAAAGTGTCATACTTGACGGCATTGGGGTTCTTCTTGGGATCGCTGTCATAAACGCCATCCACCATAGTGGCTTTTAAGATCACGTCCGCCTCAATTTCCGCCGCCCGCAGAGCCGCGCCTGTGTCTGTGGAGAAGAAGGGGTTGCCCGTACCGCAGCCGAACACCACGACTCTTCCCTTTTCCAAATGACGCACCGCACGGTTGCGGATGTAAGGCTCCGCCACTTCCTGCATGGCGATTGCTGTCTGCACCCGGACGTCAAGGCCCAGCTGCTCCAGACCGTCGGCTACACCCAAAGCATTGATGACCGTTGCCAGCATCCCCATATGGTCGGCACGGGTACGGTCCATCTTACCGCTGCTGCGGCCCCGCCAGAAATTTCCGCCGCCTACCACGATGGCCACTTCCGTGCCCATATCCACGATCTTTTTAATAGGCTCGCAGATTTCCAACACTGTGTCGAAGTCGATTCCGTGTCCGGCCTTTCCCGCTAAAGATTCCCCGCTGAGCTTGAGCAAAACGCGCTTATATTTCGGTGCCATGGTATCTCTCCGTTTCTGCAGAATATATTCGCATTTATTTTACATGAAAACATACCGCTTGTAAAGCTTAAAGCTACTCTTTTCCTCTACGAAAAATTTCATCTTCTCTCTTTTCCTTCGCGCAAAGAAAAAACAAAACAAAAAGGCCCAGCACGAGCGCCAGGCCTTTGTCAAACTAATTGATTTATTTGCCCAATACTTTTTTCACGGTCGCTTCGATATTCTCTGCGGACAAACCGAATTCTTTCAGCAGATCCACAGCGGGACCGGAATGGCCGAACACATCGTTTACGCCGATCTTTGTAACGGGAGTGGGGCACACTTCCGACAAATAGGAAGCCACAGCTTCTCCCAAACCGCCCAAAACATTGTGCTCTTCCACTGTGACAATACGACCGGTCTCTTTCGCGGCTTTCAACACCAGCTCTTCGTCGAGAGGTTTAATGGTGTGCATATCGATGAGACGGGCGTCAATGCCAGCGGCTTCCAAAGCTTTTACAGCCTTTACAGCCTCACCCACCATCAGGCCGGTAGCAATGATCGTAATATCTTTACCATCCCGCAAAGTGATCCCCTTGCCGATCTCAAACTTGTAATCGTCGTTATTGTTGCAGCTTTCAACCGCTAAACGGCCCAACCGGATATAAACAGGGCCAACATGCTCTGCAGCTGCTTTTACAGCGGCCAGCATCTCGTAGTGGTCAGCGGGGTTCAAGATCACCATGCCGGGAATGGACCGCATTAAAGCGATATCCTCACAGCACTGGTGAGTGGCACCGTCCTCACCTACGGAAATGCCTGCGTGAGAGCCCACGATCTTCACATTCAAATGGGGATAGCACACAGAATTGCGCACCTGCTCGAAAGCGCGCCCTGCGGAGAACATCGCAAAAGAAGCCGCAAAGGGCACCTTTCCGCAGGTAGCCAAACCGGCGGCGATACCTACCATGTTGCACTCGGCAATACCGCAATCAATGAAACGCTCAGGATACTTTTTCTTGAAGATGCCGGTCTTAGTGGCTTCCGCCAAGTCGGCGTCCAGCACCACAATATTGGGATTCGTTTCGGCCAGAGCAGTGATTGCTTCACCAAAGCTCTCACGTGTGGCCTTTTTCACCATTTCAGCCATTCTGCAGCACCTCCAGACTTTCGGTTAATTCTTTCTTGGCAACCTCGTACTCCTCTGCATTGGGAGCCTTGCCATGCCAGCCCACCTGGTTCTCCATAAAGGAAACGCCTTTGCCTTTGATCGTCTTAGCGATGATTGCAAAAGGCTTGCCTTTGCACGCCTTCGCCGCAGCGAACGCCTTCTCTAAATCGTCGAAATCGTTGCCGTTGATGGTCATCACTTCAAAGCCGAAAGCCTCAAACTTCGTATCAAAAGGCTCGGGACCGCCTACTTGGGAAACAGGGCCGTCGATCTGCAAGCCGTTGAAATCTACGATAACGCACAGGTTGTCCAGCTTGTGATGGCCCGCGAACATGCAAGCTTCCCAAACCTGGCCCTCTTCGCTTTCGCCGTCACCCAGCAGTGTATAAACACGATAGTCCTTATTGTCCATTTTGCCAGCCACCGCCATACCCGCAGCGGCAGAGATACCTTGTCCCAAAGAGCCAGAGCTCATATCTACGCCAGGAGTTCCCTTCATATCAGGATGGCCTTGCAGCATAGCGCCAATATGACGCAATTTTTGAAGTTCGCTTTCCGCAAAATATCCCCGCTGCGCCAAAACAGCATAAAGTCCGGGAGCGCAGTGGCCTTTGGAAAGAACAAAACGGTCCCGGTCTGCCTTTTGGGGGTCTTTCGGATCAATGTTCAGTTCTTTGAAATAGAGATAGGTAAAAATGTCGGCCGAAGAGAGAGAACCTCCCGGATGGCCGGACTTGGCGTGGAACACGCCTTCCAGGATGCCGAGACGCACCTTCGCTGCGGTAACCGCAAGTTCTTTGCGTTCTTGAGCGTTCATAGTTGCTTACCAGTCCTTTCCAACCAAAGATCATGAGTTTCCTCATACTTGGCTAATTGTATCTTATTTTTCAAAAAAAAGCAATCCAAAGTTCCGTTTCGGCTTTTTTCTTGAACTTGCAGTTTCTTTTTTCGATTTCTGCCAGCGAAGATTCTTCTATGAGAAAATTTCTTTCGCATAATAGACTAACGCAAAGAACAAACTAGCGGTGAACACTTTTTGAGTTTCCGCGCATCCGCGCAAGAAAGGAAGTTCCTCTATGAAACAAAAAAACGGCAGGATTGGCAATCTGCCCGCAAACATCAACATTATGAATCCCGTCCCCAACAAGGACGCGAAAACCATCACCAGCCTAATCCGCAAAAACGGCAAGGTTTCTGGCTATGAGCTTTCTGACGGACGGGTGCTTTCCAAACGGGAAGGCGTGGCCTTGGCAAAACAAGGTGGGATTCGCGGAGTGGCTATCGCCAGCCGCAACGGCAGCGAATACCTCCGCTCTCTCCCTGACGAAAATGAATCCAACAATCTGGGCGATCTGCCTACTTCACCGGAAAGTTTCCACTAAAGGCAGAATCTTCCCACCCATCAGAAAAGTCCACCCTCGGAAAAACACAAAAATCCCCTGGCTGTTACCAGCCAGGGGATTTTCTATTTAAGAATTAGAGAACACATCCAAAGCAGGACGATTACTCGGCCATCTTCTTCAGCTTCTCATACTTCTCAGCAGCATACTTCTCAGCGTTGGCGAACAACTTCTCAGCACGCTCGGGGAAGGAACGAGTCAAGCTGTTGTAACGCACTTCGCCCATGATGAAGTCGCGATAAGAAGCAGTGGGAGCCTTGCTGTCCAGCTGGAAGGGATTCTCGCCGTTATCAGCCCGACGGGGGTCGAAACGGAAGTTATGCCAGTAGCCAGCAGCCACAGCCTTCTTCTCTTCCATCTGAGATACGCCCATGCCGCCCTTGATACCATGGTTGATGCAAGGAGCGTAAGCCAGGATGATAGAGGGACCATGATAGCTCTCAGCCTCATTGAAGGCCTTGATGCACTGGTTCATGTCAGCGCCCATAGCAACCTGAGCTACATATACATAGCCATAGCTCATAGCGATAGCAGCCAGATCCTTCTTCTTGGTGGCCTTACCGGTAGCAGCAAACTGTGCCACGGAGCCGCAAGGAGTGGACTTGGAAGCCTGACCACCGGTGTTGGAATACACTTCGGTATCAAACACCAGAACATTGATATCTTCACCAGAAGCCAAAGCATGATCCAAGCCGCCGAAGCCGATATCATAAGCCCAGCCGTCGCCGCCCAGAATCCACATGGACTTCTTGGCCAGGAAATCTTTATCCTTCAAAATCTGAGAAGCCAAAGCGCAAGCTTCGCACTTGCAGCCGGGGATGACGCCCTCTTCCAGAGCAGCGATAAACGCCTCGGTAGCGGGGCCATTCTCCACACGGTCAGCCATGGTATCAAGCCACTTCTGGCCGGCTTCCTTGATCTCGGCGGTAGCGTACTCCACAGCGATCAGCTTCTCGGTAAGCTCAGCCAGACGGCCGCGCACAGCGTTCTGAGCCAGGGTCATGCCCAAGCCGAACTCAGCGTTATCCTCGAACAGGGAGTTTTCCCAAGCGGGGCCGTGGCCCTTCTTGTTCACGGTGTAAGGAGTAGCAGGTGCAGAACCGCCCCAGATGGAGGAGCAGCCGGTAGCGTTGGCGATGAACATCTTGTCGCCGAACAGCTGGGTGGCCAGCTTGGCGTAAGGAGTCTCACCGCAGCCGCCGCAAGCGCCGGAGAACTCCAGCAAGGGCTGCTTGAACTGGCTGCCCTTCACGCTGGTCTCTTTGAACTTAGCAGCAACCTCTTCCTTAGCAGGCAGGTCGATACCATACTCGAACACAGCCTCCTGAGCTCTCTGGGTGTCGATGGGAGACATCTTCAGAGCCTTCTCCTTGGCAGGGCAGGTGGATACGCAAGAGCCGCAGCCGGTGCAGTCCAGAGGAGAAATGACCATAGCAAAGTTCATGCCGGGTACGCCGGTCATGGGCTTAGCCTTGGTGCCTTCGGGAGCATTCTTCAGTTCCTCGTCGGTCATAGCGATGGGACGGATGACCGCATGGGGACACACATAAGAACACTGGTTACACTGGATGCAGTTATCCACGATCCACTCGGGAACATCCACAGCCACGCCGCGCTTCTCGTAAGCGGCAGTACCCTGGGGAGAAGTACCGTCAGCATACTTCTCGAAGGTGGAAACAGGCAGATCCTTGCCATGGAAGGAGTTCACGGGGAACACCACGTTGTTTACGTAATCCACCAGCTCAGGACGGTTGCCGGTAGCAACCTTGGGCTGAGAATCGTCCACAGCGTCCTTCCAGGAAGCGGGAACTTCAACCTTCACGTAGCCATTGGCACCACGATCGATAGCATCGTGGTTCATCTTGACGATAGCATCGCCCTTGCGGCTATAGGACTTGGTAGCGGCATCCTTCATGTACTTGATGGCATCCTCTTCGGGGATGATCTTGGCAATGGAGAAGAAAGCGGACTGCAGCACGGTGTTGGTACGGGTGCCCAGGCCCAGCTCTTTGCCGATCTTGAAGGCGTCGATGGTGTAGAAGTTGATGTCGTTGTCGGCGATGAATTTCTTCACCTTGCCGGGCAGACGCTCGTCCAGCTCTTTGGCATCCCAAGAGCAGTTCAGCAGGAAGCTGCCGCCCTTCTTCAGATCCTGCACCATATCATAGGTGTCAAGATAAGCGGGGTTGGAGCAAGCCACGAAGTCAGCCTTAGAGATGTAGTAGGTGGACTTGATGGGGGTATGACCAAAACGCAGGTGAGAAATGGTCAAGCCGCCGGACTTCTTGGAGTCATAGTCGAAGTAGCCCTGAGCATACATGTCGGTGTGGTCGCCGATGATCTTGATGGAGTTCTTGTTGGCGCCCACAGTACCGTCGGAGCCCAGGCCCCAGAACTTACAGGAAGTGGTGCCGGCAGGAGCGGTATCGGGGTCCTCGTTGGCTTCCAGAGACAGATGGGTCACGTCGTCCACAATGCCGATGGTGAAGCGCTTCTTGGGCTCGGCCTTCTCCATGTTGCGGTATACGGCGATGATGTCGCTGGGCTTGGTGTCCTTGGAACCCAGGCCGTAACGGCCGGAGTATACGGGGCATGCGCCGAAGGGAGTGCCGTTGATAGCAGCCAGCACGTCCAGATACAGGGGCTCGCCAATGGAGCCGGGCTCCTTGGTGCGGTCCAGCACGGAGATCTGCTTTACAGTCTCGGGCAGAACTTCCAGCAGGTACTTGGCCACGAAGGGACGATACAGGTGAACCTTGACCAGGCCCACTTTTTCCCCGGCGGCATTCAGGTAGTCGATGACTTCCTCAATGGTCTCGCAGGCGGAACCCATGGCGATGATGACCTTGTCGGCATCGGGAGCGCCATAGTAGTTGAAAGGCTTGTAGTTGGTGCCGATCTTCTCGTTGACCTTGTTCATGTAGTCCACAACAACTTCCGGCACAGCGTCGTAATACTTGTTGCAGGCTTCACGGGCCTGGAAGAAGATATCGCCGTTCTGGGCCTGACCGCGGAGCACAGGATGCTCGGGGTTCAGAGCGTTGCGGCGGAACGCGTCCACAGCGTCCCAATCCAGCAGGTCGCCCAGATCGTCATAATCCCACACCTGAATCTTCTGAATCTCATGGGAGGTGCGGAAACCGTCGAAGAAGTGGAGGAAAGGTACCCGGCCCTTAATCGCGGAGAGATGGGCCACGGCGCCCAGATCCATGACTTCCTGGGGGCTGTTGGAACACAGCATCGCATAACCGGTCTGACGGCAGGCGTACACGTCGGAATGGTCGCCGAAGATGTTCAGCGCGTGGGTAGCCACCGTACGAGCGGAAACGTGGATGACGCTGGGCAACAACTCGCCAGCCATCTTGTACATGTTGGGGATCATCAGCAGCAGGCCCTGAGAAGCGGTGTAGGTGGTGGTGAGAGCACCAGCCGCCAAAGAACCGTGCACTGCGCCAGCAGCGCCAGCCTCAGACTGCATCTCGGTGACCCGGACTTCTCTGCCGAACAGGTTCTTGCGGCCTGCAGCGGCATACTTGTCGGTCTCATCCGCCATTACAGAAGAGGGCGTGATGGGGTAGATAGCAGCAACGTCGGTAAACGCATAAGAAACGTGCGCAGCGGCGCTGTTGCCATCCATGGTTTTCATTTTTCTTGCCATGAAGTATTTCCTCCTTTTAGGATGATCAAAAGGGATATGCCGGGCATTTTCCGGTGTGCTGCCTAAAGATACCCGTGCTGTTTTATTCTAGCATTTTTTTAGTGCCCTGTAAAGGCATAAAAAAGGGGATTTGTCAACTTTTTGGCAAATCCCCTCCTCCCTATTTGACATCTATTGGCCTTTCAGGTAAAATAAGAAGCAATAGCGCCGGGCAAAGTCCGGCCCGCTTTATGAAAGGGGTTTAATTTTTCATGTCACCCGAACCGGACAGTTATTTTATTCTCACTGTTGTGCTCGCTGTGTTATGCCTTGTGCTCTCTTTCTTTTACGCGGCAGGCGAATCCGCCGTGGATTTTCTCTCGCAGGCCCAAGTCAAAAAAGATGCTGATGAGGGAAACCCCAGCGCACGAAGGCTCGTGAAGCTTGTAAACTGGCAAAAAGCCGCCGTCTCTCCCTTGCAGGCGGGTTTGGCGCTTTTTGGCCTTTTAGGACTGGGCTCAAGCATTTTCGCTTTCGTCTGGTTGGCAGAAAACGCCCTTTCTCCAGTGCAGGGGGACCGGTTGCGGTTCTTTTTAGCTGTACTTATCATAACCGTAGTTTATCTTCTTGTATTTTTTCTTTTTGGAAACCTGCTTCCGAAGAAAAGCGCCCGCCACAATGCCAAGGAGTTTGCCTACCGTTACAGCACCCTTTTGTGCGCGTTGCAAGCTCTGGCATTCCCGTTTTTAAAGTTCTGTGCTCTCATCGTCAACGGTATTTTGCGGCTGTGCGGCATCGACCCCCATATCTTAGACGACCCGGTCACTGAGGAAGAAATCCTCCAGATGGTAGGCGAAGGCGAAGAAAAGGGCGTCATCGAGGAAACTGAGCTGGACATGATCACCAATATCCTCGATTTCAAAGATACCACCACGGAAGAAACCATGACACACCGCACGGACATCATCGCCGTGGAAGATACCGCGCCCATCGAAGAAGTGGTGGAAGCCTCCGTGGAAAACGGCTGTTCCCGCATTCCCGTATACCACGAGGACATCGACACTGTGGTCGGCATTTGTTATATCAAAGACCTGCTGCCTTATGTTGGCCGCGAGGTACCGGACTTTATCAAGATCACCGACTTGATGCGTCCCGCCTATTTTGTGCCCGAAACGAAGAAATGCAGCCAGCTCTTTACAGAAATGACGGAACGCAAAGTGCAGATCGCCATTGTGCTGGATGAATACGGCGGCACCGCCGGACTTATCACGTTAGAGGATTTGGTGGAATCCATTGTGGGCAACATTCAGGATGAATATGACCATGAAGAAGAGGAAATCCACCGGATGAGCGAGACAGAATTTACCGTTGACGGCACCGCTTCTGTGGACGAAGTCTCTGACATGATCGGATTCCAGCTGCCTGAAGGCGAGTATGATACCATTGCGGGCTTTGTCACAGAACAGCTTGGGAGACTTCCCAAGATCGGGGAACATCCCCAAGTGAAGATCAACGGCATAACTATTACCGTTTTGGAAGTGGAAGAACAGCGCATCGCCCGGCTGCTTCTTGTAAAAGACCCCAATGAATCCCAGGAAAAAGAGGAAGCGCAGCATAAATGAGCCATTCACAGGAGACTCCCAACCATCCCAAAAGCATAGATATCCAGCCCGATGAAAAGAACATTCTCGGCACAGCCCCCATTGGGAAATTGTTGTTTTCTTTAGCTGTGCCTGCCATCACCGCCCAAGTGGTGAATATGCTCTACAACATTGTGGACCGCATCTATATCGGCCATATTCCAGAGATCGGCACAGCAGCCCTTACCGGTGTGGGCATCACCTTCCCAATTATCACGTTGATCAGCGCTTTCAGTTCTCTGGTAGCAATGGGAGGAGCGCCCAGAGCGTCTATCGCTATGGGAGAAGGCAACAAAAAACGGGCTGAACAGATTTTAGGAAACTGTTTCACCACCTTACTGGCTTTTTCCCTGATACTTACCGTGGTGTTTCTCATTTTTCAAGAGCCAATTCTCTGGGCGTTCGGCGCTAGTGGGAACACCATCGGCTATGCCACAGATTATATGCGCATTTATGTCTGCGGCACTGTATTCGTGCAGATCGCTCTCGGGATGAATATGTTTATCACTTCCCAAGGATTTGCCAAAACAAGTATGCTCACAGTCATTATTGGCGCCGCGCTGAACATCGCCTTGGACCCACTTTTTATCTTTGTGTTCAACATGGGCGTGCAGGGGGCCGCCACCGCTACGGTGTTATCCCAAGCCGTTTCAGCCATATGGGTCCTTTTGTTTCTGCTGGGAAAGCGCACCACTTTAAAAATCAAGGCAAAATGTATGGTCATCCAATGGAAAATCCTCTTGCCGGTGCTGGCGTTAGGAGTCTCCCCTTTCATCATGCAAAGTACCGAAAGCCTGTTGAGCGTGGTGCTGAACACTTCCCTGCTGCGCTATGGCGGCGATACCGCTGTGGGAGCGTACACCGTGATCGCCAGCATCATGCAGGTCATCAACCTTCCTTTGCAGGGCTTGACCCAAGGCGCCCAGCCTATCACCAGCTTTAACTATGGCGCCCGAGATATGGCCAGGGTGCGCAAATCCATTCGTTTGCTGCTCACCTGTACTTTGTCTTACAGCTTTTTGTTTTGGCTGCTGATCATGCTGATCCCACAAATATTCGTGGGCATCTTCACCAGCGACCCTCAGCTGATGGATACTGCTGTTTGGGCTGTGCGCATTTTCTTGTTCGGTGTATTCGCCTTTGGCGCGCAAACTGGTTTTCAACAGTCTTTTCTGGCGCTGGGCCAGGCCAAAGCTTCCCTGCTGCTGGCATTGTTGCGGAAGATCATCCTCTTGATCCCCCTCATCTACATTTTGCCTTTGTTTTTCAGCGACAAGCTTTTCGGTGTCTTTGTGGCCGAACCCATCGCGGATATTTTGGCGGCTTCCACCACCACTGTATCTTTCCTGCTTTGGGCAAGGAAAAACCTGCGGGACAAAAAAGCCCAAAATCCATAAAAAATATGGGCCGCGGCATTGCCGCGGCCCTTCTGTTAAACTTTTGGCTCCAGATCATGCGTTCCCAAAGCATTGCTGCAATAACGCATCAAATCCTCTTTTGTGTTCAGGTCGGCAGTGCTCTGCATCAACTGCTCTTGCAACACCGGCGGCAAGGAGTCGAAATATTGTTTTGCTTCCTGGTCCATACTGCTGAGCTTCGGCACGGAAATCCCTCCTTAAAGCTTGTTCTTATACTGGTAGGCTCTCCCAAACAAAGGGATTTTATACACATAAAATAAAGTTATGAGAAAGGAAACCGCTATGGAACAACTCTCTCAGCTCTCCCTTTTTGACAACATCCCAGAAAACGATTGCCAGCAGATGCTGGAATGCTTCCGTACCAACCCCCGTTCTTTTAAATCCGGTGAAACTGCTTATACCTATGGCAGCGGCAACACACAAACTTTGGGGATCATCCAAAAGGGCCAGGCTGCTTTGGTAAAAATCGACGCGGGTGGTGGGCGCACTGTGTTGGAACGTTTAGGAAAAGGCGGCGTATTCGGCGAGCTCATTGCTTTTTCAAGCCTTCCGTGTGACAGCGTTTCCGTAGTGTGCGAATCCGATTGCGTAATGGTATTCCTGCCACAATCCCGCCTAACAGCCCCTTGCGCCAAATCCTGCGGATGCCACCGGCAATTTTTAGAAAACCTGTTGGGGTTGATTTCCCGCAAAGCATTCGATCTCAGCGAACGTGTGGAAGTGCTTTCCTGCCGGACCACCCGGGAAAAACTTTTATGCTACTTCCGTATCTGTGCCGGCCAGCACCGTAGCTTGAGTTTTACCCTCCCCTTTTCTCTCAGCGCCCTGGCAGAGTACATCTGCGCGGACAGAAGCGCTATGATGCGGGAACTGAAACGCTTAAAAGAAGAAGGTTTCCTGGAGATATCCGGACGAAACGTGCGCTTTTTAGCCGATAAACCTTTCGGCCAGGCGGATCTCTGCGCAGCTTCTATTGTAAAGCCCTGAGCAATGGTCAGATAGGTTCATTTTAAACTATTTTGTGCATGCTACCAAAAGCCGTTAAGATTTTCTGTCGAAAATCTTAAGAATCCTGCAAGGTGGTTGCAGGCCGCTGTTGTATCCAGTACAATAGAAGCCACTCTGATTTTGAGATATTATGGAGGGATCATCATGTTATCCATCAGCGGCGTGACCAAGCGCTACGGCAAGACTCTGGCTAACGACAACATCAGCTTCGCCGTAGGCGACGGGCAGATCGGCATTTTGCTGGGGCCAAACGGAGCGGGGAAATCCACCATTATCAAGTGCATTACCGGCTTGCTGCGGTTTACCGGCCGGATCGAGATCAATGGCAACATAAACACCTCGCTGGAAGCGAAACGCCAACTGGGATATATCCCCGAAATGCCTGCTGTTTACGACTTGCTCACTGTAGAAGAGCATTTGGAATTTATCAGACGGGCATACAAAGTTGAGGATGAGGCATATACGCAGCAGCTGTTGGAACGGCTGGAACTGGAAGATAAAAAACAAAAACTGGGAAAAGAGCTTTCAAAAGGAATGCAGCAAAAGCTCTCTATTTGCTGTGCCCTGGCCCACAAACCCCAGGTGATCATTTTCGACGAGCCTTTGGTGGGCTTAGACCCCCACGCGATCAAGGAACTGAAACAGATTTTCCGAGAACTGAAAGCGGGCGGCGCTTCCGTTCTGATTTCCACCCACATGATCGACAGCGTAGAAGATTATTGGGACGTGGCAAATATCATGATGAACGGCCGTTTCGCGGCGACCAAAGTCAATGACGGCAGTGAAGGGCAAAGCCTGGAAGAACTGTTCTTCGCTATCACGGAAGGAGATGCCGCTCCTTCTCCCGCGGAGGGTTAAATTATGAAAAGCGCTCTTGTATATCTCACTGTCATCAAGCTGAAAAACCAGTTGATCGGTGTTGTGAAAAGCCCCGCCAAATTGATCTACGCCATCATATTGATAGCCCTCTTCGCTGTTTCCGCTTTTTCGGGGCAGGCCATGGAAACGGAAGAATTCCGCAACCCCCAGGAACTTGTAGCGATCATGACTTTGTTCTATACCGCCATGTTCTTGATGGTGTTCGCTTCGGGAAGCACCACGAACACCCCCATGTTCACCCTGTCTGACGTAACGCTGCTCTTCCCTGCCCCGTTGAGTTCTAACAAGATATTGTCCTATGGTCTGGTGCGCCAACTGGGGCTCTCTCTGATTTTAGGTTTCTTCATTTTGTTCCAATATTCCTGGATGCACGGTGTTTATGGTGTGGAACCGCTTCAACTCTTGCTCATCATCGTGGGCTATGGATTGACGCTGTTCTTTGCCCAGCTTTCCGCTATGGCGGTATACACCCGCACGAGCGGCATGGCAAAGGCGGGAAAGATCGCGCGGTATTGCGTATTTGGCATTGCGGCGCTCTATGGGATTCTGGCAGTGCTCACTTGCCGGGAAGAATTGCTCTCCCTGGCAAACGGCGGCAGCGTAGAGCCCCTGCTGGCTTCCGGCTCCGCGTTTTTTGCCACATTACCCGGACTGCTTTTTCCAGTAACAGGCTGGTCTGCCGGACTGATTGGCAGCCTGTTTTCCGGAAATTGGCCATTGGCAGGGCTGTTTGCGGTTTTACTGGTAGCTCTTTTCTGCCTGTTGCTGGGGCTCATCCTCACCTGCAAAAACAATTATTATGAAGATGTGCTGCAAACCGCGGAAACGGCTCAATCCGCCATCACCGCGCAAAAGGAAGGCCAGCTTAACGAAGTGGTCCCCAAAAACGTGCGGGTAGGTAAAACAGGACTGAACAAGGGATGGGGCGCAAGCGCTATCTATTATAAGCACCGGGTAGAGAACCGCCGTTCCGGAGTATTTTTCTTTTCCAACGGCTCGTTGATCTTCGCGGCGATCATCATTGCCATGTCCTTCTTCATGCGGGATGGAGGAATCCTGGGAGTATTCGCTTTCGCCACATATATGCAACTGTTCACCGTTGCTTTGGGACGTTTCAACCGGGAACTGATCAAACCCTATATTTATCTGATTCCGGAACCTCCTTTGAAAAAACTGCTTTACGCCATTAAAGAAAGCCTGATTACCGACGGATGGGAAGCTGCTTTGATATTCATCATCGTAGGCCTTATCACGGGGGCGGCTCCCTTAGATATAGTTCTTTGTATTGTGGCCCGGATTACGTTCGCTTTGTTGTTCACTGCCGGAAACGTATTGGTAGAGCGGGTTTTCGGAATGATCACCAGCAAAGCGCTGATCTTTTTCTTCTACTTCCTGGTACTGATCCTGATGACTGTTCCCGGCATTATCCTGGGGGTCGTTCTTTCTTTTGTTTTCCCCGCACTGGAAATGGCCGCCGTCCTACTCGGCATGTCTGCGGCGAATATTGCGATTTCCGTTGTGGTGCTGTGGTTGTGCCGCAACCTTTTGCAGTATGCGGAACTGAACAGCCGCTAACTTAAAATCTCGGTCAAACATTGAGTTTAGCCTGTTCCCGCTCAATCTCTTGACAAACTTAAAAACTATGTGCTACACTTTGCAAGTAAATTAAAAGAGGAACGCTTGCCGCCGGGTAAGCAAAAGCATTGGGTTTCGTATCCGCAGGCCTTTGGAGATACGAAATGCCAATGCTTTTTTATTTTGAAAATGGATAAGGAGGTCCCCTATGTTTCGGGAAATGAGAAGAAGCAGCCAACAGCTTACTATGGAAGAGACACAAAACATATTGCAGAAGGGCACATCAGGTGTCCTCTCGCTTCTGGGCGATGAGGGCTATCCCTATGGAGTACCATTGAGCTATGTTTATGACGGCGAAAAACTTTATTTCCATTGCGCCAAAACCGGGCACAAGATCGACGCTGTCCACCGTGAAAGCAAAGCCTCATTTTGTGTAATAGACCAAGATTTGATCATGCCCCAAAAATATACTACATATTTCCGCAGTGCCATCGCTTTTGGGAAAGTACGGATTTTGGAGTCGGAACAGGAAAAACGAGAAGCTATAGAAAAACTGGCTGTGAAATACGCTCCCAAAGATCTTCCAAGCCACCGAGAGGACATCATCGCTCAAGAGTGGGCTCCTTTATGCGTGTTGGAAATGGAAATCCATCATTTAACCGGAAAACAGGCAAAAGAGCTTGCCGCCAGTCAGGAGTAAATACATGAACACTTCCACCTTTCGAGAATTTGCCCGGTACGCTTCCCTAAATGTACTGGGCATGCTGGGAATGTCCTGTTACATCCTGGCAGACACGTTTTTCATTTCTCAGGCGTTGGGCCCAGATGGACTTACCGCCTTGAATTTGGCAATTCCCATCTACAGCTTTATCCACGGATGCGGGTTAATGCTTGGAATGGGTGGCGGCACTCGGTTCTCTATTTTGAAAAGCCAAAGGGAACACCAACAAGCTAACCGCGTCTTTACAAACGTGCTTTATCTAGCGGCAGTCTTTGCCACATTATTTGTTTTGACAGGCTTATTTGGGGCCGATGGTCTCTCCGTGCTTTTCGGCGCCCAAGGAGCTGTCCGCTCCATGTCTACCATTTATCTGCGTGTCATCCTGCTGTTTGCACCAGCTTTTTTAGCTAACAATGTTTTACTGTGCTTCGTGCGTAACGATGGCGCCCCCCATCTATCCATGGCCGCTATGATTGGCGGTAGTCTTTCAAACGTTGTTCTCGACTGGGTATTTCTTTTCCCCTGTGCAATGGGAATTTTCGGAGCCGTATTCGCCACTGGGCTGGCGCCCATCATCAGCATGATGATTCTTTCTCCCCACTTTTTCAGAAAGAAAAACCAGTTCCGCCCCGTTCCATGCGCTCCCTCCGGCAAGGCTGTTTGGCGCATTGTTGCCAGCGGCGTGCCTTCTCTGGTAACAGAAGTATCTTCCGGCATTGTGATTATAGTTTTTAATGGGCTGATCATGAACATGGAGGGCAATATCGGTGTGGCGGCTTATGGCGTCATTGCCAATCTCTCTTTGGTGGTTATCGCCATTTACACAGGTATAGCCCAGGGCATCCAACCCATTCTCAGCCGCAATTACGGCATGGGGAATCAAAAAAGCCTATTGGAAATTCTCCGCTATGCCATGATCTCCATGCTTGGGATATCCTTCCTTGTATATGGGGCCGTTTGGATGTTTGCGCCGCAGATCTCAGCCGCTTTTAACAGCCAAGGCGACCCCACACTGCAAGCCATCGCCACCAATGGGTTGAAATTATATTTCATCGCTTGTCCCTTTGCAGGATGCAATGTGGTGCTTTCTATGTATTTCACCTCTATCGAGCGGCCACTTCCCGCCCATGTGATCTCCCTGCTCAGAGGTTTTTTCCTCATCATCCCCTTAGCGGTCTTGCTCTCTGCTGTTTGGAAAATGACCGGCATCTGGTGCGCTTTTCCAGTTACCGAATTTCTGGTGTCTCTCCTTTCTATTTGGTTGTTTTTTACCGCTGTACGGCATACAAAAACTGCTTCCAGATAACCCGCCTAACGAAAAAAGCTCCCTTACAAGGGAGCTTTTGTTTTAAGCTAAATTTGATTTACACACGCTCATGAAGGATCGTTGTAGCGTTCCGGATGGGCAAAATAATCCTCCCGGAGAATAGAATAGCAAACGTCGTCAAACACTTTGCCATCAAAACGTTGAAACGCTTGAAGCAAGGTCCCCTCATAACGAAAACCACATTTCTCTATAACCCGCCGGGAACGGTCGTTTCCAACAAAATGTCCAATGGCTAACACATCCAACTTTTTGCGTTCGAACCCGCAGACGATCATCGCCCGGAGTGCTTCTGGCATATATCCGTTTCCCCAATGCTCACGGGCCAATTCATACCCAATGGACATGCTATTCACCTTATACCGGCGGATATCTTTTTGGAATTTGATCTTTCCGATGGCATGGCCCGTTTTTTTCAAAATGATGGCATAGCAGCCGCCATCCCACATAGCCCGGCGAAAAGCAGATTCTCCTTCTTCCGCCGTACGGACCGGCCGAGAGCCCGACGCCAGCATCACCCCTGGGTCCGCCGCGAATGTGAGAAAATCCTCAAAATCAGAGTTCCGCCAGTGACGCAGCACCAAACGGGGCGTTTCCATCTCACCGCGCAGCCTTCCCAGCAGGCCCATGAGACGTTCCCTCCCCTTTGAAAAACTGATAATATTGGCACTGGATCATGCCATTATACAGTTTCCGGCGTTTATCCGCTTTTCGGCCGAACAAACTCTCGAAGTCTCCATCCGGGGTGATGATCCCAAAACTCCACCCGCGCCGGGGCTGGAACACTTTCCCCATCACTTGATAAAGCTCCTCCGCCTGGCGCAAATCCAACAGACGTTCTCCATAGGGAGGATTACACACTACACAACCGTAAACATCCTCTTGGGCAAAATCCCGGATGTCGCGGACACTGGCTGTTATAGCTTTTTCCACTCCCGCTTTTTTAGCGTTGGCCAATGACAGTTCTACTGCGGCGGGATCGATGTCAAAGCCTTCCGCCCGAAATTCTGTGTCCCTTTGCTCCAAAGAGCGAGCACGCTCTCGTTCTTCCGCCCACAGCTTGGGAGAGATCTCCCGCCACGTCTCAGCTGTAAAAGAACGGCCAACACCCGGCGCGATATGAAACGCCATCAGAGCGGCTTCCACCAGCAAGGTGCCAGAGCCGCAGAAAGGGTCTATCAAATGGCCGTCGGAACGCAACCGGCTAAGTTTCAGCAAGCTGGCCGCAAGGGTTTCTTTCAGCGGCGCACCATTGGACACCGCCCGATAACCGCGTTTGTGCAAACCCTCGCCGCTGGTGTCCATCATCACGCTTACCTGGTCTTTTAAAATCCGAAAACGGATACGGTGAAGGGGGCCTGTCTCTGGAAACCAAGAAAGCTTATATTTCGCTTTTAAGCGTTCGACTACCGCCTTTTTCACAATGGACTGACAGTCGGGAACACTGTGGAGCTGGCTGGAAAGGCAACTTCCGGTCACGGGAAAAACATCCTCTTTTCCCAAGAAATCCTCCCAAGGGATCGCTTTTACCCCTTGGAACAATTCCTCAAAGGAACGAGCCGGAAATGTACCCAGCAGCAGCAGAACACGCTCGCCAAAACGGCTGTTCAAATTGGCGCGCACCATGCTTTCCCAACCGCCCGAAAACAATACACGGCCATTTTCCGCGCGAATGTCGCTTAAACCCATATCCCCCAACTCTTGCGCTACTAAGCTTTCCACACCAAACAGGCAAGGCACACAAAACATCATCTTTTTCGGCATACTTTCTCCCTTCACGGCTACCAGCCGTTTGTTTAATAAACATCTTAAAAACTTACAACCCACAAAAAGAGGAGACCCTGACGGGCCCCCTCCCCATTGCGCGCGTACTAGTTTTATTTTCCTTCCGGCACCAAAAGGCCATAATCACCGTCTTTGCGGTGATAAACCACATTGATCTCCCCAGAAGCGTCGTCACGGAACATAAAGAACTCGTGGCCCAGCATGTTCATCTGCAAAATCGCTTCTTCCGGAGTCATTACCTTTACAAAGAAGCTCTTGGTGCGCACCACATGGATCTCCTCATCCGGCTCATCATAAAGCGCATCTGGAAAATCGATATCCGGGCTGACCTTCTTCGATTTTTCCAAACGGGTCTTATTCCGGCGGATCTGCCGGCCCAAAGCGGAAATAACGCCATCCAAGGCTTCGTTCATTTCCAAGGCAGTCTCTTCAGCGCGGTAGATCATGCCCCGCTGCTTGATTGTAATTTCTACTGTTTGACGATTACGCTCCACCGTCACGGTGACGGTGGCTTCTGCGTCATCGTCAAAAATACGATTAAATTTCGAAAGCTTGCGTTCGGCCAGCTCTTTGAAATTGTTGCGCAGGTTCACTTTTCTTCCGACAATGGTGATTTTCATACCATGCACCCGCTTGCCTTATCCATACTCCCCTCAGGACAGGCAAACTTTCCTTTCGTCAGATTTTCGGAAAGGCCGGAAGCCTGATTCCATTCTGAGAAAGCTTCCTGCTTTCCTGTCCTTATTGTAGCACAATATCTAAAATATTGCAATATGAATAAAATAATATTGTGCCAGTATCCGCAAAACAATTTACAGTACCACTGTTTTATGGCGCGTGACATGACAACCTACATTTACTGCAATGGGCAGACCCGCGATATGGGTAGGATACGCTTCGATATTCACCGCCAAAGCTGTGGTATCTCCGCCAAACCCCTGAGGGCCTACGCCCGTTTCATTGACCGCGTCAAGCATCCGCTTTTCCAGTTCCGCATAGAAGGGGTCCGGATTGCGCTGAGACACATTACGGCACAAGGCTTTTTTCGCCAGATAAGCACAGAGTTCAAAATCGCCGCCAATGCCCACACCAAGCACCACCGGCGGGCAAGGATTGCTGCCGGCCAACTCCACAGTCTCTTTCACAAAAGCGATCAAGTCCTCTTCTTTGGCAGCAGGGGTAAGCATTTTCAAACGGCTCATATTCTCGCTTCCAAAGCCTTTCGGCGCTACTGTTAAAGTGAGCTTATCCCCAGGCACCAGCCGGGTATGGAGAACTGCCGGGGTGTTATCATTAGTATTCCCGCGGCGGACAGGATCGGCTACCACAGAGCATCGCAAAAGCCCTTCAACATATCCTTGCCGCACACCTTCATTGACAGCCTCTTCAAAATCCCCTTGGATGTGGAGTTCCTGGCCCACCTCGGCAAAAACTACCGCCATTCCAGTATCCTGACAGATTGGGATCTCCATTTGCCGGGCAGCGTCCATATTGCGGCACAAGTCGCATAGGATCGACCGGGCGGTGACGTCCCCCTCTTTTTCCGAGCGCGTTTGAATCAGCTCCTCCAGGTCAGAGGGCAGCACACGATTCGCATCCACACACAGTTTCTTAACAGCGGCGGTTATCTCTTGAGCTGTAATTTCTCGCATAACTCCATTTCCTTTCCACGCATTCGCTTCCCAAAAGCCTTCGAACAAGCTTGTTCTTTCACCTGCTCGGGCTTAACGCCGGAATACCCGCTATCCTTTAATTGCCAAAACCTTTTTAAAAACTTTTAAACACGCTTTTGGAAGCCAAAAAAGAGCCCGGCAAGGGCTCTTTTCTATACTTTTATTTCTGTTGCCCACGGCGGGAATAACCACGGCGAGACTCGTTGCCCCGCTTCAGGTCGGACATTTTCTCATCGCTGGTCTGTTTAAAGCGGCTCATCATTTCCTCAAAGGTACCACTGTCATTCCGGCGGCTTTGCCACTCAAAATCTCCTGGACGAGCGGGTCCCGGCTGAGGTGCTGGCCTAGGCTGCCGAGGAGCATAGCCTCCCTCACGGCGGCCGCCTTCCCGACGACCACCATCCTTACGGGGACCATCAAACCGGCGGGCCGGCTTACGTTGCTGTTCTTCAGGCAGCGCCTTTTTCATGGAAAGGCTGATCTTGCCCTCTTCATTAATAGAAAGCACTTTTACTTTTACGGTTTGCCCTTCTGTTACAAAGTCCCGAATCTCCGTGACAAAGGTAGGGGCCACTTCAGAGATATGCACCATACCGGTTTGGCCGCCTTCAAAACCAACAAACGCGCCAAACTTTGTAATCCCAGTCACCTTGCCCTCATAAATTTCTCCAACCTCAAGCTGCATAATAAAGCAAATTCCTCCTCGGCTGCGCCGGATATAAAATATAAGTGCGATCAGAGACTTAGCTGCCGCCACCCACATCTACGAACACCCGTTCACCGGGCTTGGCATAATCCAATTCGCTGCGGGCTTTGCGCTCAGCGTATTCCGCCAAATCGCCGCCGTTCTCCAGGGAGTTTTGAATCTCTTCATTGCGGATATTCTGTGTATTTAATTGCTCTTGCAGCATTTGCAGCTGTTCCCGCTTTTCGCTGATTTGCAGCTGCTGGCCAATGAGCGACACAAGAATAAACACTGCAAAACAGAGTACCGCGAATTTCAGCAGGAAGCTTCCTTTATACTTGTCGATCTTTAATTCACGCAAGAAGCCAGCCTCCTATCTCAGAAATTCCCACTCCAAACAAACTCCCACAGTGCTTACTATTATAACCTAGTATACATAAATTTTTCAAGTCTTTTTTCGCTGCTTTTTCGGCTTTTTTCCGGTTTTTTTCTTTCGCTTCTTTTCCATGTCTTTCCCTCTCGGAAAAAGCCCCCGCAAAAATCCCAACCTTCCGGTCAGAAACGCCGAAAGGTTCTTAAAAAAGCTACGCAGGCGCCGTGAGCCTTTCAACGTCCATGGGCCCAAAGCCACAACCACTGTCCAGGCACCCAAACCTTGCAGCGCTGCCTGATACAACCGTAACCTGCCGCTGTCCACAGCCAAGGCGCACAAAAACACAAAAGCGCCGCACAAACAACAAAACAGCAGATCAAACAAAGCTATGCCAAGCTTTTTCAAACCCAGCAACGCGGCAATCCCTCGGAAAAGCAAAAAGAGGCAGCCCAGGGCCGCCCCTGTCGCCAGGCAGAAGAATGCGACGGGCAATGCCTGCCCGCTCATTTAAACAGCCTGCCGAAAAAGGAAAGGGCCGGCCCACTCTCTGTATAAGAGATCGCGATCACTTTGCCGTGAACCAGCAAATCTCCAGTATCAGAATCCAGACTCTCAATGTGGAGCCCTTCCCCTTTGATGTTCAACTGTCCCAGATCGGTTTGCGAGGTGATCAGCTCATCGCTGAAAAAATCTATCCGTGTAATTCCTGTAGCTTTCAGCGTGTTCCGTTCCTCAAGATGTAAACTGTGGCGCCGCAGCGATTTCTGAACTTCTGCCATGATACATACCCCTTTTGTTTCTTCATGGGGATGTATATGCCAAGCTTACACAGGTTATTCCTCGATCATCCGGTATAAATCAGACGCTTGTTCCTTTTTGGCAAATTCCACCACAGAAAGAACTTCGGCTTTCAAAACGCGTTCGCCCAGCTGAATTTCCAACACGTCGCCAGGCTTCACGTCATAGGAAGCCCGGGCCTGCTTGCCGTTGACAAACACTCTTCCGGCATCACAAGCCTCATTGGCCACGGTACGGCGCTTGATCAACCGGGAAATCTTCAAATATTTATCCAGTCTCATAAAATCCTCCAAAAGAGTATGGCGCCGCATGAAAAAACGGACCCGGAAACGCTCCGGGCCCGCCCAAACGCCACATTTTTTACTTGCTGTTGACGGTATCCTTCAACGCTTTGCCAGCCTTAAAAGCAGGCGCTTTAGAAGCGGGAATCTGGATCTCCTTATTGGTGCGGGGATCGCGACCGGTGCGGGCGCCGCGCTCGCGCACTTCAAATGTGCCAAAGCCTACCAGCTGCACCTTATCGCCCTTCTGCAGGGATTCGGTAATGGCATCGATAACAGCGGTAACGGCAGCATCAGCGTCTTTTTTGGTAATTTCAGCCTTAGCGGCAACTTCGGCGATCAATTCAGTTTTATTCATTTTAGGAATACCTCCATAAAAATTAATGCGGCGCAGGGGTTCTTTCCTTTTTCAAAAGGAGTTTCGCAGGAGCCTATCGCTCCGCTATTTCCCCGCCGAAAATCTATAACAGTTGCAATCATATCATATCCATCCCTGTTTTTCAAGCATTTTTGCAATTTTTTGTCCGTTTGGCAGGGATTGGAGATCGCTCTTCCGAATACCCTTGAGCAGCAGCAAACCTGTTAAATATAGGATACCCCCAAAAGCTGTGGATATCACCAACACGATTGCTTCCCCACCACTCCCAAGGGGCAGCAAAGGACGCAGTAAATCGTAAAGAAACCTGGCACTGGCACCACACAGCAAAGCACACGCCAAGGGCCGGAAAAAGATCCCCACAGTGGAAAGAGAAACGCCCGCCGCCCGCCGCAAACACCAAAACTGTGATACCACCAAAAACAGATAACATAGGATCGTGCCCATGCCGGCGCCTAAAATATTGATTTCCGGCACTCCGCAAAGCACCCAGTTGGCTCCCAGCTTGATCGCCATGGCTACAAACAACAGCTTCACCGGCAGATCAGCTCGCCCTACGGCTTGAAGCATACTGGAAAGGGGTCCATTCATAGCGGCGGCCAAAGAAGCTATCCCCAGTAAAGCCAAACATTGAGCGATCACCGGAACGGATTGACCTTCGCCATACAGCAGCCGAGTGATGGGTTCCGCTAAAACAGTTACACCAATCCCTGCCGGAAAACAGAACAGCGCGGTAATCCTCACCACCGTCTCCATACGCCCACGCAGCTCTTTCTTGTTTCCTTTTGCCCAAGCCGCTGTTACACTGGGCAAAGCGCTGATGCCAAAAGCCTGAGTGATCGCCGGCACCAGCAGGTATACTGTCATGGCCAAAGTGTAGCACCCATACAGGTATGTGGGAAGCGCTTGGGGGTTCTCCTCATACGCTTGGGGAAGCTGCCCCTGATATACGGCTAACAGCCTTTCCGGAGCCCGCCGGAGCACATCGCCAATACGGCTTTGCAAAAATGTGGCGTCGATCAATCCTGCCACATTGGTAGCCAATGACCCCAACGCAATGGGCAATGTGATAGCCCAAAGCCGTTTTCGGATTTCCTTTGGGCTTTTGGCTGGTGGCGACTGCTGGTAAAGCCTAGGCACAGTGCCATCCCCATGAAACCGGAACCGCAACGCAAGGTACAACAGGGAGACCAAAGAACCGGCGGTCACTCCCAAAACCGCCCCGGCGGCTCCAAACGAAAGGGTGAGAAACATGGCTTGGTCAGAACTTTCAGGGACAATCCCCAGCACCGTTCCATAAGTGGAGTATTCCTCTCCCGCTGCGGAAACTACCGCTCCAGCCGCGGCCAATCCCAGCACGAGCTTGACAACCGCTTCCAATACCTGAGAAAAAGCCGTAGGGAACATATTTCCCAAACCTTCATAATATCCACGGTACACAGACGCCCCGCAAGCCAATAAAATCGCGGGGGTCAAAGCCAGCATAGGCGCTAACGCGTAAGCGGCCCCTGTGACCCAGCGGCAATATAGAGGCGCTAGCAGTGTCATCACTACCATTCCTCCGGCCCCTATGGCGAAAAACATTGGCCCGGCCACCTTTTTTACTTGACGGGCATCGTTCCACCGGCCCAGGGAGCTGTTTTCCGACACCAGACGGGATACGGCGATGGGGAACCCCGCTGTCACCAGGCTGAACACCGGGCCATAAAAATGATAGGCTACATTGAACAGCCCTATGCCATATTCGCCGATCACATAGGTTAAAGGCACTTTGAACAATGCTCCCAAAACTTTCACTACCGCCATGCCAGCGGTAAGTACCAGCGCCCCATGCAGAAAGCTTTGACGCCGCTTTCCCTGGCCGCCTGTTTTCCGTCCCTTCCCCATAGGTATATCCTCCCCGGTATTGGTTTCAATGAAACTTCTCTTCCATGTGTATGAGAAGGCTTGCCGGGATATTTTCCTCTAAGGGAAGATTAAGCCCTTACAAAAATATAAAATTTTGACTTTTATATTGACTTTAATAAAATAAAAGTTTATATTTAATATAGTAAAAATTCCCCTGTAAAGTGGAGGCAAATGTTCATGGGAATTCAAGTTGTGCCGGAATGGATGGCTGAATTGGAAGAGGAAGATTTGTCCTTTTTAAAAAACTTTCTCTTGTGCTCCGGTTCCTTAAAGGAAATCGCCGGACTGTATGGGGTCACTTACCCCACGGTGCGGCTGCGTCTTGACAAAATTATCCAGAAAGTGCGGCTGAGCGAAGAATACGCCGGCGACCCCTATGTTGCTCTGGTAAAACGCTTGGCGTTAAATGAAAAGCTGGATTTCGACACAGCCAAGCTTTTGATTACAGAATATAAAAAACAGAAGGGAGAACACTAAAATGCATGTTATTTCAATCACGGTTCTATTGATTCCACTTTTGTTCTTGCTTGGTTTGGCCATTGGCTTGATCGCTTTCATAATTGTGCGAAAGCGAGAAAAACAGCGTCGCGCTCAATTCCACCAAGCCCAGGCCCAAGCGGAACAAAAACGTTCCCAAGAAAAGGAATTGGAAAAAATGAAGCTGGACGATCTCTAAACAGTAAAAGGCGGCCCATTAAGGACCGCCTTTTTTATACGCTGTGAATTATTCACCTGTCAATTTTGTGCCGCAGTTGCTGCAATACTGGGCCGTGATAGAACTCTGTTTGCCACAGACAGGACACACTACTTTGTTCTGCTTATCTACCAGCTCTTTGGTAAGGGCATCCCGCTGATTTACCAGCTCGTCAATCTCTGCCATCTTACCTACAGCCTCAGCATCTTCGGCCAAACGCTCACGGCAGCTTTCATACACATATTCGCCCAGAGCTTCATAGCGCTTGCTGATCTCAGCATTGATTTCCGCTACATTGATGCGCAGCTTGGAAACATCCACGATCTGTCCGGCTTTCTTTCCTACGGCCTCTGCCGCAGATTTCGCGTTTATGACCACATCATCTAAAATTCCCATGATTGTATAGCCTCCTTTTCAAATCCAGTCTCGGGAAGAATCCCGCCCTATGGTTTCATTATACCCTACTTTTTCCAAAAGTCAAAGCATTTTGCCTTTCAAATCCATTACATTTCCCTTAAGATTTGGCCTTTTGGGATGTTGTGTTGATGAAACCTCGGGCAAGTTTCAGAAAGGATCATTCCGGCTTTTTCGGCCCCAAAAATTCACGAAGCATAGAATTCTCTGGAACGAGATCGGGATCGATTGGCTCGAAACGCATCAAGCGGGATTCCAACCCCCTGGCCTTTCTATAATATGGGCTATCCTCCGCGATGGCCCGCAGCAACGGGATAGCCACAGTACGCATGACGCAAGGCTCATAGATGTGGATAGAGTTCACAGTATAGTCGGCGGAAAGACGGTAGGGACGGATATACCGATCCTCCCCTTCCACCACCTGGGGCCACATAGCTATGGTTTTCTCCGGCGTGGTATCTCGGAACTGGATATCGCGGACAATCCGGCGCACCAGGCGCAAATCCATGGGAGAAATCACTTCTCCGTTTGCCGATTTGATCTGCTGCTTGACACTGACATAAAGCTTTACGCAGGAACCCTGTGGAAGCTTCTGTGTGAACTGAGGGTTCAAGCCATGGATGCCCTCCACCACCACCATATCGTCCGGGCCGATCTTATACCGGCGTGGCTCTCCATCCGGCCGGCCCAAGGCGAAGTCATAGCGGGGCACAGAAAACTCACCGGTAGTGATAATATCCAGCAAGCACTGCTTAATCGCATCCTCATTCAACGCTTTCACAGATTCATAGTCGAACTTGCCGTCCGGACGTTTAGGGGCCAAGCCCACGCCTCGATAAAAATCATCCAAAGAAACAATGGTGCTCTTGGCACCGTAATCTGTGAGATAGTCCCGCAGCAAGTGGGCGGTAGTCGTCTTGCCGCTGCTGCTGGGGCCGGAAAGCATGATCACCCGCACGTTGCGGTGATGGTGCGTGATATTCCGGGCAATATTCTCTAAATGGTCACGGTAAGAATCCTCGACCTCCTGGATCATTCCAACAGGGTCGCGCACCGCTCCATCGTTGATCTGCTCTAAGTGATTGATATACTTAATGTAGCCGCTGGCGAAATTGCTCATAAAGTGTGGTGACACCATCCTTTCTTTCCAAAATCTCCCCGTTGCGGGTGATATATTCATAAGGATACTTAAAGTTGAAAATGCGTTCCAGCCTTCCGCTGTAAGGGTCTTTCAATTTGGAAACACCGCCTGCCCCACAAGCGATCACCGAATTGGATTCATCCATCGTATAGATATTATACCGGCAGATGGTACCAGGCTTAGCCCATCCTGTATTTTCCAAATTCCCGGCCATGCGTGTCTGGCGATAGAGATAATAGGGCTCAAATCCCTCTTCTGTCAGACGCTGAATGGAATAGTCCATCATAGCGGCTGTTTCCCCGCTTTGGCTGTGCAAAGACAAATCCCCACCAGGCGCGTTCAGACGGGCAGACCGTTTCAATGCCAGAGAATGGACCGTCACATTGGAAGCCCCCAAATCAATGACCCCGTTCAAAGTGTGACGGAAACTTTCCAAATCATCCCCGGGCAGACCTACGATCAAATCCGCGTTGATATTGGAAAATCCAAGTTGCTGTGCCAGTTTAAAAGCATCCACAACATCCTGGGCTGTATGGCGCCGGCCGATATTGCGCAGCACTTGATCTGACAAAGACTGGGGATTGATGCTGATCCGGCTGATGCCCTGTTCCCGCAGCGCCACAAGCTTTTCTTGGGTGATCGTGTCCGGCCGGCCGGCTTCCACGGTAAATTCCGTGCAGCGGGAAAGATCGAACACCTGGCGTATCTTTTCGCACAAGGCAAAAAGCTGGGACGCGCTCAACGTGGTGGGTGTGCCGCCGCCTATGTACACCGCCACCAAGGATAAACCCAAATCCCGGGTAACCTGGGCGGTCTTTTCCACTTCTGCAAGAAGCAGTTCAAAGTAAGGGTCGATCAGCTTTTTCGCGTGCTCCACATCTTGGGAAACAAAGGAACAATAAGCGCACCGGGTTGGGCAAAAAGGAATAGACACATACAGGCTGAAATCATTTTCCGAAAGAGCCTCCACCGCCGGTGTCTGCGCACGCAGAACTCTTCGGGCCAATTCCGCTTTTGGTGCTGTAACGTGGCAGTGCGTTTGAAAATATTCCACGCCCGCTTCTTCCCCTTGCTCTTCCACATACTGGCGCAAAAGCTTTACCGGATGGATGCCTGTGAGCATTCCCCAAGCGGGCTGCACGCCGGTCAATTCAGAAAACGCCCCATAAAGCAAGTCGGTCATGGCATACTCTTCAAGGGAAGGAGCGGTATGGGTCCGCGCCAGTTGGCGTTCTCCATCGGAAACCACCGCTTCATAACGATACGCACCGTTTTCCTCAGAAATACCGGCAGCCGCCCAAGGCCCTTCTCCGCAGGCAGCTCGGGAAATATCTTCCAGCTCTTCCACTTTCACCGGACTGTAAGGAAAAAACAGCCGGCACAAATTTTCACATTCATAGCGGAACGACGGCCCGCTGAGAAAAAGTTCCATGGGTTACCTCTTTTTTCGTTAGCTTCGGTCGATGGAAATCACGCCCGGAATTTTAGACAGCCGCTCAATAATATTTTGCAGCTGGGGCAAACCGTTGATTGAAATTGTAGCCGAAATAAAAGCATTGTCGCTGTTGCGCTCCCGGCGGGAATTGAGGACATGAATAAATATCTTCATATTCGAAAGCTGCTGCGTCACATCCGCCAGCAGTCCGCCTCGGTCTACCGCCAAAATATGCAGGGTAGATTTGAAATCGTCTTTTACGTCCCCGGCCCAATGGGCATTTACCCACCGCTCCGGCTCGGGACACTGGGTAAGGTCCCGGGGCACGTTGGAGCAGCTCCGCTTGTGTATGGAAACGCCAAACCCCCGTGTAATGAATCCAACAATTTCGTCCCCGGGTAAAGGATTACAGCAACGGGAGAACTTGATCAGACAGTTATCCATACCATCCACCAGCACACCGCTGGCCACACGCCGCCGGGGTTCCGGGCTGCTGGGAGGCGGCAATTCCGAATCCGGCTCAGGCAAAGCACTCTTTTGCAAGCGCTGAGCTTCCTCTCGGATACGGGGCAGCACTTTCCAAAGCTGGATGCCCCCATAGCCAATGGCCGCGAAGAAATCGTCCTCATTGGTGCAGTTGTGCCGCTTGCCCACACTTTCGATCATATAATCCATCAGCTCTTTGGTTAAAGCGATGTTGCTGCGTTTGAACTCACGTTCCAGTTCCGCCCGGCCTTCCACGATATTTTCGTCTCGTTTTTCCTTTTTGAACCAGGCCCGGATCTTATTGCGCGCTTCGCTGGTGCGCACCAGTGTAAGCCAATCCCGGTTAGGACCTTTACCGGCTTCTTTGGTCGTGAGAATCTCAATGATTTCTCCGGTTTTTACTTTATAGTCCAGCGGCACGATCCGTTTATCCACTTTCGCGCCGATCATCCGGTTGCCCACAGCGCTGTGGATCGCATAGGCAAAGTCGATGACCGTAGAACCCAAGGGAAGGTTTATCACATCGCCTTTGGGTGTGAACACAAACACTTCTTCTGGGATGAGGTCGCTCTTGATGGAATGCACCAAGTCGGTAACATCCTCGCTTTCGGCCTGGTTTTCCAGCATTTGGCGAATCCAGGCAAGGCGGTCGTCCAGCGCGCTGTTATCCGATTCTTTAGCGGACATCCCCAGCTTATATTTCCAGTGGGCCGCAATGCCGTATTCAGCAGTATGGTGCATCTCCCAAGTGCGTATCTGCACCTCGAAAGGCACACCCGCCTTGGTGATCACAGTAGTATGCAGGGACTGGTACATATTGGGTTTGGGCATGGAGATATAATCTTTAAACCGGTTCGGCAAAGGCTGGAACATATCATGGACGATGCCCAACACATTATAGCAGTCCTCAATGGTATCCACAATGACCCGCACGGCAAACACATCGTAAATTTCTTCAAAGTCTTTGCCTTGAATGAACATCTTACGGTAAATGCCATACACGCTTTTTACCCGCCCCTCAATATACACATCAGGGATGGAAATCTCTACGCGGCTGCGGATGAGCGCTTTCGTTTCTTCAATAAACTGCTTGCTGCTGTTGCTGCGGGAAGCCAGGTCGTCTTCGATTTCCTTATACGCCAACGGGTCAAGATATTTTAAAGAGATATCCTCCATATATTCCTTGACGGTTCGGATACCTAACCGATGGGCGATAGGAGCGTAAACTTCCAGGCATTCCAAGGCTTTGTCCCGCTGTTTCTGCGGGGACATGTATTCCAGGGTGGAAAGGTTGTGCATCCGGTCGGCAAACTTGATGATGATAACCCGGATATCCTCCGCCATGGCCATCAACATCTTCCGCAGGTTTTCCGCCTGCTGCTCTTCCCTGGAAGAATAAGGGATCTTGCCCAGTTTTGTCACGCCGTCGATCAGCAAGGCCACCTCTTTGCCGAACTGCTTGGTGATCTCTTCCAAACAGCAGTCGGTGTCCTCCACCACATCGTGAAGAAGCCCTGCCATGATTGACTCGGAATCCATGCCAAGGCCCACCAGAATGGCAGCCACCGACAAAGGATGGATAATATACGGCTCGCCGGAACTGCGTTTCTGATCCCGGTGTTTTTCTTCCGCCAAACGGTAGGCCGCCTCGATCTTTTCCCGGTCATACTCCTTGCCGCTGTCGTTTATGATCTTTTTCAGTTCCTCGAAGCTAACAATCTGCACCACCAATGCCATGGCGCTTCCCTCCTTTAGACCGTTCCAGCTCCGCCTGCCAGGTCTTTCACCCGCTGGTAGACAGGGGAGGCAAAAATATCCACCTTGCCCTGGGTAGGCAACACTTCCGCCGATCTGCGCTCTTCCCCGCCCATCAAAGCGATCAACCGGCGCTCTTCCATAATATCCAAACACAGCAGGAGTTTTCCCAGATTAAACCCGGGCAGCGCTCCCAATAATGACTGTATGCCAAACGATTCTCCCTTTAAAGCAGTCATTTTGCGGTAGAGAACTGCCAAATCCTGGCGGGTTGGCAAAAGTTTTTCCGCTTCTTCAAGTGTAAGGGGCTCCTCCCGCCGGACCTTCTCATATAAGCGGTAATCGTGGACACATGTCCCCATATCCAGGCTGGAAAGCTTCACATCCCGGACGCTGACTGTAAGCTGCGGCTCGCCACGGAACTCCTTTGCTTCTAACGTTACGGCCATATCTAAAATTTCCCCGGGGGCAAATGGGAATTCCTCAGGCTTCATGCCAAACCGCATACAGTTGATGACCGCCCCCTTTTTGACGCATACCAGCCGCAGATGATTTCCGTTTCCCACCGGTATGATCTGCCGCAGCTCCATCCCGTAAAGGCCAAACAATGGCTGGGGGTTACCGCTTCCATAAGGCTCTAAAGGCTGGAGGCTTTGGGGCATTTCAGGCGAAAGGGCCGAGGGATTCAGCCTGCAGTCGATGGAAAGCACCGGGGCCGGCATTTCCGGACAGGTTTTCGCCGCGTACTGATTGATGCGTTCCCGAAACAACGGCACGTTTTCCGCTTTCAAAGTGATGCCCGCCGCCATAGGGTGGCCTCCGTAACGCTCCATCAAATCGCCACAAGCGCACACCGCCTCGAACAAGGAGAACCCTTCCACGCTGCGGCCGCTGCCTTTGGCCATGTCACCATCGGTGGAGATCACCATGCAGGGCTTGCCAAAACGTTCTGTGATGCGGGAAGCCACGATGCCGATCACCCCATGATGCCATCCTTCCCCACTGACCACGATCACCCTGCTATACAGCAACGCGCTGTCGTTCTCGATCTTATCCATAGTTTCCTTGGCGATTTCGGCTTCCACTTCCCTGCGGCGGTCATTGTCCTCGCAGATTTCCCCGGAAAGAGGCTGGGCTTCCTCCTCTGAATCGCAGGTGAGAAGCCGCACTGCCCGCTCGGGGGCGCCCATGCGCCCTGTGGCGTTGATACGGGGGATCACCGTAAAAGCCAGGGACGTGGCGGTAGCGGATTTCCCGCCCATACCGCTTTGTTCCATCAGCGCGTCTACGCCGGCCCGGCCTCCCCTTGTCAAGATAGACAAACCCGTTTTGACAATCACCCGGTTCTCGCCCAGTACCGGCACCACATCGGCCACTGTACCCAGCGCCGCCAGGTCCGCATACTCTTCCAACACCCCTACGGAATCCCCTTCCAAAGCCATCACCAGCTTCAAAGCCACTCCCGCTCCGGAAAGGTCTTTATAAGGACCGGAATCATCCGAACGGTAGGCGTCTACCACGGCGCAGGCTTGTGGAATATGCTCCTGGGGCCGGTGGTGGTCCGTGACCACAACGTCCATCCCCAGTTCTTTGGCGCGTTCCACTTCCTTTACCGAAGCGATGCCGTTATCCACCGTGATGATCAGCCCCACACCCTCATTGGAAAGAGTCTCCACAGCGTTAAGGTTCATGCCATAGCCTTCCCCTTCCCGTTGAGGTATGTAATAGATAACATCCGCGCCAACAGCTTCCAAATAGGTAAACAAAATGGATGTTGCTGTGACCCCGTCAGCGTCATAATCCCCGTAAACGGCAATTTTCTCAAACGTTTCGATCGCCCGGCGGATACGCTCCACCGCTTTATCCATATCTTTCATCAGAAAGGGATCGGAAAGCTCTCCGCCGGAAAGCAGGTCGCGTATTGCCCCTTCTTCGTGAAATCCCCGTATTTCCAACAGCATCGATAGAAAAAACGGGAGGGAATACCGCTCTGCTATCTGGGCGGCCCGTTCCCTGTTTAACGGGGCCACCTCCCATTTTTTGATGTTCACACGCCATCTCTCCTTACCGGTTGCTTGAGCATATATTTTATCATTTTTTTGACAAATATGCAAGGCAGTGAAAGACTCCTTGCTTTTAGGGCATAAATGTGCCATACTGGGGAAAAATGGGAAATAAAACCGCCTGACTGTGGGAGGGATGTTTTTAATGAAAACACTTTATTACGGTGGGACCATCCTGCCTTTGGATGGCAAGGGCACTCCTCAAAGCCTGCTTGTGGACGATGGGAAAATCCAAGCGGCCGGGGACCTGGATGATCTGCGGGCTCTGGCAAAAAATGCCCGATGCGTCAACTTGGAGGGAAAAGCGCTGCTGCCCGCTTTTCTCGATGGACACAGCCACATCACTGCTCTGGCCCAAACTCTGGGACTTGCCCAACTTTCCGGATGCCGCAGCATAGAGGAGATCGGCTGCCGGCTGCGGGATTTCCGGGAAAAATGGAAAATCCCGGCAGGACAATGGGTGATTGGGTTCGGATACGATCAAAATGATCTAAAAGAGCGCCTTCATCCTACAGCGGCCGATCTGGACGCTTTTCTTTCTGACTGTCCCGCTATGGTCACACATACTTCCGGTCATATGGGGGCCGTAAATTCCCTTGGGCTGAAAGAGTTAGGGATCACCCGCGATACAGCTGAACCGGAAGGAGGAAAAATCGGCCGTTTGGAGGATGGCTGTCCCAATGGATATTTAGAGGAAGCCGCTTTCACCAATATGGGTTCCCGTATCCCCCGAGATCCGGAAGCTTCCCTTACAAATCTGCGCCGCGCGGAAGAAGTTTATTTTTCCCATGGGATCACCACCATCCACGAAGGTCTGGCCCGGGAACCGGAATGGAGCCTTTTGGAAACCGCCGCTTCTAAAGGGTTGCTTCGGGGCGATGTGGCCGCTTATATTGACATCAAAGACAGCGCCGGGCTTTTAGAACTTCACCGGGAATATTTCGGCCGTTATAAAAACCACTTGAAAATTGCCGGATACAAGCTGTTTTTGGACGGTTCTCCCCAAGGGCGCACCGCATGGGTAACGGAACCTTATTTGAACGGGGAACCGGATTACCGGGGTTATCCCATTTATCAAGACAATCAGGTACTGGAATTTTTAGAAAAAGCCCAGCGGGAAAATGTGCAGATCGTTACCCACTGTAATGGAGACGCTGCCGCAGACCAACTGTTGCGGTGCTATCGCAAAGCCTATGAGGAATATGGGCGGGATATCCGTCCGGTTATGATTCACGCGCAGCTGCTTCGCGCCGAGCAGATGCCCGCTTTGCGGGAGCTTGGGATGCTGGCCTCTTTCTTTGTGGCCCATGTTTACCATTGGGGCGACATCCATGTGCAGAACTTCGGCTGGGAACGGGCTTCTCAGATAAGCCCCGCTAAAGCCGCGTTGGAAAACGGCGTCATCTTTGATTTCCATCAAGACTCCCCTGTCATCCCTCCCAATATGCTAGAAACGCTTTGGTGCGCTGTCTGCCGCCGCACCAAGTCGGGGACTATTTTAGGGGAAAACCAACGGCTGACACCGGAGGAAGCGCTCCAAGCTATAACCGCCAACGCTGCCTACGCCCTCTTTGAGGAGCACAGCAAAGGCACGCTGTCGCCGGGAAAACAAGCCGATCTGGTCATTCTGGACCGCAGCCCTCTTTCCTGTCCCGCGGAAAAACTGAAAGACCTGCGGGTATTGGAAACCATCAAAGACGGGGAAACCGTTTATACCGCAAATTGACAAAAGGGGAAGCTTTTGCTTCCCCTTTTCGCGTACATTTATTTTTTTGCGCCAGCAGCCATCACCGCTTCCGCGCAGCGCAGACCGTCTACCGCGGCGGATACGATCCCCCCTGCGTAACCGGCCCCTTCGCCGCAAGGGTATAGTCCCTGGGCCAAAGGCGATTGAAAGTTCTCGCCACGAAGGACACGCACCGGCGAGGAACTACGCGTTTCCGGGGCTGTAAGGACTGCGTCCCCATCGTCGAAACCGCGAAGGCGCCGGCCCAAAATAGGCAGAGCCGCTCTCATGGAATCCGCGACAAACCCCGGCAAACAGTGAGTCAGGTCTGTTAGAGCCACTCCTGGCTCATAGGTGGGCGCGACGCCCCCGAAACTCTTAGAAGGCACCCCCGCCAGAAAATCGGCCACCCGCTGAGCTGGCGCGGAATAGTCTCCCCCGGCCAGGCGAAAAGCGGCTTGCTCGATCCTGCGCTGAAACCCGATCCCCGCCAAAGGGCCTTCCTGACCATAGTCCTCAGGCGTAACCCCTACCAGCAAGGCGGCATTGCTGTTTTTTCCGTCCCGCGCCCAGGGGCTCATACCGTTGGTCACTACACCCCCCAGTTCGGAAGCCGCCCCGGTCACATACCCGCCGGGACACATGCAAAACGTATACACGCCCCTGCCATTCTCCAAATGGCAGGAAAGTTTGTAATCCGCCGCCCCCAGTGCCGGATGCCCCGCAAAGGTCCCATACTGGGCCCGGTCGATCAACGAAGCTGGATGCTCGATTCGTGCGCCTACGGAAAACGCCTTGGCCTCCATGGGCAGGCCCAAATGATGCAACTCTTCAAAAGTATCCCGGGCGCTGTGGCCTACCGCCAATATCACCTGGGAGCATTCCAACACTTCTTCTCCGGATGGAGTGCGCAGACGCAGGCCGGTCAATTTGCCTTCCCGCAGCAAGAACCCCGCGGCCTTTGTAGAAAACCTCACCTCACCTCCCAAAGCGATCACCCGTTCCCGAATAGAGCGCACCACCCCAGGAAGCTTATCTGTGCCGATATGCGGCTTAGCTTCGTACAAAATCTCCTCCGGCGCACCGGAACGCACCAGTTCTTCCAACACCTTGCGGATGCGCCCGTCACCTGTACCGGTAGTAAGCTTGCCGTCTGAGAAAGTCCCGGCGCCGCCTTCGCCAAATTGCACGTTGCTTTCCGGGTCAAGCACCCGGTCTTTCCAAAGGCGGGTAACGGACCGTTCCCGTTCTTCCACAGGCATCCCCCGTTCCAGAACGATGGGATTCTGGCCGCACTGTGCCAGCAGCAAAGCGGCGAACATGCCCGCTGGGCCGAACCCCACCACCACCGGCCGCTGGGACAGCTTTTCCCCGCGGGGAAGATCATAGCGGTAGGGCTGCGCTTTTTGAACTGACGAGTCCCGGCGGCGGGCAAGGATTTTTTCCTCGTTCCCGTCTATCTCCGCCTCCACCGCGCAAACAAAATGGACCTGGTCCTTTCTTCGGGCATCCACCGATTTTTTCGCAAGAGTCGCTGACACTACAGCGCTTTCCGGCAGCCGGAGCTTTTGAGCCGCAACTCGCCGCAGATCTTCCTTTTTAAAATCTAAGGGCAGTTTTAACCCCGTAAGTTTCAGCATGATCTTTTCCCTTTCTTTCCCCAAGCGGCGCTTCTTCCAGCGGCCATACCGGTAGCCCACGCCCAATGCAGGTTATAGCCGCCGCAGTCTCCATCCAGGTTCAGCAATTCCCCTGCAAGGTATAGACCCGGGCGCTTTTTTGATTCCATCGTCAAACTGTCCACTTCTGCCAAAGGCACTCCCCCAGCGGTGACTTGGGCGTTTTCCCAGCCGCCTGTTCCTGTAACGGGGAACCGCCAATCTTTGCACAGCCCGGCTGCTTTCCGAAGCTGCTGCCGGGTCAGGTCCCCCAAAAGGCTTTCCCGAGAAACGGCCAGCTCTTTCATCAGCTCTTCTCCCACACGCAGATTCAGCGCTCCGGCAAATAGCTCCCAGGCGGCATAGCCGGGATGATTCTTCACCTGCCGCTCTAAATAAGAAAGCACCTCACGGTAAGGCATATCCTCCAGCAAGTCTAAAGAGAGTTCTGCCTGTTCCCGACCAATCCCCCCCAAGCAGGCGGAAAGATTGAAAACGCATATCCCAGACAGGCCGCTTTCTGAAAAGAGGACTTCCCCGCTCTCCTCGCAGAGTTTTTCTCCTTTGAACCACAACGCGGCCCGTGCCTTGACACGCATCCCCTTCAAAGCCCGCAGGCATTTTTTAGGGCTTTTCAAATATGTCAGCGAAGGGCGCAGTTCTGTGATCGAATGGCCCAGCTGCCTGGCCAAATCGTAGCCGCCCTCTTCCCAGGAATGCTTTGGGGAGGCTTTTCCCCCACAAGCCAGTACGCAGCGAGACGCTTTCAACGGTTCTCCCGTCTGGGACTTTAAAAGGAACCCCTCGTTTTCCCAAGCTACAGAGCGAACTCCAAACTCACAGCGCAGAACCACGCCGGCTTCCTCACAGGCGGACCGCAGGGTTTGCAGCACTGCCGCAGCCTGCAGGTTTCTGGGATACACGCGGCCCTCCTCATCGGCACGGCAAAGCAGGCCCATTTTTTCAAACTCGCCCAAGACCCTGTCTGGGGGGAATTTTTCTAGGAGCGGCGCAGCTTGGGCTACATCCCCATGATAATGGACAGGAGCTGCCCCGAGATTTGAAAGGTTGCACCGGCCATTTCCAGTAGCCAGCAGTTTTTTCCCCGCTTTCGCATTCCCTTCCAACAGCAGGACGCTCACTGGCCTGCCCTGTTCCCGCAAGCCTTTGGCAGCCGCCAAAGCCGCCATCAATCCAGCTGCCCCAGCGCCTACCACCACAATATCCCAATGTTCCATGGCCACGTCCCCCTACAAAGGTAAAAGTCTAGGATGCTTTACCAATTTTACAGGGGACAGGCTCTATTTTATTTCCTTATAAGAATCATAGTGTGATTTCTTCCAACCGCCCAAACGTATATCCTAATTCTTCCCATTGGGTCAACAAATCATCCAAAATGGCCGCGTTTGTGGCTGACGTGCTATGCAGCAGCACCACCGCGCCAGGATGCACCCGTGGTATCAGCTTTTCAAAAGCTTCTTCTTTCGTGGGCTGGTCGTCCTCATACCAGTCCACATAAGCAAGGCTCCAAAACACGGTGCGGTATCCCAATTCTTTTGCCATGCGCAAATTGGACTCACAGAATTTCCCCTGAGGCGGCCGGTATAATTTCACCATTTCTTGTCCTGTGATCTCCTGGTACAACTCTTCGTTTTTTGTAAGTTCCTCTTTAAAAGCTTCCTCCGTGGCAATGGCGGACATATCCGGATGGGTATAGGTGTGGTTCCCCACGGTATGTCCTTCCTCCACCATGCGGCACACCAGGTCGGGCTGGGTTTCCAAATAATTGCCTACCAGGAAAAACGTGGCGGGCACATTATGTTTTTTCAGCGCGTCTAAAATCTGCTCGGTATAGCCATTTTCATAGCCCGCGTCAAAAGTGAGGTACAGCACTTTTTCGTCGGTGGGAGCGCAATACACAGCATCGAACTGGGATAAATACTCACTGTCCGCATTGCCCACAGGCGGCTTTCCCTCCTCCTGAAAACTCAGCCCCCAGTTTGTGATCTCCGCTGAAGCCGGGACCGCTTCCCCTTTTGGTGACATGAACATTCCCACAGCGCACAGCATCAGCAATGCCCCCAAAGAGAGAAGCACCACTTTCTTCCGTTTGGCAAACTTTAAAAATCCGTTCATCACAGCCCCTCCTTTCCCTTATATTTATGCGTATCCATGGGGAACATGACGGCCTCAGGCGGCTTCCCCTTGCGCTCCGGATAAAAATACTGTATGATTTTTGTAAGGAATCTGTTTCCCCGAACGTAAGGAACCGGGGTTATATTTTAATCAAAAGTTATTTTGGAGAAGTTCGGCTAGGAGGGACCTTCACTATGGATAGCGGTGATAAGAAAAATATTCTGGTTGTGGATGACGACCGGGAAATCGTTCGGGCCATTGCCCTGAACTTGGAGAGCGAAGGCTACAACGTATTGAAAGCTTACGATGGGATGGAAGCATTGGACATGGCCATGACCCGGGATATCCACCTGATCATCATCGATGTGATGATGCCTAAACTGGATGGGCTTTCGGCTATTATGAAAATACGTGAAAAGAAAAACCTGCCGATCATTGTGCTTTCCGCGAAAAGCGAGAACAGCGACAAGGTTATCGGCCTTTCTATGGGCGCCGATGACTACGTGACCAAACCTTTTAATCCCATGGAGCTTACCGCCAGGGTAAAATCCCAGCTGCGGCGCTACACCTCCCTGGGCGATATCCATTCCAGCGGAGAAAACACCATCGTCAACGGCAGGCTTTGCTTCAATTTGGATGAACATGTGCTTTATGCCGACGGGGAACCCATCAAGCTTACCGCCACTGAAACAAAGATCGTGGAACTGCTGATGCGCAATCCCGGGCGTATTTTCCCCGCCGAGGAAATTTACAGCAAAATTTGGAACGAGTCGGCCTACTCTACGGAGAACACGGTGATGGTCCACATCCGCCGTATCCGGGAGAAAATCGAGATCAATCCAGGCGAGCCGGAATATTTAAAGGTGGTGTGGGGAATTGGCTACAAGTTCGAGAAGCACTAAGCCAAAAAACAGGGGCATGTTTAAAGGGGCCGTCTCTTGGATTTGCTTTATGATCATGCTCTGTGGGCTAACCGGTGGGCTTCTTTTCCTTCTGTTTGTTGCTCTGGACCCCAATCTGGCTGGAGATATCGGAAACTCTATAACACGGGTTTCTTCTGGCGCGCCACTTCCCCAATGGCTGCCAACAGCTGCTGCTTGCGTAATCATCCTGGTTATCGCGCTGCTGGCGTTGATGCTGGCATTTCGCAAAGACCGGCGGGGATTTGAAGACATGCTGGCCCAGGGATTAGCTCAGATATGGGTAGAATTCAAAATACTCTTTATTGTGTTGATCCTCGTTTCCACCTTGACCATCGATATGTTCACAACGCTCTCTTATGGATGGTTCACCGTTGTGGCCGCCATTGTGCTGCTCTATTTTTTGTGTTTGGACATCGGCCATAACCGGCAGTTTTTTAAACACAACATTATTGCCTCCCTTTTGCGCGCGTTAAATAATTACCGGGGGCTGACTTCTTTTGAGCAACGCAGCATCCGCCGCCTTATGTCTGCCCTGGCCGTCATCCTGGGGGTTTTAGGTATTTCTTCCATGATGTTGCTGGGACTGTCCCGAACACCTCAAACCCATATTCGCGATTTCTTTCTCTTGGTTGTTTTAGGATTTGCCGCAGCAGGGGTTATCGGCACTATTTTCTGGTATACGTTGGCTTTGAAGCAAGACCTGCGGGATTGGAGCGTGCTCATGGCACAAATTGCTGAGATGTATGGCGGCAATCTGAACGCGGTCAACCACATCCCCCCTACTTCCAACTTGTATGACTGCGCCATGCAGCTCAATATGATCCGCACCGGAATCCAAAAAGCTGTGGAAGAGGGCATTAAAGCGGACAGAACCAAAGTGGAACTAATCACCAACGTATCTCACGACATCAAAACGCCTTTGACTTCCATTATCAGCTATGTGGAGCTTCTGAAACGGGAAACCGATCTTCCTCCCCATGTGGTGGATTATATCCAGACGATCTCCCGAAAAGCGGACCGGCTCAACCATATCGTGCAAGATGTGTTTGAAGTCTCCAAAGCTGCTACGGGCAACATCTCCTTAAACCTGGAGGACCTAGACATTGGAAAGCTTTTGCAGCAAACTTTCGCCGAAATGGATGAGACCGTGCGCAATTCCGGCCTTGCCTGGCGTATGGACATTCCAGACGTGCCTTTCCTCGTCCATGCGGACGGCCAGCGGATGTACCGGGTATTTCAAAACCTTATCCGCAACTGTGCCCAGTATTCCCTGGAGGGTTCCCGGGTTTACGTCTCTCTGGTAGAGCAAAACGGTTTTGCCACCGTAAGCATCCGCAACATCTCCCGGAATGAGATCACCATGAACGGCGAAGATTTGACCGCCCGGTTTGTCCGCGGAGACCAAAACCGCACTTCCGAAGGGAGCGGCCTTGGACTCTCTATCGCAAAGAGCTTTACAGAAGCTTGCGGTGGTCAATTTAACGTACACACTGACGGGGATCTATTTATGGTTGCCGTCCGGTTCCCGTTGATCGCCAAACCTCTTCCCAAGCCTGTGGCGTCTCCTGCTCCCGAGCCGGTGGAAAAAACGGAAATACCCCAAAAGGAATCTCCCATTCAAAACCATATGGAACCAAATCACGAGACGCTTTCCACAACACCGGAAAAGTCACGATCGTAACGAAAACCGCGGTTATCGTGCCGCGGTTTTTTCTTGCGAAAAATCTGCTTTCCTGCTATAATCGTGCCATTGAGAGAACAGGAGGAAAGCCGCTATGGTACCGGTAAGCAACGATGAATTGAAAAAAATAGCGCCTTTATTCGCCGGCTGGGAGGAAACTTTGATCTGGTCCGTTCTGCAAGGCTGTATGGGACAAGCCTGGGCCGACGAAGCAAACCAGCCCAGGGCGGCGCTGCTTTGGGTTGGGGATTTTCTATTTCTGGGCGGAGATTGGCAATGTCCCGGCGCGAAAGAATTGGCCGGATATATCCCTCATGATTTTTCTGTGGAAGAAGCCATCATCGTGCCTCAAAATCCCTTTTGGCAGCGTTTGGTAGAGGAGGCTTATGGTGGACACGCCAAGAACTTCCAGCGGTACGCCTTAAAAAAAGAATCCGATGTATTTGATAGAAACAAACTGGCAGCTTTCCGGGATATGCTTCCGGATGGATTTGTTTTGAAAAGGATTGATGAAAACCTTTACCTTCAAATCCAGCAAACGCCCTGGGCGTGGGATTTTTGCGGGCAGTTCCCCACTTGGAAAGAATACGCCGCCCATGGCCAAGGCTTTGTGGCCCTCTATGGTGAGGAACTGGCAGCGGGGGCGTCCTCTTATTCTTGGTACAGGGAAGGGATCGAAATTGAAATCGACACGAAAATGGAGTACCGCCGCCGGGGGCTGGCTCTCTGCTGTGCCAGCGCGTTGATTCTCCACTGTCTGGATTTGGGGCTCTATCCCAGCTGGGACGCGGCCAATCTGGCCAGCGTGGCCTTAGCCGAAAAGTTAGGTTACCATTTCAGTCACGAATACCCTTGCCTGGGCGTGGAATGGAGGAAGCTCCTATGAAAAGAAAACTTCTAAAAGCGCTGGCCCTATTATTTGCTCTCGTTTTGATCTCTACCGGATGCCAGCAAGCCGCTATGAAAAATGTTGTAGCTCCTTATTCCCTAACAGGCAGCCAAAAGGAACTGCTGCAATATTTAAATATGAGTGATACAGCAATGCTGTTTTCTTATCGCAGCCCGGACGAGACTTTATCGGTCACAGCCTCCAGTTATGTGCTGGAGCAAGGCGCTTGGGTAAAAAATGGGGAAGGAACTATCTTCTGGGACGGCCAGGACAAGGAACATACCCCTGAGGGCGTATTCACCCTGATTTTTCAAGAGGATAGAAGCTTTGAGATGTCCCTAAGCGCGCAGGGCACTTCCTCTTTCCGCAGCGACCCTATAGAGTTCTCAGGGGATTTAACCTCGTTCTCCCACGCCCGGCTTTCTGAGGAACAAGAAATCCAGCTGGACCAGGAAATCCCGGTTGCGCTGTTTGTGGCAGACAACGGGAACTCTATGCCCTCTTTTTCCACAGACACGTATTTCTCACCGGAAACCTTTCAAGATATGGACATAGTTCAGGCGGTCACTTTAACTTTCTCAAAAACCCCGTAATTACACACAAAAAGGGACAGCAACTGCTGTCCCTTCTTAATTTATTCGCTTTAGTTGGCAGCCTTCTCCAGTGCCTGCTTGATGTCGTTGAGAATATCCTCGGGATTCTCGATACCCACGGAGAGACGGATCAAATCGGCAGGTACGCCGGCTTCTTGCAGCTGTTCGTCCGTCATCTGGCGATGGGTAGTGCTGGCGGGATGCAGCGCACAAGTACGCAAATCCGCTACATGGGTGACGACCGAAGCCATTTCCAGGCTGTCCATAAACCGGGTCGCCGCTTCACGACCGCCCTTTACCCCAAAGGAAACCACTCCGCAAGTGCCATTGGGCATATACTTTTTCGCCAGAGCATGTTGCGGGCTGCTTTCCAGGTCGGGATAGTTGACCCAGCTCACACGAGGGTCGGCTTCCAGATACTTTGCCACTGCCAAGGCGTTGGAACAATGCCGCTCCATACGCAGGGCCAGAGTTTCCAGGCCCAAGTTCAACAGAAAAGCGTTCATGGGAGCAGCCTGAGCGCCCAAGTCACGCATCAGATGGGTGCGGGCTTTGGCGATATAAGCGGCTTTTCCAAAATGCTTGGTATAAACCACGCCATGATAAGACTCGTCCGGTTCCGTCAAAGCTGGGAATTTGCCGTTCTCCCAGTTGAAATTGCCGGAATCCACAATGACGCCGCCCACCTGTACAGCATGGCCATCCATATATTTGGTGGTAGAATGGATGACGATATCCGCGCCAAAATCAAAAGGACGGCAGTTGATGGGTGTGGGGAACGTATTGTCTACGATCAGCGGCACGCCATGCTCGTGAGCCGCCTGAGCGAACACTTCCAAATCTGTGATAACAAGGGAAGGATTCGCCAAAGTTTCCGCAAACACACAACGGGTGTTGGGACGCATAGCGGCCATCAGTTCCTCTTTTGTGCTGCTGGGGGAAACAAAGGTGGTTTCAATCCCCATTTCCTTCATCGTCTTATAAAACAGATTGAAGGTGCCGCCATAAATGGCGCTGGAACTTACCAGATGGTCGCCAGCCGTGCAGATATTCAAAACAGCCATCAGGCTGGCCGCTTGGCCGGAAGAGGTGATCATGGCGCCTACACCGCCTTCCAAGGCGGCGATCTTCTTCTCTACCACGTCGTTGGTAGGATTGCCAAGACGGGTGTAGAAAAAGCCATCCTCTTGAAGGTCAAACAGGGCGCCCATCTCTTTTGAACTCTCGTAAACATACGTGGTGCTCTGCACGATGGGAGCCACACGAGGCTGACCGTTCTCGGGCTTATAGCCCGCGTGGATACAAAGTGTATCCCGCTTATAATCCTGCATTTTCGTTCATCCTTTCCATTTCTAGTTTGGTATTTAACCGGCATATCCGCTGGAAAGGCAGGCTGCCGGAAATCCGCTTTTAAAATGCTGGCTCAGCTCCAAAGTCCTTTCAGCCAGTTCGCCGCGGCATCTGCCCCATAGACTACCAGCATGATCACCACCAAAAAAGCGATGACAGAAAGTATCTGCACAACAATCCGCTTTTTGGGCGACATGGCTTCAAAGGATTCTTCTCCGGTTTCCGCTTCCCGTTCCCGGTCCAGCTCATCTTTCATCCGGGCGGAAATCTCCCGGGCAACGGGATAATCCCCCCAGCGCACCAGCACCATTTTATCCGTGGGCAACACATCACTGTCATAAAGGTAGGAAATGCGCCCGCCGTCAAAAGCCTCTAGCCGGTAAGAAACACCACGCTCTTTAAACTGCTCCTCCAAACGTTGGGCAGCGTATTGGTCCGCACGATGCAGAAGAACGAAGTCCTCGTCATCCACCTGCCGCAGCTTGCCGCTTTTACAGTTGGGACATTTCAAGGTGGAATCTTGGCAAACGCCGTGGCATTTAGTACAGTAAAGCATGGTTTCTTATCCTTTTCCTGAGAATATTCACAGCTATACAGCTATGATACCCCTTATCATACCCTAAAGCCGGCGGTTTGTAAATAAAAAATGTTTTTTCGCCTATTCCGCCGAAATATGTGGAGGAAGGAACACCGGCTGAAGCTGTTTGCCTTCCAAAGCAGACTCAATGGTGTGAGGCAGCATTTCAAACTCTGCTACCAGGGACACAGGCTTTTTCACCGGGTCATCTTGGCGCAGCGGTACCAAATACACGTTTTTGGTATTTAACAGCCGCAGCAGATTCGGGCCGGAAGCCGCCATGGCGTCGTTAGTGGCGCAGCACAAAACAACGGGGATCCCAATACGCAGCGCGGATTTTACAGCCATGGTCACGGAAGTATCGGTGATTCCTCCGGCGATCTTTGACAAGGTATTCCCTGTGCAGGGCGCTACTGCCAACAGGTCTACCATCCCCTTGGGGCCGATGGGTTCCGCCTGCACAATGGTGTGGACTATTTCCCGTCCGCAAATCCCCTCCACCTGGTTGACCCAATCCTCTGCCTTGCCGAAGCGGGTATCGGTGGAATAAGCGTTTTGGGACATGATGGGAAGGATATGATAGGCGCCCGACAATGCTTTCATCTGGGCGACCGCTTTCTCAAAGGTGCAGAAGGAACCGCACATGGCAAATCCAATGGTTTTCATCAGGGTCTCCGCCTTTCTTCCAGTATGTGATACACGGCCTCTTTGATCAGTTCCCCTGAGGCCTTTGGGGAAAACCGGCCCGGCAAAGAAGGTGCTTCCACCACCGAAAGGCGGCATTTCTCCACCGCTTGACGGTCTATCCCTCCCGGGGCGCTGGCTAGTTCTATTAAAATGGTATCCGGCCCTTGGCGTGAAAGGATCTCTTCCCCTACCACACGAGCCGGCACGGTATTAAAAATCACATCGTACTGTCCATTGACATGGCTGTACTCAAGGGCTTCGCACCCCAGCGCACGGATGGCTGTCAAATCCCAAGGCTTGCGGGCACAACAAGCCACCTGGGCGCCCATCCCCCGCAAAGCCAAACACAACGCTTTGCCGATCCTGCCAAAACCTGTCACCAGGCAATGGGAACCGCCCAAGGCGCCTGGAGAGTGTTCCAACGCTAACGCCACAGCGCCTTCCGCGGTAAGAAACGCATTTCCCAAAGTCAGCTCTTCCCGTTGGTAATAATCCAAAAAGCGGCTCTGTTCCCACAAGGGCGAGGAAGCCTTCAGCTTTCCAACCATGCCGCCTATGACGAGACAGTTGCGGAAAGCATTCGCGAAACCGTCGTTCAAAACGATAGGCTTTTGTGAAAATGGGGCGTTCAACTCCAATCCATCCCGAGAAGCCGGCAAAGGCAAAAGGACCACCTCACACCTCTCCCCCATCTCTTCTATGGAAAGGCTGGGAAACTCCCCCTCTTCGTTTAACGCTTCCAGTCCATGAAAATATACCGGATATCCGTCCTCTCGTAAGGACCTGGCTAAGTACAGCTGCCGTTTATCTCCACCCGCAATGCCAAAACTTTCCATGTGCCCATCCCTTTCGTTCCCAGCAGTCACGTCACTTTTATAGTATGGCGGTAAAAGAAATTTGGTTACGTCATCCGGATAAAAAGCCCTTAAAACAGCATATAACTGCCCCAAAGTCAAGTGCCATTCTTTGGAAATTTAAATTGGGGCTTTATTTTAAGGCCATTTTACAATATAATAAGAGTATTTATAAGAAATTGAAATCTCGACCCAAGGAGAGTTTGAATATGGACGGAAATATTTTGGACCACGTAAAAAAGCTTCACTTTGTGGGCATTGGCGGTTCTGGCATGTGCCCTATGGCAGAGATCCTCTTCCACAAGGGCTATACGCTCACCGGCTCTGATATCAACGAATCTGACACGCTGGAGCGCATACGTAGCTATGGCATCCCCGTGACCATGGGCCACAAAGCCGAAAATATCGGCGACGCGGAAGTAGTTGTCTACACCGCCGCCTGTAAATCTGACAACCCGGAACTGGTAGCTGCAAGAGAACGAGGCATCCCCACACTGGAACGCTCCGTTATGCTTGGCCTGCTCACCCGCAAATTCACCCGGCCTGTAGCTGTTTCGGGAACACACGGAAAAACCACCACCACTGCTATGCTCACAGAGATACTCATGGATGGCGGTATGGACCCCAGCGCCATCATTGGCGGAAAGCTGCCTATGCTGGGTGCGAACAGCCGTATCGGCCACAGCCAAACGATCGTGGTGGAGGCCTGCGAATATGTGGACACTTTTTTGGAACTGCACCCCGCCGTCTCTGTGATTTTAAACATTGACGCTGACCACTTGGACTATTTCAAAACTGTTGACAATATTGTAAAATCTTTCCGTCAGTTTGCCCGGCAGACTTCCCAGCTGATCGTGGTCAACGGCGACAACCAGCGGGCAATGGAGAGCGTTAATGGGCTTACTCATGCCAAGATCGTCACCTTTGGTATGGGCGACCACAACGACTACTACCCCACGGACTTGAACGAAGAAGATACCGCCTGCGAAGATTTCACGCTGACGTATCACGGCGAAAAACTCGGCCGTGTCAACCTGATCGTGCCCGGAGAGCACAACATGATGAACGCTTTGGCTGCTGCCGCCGCCGCCCACTGCCTGGGTGTGGCACCGGAGAGCATTTGCGCCTCTTTAGGCAAATTTTCCGGGGTGCACCGCCGCTTTGAAGTGTTGGGAAAATTCGAGGGCGTCACTGTAGCCGACGATTTCGCCCATCATCCCACAGAGCTTTCAGCTGTTCTCAGTTCCGCGGTGCGCATGGGTTACCGCCAGGTATGGGCCGTATTCCAACCCCACACATATTCCCGCACCTACAACCTGCTGGACGATTTTGCCAAAGCCTTGTCCATCCCCCAGCATGTGGTGATGACCGAAATCCTGGCTGTGCGCGAAACCAACACGTATAACATCCACACCAGCGATCTGGCCGAGAAAATCCCGGGCAGCACTTGGTTCTCAAGCTTTGAGGAAATCGCCGATTATGTAATGGAAAAAGCCCAGCCGGGAGATTTGATCTTAACCTTGGGCGGCGGTGATATTTACAAGTGCGCCAACCTGATCGTGGAAAAATATAAACAGCGGCAAAAATAAGGGGATTTCATGCTGACCGAGGATTATATCATTCGCATGATTCGGGATATGGGAAAAATGTTGGCCCGCGTATTGGGCAGCGACGGACTGGAACCGGAAGAAACCATTGAGGAGTGGGCGGAACGTTCCAGCGGGGATTCCCTCTTTCTGAAAGAACTGTATGACCTTTGTGACCGGGGAGAGATCAATCGGGCGGAAAACCTTCTGTTTGAACAGCTGGATTTTTCCGATTCCACCACGCTTCCGATTGTCCTTGGGTTCTATCAGCACCTAAACGGCTTTTCCGACAAGGAACTGGAAATGGGGAACTATTCCCGGGAAGAAATTTTCGAGGGCTTGACAGACTGTGCGGAGCAATACGGCATCGACCCTCAGCTTATGAACGCGTTCTGCCCTTGAATGTGGTATAGAATAAAGAAAGGACCTCTATAATGATAGAAGCGCTATTTTTCGACATTGACGGCACTTTGATCGACCACAGTGCTGGTGGAGGCGGGAAAATCCCCCACTCGACCATCGCCTGTCTCAACGCGCTGCGAAAAAAGAACATCAAACTTTTTGTGGCAACGGGAAGACCGTTGGAAATGGTTCATTTTTTGAAACCGATCTTCCCTTTTGACGGATTTGTCACTTTTAATGGGCAGCTGGCGATTACCCAGGAGGGCTCTGTGCTCCACCGTATGGCCCACAACCCAGAGGATATCCGTCTGCTGGCAAAGCTTGTTGAAGAGGACCCTTTCCCCTGTTTGCTGTTAGAGGAAACGGATAAATTCTATTTGAAGGACTATAACGTTATCCGGAAACATTACAAAGATTTAAATTTGCCTATCCCCCAAGGTCCTTATGACCTTAACCGGTTGAACAAGCACCCTGTCTTACAGTTTCTGGCTTACATGCCCTATGAGGATGTTGTAAGGCGTTTGCAGCCTTTACAGCACATCGAGGTTACTTCCGCTGGAGGGGATATCCTGGATATTATTCCGAAAGGCGGCGGCAAGGAAGTGGGCATCGCCGCTGTGGCGAATCATTATGGATGGAAACGGGAAAATATTTGCGTATTCGGTGACGGCAATAATGACTGCCGGATGCTGGAGTGGGCTGGGACCGGCATAGCTATGGGAAACGGCACTCCCGCCGCCAAAGCCGCTGCGGATTATGTTACCACCCATGTGGGACAAGACGGTATCCAAAACGCTCTGCTGCACTTTGGATTGCTGTCGGAAAAGGACTTAAAAAATTTCTGACAATAAAAAAACGGACTGGAAAACCAGTCCGTTTTTCTATATTTGAGAAATTTAATAATACGCTACCAGAGGATTCAGCCTGCCGTGGCCACGGGTGTCGATCTTGTCGATATACTTGATTGCCTTGCCCGCCCCTAAAACCACACAGTTCTCCGGATTATCAAAGGTGACCACCGGAATTTTTGTCTTTTTGGAAAGAAGCGTGGAGAAACCATACAAGTTGGCCGACCCACCCGTAAGATAGATGCCATCGGTGAAAATATCTGCCAGCAACTCGGGGGGCGTCTGCTCCAAAGTCTCCTGTACCGTACGGATAATAGAAATCGCCGGTTCGATCAAAGCCTCGATCATCTCGTCAGAATTCATTACTGTGGTCTCAGGCAGTCCTGTCATGGCGTTGCGGCCCTTCAAAGTATACTTCAACAGTTTTTTCCTGGGATAAGCGCAGCCTATGGCGATCTTCGCCTCTTCGGCGGTCCGTTCGCCTATGAGCAGGTTGAATTTTTTCCGCACATATTTTACAATGGCATCATTGAAATCTGCGCCCGCAATGCTGCAAGAATTGGCTACTGCGATACCGTTCAAGGAGATCACTGCCATATCCGTGGCGCCTTCGCCGATGTCCACAATCATGGTGCCATGAGGCACCGCGATATCTACTCCAGCGCCTATGGCTGCTGCCACAGGTTCCTCGATCAAGCAAACTTTACGGACTCCCGCCGCGGTAATCGCTTCTACCACAGCCCGCTTCTCCACCTCGGTCACATTACAAGGCACGCTGACCACAACCCGCGGCATAAACACCCTGCTGGAGCTGATCTGCTTTAAGTAATAGCTGATAAGCTGTTCGGCCATAGAGAAATCGGATATAACACCGTTGCTCAAAGGCTGGGAAACAGTGATCCGGTCGGAGGTGCGCCCCAACATATCATAAGCGTCGCTGCCAATGGCAATCACTTCGTCGGTCAGATTATCTACGGCTATAATAGAAGGCTCGCTTAACACAATGCCTTTGCCGTCCAGATACACTTTAAACCGGGAAGTCCCCAGATCAATGGCGATATCGGTTCCTATCATCCTCTAAATCATCCTTACACTCATATTCCACAAACACAGTTAAACGTTTAAAACCACCCACAGGCTGTATGCCCATACTTGCCTGTATCTGCCTTGGGCAGACTATAGGGGGCGCTAAACGCTGTTCTTTTTCATTATACTACAAAATCCCGACTTTTTCAACAGGGGAAATGTTTTCCTTGAGTTAGCCGTAAGGTCACGCTGCACTCTGTTCATTTGTTTTAAAAAGTTCTCTGTTTCTCACCTTGGTCTTGGTTTTCCAAAAAATACTTCAAGCCTGTATAGCGCCTTGTTTTTCGGTCGTTTTCGATCATCGCGCCCACGATCCCCCGCTGTCCTACCAAAATCAACAGCTGCTTGGCACGGGTCACGCCTGTGTACAGCAGGTTCCTGTAACAAAGCTGCTTGGGTGGCTTAAGTACCGGGATGATCACCGCGGGAAATTCATTGCCCTGGCTCTTATGTACTGTCACAGCATAGGCTAGCTCTAACTCGCTGGAAGCGTGCTCAAAATCGTAAAGCACATCTTTGTCATCAATGTGGACATACAACGCGCCTCCCGGCCGGTCGATCTCCGTCACCACCCCCATATCCCCGTTGAACACTCCCTCACCAGTCGTGCCGTCATCTTTGGTCCAAGGCAAATGATAGTCATTCCGTATCTGCATCACCTTATCCCCTAGTCGGAACAAAGTGCCGTTGATCTTCACTTCTTGTTTTCCTTTCGCCGGAGGATTCACTGCCTCACGCAGCAGCTTATTGAGTTCTACCGTTCCCAATTCCCCTTTTCTGCCGGGGCAAAGCACCTGGATATCTGTCACGCTGGAATAGCCATAACTTTTGGGCAAACGGACAGCTGCCAATGACACGATGAGCTGGGCAGCTTGCTCCGGCGATTCTTGAGACAAAAAGAAAAAGTCATTGTCCCGGCGGTTCAATTCCGGCATTTTCCCCTCTACAATCCGGTGGGCACTGGTAACGATCAGGCTTTCCATAGATTGGCGGAAAATCTCTTTCAGCTGCACCGTGGGAAACAACCCGGAAGCAATCAGATCGCCCAAAACGTTTCCAGCTCCCACGCTTGGGAGCTGATCGCTGTCCCCTACCAGCACTAGCCGGCAGGAAAACGGCAGCGCGCGCAAGACGCTTTCAAACACGTAAGAATCCACCATGGAAAGCTCATCGATCACCAAACAGTCGCATTCCAAAGGATTCCGCTCGTTCCGGGTAAACACAGGATTGTCCTGTTCGTCCCAATCCACTTGAAGCAGCCGGTGGATTGTCTTGGCTTCCTCGCCGGTCAGTTCGCTCATGCGCTTAGCTGCCCGGCCTGTGGGAGCAGCCAAGTACACCTGTTCTCCCGCTTCCTTCAACAGCTGGATAATGGCGTTTAAAGTGGTGGTTTTACCGGTACCGGGACCACCTGTCAAAATCAAGATGCCCTGTTCCAAGGCAGCCCGAATCGCTTCTTTTTGCTTTTCCGCATATTGAATGCCTTTATTCCGTTCAATCTTGGCGATCTTGGCATCCGCTCCCCCAATGGTATTGGGAGACATTCCAACCATGGTATGCATCCGCGCGGCGATATACGCCTCGGAAGCGTGCTGTTTTTGCAAAAATAAATAGTCCCGGTCATGGAACGTCTCGCACACAATATGGAATCCCTGGCACAGGGTATATATCCCGTCCTGCACCGCGTCCAACTCTACTCCCAACAGCTGGGCGGAAGCCGCGCAAAGCTTGTCCATGGGCAAGCAGGTGTGGCCGTTATTCAGGTTGTGCCGCAGCACATAAAGAATCCCTGCCTGCACGCGGCCCATATCATCCCGCTCTTTTTCCATGGATTCCGCAATGGCGTCAGCAATATCAAAACTGATATCTATCCCCTCGCCGCACAGGCAATATGGGTCCTCTTGGATGCAGGCGATGGATGCCGCCCCAAACTGCTTCCACACCAGTACGGTCTCCTCCGGCCGCACTCCATAAGCCCCCAAAAACATCATCAGTTCCCGGATGCCATACACCCGCTTTAACTCCTCGCCGATCTCTTTGGCTTTCTCTTGGGTAATGCCCTTGATCTGCGCCAGCCGTTCCGGGTCGCTTTCCATGATCTCTAAGGCTTTGTCCCCAAAGGTCTGCACAATGCGCCGGGCCATGGCGGGACCTACCCCTTTCACAGCGCCGGAGGAAAGATATTTCAGCATAGCGGCTGTGGTAGCGGGCCGAGCCCGGTCAAACGTTTCCGCTTTAAACTGATCGCCAAACGAAGGATGGCTGGTCCATGTGCCATACACCCGCAGCTCTTCTCCTTCGCTGACAAAGGGAAATGACCCCACTACGGTGACCAGCCCACCCTCAGTGGCCAGTTCCATCACTGTATATTGGTTTTTATCGTTGTGATATGTAACATGCTCTACCGAGCCGCAAAGCTCCAGCAGGGCGCTTTCCTGTTCCGCCAAGGCGCTTCCTCCATCATGCCGTTTTATCGTTCTCTTGTTATATGATACACCAGATTCTCCCGTTTGCATAGCCGCAGATTCGGATACCTGCGCTCTAAAATCTTACAAATGGCTTCTATTTGCGGATCATCGTTTTGGTTGAAGCACAGTATTTCGCAATCGCCCCAGTCCATCCACTGGGCCCGGGCCATGGCCCCACGTATGAGCTGTTCGCACTCTTCCCCATCTTGTGGGACCACTACCACCACCCCACTGTGGGGCCTGACTGGCTTCATCAGCCAAAAAATCCCCATCCTTGCCAGTTCTACCACACCCAAGGCAGCTAGGAACACCACAAGGCTCCAAAACAGAAGTTCCATAAACGCCACACCTCCATAGGACAGTGTATGCTCCGGCAGGAACCTGGTGCTTTTCCACCCAGGAAAAAAGGCTGCCGCAAAAACGCAGCAGCCCAGGAGATTCCTCATAAATTTGATAACCAGCCAGCGCTGGCGCCTTTCCGTGCGCCAAAAGGCTGTGGCAGCTTTTACCGGTCTACAACAGCACGCAAAAGAGCTTCAGCCCGGTTTGTCTTCTCCCACGGCACGCCCAAATCTTCACGACCCATATGGCCATAAGCAGCCAAAGGACGATAAATGGGACGGCGCAGATCCAATTCCTTGATGATGGCGGTAGGACGCAGGTCGAACACCTGCTGCACTGCCTGAGACAACCGCTCATCGCTGACAGTACCGGTGCCGAAGGTATCCACCATAATAGACACAGGACGAGCTACGCCAATGGCATATGCCAGCTCGATCTCGCAGCGGCGGGCAAGTCCGGCAGCCACAATATTCTTAGCTACCCAGCGGGCGGCATACGCAGCGGAACGGTCCACTTTGGTGGGGTCTTTTCCGGAGAAAGCGCCGCCGCCATGACGTCCATACCCACCGTAAGTATCCACAATGATCTTCCGGCCGGTCAAACCGCTGTCACCAACAGGGCCGCCAATCACAAAACGGCCAGTGGGATTGATATAAATGCGGGTATTCTGATCCACCAGTTCGGCGGGGACTACAGGCTTGATCACATATTTGACCATATCTTTTTTCAAGCGGTCCATTTTGACTTCCTCGTCATGCTGCGTGGAAATAACAATGGCATCTACCCGCTTCACTTTATCCCCATCATATTCCACAGTGACCTGTGTTTTGCCATCCGGACGAAGATATTTCAAGGTACCATCCTTCCGGACCTGGGCAAGCTGCTTTGCCAGCTTGTGACTGAGCGAAATAGCCAAAGGCATCAGCTCAGGAGTTTCGTCACAGGCATAGCCGAACATCATGCCTTGGTCGCCGGCGCCGGTCAGGCTGTTTTCGTCGGTCTCACCGTTTTTCGCCTCTAAGGACTGGTTCACACCCATGGCGATATCGGCAGACTGTGTATCGATGGAAGTAAGTACGCCGCATGTATTGCCGTCAAAGCCGCACTTGGGGTCATCGTAGCCGATCTCCTTCACCACTTGGCGCACGATAGCGGGAATATCCACATAGCAGGAAGTGGTGATCTCGCCCATCACATGGATGACGCCGGTAGTCGCGGTGGTCTCGCAAGCCACATGGGCTTCTGGGTCCTGCTCAATGATAGCATCCAACACAGCGTCGGAAATCTGGTCGCACACCTTGTCGGGGTGCCCCTCAGTTACAGATTCGGAAGTAAATAATTTTGTCATAGCAATTCCCCTTTCTGAAAAATCGTTCCTATCAAGGTTCATTCCCAAAAAGTAAGGACCCCTCGAAAAACGAGGAGTCCGCTTTCACCTCATCTTTCGGTTCTCACCGCAGGAATTGGCACCTTGTGTTCATCACAGGTTGCCGGGCATCACAGGGCCTGTCCCTCCGCCGCTCTTGATAAGGAAGTATTCTATTTTCTGTTTGTTATTATAGCACCTTGTGTCATATCTGTCAATGGAAGCACAGGATTTTCCAGATAATTCGACACAAAAGCGTATTACAATATTCTCACAAAATAACGCGATTGATCACCCATAATACTGATAGACTTTCCTCAGTTTTACCAGGTAATATACCGAAACCGCAAAGGCCAATGCTTCCGCTACTGGTACAGCCAACCAGATTCCTACCAGTCCCCAGACAAGGGGTAAAACCAGCAGGCAAATCACTAAAAATACAAACGTCCGCAGAAAAGAAAGAATCGCCGATACTTTACCATTGGAGAATGCTGTGAACAAAGCTGAAGCAAAAATATTTACACCAGTAAATAGAAAGCTGATCGAAAAAATTCCAAAGCCATATTTGGCAATTTGAAACACTTCGCTCCCAGAAGGCGCGAAAACACCCACTACCGGTGTAGAACAAAATTCCGAGACAAAGAATACGATAAGCGAAACAATCAGCACTGTGCGTATGCTGATTCGGAATACTTTGTGAAGCTGGTCTGCGTTAAGCCTGCCATAGTTGTAACTCACAACCGGAGCAATACCGCTGGAAAATCCCATAAACACAGAAGTCATTAAAAACTGGGCATACAGCACAATTGTAATCGCCGCCACCCCAGGCTCGCCTGCGTATTGCAGCATAAGAATGTTAAACAAAAAGGTAGTAATTGCCACCGCCAGATTGTTGACCATTTCAGATGAACCATTGGCGCAGCTATGCAACAGTACGTTTAAGCGAAACACTGGTTTAACAAAATATAAAGTCCCCCGCCGGTTCAGTGCAAAATAAAGAAACCCTGAAATCCCCGGGATAGAGTAACCTATCGCTGTGGCTAAAGCCGCGCCAGATACTCCCATATGGCAAACCGCAATAAAGAAATAGTCCAAAACAATGTTAGCCACGCCGCCCAATATGGTTAGTACCAGCCCCAAATGGGGTTTGCCCGCTGTTACAAAAAAGTTTTGGAACAGCATTTGAAATACTGAAAGCGGCACAGACAAAATCAAGATCAACAGATAGTCGTAACAATATGGATAGATCGCCGGAGTTGCCCCCAACAAGCGAATCAATGGGTCAATAAAAATTACGCCTAAAATCAAAAAGCTTACGCCTAACAGGAAGCCAACCAAAACAATAAATGAAAAATTCTCTTTCGCCTTTCTAGCCTCACCCTCCCCCATATTTCTCGCAATAATGGCGTTGCCGCCAGTAGCCAGCATAATAGAGACTGCTATTACGATGCTTGGAATCGGATAAACAATATTTAAGGCAGAAAGGGCGTTTTCACCCACAAAATTAGCTACGAAAACGCCATCTACCATTTGATATAAAGACATAAAAACCAGCATAACCACTGTTGGAGCTGTAAATTTCAACAGTGAAATCACATGAAAATCTTGGGATAAACGATTGTTTGTGTGTTCCATACCTTATTTCATCCTTTTAAAAGTGATGCATCATAACCTTTTCTCCATGAATATCCCGTTCCCCGGTAAAAGAAAAACCAAACTTTTCATAGAGATGAATGGCTGTATTATTGCCTTCTACCACGCTCAAATAAATTTTCTTACGGTGATATTCATTTCGAAGCAGTTTCAGCAATGCGGATAATGCCGCTTTTCCATATCCCTTTCCTTGATAGCGATAATCTATCAGCAAGCGGTCCAGCCAAACCCTGCCAAATGGAAAATAGGCCCAGAAGAAACCATACATAGCAAACCCTATCAATACTTCTCCATCATAAATCCCAACAGGCCTCCAGCATTTTTTACAATCGGCCTCTTTCATGCAATCCGCCACACTTTCCACATAGCCACACTGAGAGGGGGCAATCCGCAACGCTTCTGCCTGTTCTCGGTTGGCTTGTGTGACAGGTGTAAAACGCAAACGCATTTAATAACACTTCCTTTCCCCCTTGTATCAGGTATATATCTTATGATAAACTATACAGTAACTGTACGATCAAGAGGGAATTTTAAAAATGTCTCAAAATTCTAATCAACTTTTTTCAATTGGGCAATTTGCATCTATGCATCACATCAATAAAAAAACCTTGATGTGGTACGATGAAATCGGGCTGTTCAAGCCAGCTGTTGTGCGTGAAAACGGTTATCGTTACTATACCTATCAGCAATGCTATACATTGGAAACGATCCTGATGCTGCGTGAACTGAATATTTCAATCCCTGAAATCCAATCCTTTATCGAGCATCGCTCTGCGGCTTCCCTTCAAACGGTTCTAAGCGAAAAAGCGGAAGAAATCGACCACACCATTAAGCATTTTACGCAAATCAAAAAAGCTTTGATCCAGCAAAAACAGGGACTTGAAAATTTGCAGACCATTGATTTGTCGTCTATTAGCCTCATCGAAAAATCAGAGCAAAAATTGGTAATCTTAAGAAATATTAAAGGCATCTCTCCGGAAGAAGAGACAGAACTGCTCCTCAATGAAGCGCACCGCCATAAAGAATACCGGATGTATGGCATTCTTTATGGGTCGATGATTCCTACCTCCAGTTTGTATCGCCATGATTTTGACGATTATCAAGCATTCTTTTTAAAAGTACCTGAAGCGGAGATTACAAAAAATATCCATATACAACCCGCTGGAACTTATTTATGCGCTTATTGTCGGGGAAGTTGGGATAAACTTCCCCAAAGATACAGGGAAATCTTAGAATACGCAGCGAACCATCAGATTGAACTGGTAGATTATGCTTACGAAACAGGAATTAACGAGATGGTAATCGGCTCTGTGGAAGAATACATTACGCAAATTGAAATACCCATTAAAAAATGAAATATCTTATAAAAAATCCTCTAAGCGTGTATTTACCGCTAAGAGGATTTTCTTTGTTTTAAGGAATATCACAGTATCTCTTCCAAATTTTCAACACTAAAAATTCACATTTTGCTTATTGACCAATAAGTCTATTTTAAATATAATAGACTTTAAAGTCTATTTTGGAGGGACGCCATGAAACAGGAAGAAAAAACAAAAAGAACACGCCAACGCATTATCGCCGCAGCTCTTGAAGAATTTGGTACAAAAAGTTACGAATCTGCTTCGATTAATGTCATTTGCAGCCGAAGCAAAATTTCCAAAGGATTACTCTATTACAATTTCAAAAGCAAAGACGAACTGTATTTGCAATGCGTAACCATTTGCTACGATGAAATGACCGGCTTTTTGAAAGCAAAAAATTTGGAGTTATACGACGCAGAAAAAAGCCTGCAAAAAATATTGGAAACTCGTCAACAGTTTTTCGAGGAAAATCCCTATTTATCCAATATCTTTTTTAATTCTGTGTTACAGCCGCCAAAACATCTTTTGCTGGATATTCAAAAAATACGGCAGGAATTTGATAAGTTCTATACCGCCTGCTATCGTAACCTATTAAATCACCTCACTTTAAGAGATGGAATTACCGAAGAAATGGCTATGGAATATTTTTCGATGTTTGTAGAAATGTTTAATGGCTTCTTCCAGCGTAAAGTCGATCAAGGAAATGATTATCACGCATTTATCCAGGATCACGAGGGAGCACTCTCAGATATTTTAAAGATTATGCTTTATGGAATTGCACAAGAAAAATCCTAAAAAGAAAGGTGAATGCCATGATATTTCTCTTTTTTAGATTATGCGCCACAGTTGCCATAGCGTTTTTGACAGGAAAACTCATTGCTAAAATAAAACTTCCTTCTATTTTAGGTTGGCTGATTACCGGCATGGTTTTAGGGCCCCATGCACTTTCCCTAATGAATCAAGAAATTCTCGACGCACAATGGTATCAAACCATCGTCCATATTTTTAGAATGTGCTGTAGGTCTCATGATTGGAACAGAACTGGTATGGAATAAAATGAAGCGATCCGGAGCTTCCATTATTATTACCACTTTAACCCAATCATTGGGAACCTTTCTACTGGTTTCGTTGGTATTTAGCCTCGTTTTCTACTTTTCAAATATCCCGATCTATCTCGCTTTCATCTTCGGAGGCATTGCCCTAGCAACGGCGCCCGCTCCTGCATTGTCAATTGTCCGTGAATTCCGAACGACAGGGCCTGTTACACGCACTCTTATTCCTATGGCGGCGTTAGACGATATTGTAGGCTGTGTCGTGTTTTTTACAAGTATTTCCATTGTAGCTGGAAATTTATCGCAAGGGCAACTCCCCATTTATATGATCGCCTTAGTTATCGTTCTGCCATTAATAATTGGCATATTCACTGGATGGATTGCGGGAATGTTTTTGAAAAAGAAACGGGAAGCTTCTATTACATTGCTACTCTTAATTTTGGGTATTCTTTTAGCAGCCGGCGTAGGATTCTTTTTTAACAATTTTGTCATGCCAAGCCCTATTTTAAATTTTATGCTGATAGGTATGGCATTTTCCGCTACGTTTGCCAATATGCTTCCTGAGTCCAGACTAGAAGAAATTATGGCAACCTTTAGCCCTATTTTGGGCCTTTCTATGATTGTGGTTATTTTAAATCTAGGGGCACCACTAGATTACCATTTAATTTTGGGAGCCGGACTCTTTACTGCAGTATATATTCTCGCTCGGGCAATTGGAAAATATTTTGGAGCATACTTTGGAGCCAGCATCACAAAATCGCCAACAACGGTTAAACGCTTTTTAGGTCTCACTCTTCTCCCCCACTCTGGAGTATCCCTTGTTTTTACGGGTATCGCAGTTTCTGTATTGAATGGCCCTGCTCCGGAATGTGCAAAAATTTTGCAGGGTACCATAGCTGCCGCAGCGGTTATCAATGAAATAATTGCAGTAATTGTGGCGAAAAAAGGTTTTGAGTGGGCAGGTGAACTACAGAAAAAGCAGTAACATCCACAAAATTTTGAAAAATAGCATACAAAAAAGCCGTCCCAAATTGGGACGGCTTCTTCATTTAAAAGGTAAGTTTCGAAAGAAACTTAGGCGTTAATAGCAGTAACAACGCCGGAACCAACGGTACGGCCACCTTCACGGATAGCGAAACGCAGGCCCTCTTCAATAGCGATGGGAGTGATCAGCTCAACGTCCATCACAACGTTATCGCCAGGCATGCACATCTCGGTGCCCTCGGGCAGAGAGATAACGCCAGTAACGTCGGTGGTACGGAAATAGAACTGAGGACGATAGTTGTTGAAGAAGGGAGTATGACGGCCGCCTTCGTCCTTAGTCAGAACGTACACCTGGCCCTTAAATTTGGTGTGGGGCTTAATGGTGCCGGGCTTAGCCAGAACCTGGCCACGCTCGATATCAGTTCTCTGAATACCACGCAGCAGAACGCCGATGTTGTCGCCAGCCTCAGCGAAGTCCAGCAACTTACGGAACATTTCGATGCCGGTAACAACAGACTTCTTGGTCTCGTCAGCCAAACCGACAATCTCAACTTCCTCGCTCATCTTCAGAACGCCACGCTCCACACGGCCGGTAGCAACAGTACCACGGCCAGTGATGGTGAACACGTCCTCAACGGGCATCAGGAAGGGCTGGTCAGCCTTACGCTCGGGAGTGGGGATATACTCGTCAACAGCGTCCATGAGCTCCAGGATGGGAGCATACTCGGGAGCGTTGATATCGGTAGAAGTGCTCTCCAGAGCAGCCAGAGCGGAACCCTTGATGATGGGGGTGTCGTCGCCCGGGAACTCATACTCGTTCAGCAGGTCGCGGATTTCCATCTCAACCAGCTCCAGCAGTTCGGGATCGTCCACCTGGTCGCACTTGTTCATGAACACAACGATATAGGGCACGCCCACCTGACGGGACAGCAGGATGTGCTCGCGAGTCTGAGGCATGGGGCCGTCAGCAGCAGACACAACCAGGATAGCGCCGTCCATCTGAGCAGCACCAGTGATCATGTTCTTAACATAGTCAGCGTGGCCGGGGCAGTCCACGTGAGCATAGTGACGCTTATCGGTCTGATACTCAACGTGAGCGGTGTTGATGGTGATGCCGCGCTCTCTCTCTTCGGGAGCCTTATCGATGTTGGCATAATCCATGAAATCGGCGTCGCCCTTCATGGCCAGAACCTTGGTGATAGCAGCGGTCAGAGTGGTCTTACCGTGGTCAACGTGGCCAATGGTGCCAATGTTAACGTGCGGTTTGTTTCTTTCGAATTTTTCCTTTGCCATTGGGATTTCCTCCTTTAACTTGCAAGAAAAGATTATTCCGGCTTTATAAGCTTCATTTTAACAATAAAGCACCGAAAAAGCAAGTGAAATTTTAGTATTATTCAGACTTTTTGCCCCGTTCGGAGATGATCTTCTCAGAAATGTTCTTGGGCACCTCAGCATAGTGAGCAGGCTCCATGGTATACTGGCCGCGGCCCTGGGTCTTAGACCGCATGTCGGTGGCGTAACCAAACATTTCAGACAGAGGCACTTCGGCGTTGACCTGCTGAGCGCCGGGAATAGCGTCCATACCCAGGATCATGCCGCGGCGGGAGTTCAGGTCGCCGATAACGTCGCCCATATACTCCTCGGGAGTGATAACAGTAACCTTCATGATAGGCTCCATCAGCACGGGATCGGCCTTGCGCATAGCTTCTTTGAAAGCCATAGAACCGGCGATCTTAAATGCCATTTCAGAGGAGTCAACTTCATGATAAGAACCATCATACAGAGTGACTTTCACGTCAACAACGTTGTAGCTTGCCAGCACACCGGAGAGCATAGCGCCCTGGATACCCTGGTCAACAGCGGGGATATATTCCTTCGGAATAGCGCCGCCCACAACAGCGTTGACAAACTCATAACCCTTGCCGGGATTGGGCTCGATACGAATCTTAACGTGACCGTACTGACCCTTACCACCGGACTGACGCGCATACTTGGTATCCACATCAGCGTTCTTCCGAATAGTCTCTTTGTAAGCAACCTGAGGCTTACCAACGTTAGCTTCCACCTTGAACTCACGCATCAAACGGTCAACGATGATTTCCAGGTGCAGCTCGCCCATGCCGGCGATAATGGTCTGACCGGTTTCCTCATCGGTATAAGCCTTAAAGGTGGGGTCTTCTTCCGCCAGCTTGGCAAGAGCGATACCCATCTTTTCCTGACCAGCCTTGGTCTTGGGCTCAATGGCGACACGGATAACAGGGTCCGGGAACTCCATGGATTCCAGAATAATGGGATGCTTCTCGTCGCACAAGGTATCACCGGTGGTGGTGTTCTTCAGACCCACAGCAGCGGCGATATCGCCTGCGTAAACCTTCTCAATATCTTTACGGTCGTTAGCGTGCATCTGCACGATACGACCCATACGCTCGTTGTTGTCCTTTACGGAGTTGTACACCGTAGAACCGGCATCGATGGTACCGGAATACACACGGAAGAAGCACAACTTACCAACGAAGGGGTCAGTGGCGATCTTGAACGCCAAAGCGGAGAAGGGCTCTTCATCGGAAGAGTGCCGCACCTCTTCCTCACCAGTCTCAGGATTGGTGCCCTTGATGGGAGGAATGTCGGTGGGAGCGGGCATATAGTCTACAATCGCGTCCAGCAGCTTCTGAACGCCCTTGTTCTTATAAGAAGTGCCGCAAGTAACGGGAACCATATGGTTCGCGATGGTGGACTTCCGGATGCAGTCTTTGATCTCATTAATGGAAAGTTCCTCGCCAGAGAGATACTTGTCCATCAAAGCATCGTCCTGCTCGGCCACATGCTCCACCATTTCGGTGTGATACTTCTCGGCCAATTCCTTCATGTCTTCGGGAATCTCTTCGCAGCGGATATCTTTGCCCAGGTCATCATAATAGACATAAGCTTTCATTTCCACCAGGTCGATGATGCCCTTGAAGGTATCCTCGCTGCCAATGGGAAGCTGGATCGGAACCGCGTTACACTTAAGGCGGTCCTTCATCATCTGAACGACGCGATAGAAATCGGCGCCCATGATGTCCATCTTATTGACATAAGCCATACGGGGAACCTTGTATTCCTCAGCCTGACGCCAAACGGTCTCAGACTGGGGTTCTACGCCGCCTTTAGCGCAGAACACGGTCACGGAACCGTCCAACACACGCAGGGAGCGCTCCACTTCCACGGTAAAGTCCACGTGTCCGGGAGTATCGATAATGTTGATACGGTTCTGCTTGCCATTGCGGTCCGGCCAGAAACATGTGGTGGCAGCGGACGTAATGGTGATACCACGCTCCTGCTCCTGCGCCATCCAGTCCATTGTAGCGGCACCCTCATGGGTTTCGCCGATCTTATAGTTGACGCCTGTATAGAACAGAATACGTTCAGTAGTAGTAGTTTTACCGGCATCGATATGGGCCATGATGCCGATGTTTCTGGTTAATTCCAGTGGTACCTGCCTGGCCATAAATTCCTCCTTAACAATACCTTACCATCTGTAATGTGCGAAGGCTCTGTTCGCCTCTGCCATCTTGTGTGTATCTTCACGCTTCTTAGCAGCGCCGCCAGCGCCGTTGATAGCGTCGAGGATCTCGCCGGCCAGTCTTTCTTTCATGGTACGCTCGGAACGGCTTCTGGAATAAGAAGTGAGCCAGCGCAGGCCCAAAGTCTGCCGCCGCTCGGGACGCACTTCCATGGGCACCTGATAGGTAGAACCACCAACACGGCGGGCCTTAACCTCCAGGCTGGGCATCACGTTTTCCATAGCCTGCTCGAACACCTCCAGGGGTTCTTTGCCGGTCTTTTCCTGCACGATCTCAAATGCACCGTACACGATCTTTTGGGCAACACCCTTCTTGCCGTCCAGCATCACGCTGTTGATCAGACGGGTGACGAGCTTGGAATTATACATAGGATCGGGCAAAACGTCGCGCTTTGCCACATTGCCTCTTCTTGGCATGATCTTCCCTCCTTCATAAAATGATATCATCGGTACTCGAAAGCACAAAACTCCCGCTGGCCAATTTGGGCAAATTACGGTCCCATGGGGATCAAGGTAATATGCCAACAATACCGTGAAACACGGTCAGCCATACGAATTCTGCGATTGAGCGAAAGGAAACAAGCGCTATGGCTTATTTCTTAGCACCGGCCTTAGGCCGCTTTGCGCCGTACTTGGAACGGCCCTGCATACGCTTGGCAACGCCCTGAGCGTCCAGAGTGCCGCGGATGATGTGATAACGCACACCAGGCAGGTCGCGCACACGACCGCCACGGATCATCACCACGCTGTGCTCCTGCAGGTTGTGTCCCACGCCGGGGATGTAGGCCGTGACTTCGATGCCGTTGGAAAGCCGGACTCTGGCGATTTTACGCAGAGCAGAGTTAGGCTTTTTAGGGGTCTGAGTCTTAACGGTCGTGCACACACCACGCTTTTGGGGAGAGTCCTGGTCAATGGCGGTTCTCTTCTTGGAGTTCCAGCCCTTGAGCAGGGCAGGCGCTTTGCTCTTCTTTTCCGCAACGGAACGGCCGTTGTGGATCAGCTGATTAAAGGTTGGCATAAAATTTTTATATGTGCTGGCGTTTGCCTTGGCACCAAAAAAACGGCGGTTTAAAAACAGGAAGCGCCCCGGCAGTTTCGCCGGAGCGCGGTTTCCTACGTTTTGACTAGAATTCTAGCTCTTCTTCCCTCTTTCTTTGGAGAATCAGGGCAGAATTCACCCGAAAACCGCTCAGTTGTTTATTATAGCACTGAGATTTCCGGTTTGTCAAGCTATTTCCTATTATTTCGAGATTTTAACGCAAATCTAAATTTCATCAAGCACCGGGCTGTTCCAAAGCTTCATCCTCGGATTCCTCATTCATCTCGTCTTCGGAAAAGTCCTCATCCTCAAAAGCGGTTTCCTCGTCCAAGTCGTCCGCAGTGAAGTCCTCTTCCAACGCAGGCTCTTTCTCTTCCTGAGGATCTTTTGGTCCGTCATCTTCGGGTCCATCTATAGACTGGATTTCCACATCGCTGTAGCACTTCATGCCAGTACCCGCGGGAACCAGCTTACCGATAATGACGTTTTCCTTCAAGCCGATCAAGTTATCTACCTTACCCTTGATAGCGGCATCCGTCAGCACGCGAGTGGTCTCCTGGAAGGAGGCGGCGGACAGGAAGGATTCCGTGGCCAGAGAAGCCTTGGTGATACCCAGCAGAATGGGCGTATAAGTTGCTTCGCGCAAGGTGGTTTCACCGTTGGCAATACGCTCACGGATATCCTCGTTGGCCTGAAGCACTTCGTTCTTATCTGCCAGAGAGCTGACCAGCAAGCCGGTATCGCCAGCGTCATCGATACGCACTTTGCGCAGCATCTGCCGCACGATGATCTCAATGTGCTTATCGTTGATATCCACGCCCTGCATCCGGTAAACACGCTGAACTTCCTGGATCAGATAATCCTGAACCTCCTGAGTGCCGCTGATGGCGAGCACGTCATGGGGATTGACAGAACCTTCCGTAATGCGTTTGCCCCGCTTGATATATTCGCCTTCTTTTACCGTCAAGCGGCTGCCGAAGGGAATCAAATACGAACGGGAATCGCCGGTTTCGTCGTTGGTAACCACCACATGGCGGTTCTTCTTGATCTCCTGGAAAGTGACCTTGCCGTCGATCTCGTTGATGATCGCCACATGCTTGGGTTTACGGCCTTCGAACAATTCTTCGACACGGGGAAGACCCTGTGTAATATCGTCAGCACTGGCAACGCCGCCAGTATGGAAGGTACGCATGGTCAGCTGTGTGCCGGGTTCGCCGATAGACTGAGCAGCGATGATACCCACGGCTTCGCCCACGGTAACAGGCTTGCCGTTGGCCAGAGAAGCACCATAGCACTTGCGGCACACACCGTTCTTGGCGCGGCAGTTCAGCACCGAACGGATCTTAATGCGCTCTACCCCATGGCTCACGATCACATCGGCGTCATCGTCATCCATCAGCTTATCTTTGGATACAAGCACGTTCCCGTTTTCGTCGCAGAAATCTTCCACCAGGAAACGGCCAACCAAACGCTCCTTCAAAGGCTCGATGGACTCGGGACCCGCTGTGATTTCAAAGACTTCCAAGCCGTCTTTGGTGCCGCAGTCATCTTCCAGAATAATGACTTCCTGAGAAACGTCTACCAAACGGCGGGTCAGGTAACCAGAGTCAGCAGTTCGTAGAGCGGTATCGGCCAAGCCTTTCCGGGCGCCTCGAGAAGAAATGAAGTATTCCAAAATGGTCAAGCCTTCACGATAGTTGGCGCGGATAGGAATTTCGATGGTCTTACCAGAAGTGTTGGAAATGTTGCCGCGCATACCAGCCAACTGGTTCAAGTTACTGATACTGCCTCGAGCGCCGGAGTCCGCCATCATAAAGATGGGGTTGTACCGGTCCAAGCCCTTCTGCAACGCGGTGGCAACATCACGAGTGCACTTATCCCAAACTTTCAGAACAGCCTGATACCGTTCGCTTTCAGACAGGAAACCTTCGTTATACTCGGCGCGGATCTCATCCACTTCCGCGTCGGCGGCTTTCAGCATTTCCGCCTTTTCTTTCGGGATGGTAGCGTCGCACACGGCAACGGTGATGCCGCTGATCGTAGAATATTTATAGCCCTGGGCTTTTACATCGTCCAGCACGGACGCGGTACGCTCGGTGCCATGGACTTTAATGCAGCGGTCGATGATTTTACCCAGCTGCTTCTTGCCTACCAGGAAGTCGATCTCGAATTTCAAAGCCTCTTCCGGTGTAGAACGATCCACATACCCCAAATCCTGAGGGATGGGCCGGTTGAAGATCATGCGGCCCATCGTGGTCTCTACCAGGCCGGTAACCGGTGTGCCGTGGAAATCCACCGTGCGGCGGACTTTGATCTTGGCGTGCAGGGAAATGACTTTGGCGTCATAAGCAGCCATGGCCTCATCCATATCCCGGAACACTTTCCCTTCGCCAATTTCCCCGTCTTTGTCCAAAGTCAGGTAATAAGAGCCCAGCACCATATCCTGGGTAGGCACTGCCACAGGACGGCCATCGGAAGGCTTCAACAGGTTGTTGGCAGCCAGCATCAAGAACCGGGCTTCCGCCTGGGCCTCGGCAGACAAGGGAACGTGCACAGCCATCTGGTCACCGTCGAAGTCGGCGTTATAAGCGGTACACACCAGGGGATGCAATTTCAAAGCGCGGCCTTCCACCAGCACAGGCTCGAACGCCTGAATGCCCAACCGGTGCAGCGTAGGCGCGCGGTTCAGCAGAACGGGATGGTTCTTGATGACCACTTCCAAAGCGTCCCAAACCTCGGGCTTGGCGCGCTCTACAGACTTGCGGGCAGCTTTGATGTTGCCCACAGCCCCAGTCTCCACCAAACGCTTCATCACAAAGGGCTTGAAAAGTTCCAAAGCCATTTCTTTGGGCAGGCCGCACTGATACATTTTCAGTTCGGGGCCTACAACGATAACGGAACGGCCGGAATAGTCAACACGTTTGCCCAGCAGGTTCTGACGGAAACGTCCCTGCTTGCCCTTGAGCATATCGGACAAAGACTTCAAAGGACGGTTGTTAGGGCCTGTGACAGGACGGCCCCGGCGGCCATTGTCGATCAAAGCGTCCACAGCTTCCTGGAGCATACGCTTTTCGTTGCGCACAATGATATCCGGAGCGCCCAACTCCAACAGCCGCTTCAAACGGTTGTTACGGTTGATCACCCGGCGGTACAAGTCGTTCAAGTCACTGGTGGCAAACCGGCCGCCGTCCAACTGCACCATGGGGCGGATATCCGGAGGGCACACGGGAACCGCGTCCAGCACCATCCACTCAGGGCGGTTGCCGGAAACCCGGAACGCCTCCACCACTTCCAGCCGCTTCAAGATGCGGACACGCTTCTGCCCAGAGGCGGTCTCCAGCTCTTCTTTCAGCTCTTTGCTGGTCTTTTCCACGTCGATCTCTTCCAAAAGCTTTTTGATGGCTTCGGCGCCCATGCTGGCCTCAAAGTCATCCTCATATTTTTCCCGCAGATCACGGTACTCTTTTTCAGTGAGGGTCTGCATTTTGGAAAGTTCACGCACATTGCCCGGATCGGTGACAATATACATAGAGAAGTAGAGCACTCGCTCCAACACCCGGGGGGACAAATCCAGGATCAGGCCCATCCGGGAAGGAATGCCTTTAAAATACCAAATATGGGATACGGGGGCCGCCAGCTCGATGTGGCCCATACGCTCGCGGCGCACTTTGCTCCGAGTAACTTCCACACCGCAGCGGTCGCAGATTTTCCCTTTATAGCGGATTCGCTTATATTTGCCGCAGTGGCATTCCCAGTCCTTAGTAGGTCCAAAAATGCGTTCGCAGAACAAGCCGTCCCGCTCGGGCTTCAAGGTGCGGTAGTTGATAGTCTCGGGCTTTTTTACCTCGCCGTGGGACCACTCGCGGATCTGGTCGGGAGAAGCCAGGCCGATTTTGATCGATTCAAAGGTGTTAAATTCCATAACTTTGTTTCTCCCTTCTTATAACAAATCGTCGTCGTCACCGCTGCCAAAGTCGAAATCATCATCCTCGTAGCCGTCGTCTTCATCCTCCAGAAGAGGCTCGCCATCCTCGTCTTCCATGGAATAGCCATCCAGATCGTCAGCCACATTCTGCTCGTCGAACACGTCGTCATCATGATGGAAGCCCATATCGTCGTCATCGTCGAAGTTCTGTTTCAAGTCGATTTCCTGATTGTCCTGATCCAGCACCTTCACATCCAGGCCCAAGGACTGCAATTCCTTGATCAGAACCTTGAAGGATTCGGGGATACCGGGCTTGGGAATATTCTGGCCCTTGACGATAGCCTCATAAGTCTTGACACGGCCCACCACGTCGTCGGACTTCACCGTGAGGATCTCCTGCAAGGTGTAAGCCGCGCCGTAAGCTTCCAGGGCCCAAACTTCCATTTCGCCGAAACGCTGGCCGCCGAACTGGGCTTTACCGCCCAAAGGCTGCTGGGTAACCAGAGAGTAAGGACCAGTAGAACGCGCGTGAATCTTATCGTCAACCAGATGGTGCAGCTTCAAATAGTACATATAACCAACGGTAACGGGATTATCGAAATACTCGCCGGTACGGCCATCGCGCAGACGGAACTTGCCATCCTCGTTCAAGCCGGCCATGCGGAAGCATTCCCGGATATCGGCTTCGTGAGCGCCGTCGAACACAGGGGTCATGATCTTCCAGCCCAAAGCTCTGGCAGCCATGCCCAAGTGGACTTCCAGCACCTGTCCGATATTCATACGGGAAGGCACGCCCAAGGGGTTCAGCACGATATCCAAGGGAGTACCATCCGGCAGGAAGGGCATCTCCTCTTCCGGAAGGATACGGGAAACAACACCCTTGTTGCCGTGGCGGCCTGCCATCTTATCGCCCACAGAAATCTTACGTTTCTGAGCGATATAGCAGCGCACCACTTTGTTGACGCCGGGAGAAAGCTCGTCATGGCTGTTCTCTCTGGTGAACACCTTCACGTCCACTACCACGCCATATTCGCCGTGGGGCACACGCAGAGAAGTGTCACGGACTTCCCGGGCCTTTTCGCCGAAGATGGCGCGCAGCAAGCGCTCTTCCGCGGTAAGCTCGGTTTCGCCCTTGGGAGTGACCTTGCCCACCAGGATATCGCCGGCACGGACATCCGCGCCAACACGGATGATGCCCCGGTCGTCCAAGTCTTTCAGAAGCTCTTCGTTGACATTGGGGATATCCCGAGTGATCTCTTCCGGCCCCAGCTTGGTGTCACGAGCTTCGATCTCATATTCCTCGATGTGAATGGAAGTATACACATCGTTGCGCACGATTTTTTCGTTCAGAAGGACGGCGTCCTCGTAGTTGTAACCTTCCCAGGTCATAAAGCCGATCAAGGCATTTTTGCCCAAGCTGATCTCGCCGTTCTTAATGGCGGGGCCGTCGGCAATGACATCGCCCTCTTCCACACGTTCCCCAACGGAAACCACAGGCACCTGGTTGATGCAAGTGCTCTGGTTGGAACGCATGAACTTGATGATCTGGTAATCGTCAATATCGCCGTTGTCGGCAGTGACGCGCACCAGGTTTGCGCTGACAGACTTCACCACGCCGGCACGCTTAGCCAGCACGCACACGCCGGAGTCCACGCCGGCTTTGTATTCCATACCGGTGCCCACCACCGGGCTCTCGGTGCGCAGCAGCGGCACAGCCTGCTTCTGCATGTTGGAACCCATCAAAGCGCGGTTGGCGTCGTCGTTTTCCAAGAAGGGGATCATGGCTGTAGCCACAGACACTACCATTCGGGGACTGATATCCATGTAGTCAGCCTGGGAAGCAGGAACTTCCACGAACTCATCCCGGTGACGGCCGACAACTCGGCTGTGGACAAAATGGCCTTCCTCATCCAAAGGCTCATTGGCCTGGGCCACAATGAAATTGTCCTCCATATCCGCGGTCATGTAGACCACTTCGTTGGTCACGCGGCCGGTTTCCTTATCCACTTTGCGGTAAGGGGACTCGATGAAGCCATATTCATTGATACGGGCAAACGTAGCCAGATAAGAGATCAAACCGATGTTGGGGCCTTCTGGCGTTTCGATGGGGCACATACGGCCATAGTGAGTATAGTGTACGTCACGCACTTCGAAACTGGCCCGGTCACGAGACAGACCGCCGGGGCCCAGAGCGGAAAGACGCCGCTTGTGAGTCAGCTCAGACAAGGGGTTGGTCTGGTCCATGAACTGGGACAAAGGCGAAGAACCAAAGAACTCTTTGATCGCCGCCACCACAGGCCGGATATTGATCAAGCTGTGGGGAGTCAAAGTCTCCAGATCCTGCGCTTGCAGGGTCATGCGCTCCCGGATGACGCGCTCCAAACGGGAGAAACCGATGCGGAACTGGTTCTGCAGCAACTCGCCTACAGAACGGATACGCCGGTTGCCCAAATGGTCAATATCGTCGGTAACGCCCAAACCTTCGGCCAGGCAGTTCATATAGTTGATGGATGCGAAAATGTCATCCACGGTGATATGATTGGGGATCAAGTCCGCATAACGGGCGCGAATAGCAGCCTTCAGCTCTTCCTCGCTCTGGGCAGATTCCAAAATCTCCGCCAGGACCCGGTAGCAAACCCGCTCGTTGATGCCGCACTCGGCCTTGGCGTCGAAATCCACATACTTCTGGATATCCACCATGCCGTTGGAAATGATCTTGACCTCTTTTTCATTCAAGGTGACCACTGCCACTGTAACGCCGGCGTCATCCATAGCGTCGGCCAGCTCTTTGGTGACCGTGTCGCCGGCAGCGGCCATCATTTCCCCGGTAGAGGGGTTGGCCACAGGCTGTGCCAGCACCTGGCCTACCAAACGGCCTTCCAGACGCAGCTTTTTGTTGTATTTGTAACGGCCCACACGAGAAAGATCATACCGGCGGGGATCGAAGAACAAGCCGTTGATATGTGCCTGGGCGCTCTCAATGGTAGGCGGCTCGCTGGGACGCAGTTTGCGGTAGATCTCAAACAGCGCCTCTTCCATGGTTTTACAGGTATCTTTTTCAATGGTGGCGCGCATCCTATCGTCGTCGCCGAAAAAGTCCAGAATCTCCTGGTCGGTGCCAAGCCCCAGGCAGCGCACGAACACCGTAATGGGGATCTTCCGGTTTTTATCGATGCGCACATAGAACACATCGTTCACGTCGTTTTCATATTCCAGCCAGGCGCCCCGGTTGGGGATGATGGTAGAGCTGAACAGCTCCTTGCCGGAGCGGTCGTAGTCCATCTTGTAATACACACCGGGAGAACGCACCAACTGCGAGACAATGACACGCTCGGCGCCGTTGATGACAAAAGTGCCGCTGGGAGTCATCAGCGGGAAATCTCCCATAAATACTTCCGACTCCTTGATCTCGCCAGTCTCCTTATTGAGCAGGCGCGCGGTTACCCGTAGTGCAGCCGCGTAAGTGGCGTCTCGCTCCTTGCACTCGGATACGCTGTAATTGGGCTTATCGTCGAGCTTGTAATCTACGAAATCGAGCACTAGGTTGTTATTAAAGTCTGTAATGCCTGAGACATCCAAAAAGACCTCTTTCAAGCCCTCTTTCAAGAACCAATCGTAAGAGTTTTTCTGGATTTCGATGAGGTTCGGCATTTTCAAGACTTCCTCGATCTTGCCAAAGCTCATTCGAGTATTCTTGCCCAATTGAACCGGTTTCACATTCACCATTTGGTTCAGCCACTCCAATCCTTTTAGTTTTGAATTGCCCGCGGCCCCGCCGTCACCCGGCCGCCGCTTCCCAACTTGATGAGAAAGAGCATTTTCCACAAAAAAACACATTTTTTACATTACGCACTTGATTCTTGCGAAACCCTGTGCTATACTTTACAAAAATGTATGAGGGATACTCCTACCCATGATGATGCAGTGTATTAGTATAATGCAAGTTTTTCCTTTTGTCAAGTATCTTTTGTAAAGTTTCCGCCTTTTCGGCGGTTTTTTTATTTTCCAGATCATGTACTCCTCTCTCCCCTAATGGTTCGGCTTTTTATATCGCTGAAATTTCCAAAGCAATCTTAAAAATGAAGAAGGCGATCACGCTGTTTCTGCTCTATGGTATTGTTGCGGATTTGCTGCTTGCTACCCCGCTTCTGACAATCGGTGTGGGTATATCTTTGGCTTTTTCAAGAAACCACAGCATTCTCCGAGGACTAAAGTTCTGCTTCTACATATTGTTTTCTCTTTGTCTCATCTGGCCGCTTTTTCTTCTAACCATTTGGCTGCTTTTCCCCAGCTACGAGTTTATGATAGGAACGTGGGGAACTGAATTTACTTTTCAACGTGTGCTCAATGCCCTGGCATTCCTTTGTGGAACGCTGCTGGGAATTTTTCGATTTAGAGAGACAGCTCGGCGCCTTATCCATTGCATTGCCTTGGGGTCGGTTATCATAGGGCTGGCAGTCTTACTCATTATTTCCAATAGCCTCATCCTTCTTTTAGATGACCGCGATATTTACAGTTTTTCTTCGCCGGACAACAGCCATACAATCGCCGTCAGCGAAACCAGCTTTCTGCAAAGCGGAAATGTAACAGTTTACGAGAGGGTTTCCCCCTTCTTTGTCTATTTGAAAGAAAGCAAAGTAACCGACGACGGTTACAGACCCATTGGCAATAAGGATTATTCAGTTGTGTGGAACAAAAACGACGTCACTGTTTCCTTTGGCAATGGGACGGGGCAAACAGAGAGCATAACTGTTACCTTTGATGGATAGAAGCGCTGCACATAAACGGGAAAGCCTGTTTTGTCAATAGCCGCCATCCCATCGCACTTTTTACAACAAAAGCGAAAAAGCACGGAACACCATGGTTTCCGTGCCTTTTTTTATGTTTCTTTTTCGTCCTCACCATCGCAATGGCAAGACGGCTGGGCGCAAATCATCGCGAAGGTGTACGAGTCCAACTCACGCCGGACATCTTGGGAAATCTTTTCATAAATGGTGTGCAGGCAGCAATGCTCCCGCCCGCAGCTGTATTCTTCCTTTTGGCAGCGGCTGAGCATGTATGGCCCTTCTACCAGTTCGATGATCTGCCGCAGGGTGATCTCTTCCGGGGGCTTTGCCAAAGTGTATCCGCCTTTCGCCCCTTTAAAAGAGCATACAAACCCCTCTGCTACCAGTTCCCGCAAAATTTTCAATGAGAACCGCAGTGGAATCTGGGTCTCTTCCGAAATGCGGCGGGCATCCCGGCGCTCCGGGTGTTTGGTCAGATACTCTACGATGCGTACCGCGTAATCCGCCTCCAATGTCATTACCATATATTCTTACTCCATTGTTCCACAGGCGGCGGCGCCGCCCCATTCGGTCCTTTCTTTCTCAGGCGCTTCAATCCAGAAAATCCTTCAGCTTTTTGCTGCGGCTGGGATGGCGCAGTTTCCGCAGGGCCTTGGCTTCGATCTGCCGGATGCGCTCGCGGGTAACATTGAACTCTTTGCCCACCTCTTCCAAAGTGCGGGAACGGCCGTCTTCCAGTCCAAAGCGCAGACGAAGCACTTTTTCCTCACGGGGGGTAAGAGAATCCAGCACACTGCCCAAAGTCTCCTTCAACAAAGTGTGAGAGGCGGCGTCTGCCGGAGCGGGAGCGTCGTCATCGGGGATAAAATCGCCCAAATGGCTGTCCTCTTCCTCGCCGATAGGCGTTTCCAAAGAAACCGGTTCTTGAGCGACACGCATGATTTCCCGCACCTTTTCCACGGGCATGTCCAGTTCTTCCGCCACTTCCTCAGCGCTGGGCTCACGGCCGTTGGCATGGAGCAGCTGGCTGGAAACTTTTTTCACCTTGTTGATGGTCTCCACCATATGCACCGGAATTCGGATCGTCCGTGCCTGGTCAGCGATAGCTCTGGTAATGGCCTGGCGTATCCACCAAGTAGCGTAGGTGGAAAATTTAAAGCCTTTGGTATAATCGAACTTCTCAACCGCCTTGATCAAGCCCAGGTTGCCCTCTTGGATCAAGTCCAAGAACTGCATTCCCCGGCCCAGATAGCGCTTGGCAATACTGACCACCAAACGCAGGTTGGCTTCGGAAAGACGCTTTTTCGCCGCTTCATCCCCGTTGGAGATGCGCACGGCCAAATCGATTTCCTCTTCCGGTGTAAGCAGCGGTACACGGCCGATCTCCTTCAAATAGACTTTTACCGGGTCATCGATGGAAACACCGTCCGCGCCCAAGCCCGGCTCAAAGCTCTCGAGACCTTCAGCTTTGACCAATTCCTCATCGTCAATGGTGATATCGTCAAAATCTTCTACGATCTCTACTCCCTGGGATTCCAGCGTATCGTAGAATTTTTCGATTTGCTCCGGGTCGAAGTCCAATTCTCCCAAAGCATCCAAAATCTCCTTGGTGCTGAGCTGGCCTTTGCTTTTGCCCAGTTCCAGAAGGTCTTTGATCACAGTTCTTTTATCTGGTTGTGCCGCCATATTTTTAACCATTCCTTTCTTGCGTCCAGTTAGATTTCCCTTATTTTCGGCGTTTTAATTCTTGCAAATATTGAAAAATCTCATCCTCAGAAGCGTCCCGGATTTTCTGCGGGTCATTGAATTCGCCTTCTTCCTGGATGATCCTGCAATATTCCTCTATGTCCTCCCATGAAGGAGGCACTTCCCGGTAATTTGCCAATACCCGGGTCAATTCAGAAAGCTCATCGGCGGTCAGTTCTCCTGCAAGCCCAGATAAGGTGATCTCGCCGTGTATAGTCTTTCCCAATATAAGGGCGTATACTCTGCGCCCCCAGGGCGTCACACATTTTTCGGGAGGCAGACGTTCTTCCAACACCTTCGCTTTATCCTGATTGCGGAACAAAAAAGCGATCACGCCTTCTTCCGCCAATGCCGCCCGCATATGACGCTTCTTCTCCGGATTCGCCACTGTTCGGGTCGCCACCACTTCCTGCTGCGCCCGTAGTTCTTCCCGCCGGCGCTGCTTTCCCTGTATCGCCGCGGCCCGCCGGACAGATTCCAAAATGCTGTCTTTTTTTACATTGGCTTCTTCAGAAAGCTTTCCGGCGTAGATATCCAGCTCCACGCTGTCCCGGATCGGCGCCAGCACTTTGGCCACTGCCTCCTGCAAGTAACGCTTTCGTCCGTCCTCTGTGGATAGGTCGTACTTTTCCCGGACCCCGTTCAAACGGTACTCCGTATCGTTGCCGCTCTGCTGGATCAGCCTTTTGAACCGGGCAGGGCCATCCTTTGGGTCAGACCGGAAAAACTCGTCCGGATCTTTTCCACCGGGTACAGTAATTACCCGCACATCCAGCCCAGCGTTTTTCAAAATAGGGATGGCCCGCTGGGTCGCCCGCCTTCCCGCTTCGTCAGAGTCGTAACAGATGATCACTTCTTCCGCGTAACGCCGCATGATCCTAGCCTGTTCTTCCGTAAGCGCCGTGCCCAAAGAAGCGATGGCGTTTGTGAAACCCATCCGGTGCAGAGCGATCACATCCATATAGCCCTCTGCCAAAATCAGCTGCTGGGAACCGGAATTCTTCGCAAAATTCATAGCGAACAAGCCGCTGCTTTTATGATACACCGGGGTATCGGAAGTATTGATATATTTGGGCTTTTCATCGGTGAGGATACGCCCGCCGAAAGCCACTACGTTTCCCCGCAGGTCAAAAATGGGAAACATCACCCGGCCACGATACCGATCAAACAAGTATCCTTTTTTTGAACGGCGAACCATATCCGACTGCACCAATTCCTCTTCCGTAAATCCTTTTCCCCGCAAATGGTTCACCAAAGCGAAACCACTGTCCGGCGAATACCCCAGCCCAAAACGCCGGATGGTCTTAGCGTCCAGTCCACGGCGCCGGAAATACTCCAAACCTGGCTGTCCCTCCGGCTTGGAGAGCATCCCAAAATAGAAACGGCCTGATTCCCGGTTGATCTCTAAAACGCGGGTACGCAGCCGGGACATGCTCAGGTCCGCTCCTTCCTCCGGAAGGGCCATGCCCGCGCGCTGGGCTAAAAATTTAACAGCCTCGGAAAAATCCAGTTTCTCCACGCCCATGATAAAGTTGATCACATCTCCGCCTTTGTTGCAGCCAAAACAATAGTAGGAGTTATTTTCCGGATAGATGCAAAAAGAAGGGGTCTTTTCATTGTGAAACGGGCACAATCCCACCAGATTCTTCCCGCGCCTGCGCAGGTTCACATAAGAAGCAGCGATGTCCTCAATCCTGCTGCGTTCTCCCAACTCCCGCAGGAATTCCGGCGGAAACGGCATAGTTCTGATCCCTCCTTTTCACAATGACCGCGATAAGTTCAAAAAGCCTCAACCATTGTTCAGCCCCAAGTTCCATGCTTTGGGGATGAACAATTCCTGATAACAGGCTACGGCATAATGGTCCGTCATGCCCGCCACATAATCGCAGGCGGCGGTATCCACGCCTTCCTCCTCGGCGATCCGTTTCATATAGTCCGGCAAATGGTCCGGATTGCGGAAATACAGGAACAGGCTGTGAATGATATTCGGCACTTTCCGTTCCTCTTTTTTAGCGTACTCGTTCAAATACACTGCCTGATACATAAAGTCGCTCAATTCTTCGTAAGCCCGGAAAGTCTCGGGGGCCATTTGGATGACGCCGTTGCGGCTGTTTTCCACCACCGAACTGATCAGAGCCGTGATCCGCTTTGTTTTGGAATCTCCCAGCACTTTTGTGATAGACTGAGGGATATCCTCTTCGCGAAGCACTCCGGCCCGGATAGCGTCATCAATATCATGGTTCATATAAGCGATCTTATCCGCCCAGCGGATGACCCGGCCTTCGGCTGTATCAGCTTCCATACCTGTAGTATGACACAAAATGCCGTTTCGCACCTCGTATGTAAGGTTTAACCCCCTGCCTTCTTTTTCCAGCCGTTCCACCACCCGCACACTTTGCTCGTAATGGCGGAAACCCTGGGGCAGCATTGCGTTCAGCGCCCGCTCCCCCGCATGGCCGAAAGGCGTATGCCCCAAATCATGGGCAAGGGCCACCGCTTCAGTCAGATCCTCGTTTAAGCGCAATGCCCTGGCAATGGTCCGGGCAATTTGAGAGACCTCCAGGGTGTGGGTAAGCCGCGTTCGGTAATGATCCCCTTCTGGGGAAAGGAACACCTGGGTCTTATGCTTTAAGCGGCGAAAGGACTTGCAGTGGATGATCCTGTCACGGTCCCGCTGATAAGGAGTGCGCATCTTACACTCTTCTTCCAGACGCTCACGCCCCTTCGTATCGGCAGAAAAAGCCGCGTAAGGAGCTAAGATTTCTCGTTCCAACTGCTGGGCCTGTTCTCGGATAGTCATACCATTTCACACCCTTCCTTATGCTGTTATCCCTGATCTTTCGGTTTTTTATCCTCCTTAATGGAAGCCTAAAATGGCTTCTGTTAGTATATACGCTCTTTTTTGGAAAATTACTTTTATTTTTTCAAAAAAATCAAGCTAACTCAAAAGGAAAATACCGCTTGCCTTCTTCCACCACGGCACATCGTCCGCTGGTGGCGTCGGCCAGGCGCTTCTCCAGGGCTGGCAGCAGTGTTGGGTCCAAATGGAACCGCAGCCGGACGCGCTCTAAAAATTCCGTGTCATCCACCACGCCACCGTTTTCCGGCACAATCCCAGCCACTTTTCCATAAGAGGAATAATCACAGGAAACGCTGAGCAGCAAACACTCGCGCATAGCGACTTTCTTTGCCGCCGCCAACGCGATGGACGCTGTATGGGAGTAAGCACGTATCAAACCGCCGCCCCCCAAAAGGATGCCCCCAAAATAGCGCGTAGCCACGATCACAGCATCCACTACGCCCGCTTTTTTCAAGGTATCGATCACCGGGATGCCAGCTGTCCCTTGGGGCTCTCCATCATCTGAAAACCGCTGAATGCCGTTTTCACGCAAAATATAAGCGTAGACATTATGGCTGGCATCCCAATATTGAGATTTCAGCCGGTCGATGAATTCCAGCGCTTCTTCCTCGGTTTTTACCGGACGGCACGTACCTATAAAACGGGACTTTTTCTCCACAAACTCATCGGCGGCTTCCTTTTCCACGGTGACGTATTCCACAACGCCTTCTCCCCTTTCCGCTGTGTAAACAAAGACAGGCGGTGCGAACCGCACCGCCCATCCCGGGGCACAAGGCCCACTATTTTGCCGATCAAACCTCAGCCGCAAGCAGCTTATTTGTCCTGCAAGCCATAGCGCTTCTTGAACATATCCACGCGGCCGCTGGTATCTACCAGCTTCTGCTTGCCCGTAAAGAACGGGTGGCATTTTGAACATATTTCGACTTTGATATCCTTCTTAGTAGACCGGGTGTGGATCACGTTGCCGCAGGCACAGGTGATAGTGGTCTCCTGATAGTCGGGATGTATATTCTGCTTCATCTTCGTTTCACCTCTTTACGGTTGGGAGATTTCAAACTCAATCGCAAAATATTGTAGCACATGTTCTGCAAAAATGCAAGGGAAAGTTTTATTTTTCCAAATATAATTTATTGGCTATTCAGATAGCTGATGTATTCCTCCAAGCACAGAGACCGCTGCTGCATGGCTATGGCATGATTGCTCCCCACATAGCGGATGACTGTATAATCCTCCGAACAGCCGGTATAGTCTTTTTTCCCTTCCGGATACCGGAACACGAACCCATATTTACCCATATTGGACCGAAGCCAGGTAAAGGTGCGGGAATCGGTAAATGTTTCAGGGTCTCCTTGGACGCGGACACACATGCCCGTTTGCATATCGCTTTCCCCTGCCCTGGGCACCACCAAACGGGCCTGGGTGCGGGCCATGACCGTAGTCAGCCCCTCGGATTCCATCAATTCGGTTACTTTGGCTTCATAACGTTCTTCTTGTTCCTCATAAGAAACATATCCCTCTGTAAACACCAACGCCAAGCCGTCTTCTTTGGCCGCTTCCATCAACATTTCCAAAGCGCTGACAATGTGCGCTTCCACCTGCACGCCTTCCACCTCAATGGTATTGGGCACATAAGAAGCGTCCTGGGGAGAGTTCTCATTGATCACAAACAGGCTGACTTCATTGGAATACAGCGGCAAGCCCATATCGTCATAGACAGGTATTTCCGTCTGGCTCAACAAAGAATTTTCCCGCACCTGAGAACCACTGGAACTTTCTAAAGAGATTTCTTTCTGAAAATAAGGCACCATATAAAAAGCAATGAACATGCCTACACCGGCCGCCACCAATAAAACGACCAAGGCCATCACGCCTCGCATCCACAGCATGATATGCTTAGCCTGTCGGGATTGAAGCTGTTTATCTCGGGATATGAACAGATTCCGCCCCGCAGGACCAATATTTATGCGATGGTCAGTGCGACTGAGCACCACCCGCTTTTTCCGTTTCTTTGGCAAAAGATTCCCTCACATTCCATATCTGCAACACAGCCTAAAAGGCTGCTGTTATTTAATGATACTAACAAATTATTATACACAAGTTTTCTGGAAAAAGAAATGGGGAAAAACAAAAAAACCGTCTTCTTCTGTCTGGACTTTTAGAATAGTCAATGCTAGAATGATGTGGAAGTTTATCAAAGGCGGGAAAACACCCCCGTTCAAATCCGCAGTGGAGGAAACCATATGAACATTTTTTCCAAGATCAACCGCTTCCTGTTCCCTTATTCCACGGAATATGAGAAGCTGGGTACCAAAAGGGCTCTGGCGTTAGGCTTTCAGCATGCTTTCGCCATGAGCTGCGCCACCATCCTGGTACCCTTGCTCACCGGCCTTGACGTAGGCGTGGCATTGTTCTGCGCAGGCTGCGGCACTCTGATTTTCCATCTGTGCACCGGCGGCAGAATGCCCACCTTCTTGGGCAGCTCCTTTGCCTTTATCTCTGCTTTAGCCGGAGTTATCGGCAACAACGCGTTTGGCGCCACCAAAGACGAGCAGATTTCGGCGGCAATGGGCGGAATCATCGTGGCCGGCGCGTTTTACCTGTTGCTTGCCTTGATTATCAAGGTCTTTGGCAAAGGCCTGATCGACAAGCTTTTCCCACCCGTCGTACGGGGCGTGGGCATCACCTTGATCGGACTGAATCTTTCCACCAGCGCTATCAATAACATCCAAACCCAGTATGGGCCCGATGGCAGCACCCTCACCTTATTCGGGGAAGGCTTTTCCATGTCCGCGTATGTTTGGGCCTGGGTGATTGCCGGTATTGTCTGCCTGTTGGCTGTTTTCCTTTCCAGCTGCGGAAAAGGCATGGTAAAAATGTCCTCCATTGTGATTGCTTTGGTGACCGGCTATGTTTTCACACTGCTGGTGACCCGTTTGGGGTTGGCTCCCGCTTCTTTGATGGACACGGGGGTCATCGCCACTTACAACTGGATTCAAGTCCCCCATTTTGTGCTGCCCAGCTTTAATATCACCGCTATCGGCATGATCGCCCCCATCGCTATCGTTACCTGTGTGGAACACGTAGGCGATGTATACGCCAACGGCGCTGTAGTCGGCAAAAAGTTCACCCGTAAGCCCGGCTTGCACCGCACCATGATGGGCGATGGTTTGGCCACTGTCTTTGCCGGTTTGGTGGGCGGCCCTCCCAACACCACCTATTCTGAAAACACAGCGGTTCTGGCGGCTACAGGCAACTATAACCCCGCTTCCCTGCGCATTGCTGCCTTGATCGCCATCGTGGTCAGCTTTTTCGGCAAAGGCATTGGAGTAATCCAATCTGTACCCAACTGCGTGCTGGGCGGAGCCTGCATTGTGCTCTACGGCATGATCGCTTCTGTAGGTCTGCGCACCTTGGTGGAGAACCATGTGGATTTCACCAAGAACCGGAACCTTTGCATCGCCGCAGTGATGCTGGTCTTGGCAATCGGCGGCGCGGTTATCGGCAACGCGGTATTCAGCTTCTCCAACATCGGACTGGGAATCATCGTAGGTATTATCTTGAACCTGATCATCCCTGACAAAGAGCCCGACGGAAAAGGAATGGTCGCTCATACTGTGGAGGAAAAAGAAGTTTCTCCCGAACGCAGCGACAAAAACGATTGACCGCTCATCTTGTCCATTAACAATACAAATGGCCCCCGGCTTTCGCCGGGGGCCATTTTTTTAGAATCTTAATTATTCCGCTTCAAAGTAGGACTTGAAGGCTTTAAACGCCATATATACATCCAGTTTGGAAACCACCTCAAAAGGAGAGTGCATGGAAAGTACCGGCACGCCTACGTCAATGACATCGGCATTCATGCGGGAGATATCCAAAGCCACGGTTCCGCCGCCGCCCTGATCGACTTTGCCCAGTTCACCGATCTGCCACAACACGTCGTTGTCTTCAAAAATGCGGCGAACCTGGCCCACAAACTCGGCGTTGGCGTCATTGCTGCCGCCCTTGCCCCGGGAGCCGGTATACTTGGCCACGCCAACGCCCCGGTTCAGATAGCAGGAATTGCCTGCTTCAAAAGCGGAGGCATAGGTGGGATCATACGCGGCGGTAACGTCCGCAGAAAGGCAGGTAGACTGGGAATACACATGGCGGGCCTCCAAGTCTTCCGCAGCGGCCAGATCTGCCACAAAATAGTTGAGGAATTCAGAGGCCAAGCCCGTGTTGCCCACACTGCCGATCTCTTCTTTATCCGCCAGCACTGTGATGGCGGTATACTCGGGAGTCTTGCACTTGAAGATAGCCTCCAACGCGGGATAGGCGCACACGCGGTCATCGTGGCCATAAGCGCCGATCATGCTGCGGTCAAAGCCGATATCTACCGCTTTGAAAGCAGGCACGAATTCCAGCTCGGCAGAGATCAGGTCGCTCTCTACGATACCATACTGCTGATGCAGGATGTTCATGATATTCAGCTTGAACAGCTGCTCCCCTTCTCCGTCGGTCAGAGGCAGGCTGCCCACCAGCACATTCAAATCCTCACCCATAATGGCCTCGCCCAGTTTCTTGCCCATCTGGTCCTTGCCCAGGTGGGGCAGGATATCTGTAATGCAGAACTGAGGATCTTCGGGCTGCTCTCCTACGTTCACCGTCACTTCGCTGCCGTCTTTGCGGATGATTTTTCCGTGCATGGACAGCGGGATAGCGGTCCACTGATATTTCTTAATGCCGCCGTAATAATGGGTCTTTAACAAGGCCAGCTCATTGGCTTCATACAGAGGGATGGGCTTCAGGTCGATACGGGGGCTGTCGATATGGGCCGCGGCGATGCGCACACCCTTTTTCGCGCCCTTCTTGCCGATCACCGCCAGGCACATGGCCTTGCCCCGGTTGTTGTAATAAACCTTATCCCCGGCTTCGTACTTTTTCTTCGGGTCAAACGGCACGAAACCAGCTTCCTCAGCGGCTTTTACCGCCCAGGTGACAGTTTCCCGCTCTGTCTTGGCCGCGTTCAGAAACTCTTTGTAGCCTTCCGCAAATTTATCGGCTTTAGAAAGTTCTTTAGCGCCAACTTTGGCCGCACCGTGAGTGCGGTCGTTGAGAAGCTCTTTCGCCAGCTCCTTAGCGTCGATCTTTTCCTCTTTTTTAGACATTGTTTTGACCTCCTATATAAAATATTTTTCAAAATGACAAATTCACATCTCGATGGAAACTTATAAATAAACATGATCGGACAAAAAACACTGTACCATGAAATCACACAGAAAGCAATGGATTTCTTTCGTTAGGGATAAAGCTTTTGATAGATTTTCAACGCCTGCTGGACTTTCTTTACATAGGCGTCGGTTTCCGGGTAAGGGATGGTATGCAGCGTTTCCCCATCGTGGGAATAGTCACCGCTTTCAAGCCATCCCGACACGTTGCCCATACCCGCATTATAAGCAGCCAGGGCCACATCCACACTGCCATACTGGTCCAGCAGCAGCCGCAACAGCGCGCAGCCACAATGGATATTATCCCCAGGGTCGAATACATTTCCCCCGCCATTTTCCGGCGGGTAGAGAGAGCCGATCCATTCAAACGTTTCCTGAGTCAGCTGCATCAACCCTTGAGCATCGGCACGGGAACGGGCTTGAGGATCAAATCCGCTTTCCGTCTTTATCACCGCGTAAATCAGATCTGGGTCCAGGTGGAATTCAGCGGCTTCACGCTCTACCAGTTCCGAGTAAGACTGAGGATACAAAAACTTCATCCCCGCCTCCCACAGACGCGGCCCGGCAAAAACCAGCACTGCCGCCAAGATCACCGCCAGCAGTACCACTGTAATACAGCCTTTTTTCATAGGCGATTGCTCCCCGGCTCTTCCGCCAAATCTTCCAAAAACTCTCTCAAAGCTCCACTGGTCTGGACACCCGGACCGTTTTCCACTACCCAATCTGCCCGGGAAGTGTAGAAATCCTCAGAAGGCTGAGCCTCCAACCGCCGGAGCGCCGCTTCCTGGGAAATACCATCCCGCTTTAAGACGCGCGCCAGCCGTTCCTCTTTGGGGGCGTTTACCACCAAAATACGGGAACAGGCGCTATCCAATCCCGATTCAAACAGAGTAGGAGCATCCAGCACCAGCACGCGGTACCCTTTTTCCCTGCCTTCCGCCAGCAGTTCCCGCACCCGGCGGAGAATCCGTGGGAACGTGATCTGCCCTAAAAGGCTCCGGGCCTGCTCAGAAGCGAAAGCACGCCGGGCCAATTCTCCCCGGTCCAGCACACCATCTTGAAATATCTCGGGACCAAAAGCCTCTGAGAGCTCTTGCAAGCAAGGCGGGTCATATACCTGGGGACTGCGGGTTACTTGGTCGCAGTCAATCACAAAGCAGCCTTCCTTCCGCAGGATATCGCCTACCGTGGATTTTCCCGCGCCTGTAGGGCCTGTCAACCCTATCACATGGCATCCCACGGGATTGACAACTTGAAACGCCGCTGCTCGGATCAAACGGTTATATACAGCTAAACCTACCCCCCGCTTGGAAGGCATACGGGCATAGGCTTTCTTGGCGCCCACCTCATCCAGGCTATGCAGCGCGTCAAACAAATGGCGGGCCTGAGATTCCCCGTCATACCGGGAACCATACGCCACGCTGGGGACTTGCAGGAACGGAACATCTTCCTCGAAGCAAAGAGCCCAGCCATCGCCCTTTTGGTTCACGTAGCGAACATACTCTTCCGGGGAAGCATCCAGGATGACCACATCCGCAGAAGGGGAATAGTGTTTATACTTCATACCAGGGGATGCCGCCCGCTTTCCTTCTCCCAACTGATGCAAAACGGCTGGGTCGACCTCTACCTCTCCCAGCACCGAACGGAGCTGGGCCAGAGTGATCCCGCCAGGCCGAAGGATACGGGGAACATCTTGGGCCAATGTCAGCACCGTGGATTCCACTCCTACCGTGCAATCCCCCCCATCTAACAGGGCGTCTACCCTGCCGGTCAAATCTTCCTGCACATGCCGGAAGGTCGTAGGGCTGGGCTTTCCGGAAAGATTGGCGGAAGGCGCCGCCAAGGGAACTCCCGCGGCATCGATGACAGCCCGGGCCGTAGGATGGGACGGACAGCGCACCGCCACTGTGTCCAAGCCCCCGTTGGTGGCTGATGGCACCAAGTCGGACTTGGGCAAAATAATGGTCAGCGGACCAGGCCAGAAAGCCGCTGCCAGCCGTTTGGCAGCCTCAGAAACTTCCCGAACCAGGGGCGCAAGCTGGGAAACATCACTGATATGGACGATCAAGGGATTATCAGATGGCCTGCCTTTGGCTTGATAAATCCGTTTTACCGCGTCGCTGTCCAGCGCGTTGGCAGCTAAGCCATATACCGTTTCCGTGGGGATCGCCACTAATCCACCCCGGCGGAGAATCTCCCCAGCCCGGCAAATATCCCCGGAACAGCGGTCACTTAAGAGTAAAGTCTCCATTTTGTCTCCTCCTTATCCTTGCTGGGAGGCTTCTAATTGGGCGGCACGGTCGGCGGCCACAAGGCTGTCGATGACCTCATCCAAAGAACCGCTCAATATCTCATCCAACTTGTAAAGGGTCAAGCCAATGCGGTGATCTGTCACTCTGGCTTGGGGAAAATTATAGGTGCGTATCCGTTCGGAACGGTCACCGGTACCCACCTGGCTTCGGCGCTCTTGGGCTACCTGCTCGTTGGCTTTCTTCTGCTCCTGGTCCAGCAACCTGGCCCGCAGCACTTTCAACGCTTTGTCTTTATTTTTGTACTGGCTCCGTTCATCCTGGCATTCCACTACCATGCCAGTAGGCAGATGGGTCACGCGGATGGCGGAGGATGTTTTGTTGATATGCTGGCCTCCCGCGCCGCTTGAACGGAACGTATCGATCTGCAAATCTTTCGGGTCGATCTCCACATCTACCTCTTCCGCTTCCGGAAGCACCGCCACGGTAGCGGTGGAAGTATGGATCCGGCCTTGGGCTTCTGTTTCGGGCACGCGCTGCACCCGATGGACGCCGCTCTCATATTTTAACCGGGAATAGGCCCCTTCCCCATCGATGAGGAAGCTGACCTCTTTAAAACCGCCCAATTCGGTTTCGTTCAAGCTCACGATCTCCGTTTTCCAACCTTTTTTCTCGGCATACATGGTATACATCCGATAAAGGTTATACGCGAACAGGGCGGCTTCCTCCCCGCCAGCGCCACCGCGGATCTCTACGATCACGTTCTTTTCATCATTGGGATCTTTTGGCAAAAGCAAGAGCTTCAACCGCTCTTCCAGTTCTGCAAGTTCCTCTCCTTTTTCCCGAACTTCCTGCTGGGCCATCTCTCGCAATTCTCGTTGTCCAGCTTCTTCCAGCAATTCTTTGGCTCCTGCCAAGTCTTCCTGGCATTTCCGGTAAGCCCGGTAGGTTTCCACAATCGGTTCCAGCTCTTTATGCTCTTTCATCAAAGCGGCATACAGTTCCCGCTGGCTGGCAGTAACCGGGTCATACAGCTTTAAGTTCAATTCTTCAAAACGGTTTTCAAACACCTGCAAATTTTCAAACACAACTAACACAGCCTTTCTAAAAAATAAAATACTCTTTTAGAAAAACCGCTACTCTTCGCCTTCCGCGCGGAGGACCTTCTTGATATTCTTTTCACACTTCAAACGGGGAATCATCACTTCCCGGCCGCAGCCATTGCAGCGAATCTTAAAATCCATCCCCACCCGCAGCACTGTAAACTCAAAACTGCCACAGGGATGGGGCTTTTTCATACGAAGCACGTCGCCTACCTGGACGTCCATAACTCTCATCCTTTCCTGTAGGGAATCGTATTTCAAACCTTTTGCCACGCTAAAACACAAAACTGGTTTATTATTATACACCAATGCTGGGAATTTTGCAAAGAAAAGAGCGCCTAGAAGAAAAATCCTTCTAAGGCGCTCAAAAATGCCTTTACTATTCCTGCGGCATAGCCGCCAGACCGTCCTTTTCTTTTTCATCCGGATTTATGCGGGCCATGGCCACCGCTTGGGACGCGGATATGGTAACAGATACTGTATATTCCCCTGTCACCCAACAGGAATCTCCCGTGCCACTGGTCAATGTAACTGTGGCGGGCACGTTCACCGTACCGGTCTGATTTTGGAAATTGCTCAAATCGACTTGCACCGCTACCGAATCTCCCGTGAGCTTCGTCACCTGGGCTTCCGGTCCCATCACCGTTACAGGAAGAATACTGGTAGCCAGATCCACTTTCATACCCGAGGGCGGATTGATAATTTGAATGTTCGTAGAAGCCACCGTGACAGGCACTTCCTCATATCCATTCAAATTGATGCTCACCGTAGCCTGGCTGGGAGTATCCCCCACCGCGCTGATATTACGCACACCGGAAGGCAGAGGGATATCCATTGTGAATGTATTAGTTGTGCCAGCTTTCAACTGGGCAAAGTCAATGGCCTTATCCAACTGAATTTCGCTGATGCCAGAAAGCACTTCCGTGGAGCCTGCAATCGTGATCTCTGCCGGTTCAATTTGAATACGGTCCTGCACAAAACCTTCCGGCTGGTGCAAAGTAGAGGCCACTAAGCTGACGGTTTTTACCGGTGAAACAGGAATCGTCACATCTACCGTATCCACATTCATGGTAAGACACAGATCGGAAATATTGGTGATTTCCTGATTTCCTTTATCATACAGAACAAGGGGACAGGAAAACTGCGCTTCCTGCTTTAACGGGGATTCCACTTTATATTCCACCGCTACCTTGCTAATCCTGTTCACCGAGGATTCCGGACCGGAAATAGTCACATTATCGGAAGACAAGATCGGTGTAGAAGCATAATATCCACTTCCGGAACTATACTGGATGTTACTCTCAATTTTGAAATTAGTTTCCTGATAACGGTCATACTCCAGTGTAACCTCTTCCGGGTTGACCTGGGTAATCTCAAAATTCGCCAAAGAATTCGCCTTTACAGCTTGTACTTCTGCGGTAAGCTTTTGCATGGTATTGCCTGCCAACGTTGTGGATGTAGGGTTTAATGTTACGGCTACGTCAAAATCATTGGCTGTTAACTGGCTGGTGATCAAAGTGTTGCCAGTTACCTGCAAATCCACCGTATCGCTGGATTTATTAAACACTTTTAGCCCGGCCTCTTCCGCTGCGGAGGAATACCGCACCTCTATGGGTACATCCTCTATGATTACGCCCCGATCGGAACTGTTGGCAGACATGAGAAACCACGAAACCACTGCCACAACAAAAGAGAAGATCAGCACAAACGTATTGTGGTAAAAAATCTTTCCCAAGGAAAATTTCTTTTTTCGGGATGAATTTGCTTTTGATTCTTCCGGGCGCTTTTTTTCTTCGCTCATCTCCGCTCCCCCTTTCTGGCGGTGCCGGAGCTCAAACCCAGCTTGCCCAAAATGCGTTTGCCGTTGGAAGCCTCCTCCGGGACGCCGATTAATGTTTTCTCCAACACTTCACGAAGGGTGACCCGATTGTAATTACGGGTAAGCTTCCCTTCCATGGCGATAGAAATCTGGCCTGTTTCCTCAGAAACGACCACTACCATAGCGTCGGAATTTTCACTGATACCTAAAGCCGCGCGGTGGCGGGTACCCAATTCGGCGCTGACGTTCTCATTGCTGGTAAGAGGTAAAATACAGCCCGCCGCGTAAACCTGGCCTTCCCGAATGATCATGGCTCCATCATGCAAGGGCGCCTTGTTGAAAAAGATATTGGCAATCAACTGGGAAGAAGGCGAAGCCTCCAACACTGTGCCTGTAGCAACGATCTCCCCCAATTTTGTCTGGCGCTCGAACACGATCAAAGCTCCCATGCGCAGCTGCTGCAATATTTGGGTAGCGTCTACCACGCCCTCAATCGCTTTACGCGTTTTGGTCTTGTCTTCCCGGTCTTTAACCGCTACGGCACTGACCAGCGATTGGGCTACTTTGCTGTGCCCCACTTGTTCCAAAGCTTTGCGTATTTCCGGCTGGAACAAGATGACTACAATCACAATACCAGACTGGAGGAACATCCTCAAAATGGCGTTGAGCATCAACAGATCAATCTGAGAAGAGATCACGAAGAGGACGATCAATAAAATGATTCCCTTTACCAACTGACCCGCCCGGGTCTCGCGCACCAACTTGATGGCGCTGTAGAGAAGCACCGTTACGATAAGCACGTCCACAGCGTCTTTGAAGGTGAACTGACGGGCCAAATTCAGAATCAACTCGCCCGTCTGGGCAATATACTCCATTGCGGAGTTCATGACCTTCACCCCTTTCCGTTTAACTTTCTTAAAAGCATTGTAAATGCCGTGGGATAGATTCCCGCGGCATTTCGCAGCAAGCTTTTCCAGAATTCATTTTATCATAAACATCCCGCAAATAAAAGCGGTTTTTCTAGATTCTCTGAAATTATTCCTTCCAGTGGGAAATTCGCAGCACTAACGCGTCCATGTCTTCTTTTCGGGTAAATACCGAAGGCGATACCCGCACCGTGCCCGTTTCCAAAGTGCCCAGTTTCTCATGGGCTAAAGGAGCGCAATGCAGGCCGCAGCGCACGGCGATCCCCCCTTTGGCCAGGAATTCCCCCACCCGCTCGCTGGGGACTCCCTCCAAATTGAACGACAACACCGGCACGAACCAAGGTTCCTCCGGAGAAGGCGTATAAAGCCTGACCTTCCCCATTCTGGAAAGCCGGCTGTGAAGATAACGCAGCTTTTGCAGTTCTTCCCGGCAGATTCGTTTCGGGCCACGCCGGCGGACAAATTCTATGCCCGCTCCCAATCCCAGAATCCCTGGGACATTCAAAGTGCCGCTCTCATACCGTTCCGGGGCTTCCTCAGGTTGATGAAGGTCTCTGGACTGGGTGCCCGTTCCACCTTCCACAAGAGTACCCAAAAGCTCTTCCGGCTCCCGGAGAATAAGCAGTCCCGTGCCCATGGGCCCATAAAGCCCTTTGTGCCCCGCGCAGCACAAATAATCGATGCCGCTTTCCCCCATCCGGATAGGAATCAGACCCGCTCCCTGGGCTGCGTCCACACAGACTTTCACCCCATACTGATGGGCCAAAGCGGTGATCCGCTCTACCGGCACCCGGATTCCAAACACATTGGACGCCATGGTGCAGACCACCAATCTGGTTTTGGGACCAAAGGCTTGGCGAAAAGCTTCCAAAGTGGCGTCGTTGTCGCCAGGAGTCACCTTCGCCACGGTATACGTAATCCCCCGGTTCTCCAGTGCCGTGAGCGGACGCATGACCGCGTTGTGCTCCAAATCTGAGACAACCACATGATCCCCTGGTTTGAGCGCCCCTTTCAGCACCAGGTTCAGCGCCTGGGTGCAACTTGGCTGGAACAATACACACTCAGGCCCCGGTGCTCCGAAAAAATCCGCTGCAAGCTTTCGGCAGTCGTAAACAGCCTGGGTGGTGCGCAGGCACATCCCGTAACCGCTGCGTCCCGGATTCGCCCCATACTCCACCAGCGCCCGGTGCATGGTCTGACGCACCCCCTGGGGCTTTGGAAAGGTGGTGGCGCTGTTGTCAAGATAGATCATGGCAGATCACCATCCTGTTCCATACGCCGAAGCACACGAATGTGATTTTCTATTAAAATACGCTCTGCCGCGTCTGCCCCATTTGGAACGTAAATACCATACCCACAGCCTGTATTTTCTGTTTTAGGAATGCGTTGCACATATCCTTTGATGCCATGACGGAACAGCAGATCACGGCCTTTCATTGCGTAAGTCACCGAACTTACTACGATCAAAGGCTTGCCCATACTACCACCTCATTACTCTTCCACGAAATGACGACTCAGTTCATTCTATGCGTAAGAGCGCTTCCGGTGACCAGTTCCACGCCAACAAAAAAGAAGGCTCCCCTAAGAGCCTTCTCTAGTTATTGTTCCAAAAGACAGACCGCCGAGGACGCGATGCCCTGGCCGCTGCCGGTAAAACCCAACCCTTCTTCTGTGGTGGCTTTCACGCTGACCCGGCAAACATCCACACCACAGGCTTTCGCCAGATTTTCCCGCATTTGCGGGATATAAGGCGCCAGCTTGGGCCGCTGGGCAATGACAGTGGCATCCACATTGCCGATGGCAAAGCCCTTTTCTTCCAAAAGCGACCGGACACGGCCCAAAAGCACCAGGCTGTCGGCCCCTTCATAAGCTGGGTCGGTATCGGGGAAAAGCTTGCCGATATCTCCCAAAGCGGCGGCTCCCAGCAAAGCGTCCGCAATGGCGTGGGCCAGCACGTCCGCGTCGGAATGGCCTAAAAGCCCTTTCTCATAGGGGATTTCCACCCCGCCAAGGATCAGCTTTCTGCCTTCTACCAGTTTGTGCACGTCATAACCAGATCCAATACGCATCGTATGCTTCTCCTTTTCTAGATATGCTTGAGCGGCCAAACGGTCCTCGGGAGTGGTAAGCTTGATGTTGCGGTAATCTCCGGGAGTCAGACGCACCTGGCCGCCCGCCGCCTCAATAAGCTGGCAATCATCCGTATAGGATATCCCTGTCCCCATGGCTTTGCGGGCAGCGTAAAGATACATCTCCCGCTCAAAAGCCTGAGGAGTCTGCACAGCCATCAGCCGCTCCCGGGCAGGGGTAGACTCCACAAAACCATGGCCGTCCGAAAGCTTGCAGGTGTCTTTCGCGGGGACTGCCGCAGTGGACGCGCCATACGCCACCGCATCCCGGCAGACGGCGTCTGATGTCTCGGGGGTGACAAAAGGCCTGGCGCCATCGTGGATGAGCAGATAAGACCGCTCTGGGGAAAGGGCGTTCACCCCTGCCAAAACGGAATCCTGCCGCTCTTTTCCACCGGGGACCACAGTTACCGGTTTGTCCGTTTTCCCAGATAAAAGAGTTTCAATGCGCTGTTGGTCCTCTTCCCGGCAAACCACGCAAAGTTCCCCTATCCAGGGACACTGGGCCAGCACCTGGAAAGAATATAGCAGCACAGGCTTACCTCCAAGATTTTCCAGCACTTTGGAACCTTTTCCGCCCATGCGGCTGGAACTGCCGGCAGCCACGATCACTGCGCCAAATTGCCCGTTCACTGTGTTTCCTCCTTTACGGCCTGAAAGCCCCTTCATACTTTCTCAAGTGGAAAACCGAAAAATTCCACCGCGTTATTGTAACAGATCCCTTTCACTATTTTTTCCAAAGCCTTTCCATCGGCAGGATATTCCCCGTTTTCCACCCAGCCGCCTATCAGCTGGCACAGGATGCGCCGGAAGTACTCGTGGCGAGGATAAGAAAGGAAACTGCGGGAATCGGTAAGCATTCCGATAAAATTCCCCAGCAGGCCAGCGTTGGCAAAAGAGGTCAGCTGCTTTGTAATGCCTGCCTTATGGTCGTTGAACCACCATGCGGACCCTTGCTGCACACGTCCCAAAGGCGTACCGTCCTGGAAAGACCCCAGCACAGAATTGATCCCATCATCATCGTTGGAGTTCAAGCTGTAGCAAACCATCCGGGGCAATGCGTCATGGTCGTTGAGCAAGTTCAGAAATTCCGCCAATTTCAAAGAAGGCACGCCTTGAAGCACGCAGTCGTATCCTGTATCACGCCCTACCTTCTCAAACATCTTGGTATTCGTGTTGCGCCGGCACCCATAGTGCAGCTGCATCACCCACCCCAGCTTATTGTATTCCCCAGCCACGAAAGTAAGGAAACCGGTCTGGAACGCCTCGATCTCTTCTTGGGTAAGCCTTTGGCCTTCCACACCTTTCTGGAATACGCGCTCCAATTCTTCATCGCTGACAGGCCGGCAGACAGCCTGCGTGATCCCGTGATCGCTGGCCCGGCATCCCATAGCGTCAAATTCCGCCATGCGGCGCTTTAAAGCTTCTTTCAAATCTTCAAAGCTTTTGATCTCCATCCCGGCAGCATGGCCCAGACGCTCCAAATACGCCGGATAATCGGGCTTCTCCAGACCCATGGCATTGTCGGGGCGCCACGCGGGCAGCACCTTTACCGGGAAACTCTCATCATCCCGCAAGGCTTTATGCCAGCGCAGATCATCCGCGGGATCATCTGTAGTGCAAAGCAATGTTACCCCAGAGTTAAGGATCAAATTCCGGGCGCTCATGCCGGGCTGAGACAACTTTTCCTGGGTGAGCTGCCACACTTCTTCCGCGGTTTCGCCGTTTAGCACACCTTCATAGCCAAAATACCGACGAAGCTCCAAATGGCTCCAATGGTACAGCGGATTTCCAATGGCCACTTCCAAAGTTTCCGCCCATTTTTGGAATTTCTCCCGGTCAGGAGCATCCCCTGTGACCCAGAACTCATCTACGCCATTGGCCCGCATCAGCCGCCATTTGTAGTGGTCCCCACCCAGCCACACCTGGGTGATGTTCTCAAAACGCCGGTCCTGGGCAATCTCCTTGGGGTCGATATGGCAGTGATAGTCCAGAATCGGCATGGACTTTGCCACCTGATACAGCTCTTTCGCCGTAGGGGTGGTCAGCAAAAAATCATCATCGAGAAAAGGTTTCATAATACAACATCCTCCTAAATTGAAAGGCACTTTGCTCTCATTATAGTGTGACGCTCTCTTCAAGTCAACGCTTTCCCCATGGAAAGAAACCAGCTTTCCTCTACGCTGAGAAAGACCACCAAACGCTTTTGCAGAGCTCTTATAAATCTCCCAAAAGCTTTAAAAAAGCTTCTTCCGGCAAGATAGTGGGTCCGTTTTTTCCGGGGATGGCTTCTTTTCCCGCTGCGGGAATCACAAGAAAATCTGTTGTTTCCGTGACTTCCCGGTCGAGCTTGGCTCCTGCCTGTGCGGCGCGGTCGGCGGCTTGTTCTCGCGAAAGAGTTTTCAGCCCACCTGCAAAGGCCAAGTGCTTGCCATAAAACGGATGCCCGGGAATCCCTGGATACCGTGGCTTTTTCTTCTTCTCGAACAGCCGGAGAAAATCTTCTTCTGTCCCTTGAGAAAGCGCCAAGGCCCGCAGCTTTTCATAGCACGCATATGTGATCCGGCAATCGTTTAAAGCGCGGTGCGCCCCCTCATACGGGACCCCTAAAGCTGCCGCCACATCTCCCAGCTTGTGATGGGGAAGTTCCGGCAAAAGCTTGCGGGCAATACGCAAATGATCTAGTGAATCGTTGCGGCAGGGCCGGCCTAAGTATTTTTGAAAGGAATCATACAGAAAAGCCATATCGAACCCCACATTATGGCCCAGCAGCAAGTCATCCCCCAAAAACTTTTCCACTTGAGGCAAAGCATCCTGGGGAAAAGGCGCGTCTTGCAGCATTTCGTCAGTGATCCCTGTCAGTTCTTGGATAAAATCATCCACATAGCCTTCGGTCCATTCCCCATTCCGCTGCACCTCACGCCAAGGGGGGCGAACTAACGTTGAGAAAGTTTCCACAACATCCCCTCCCCGCACCCGCAGCGCCGAGACCTCGATCAAATCACAGTTTTCACTGGAAAGCCCTGTGGTCTCCGTATCCACCACCACATAATCCCGGGGAAGGCAGAGCCGGCTTTCCCCTTTCCCCGGACGCTGGATTTTGGCCATAAACTCCCGCCTTTCTGCCTTTTCCCCTATTTTACCCTCTTCCACCTTGTTACGCAAGACGAAAAAACGCGGGAACCAGTCCCGCGTCTTTCTGTAATGTCATATCACGATTGGATATGTTTTAACCCACCGTCCATTCTGTCAGAGCTGCCCGAAGGGCTGTGGCGCTGCTGGTTGGGATGCGCGCTACCGGGATTTGGTTTTTCTTCGCTTCCTGGGTCACGCTGATCACCATCTTATGCGACACCGTGCCGATAAAAAGAATCAACAAATCCGGGCTTCCCAGCTTACGCTTTAGGGAACCGTTCTCTTTGGTGAACACTTTCGCTTTACAGCCGTGCTCTTTACAGATACCCTCATATTGGGATGCCATCCGTTCGTTCCCTCCAACAATCACAACACTCATACGCGCTCTCCTTTTCTATTTGGACTATGGGCTTCGCCTGTTTGGCACTCTCACCGGAACACGCCCTCTAAAACCCGTAGCGAAATCCGGATATGCTTTGTGAGTTAGTTTTAACTAATCTTGTAAGAAGAAAAAAGCGCTGCCGAAAGCGCAATTTTTTCTAACTAACAAATATAAGTTAGTTCCAACTAACAATCCATAGTTTACACGATTTTCCCTGCCCCGTCAAGAGAAATGAGCAATAAATTTCGCTGTTTTCTTTTAAAAAGTATGCTTTGCTTGTATCTCTTGAAAAGGAATGGTATACTAACTGTAACGACCGGGGTATCCGGAATCAAAGAAAAGCGAGGGATTGTTATGAACTGCTATTATATCATCGGCCTGCGGGTGGACCACCGCCATGCCAACGCCCTGAACCTGCAAAAGGCCCTGACTGAATTTGGCTGCAACATCAAGCTGCGGGTAGGCCTCCACGAGACCGGCGAGGATTTCTGCTCGGACGACGGAGTGATCATGCTGCAAGCTTGCGGCGAAAAAGAAACCATCGACCGGATGCTGGATGCCTTCAACGCTTTGGAAGGCGTAAACGCCAAGCTGCTGGACCTGAACTGACCTCATAGAAAGCGCTCCCTTTCAAACGGTTTTGGGAGCGCTTTTTCTGTAGAAAGGAATGCTTATGGATACCCCTTTTTCACAAAAAACATTAGATTTCCTTTTTGAAAACAAAATGCAGGACAGCCGTTCCTGGTTTTGGGAACACAAAAAGGAATACCAGACTTTGGTAATAGAACCGCTGCGCCAACTGGTGATGGATCTTTCCCCCGCCATGCTGGAACTAGACCCGGAATTTCAAACGGAGCCCAGAGTCGATAAAACGATCTGCCGCATTTGGCGGGACACCCGTTATACGAAAGACCCCTCCCTTTACAGGGATCACATGTGGATCATCTTCAAACGGGGCGGGAGGATGCACGGCACGGATTATCCGGGACTCTATTTTGAGATAAATCTGGATGGTTTCTCTTACGGCTGCGGATTTTACCACGCTTCCACTGCTTACATGAATCAACTGCGGGCAAAAATCTTAAATGGCGATCTGGAATTTCAAAAGGCGCAAAAGGCTTATCTTGGCCAAAAACTCTTCCATATGGAAGGCGATTGTTTTAAACGCCCCCGCTATGGAAGCCGAACACCGGAAGAGCAGACATGGCTGGAACGGAGAAACATCAGTTTTAACGCCGACAGCCACGACTTTTCCCTTCTTTTTTCCAAAGAGCTGCCTCAAAAGCTGGTCAAAGACTTACGGCTCCTATTCCCTATTTACCGGTTTTTAGTCTCTACTGCGGAAGAAACCCTCCGTCTGGAAACGGAACGGGAATTGGCTCAACGATAATCCCGACCACCCAAAACGCGCAAAAAAGGCCGTGAGAAACTCACGGCCTTTTTTATTTACTCCCCAGCGGTCAGCGGTCTTTAAACTCTGTCAACTGGATGACTTTTCCCCCGTTGAGCCTAGATTCCTCCGCTGCCAAAGCGATAAAATGGCTTTCCATGGAATGCTCTAACGTGGTCGTACGCTCGTTGGGTTCGGCGCCGCTCAAAAGCATCTCCAGAAAATCTTTTACGATGCCGCTGTCGCCGCCGCCATGGCCCTTCAAGTCTGCGGACAGCTTGCCCACATCGATGGTTTCTTCCCCTTTGCCAAACTCACGAACATGAATCACATTGGATTTCATATCCGCCTCGATCTCGCCTTTGGTACCCATGGCTTTGAAATAACGGTAACAATCCTCAGTGAAAGCGCACATGGTAAAGCTGATGGTGGAACCATCTTCCATGAGAAGGTTTGTCTGCTGATGATCTACCACATCGTTGTCGCAATGGTAAACGCACCGGCCATAAGGGCCTTCCCGCAGCGCCTGGTAGGTGCTTTCCAAGGTGTTTTCCACACTGAGCACCGAGCTGATCCAGCTATCACCATTGGCACGTCCTGTTTTGGGGCTGGTGACATAAATCTTCTCCGCGTCGAACGGGCAGGAGTCTTTCACTTTGCAGCCATCCAAACAGCGAAGCGCCGCCCCCTCGGGAGCACGTTCCGGCTTGAACAGCTGGGTGCTGCCGAAAGATGAAACCGACACGCATTTTTTGCCCAAAAGCCAAGTGAGGATGTCCATATCATGGCAGGACTTTTGCAGGATCATGGGGCTTGTTTGGGTGGAATTCCGCCAGTTGCCCCGCACGAAAGAGTGAGCCTGGTGCCAGTACCCCACATTCTCATTGGCGCAAATGGTGACCACATCGCCAATGCGGCCGCTTTGGATCAATTCTTTCAGCTGGTTGTAAAACGCTGTATATCGCAGCACATGGCAAACTATGATCTTCCCCGGGCATTCTGAGGCCACCTGCAAAATCTCTTTGCATTTGGCAAGTTCCGGCGAAATAGGCTTTTCCATCAGGATATTGTATCCTTTCCGCAGGGCGGGAATAGCATGGCCCACATGCTGCCGGTCCATGGTGGAGACCACCATCACATCCGCCAGCTTATCATGCTCCAGCATTTCTTCGGCACTGGCAAAGCAGTTTTCCTGGGGAATGTTGTAAAGCCGTCTGGCTTTCTCCACCTTAGCAGGGTCCAAATCTGCCACGGCAACTACTTTCATCTTGTCAGGGAACAGATTTTGCATGGAAGCATAGGTGCTGCCACGGTCACCAAAACCCGCAATCGCAAAAGTAACAGGCGCTTGCATAAACATCCTTCTTTCTGAATTTTTATCTTCGCCCCGGAACGTTTCGATCCATGCCGACACGCTCTTTCGGGGAAACTTTTCCCATCTTCTTCCGGCTTCCTTTCTGTTCTAGGAAACTGGCGAGAAAAACGGGAAAGAGCCATCCCTTTCCCGTTCCCATTCTTCTGTCCAGTGTTATTTACGCTGTAACAATGGCCTCTGCGCTTTGCAGCTTCAAGAGTTCCACAGCGTTCTCACGCATTTTATATTTCAATATCTTGCCGGCGGCGTTCATGGGGAACTGTTCCACAAAGGCCACATAGCGGGGCACTTTGTGTTTCGCCATGTGGGAACGAACATAATCTTTGATCTCCTCTTCGGAAGAGGTTTCCCCTTCTTTGAGGATCACACAAGCCATGATCTCCTCGCCATATTGCTCATCCGGCACGCCGATCACCTGCACATCGCGGACCTTGGGATGCGTGTAGATGAAATCCTCGATCTCCTTGGGATAAATGTTCTCGCCGCCGCGGATGATCATATCCTTGATGCGTCCCGTGATCTTATAGTTGCCTTCCGGCGTCCGGCGGGCCAGGTCGCCTGTATGGAGCCAGCCTTCTTTATCGATGGCTGCCGCTGTAGCCTCGGGCATCTTATAGTATCCCTTCATGATGTTGTAACCCTTGGCCACGAACTCGCCGTCCACATTGTCGGGCAGGTCTTCGCCGGTCTCCGGGTCAACGATTTTGCACTCAACGCCAAACATAGCGCCACCCACAGTGTTGACGCGAACATCAAGGGAATCAGTAGTCTTAGACATGGTGCAGCCAGGCGAAGCCTCTGTCTGACCGTATGTAATGCAGATCTCGGACATGTGCATTTTATCCACCACATCCTGCATCACCTTTACCGGACAGGGAGAGCCTGCCATGATACCGGTACGCATATGGGAAAAATCGGTTTTCTCGAAATCCGGGTGTTCCAGCATGGCGATAAACATGGTGGGCACGCCGTGGAACGCGGTGATCTTTTCCTGGTCGATGCAGTGCAGGCCCTTTTTGGGAGAAAAAGCCGTAATGGGGCACATAGTCGTGCCGTGGGTCATGGAAGCGGTCATGGCCAGCACCATGCCGAAACAATGGAACATGGGCACCTGAATCATCAGCTTATCGGCAGTGGAAAGGTCCATGCAGTCACCGATGGCCTTGCCGTTGTTCACCACATTGTAATGGGTAAGCATAACGCCCTTGGGGAAACCGGTGGTTCCAGAAGTATACTGCATATTGCACACATCGTCTTTATGGATGTGACGGCGGCGGTTCTCCACCTCGGTGGGAGGAACAGAATCGCCCAAACCCATGGCATGTTCCCAAGTGTAGCAGCCTTTCTGCTGACTGTCAATGGTGATGATGTTCCGAAGCACCGGCAGCCGCTTGCTGTGAAGTTTGCCGGGCAAGCTGTCTTGCAGTTCGGGGCAAAGCTCTTTCATGATCCCCACATAATCGGAGTCTTTGAAACCGTCGATCATCACCAGCGTATGAGTGTCCGACTGGCGCAGCAAATATTCTGCCTCGTGGATCTTATAAGCGGTATTCACCGTAACCAGCACCGCGCCGATCTTGGTAGTGGCCCAGAAGGTGATATACCACTGGGGCACGTTGGTGGCCCAAATGGCTACGTGGTCCCCTTTCTTCACGCCCATAGCGATAAGCGCACGGGCAAACTGGTCCACGTCATCCCGGAACTCGGAATAAGTACGGGTATAATCCAGTTCTGTATAGCGGAAGCAAAGCTGGTCCGGGAACTCCTTGACCATGCGGTCCAACACATCGGGGAACGTGGCGTCGATCAAAGTCTCTTTGGGCCAGACATACTTTCCAGTATGGGTCCGGTTATCTTGAAGTTCTCCCTCTTTCATGGAAAGGCCGGAGAAATAGTCGTTCATGTAATTGGCAAACTGTGGGAACACCACGCCGGCGTCGGAAAGCTCTTCCGCCCAGCGCTTCACCCATTCCAGGGAGATATAACCGTCATAGCCTATATCCACCAGCGCATCCAGCATTTCGGGGATGGGCAGGTCGCCCTCGCCCATCATGCGGTACTCCACCTTGCCGTCTTTCATGACGCTGTCTTTTACGTGTACATACTTGATATACGAACCCAAGTGGCTCACTGTTTCACGGGGAGATTCCCCACCGTAACGGTAAGGATGGTGCATATCCCACAGCGCGGCCACAGAAGGCATATTCACTTTGTCCAACAGAGAACGCAGCCGCCGGGTATCACAATAGACACCGTTGGTTTCCACCAGCAGACACACGCCAAAGCCTTGAGCGATGGTGCCCAGAAGCTTTAACGCTTCCGCAACGAAATCGTCATCCACTTCCCCTTCCGGCCGGGGATACCGGTCACCCAGCACCCGAATAAAGGGGGTTTGAAGCTTTTTAGCAAGCACGATATACTGGGTGATCTCTGAAATGTTCTTGTCGAAGTCTTCCTTGTATTTCAGACCACAGCCGGATGCCAGGCAGGGAATCTCTAGCCCTAGGGAGCGCAGCTTTTCCAGGGTCTTAGGCAGCTGGGCATCGGTAAAGGGGCTGGCATTCACGGCAAAGATTTCTTCCCCTAGCCCGCGAACCTCAATACCACCAAAGCCTAGGTCTTTCGCCATGGAGTAAATATCGGTCCAGGTAAAATCAGGACAAGCCAGGGTTGAAAAACTGATCTTCATACAAATATCCACCTCGTCTTTTTGATAGTATGTTGTATTATTATACAGCGCCCCCTGGCGTAAAGCAAGGGGGCGCTGCAATTTTTTGATTTAATCCGTCATTTTTTTGAAAAAGCGTTACTTTAGCGAATAAGCGCGGCCGATATCCTTCCGATACATGGCGCCTTCAAAAGAGATCTTCTCCACACCGGCATAAGCCTTGTCTAATGCCTGTTCCAAGGTATCTCCCAAAGCTGTTAAGCCCAGCACACGGCCGCCGTTTGTGAGGAATTTTCCTCCCTCCAACTTTGTGCCGGCATGATATACCGTGACGCCGGAAGCTTGTCCCATTTCATCCAGGCCGTGAATCTCAATGCCCTTAGGATAGCTTCCTGGATATCCGCCGCTGGCCATGACCACGCAAGCGCTGGCTTTCGGGCTCCAGCGAATCTCTATTTCAGAAAGCCGCTCTTCCGCGACAGCTTTTACAATTTCTGCAAAATCTGTTTCCAGCCGGGGCAGGACTACCTGGGTCTCCGGGTCGCCAAAGCGGGAGTTATATTCGATCACCTTGGGCCCTTGGGCGGTAAGCATCAACCCAAAATACAGGCAGCCTTTGAAAGGCCGGCCTTCGGCATTCATGGCGTGCATGGTGGGCAGGAAGATTTTCTCCATACACTCTTTGGCAACCTCTTCCGTATAGAAAGGGTTGGGACTGATAGTGCCCATGCCGCCGGTATTGGGGCCCTTGTTGCCGTCATAGGCCCGCTTGTGGTCCATTGAAGATACCATGGGGCACAGAGTCTTGCCGTCGGTAAAAGCCAGCACGGAAACTTCCGGCCCAGTGAGGAATTCTTCCACCACCACCTGGCTTCCGGATTCCCCAAATATTTTATCTTCCATAATGGAATGCAGGGCGTCTTTGGCTTCTTCTTCGTTTTGAGCGATCACAACGCCCTTGCCTAACGCCAGGCCGTCCGCCTTAACCACCGCGGGATATGTTCCCTGTTCCCGAATATAGGCGAGCGCTTCCGCCGGATCGGAAAACACCTCATACCCCGCCGTGGGAATCCCATACTTTTTCATCAAGTTTTTGGAAAACACCTTGCTGCTTTCGATCTCCGCCGCTTTCGCGTTGGGACCAAAACAAGGGAATCCGGCAGCTTCCAGGAAATCCACCATGCCGGCCGCCAACGGATCATCAGGCGCCACGAACACCAGATCCACCTGCTTCTCACGGGCCAAAGCCAACATACCTTCTTTGTCCATTACATTTACAGGACTGCACTCCGCGTCCCTGGAAATGCCGCCATTGCCGGGAGCGCAATAAAGCGCGTCGACTTGGGGGCTTTCCTTCAATTTGCGGACAATGGCGTGCTCCCGGCCGCCGCTGCCGATCACCAGAATTTTCATCGTGTTATTCCTTTCTTCAGGAGATTTCTAAACTTACAGATGACGGACGACCTCTGTCAAAGTAGTGCAGCAAAGGTCTGCCCCACAATTGTTTTCTTCCCGATGCACCAGCACCGAATGCCACCCGGCGGATTTCGCCCCGGCAATATCCGCGTTGGGGTTGTCCCCCACCATCCAGATCATGCTGGGAAAGCTGGCAGCCAGCTCTGCTTTTCGAAAGAGCTTCACATTGGGTTTGTTCAGCCCCACCACGCCGGATACCACGCACGCCGTAAAAAACTGCCGCAAATACAGGCGTTCCAGCAGCCCTTCCAGCTCTGGGAAATTATCGGACAACAAATAGTTCTTATAGCCCTTATAGGCGCACAGTGCCAGCGCGGCTGAAGCGTCCGGGTAGACTTGGTATTTTTTGGGGTCTAAAATTCTTTCCCGCACAGAGCTGGCCGCTTTTTCCGCCAGATTTTCCGGCACCCCAAAGCTTTTGTAAGCGGCGGTGAATTTTAAGACCCGGTCTTTCCACCAGTCATCCCCCGTCACAGAGGGATTCCCATCGGGATGCCAAGGGAACCCCTTGGCCAAAAACGGCCGCAGCTTATCAAAAGTGATGCCGTATTCCCCAGCGAAAGGGGCCGCGGCCTCCAGCACCGTCTGGGTCCACATGGGATAGGAACGGGTGAGGGTACCGTCAAAATCCCAAAAGATCGCCTTTCTCATCCGTTCCCTTCCCTTTCGTCACAAAGTTTCCAACAAAGGGGGATATCCCCCTAAACCGTTTAATGATGGAACAGCCGGATACCTGTAAAGGCCATGGCAATGTTATATTTATCACAGGTTTCTATCACATGGTCGTCACGGATGGAACCGCCGGGCTGGGCAATGAATTCCACGCCGCTCTTATGGGCCCGCTCAATATTGTCGCCAAAGGGGAAGAACGCGTCGCTGCCAAGAGCCACACCGGTCATGCCGTCCAGCCAGGCCCGGCGCTCTTCCCGTGTAAACACTTCCGGCTTCTCGGTGAAGAACTGTTCCCACTGACCGTCCGCCAGCACGTCCATGCACTCATCGGAAATATATACATCGATGGTATTGTCACGGTCAGCCCGGCGGATGTCGGGCTTAAAGGGCAATCCCAACACTTTAGGACATTGGCGCAAATACCAGTTGTCTGCCTTGTTGCCGGCAAGACGAGTGCAGTGGACGCGGCTCTGCTGGCCGGCTCCTACACCGATAGCCTGTCCGTTCTTCACGTAGCACACCGAATTGGACTGGGTATATTTCAAAGTGATAAGGGATACGATCAAATCCCGTTTCGCCTCGGGGGTGAGATTCTTGTTGGCGGTGGGCAGATTCTCCAGCAGGCTCTCGTCGATCTTCAACTCGTTGCGGCCCTGCTCAAAGGTCACGCCGAACACGTCTTTATGCTCTACAGGGGCGGGAACATAGTTGGGATCGATCTTCACAACATTATAGCTGCCCTTGCGCTTGGCTTTGAGGATCTCCAGAGCTTCGTCTGTGTAGCCGGGGGCGATAACGCCGTCGGAGACTTCCCGCTTTAAGAGCAATGCTGTCTCTTTATCGCACACGTCGGACAACGCTGCCCAATCGCCGTAGGAGGACATACGGTCCGCGCCCCGGGCGGCGGCATACGCCGAAGCAATGGGAGAAAGCTCCAAATCGTCCACAAAGTAGATCTTCTTCAAAGTGTCGGAAAGGGGCACATACACGGCAGCGCCAGCGGGGCTTACGTGTTTAAAGGAAGCGGCTGCGGGCAAGCCGGTAGCCGCTTTCAGTTCTTTGACGAGCTGCCAGCTGTTAAGAGCATCCAAGAAATTGATGTAACCGGGTTTGCCGTTCAAAACTTCTACCGGCAGCTGCGATCCGTCCTTCATGAAAATGCGGGAGGGCTTTTGATTGGGGTTGCAGCCATATTTCAAGAGCAATTCATTGGCCATAGTTTGATCTATCCTTTCCACAAGCTTACTGATTCTTGTTGATAATTCGGGTCTCCGCTTTTCCAGCTGCGGGATCGATATACCTTACAAACAGAGAAACCTTGTTCTCGCTGTTCAGGTTTTCCCACAAACCGGCGGCAAACTGATCGATATCCCCCTCGATCTCCACAGGAGTGGGCTCGCCTTCATAAGAAGGGATGGGATTACCGTCACACTTATAGGTATGAATGAAATGGCCCAAACCAGCCTTGGGCTCATACTCGAAGAAGAAGCGCTGGGCCTGGCTGGGGTCGCCGTCGGTGCTCTTCAAGATGGAGAGCTTATAGGTAAATCCCCCTTCTTTCCGGCTGACGATACCGGAAATGCGAGGGGTATAGTTGGGACCGTCAGGCTCGAAAGTACGGGTGCGCAAGGCTTCCTCAAAAGTCTTGCCCTCTTTGAGAAAATCGTATACTGTATCGGTCTGGTCGCCGTTGGTGACGATGGTGTCCTCCCCAAACACGCGCACGGGAGCATAGATCACCAATGAAGGATCGCTGAGTTTGGCCGGGTCAAAGGCCTGGGTGCGGATGCCCTCCCCATCTTCCACAAACACACGGTTACGGCTGTTCTCACTGCGCCCCATGATGAAATAGGCGATGACCGCCTGTTTACCATCCTGGCTCTGGCCGATGACAATGCCGCGGCCGGGGTAGCTGTTCCCCGCCAGGTCCTGTTTGATATCTACTGGTTTCATGCTGCTCTTCCTCTCTTTCCCATATCCGGGTTTTCTTTCAGTTTATTCCGCAATGTGCACCACGCCGTCCTCCACGGAAAGCTTTCCCTGGCAGAACAAGGAAACCGCTTTGGGCAGCAAGAGCCACTCGGCTTCTTCCATCACCCGTTTTTGCAAAGTCTCGGGAGTATCCCCTTCCTGTACGGCCACAGCCTTTTGCAGGATGATGGGACCGCCGTCGCATACTTCATTGACAAAGTGCACCGTAGCGCCGGTAACTTTCACGCCTCTGGCCAAAGCGGCCTCGTGGACGTGGAGCCCGTAATAGCCTTTGCCCCCAAAAGAAGGCAAAAGCGCCGGATGTACATTGATGATCTTATTCCGAAAAGCTTCTACGAAGTTATCCCCGGTAATGGTAAGGAACCCGGCCAGCACTACCAAATCCACCTGACGCTCCCGAAGCGCATCTATCAGCGCTTGGCTGTAAGACTCCACGGAGTCGTAGTCTTTCCGCCGCAAGGTTGCGGTTTCAATACCCGCCTTTTGGGCCCGTTCCAAAGCATAAGCATCCGGACGGCTGGAAATCACCACCCGCAGCTTGCCGTTTACAATCTCTCCAGCTTGTTCCGCGTCGATGAGCTTTTGCAGGTTCGTACCGCCGCCGGACACCAACACGCCGATATTTAGCATAGCACGACCCCCTCGTCGCCCTGGGTGACTTCACCCAGGACCACGGCCTCTTCCCCAGCGGCACGGAAAGCGTTCACAGCTTTTTGGGCGGTATCTTTGGAAACCGCCACACACAGGCCGACGCCCATGTTGAAGGTGTTATACATATCGCGCTCAGGGATATTCCCTACCTTTTGCAGCAAGGGGAAAATAGGAAGCACAGGCACAGCCGCCTTCTCAATTTTAGCTGTCATGCCGTCTTTGAGCATACGGGGGATATTCTCATAGAACCCGCCGCCGGTAATATGGGAGATGGCTTTCACGTCCGCGGCCTGGATCGCTTCCAAAACCGGCTTCACATAAATGCGGGTGGGAGTAAGCAAAGTCTCGCCCAAGGTAGCGCCCAATTCGTTGTAATATTTGTTCACGTTTTTCTCGTCGATGCCGAACACTTTGCGCACCAAAGAAAAACCGTTGGAGTGAACGCCGGAGGACTTCACGCCCAGCAGCACGTCCCCAGCTTCCAGGCGGGAACCGTCGATGATCTTCTTCTTATCCACCACGCCCACGGTAAAGCCCGCCAGATCGTAATCCTCCTCGGGCATCATGCCGGGATGTTCCGCTGTCTCGCCGCCGATCAGCGCGCAGCCTGCCTGCACGCAGCCTTCCGCCACGCCAGCCACGATCTGGGCGATCTTTTCGGGAAAGTTTTTCCCGCAGGCGATGTAATCCAGGAAAAACAAAGGCTTGGCGCCGCAGCACACCACGTCGTTGACGCACATAGCCACCGCGTCGATGCCGATGGTGTCGTGCTTGTCCAACAGCATGGCGATTTTCAGCTTGGTGCCCACGCCGTCGGTGCCGGAAACCAGCACAGGCTCTTCCATACCGGAAAGGTCAGGCTGGAACAGACCGCCAAAACCGCCGATCCCCGAAACCACTCCGGGAATAACGGTGCGCTTTACATGCTTTTTCATCAGTTCTACGGATTCGTACCCCGCGGTGACATCCACGCCCGCGGCTTTATAGCTGTCGCTGTAGCTTTTCATTGGTTTTACCACTCCCAAACGTTTTGTATCACAGGTGTTAAATGGCCCAGCTGCCATTTTGGAAGATCTTTACCGCTTTGCCGTCACGGGTATAGCCGGTGATATCCAAATCACGGCAGCCGATCATAAAATCAACATGGATGATGGAATCGTTGATGCCCCGGGCTTTCAGCTCTTCGTTGCTCATGTTCTCAAAGCCGGGGATCACTTCGTTGAAGCCCCGCCCCAGCGCAACATGGCAGGCGGCGTTTTCATCGAACAACGTATTGTAGAAAAGGATACCCTCTTGGAAGATCGGGGATTCCACCGGCACCAAAGCCAATTCTCCCAGCATGGCCGCGCCTTCGTCCACAGAGACCATCTTTTCCAGCAGTTCCTGGCCTTGCTCGGCTTTACAGGAGACCACTTTGCCGTTCTCAAACGTAACGGAAAAATGATCGATCAGGTTGCCCTGATAAGAAAGAGGCATGGTGGCAACCAGCGTTCCCTCACACCGCCCGCGCATGGGAGAAGTGAACGCTTCTTCCGTGGGCATATTGGGGTTGAAGAAGGTGCCATCCGGCAAGGTGTCGCCGCCGCCGTGCCACTGGGCGCCGGGAATCAGCCAGCATTTGAAATCCGTGCCGTTGGGCGCCTGATAATGGACGTAATCCAAATCCAACGCGTTCAGCTTATCGCAATGGGCTTTCAGCCGCTGGTTGTGGGCGTCCCACTCGGCCACCGGATCGTTGTCCTCGGTCACACGCACTGTCTTTAATATGGACTGCCACAGCTTTTCTACCGCTGTGCTGGTACGCTCTCCGGGGAATACCTTTTTGGCCCACTTTTTAGAGGGAACTGCTACAATGGTCCACTGGTTCTTGTTGTCCATGGCCTCGCGGTAAGGCTTGAACACCGCCCCACGGGCTGCGCTGGATTTTTGCAGCTTCTCCACATTGACCCCCTTCAATCCGTCCGGGTCCTCAGAAGAGATGTAGATCATCGCGGGCAGCGTATCCACCAAATGCTGCTGCCGGGCTTTTTCCCACTCTGCCACCTGCGAAAGCTGCGTCAAGGTCTCATGCCGGTATTTGAGTTTGGTAAAAACCTGGTCGCTCCACTGCATCATTACCCATTTTGCCCCGGCACGGTAAGCCTCTTCCGCTACCATTTCGGCAAACTCATGCTGTTCCACTTCCGACACGATCAAACAGCCCTGGCCTTTTTTCAAGGCGGCGCCGCAGCGCACCGTTAACTGAGCGTACTTGCGAATTACTGACTTCTTCATGGACGCTTCCCCTTTCCCGCCCCGCCGCGAAAGGGGGCGACTCCATTTTCTTTTCGGTTTTACAGTTCGTTAACCTTCTCCTGCAAGGCGGCGTTCTTTTTCACCACCCCGTCTGCCATATCTTTTTTCATGGTTTCCAAACGCTCTGCCAGCATCTCGTCAGAAAGGGCCAGCATCTGGCAAGCCAAAATGGCCGCGTTGTCTGCGCCATCGATGGCCACAGTGGCCACAGGAATGCCGGAAGGCATCTGCACAGTGGCCAGCAAGGCGTCCAAACCGTCCAGAGTAGAGGACTTTACCGGAATCCCGATCACAGGCAGAGTGGTGTGGGCCGCCAGCACGCCGCCCAAATGGGCCGCTTTCCCCGCTGCGGCAATAATCACGCCGAAGCCTTCCGCCTTGGCGTTCTTAGAGAACTCCGCGGCCAAATCGGGAGTACGGTGAGCGGACATGACCCGCACTTCCACGGGGATGCCAAAGCTCTTCAAACGTTTAACAGCAGGAGCCACTACCGGGAAGTCGCTGTCGCTGCCCATGATTACCGCTACTTTTTTACTCATATCGATCCCATCCTTTCCAAAAACAAAGGCGCACCGTCACAAAGGGGCGCTATACAGCAAAAGTATACACTGAAACAGAAAAAAGTGCAAGGTGTGCCCCCTATCCATATAAAAAAGAGCAGGCAATATTTGGTGGCCTCGAAACAGGAAAATACAGTATTTATCGAAACAGACATAACCGAAATTATATCCGTTCCGTTTTTATCAGTTTATCCAGAAGGATGAAGCCCACAAGGTCATATTTAATATGTATCCTCTGCTTCCGCGTGCCGCTGAACTTGCCGGAGCCTTTCACAAGTTCCCAGAGAACACATAGAGCTAACACCATTCAATGTTCAGAAAGTGTGAAACCATGATTTCACGAATCCCCCCATTCCAATTCCGTTTTATGGATGTGTTGCCGTATCTCTTTTTCATGGGAAACACAATACGCATAGCTTTCTCGCATAAACTCAGAAATTGTCATAGTTTTATACAGATCAGCCAGTGTATCCAGAATTAACCTGCTCTCGATTTCCATTGTAAAAAAGTATGGATACACGCACCCTCCGTTTTCCCTCGGAAAATATGGATTGATTGAGGACAAACGCTCATCACGCATAATTGGCTCGACAACCATCTCGCTCAAAATCCATTTAAGAGAAGGCGCTTCATATTCCTCATAAGAATCTCCAAATAGTTGATTCCAAACATAAAACCAAACAAAATGGATTATCTCATGGATTGCCAAGCCGAGCGCCCCCCGCTCACTATTCAAATAAAAAATATCAAAAGAATGTGTTTCTAAAAATCGGGGACAGATGGGATTCATGGAAATATTGCATACCATATCATCCAAGATGGTAGTACAATCCATCCCAAAGGCCTCAGACAAAGCAGCTATGATTTGCCCCTTATACTTTTCCCAGTGGATTGTATATTGTCTGATTTTTTCGTCAATTGTGGCCTGTTGGTCAATATATATTTGCCGGAGTATCTTCCCGATATATCGCTTTCTATCCTCAAACACCAGTGAAAGCGCATATTCTCTATCTAGTTGAGGATAGAAATGATACAGAGGGGCTTTCCAAAAATCTGTGGCATCATCTTTCTGAAAATCCATAATTCTTTCAATCATATAATCAATACCGGGGTTAATAACTTGTAGCTGCATAATTACCTCCAATTTAATTGCTTATACTTCACGCTATCGCCCTCTTGTGCCCATTACTTTCAGTCAACCATTGTCATGGATGATTTCTAAAAAGCCTACTGACAAGTAAACTTGCCATGCAGATACTTCGGGGCTGGCAAATTCAAAATCATTAACAAAGCAAGAGCTCCTCTGCTAAATAGTAGAGGAGCTCTTGCTACAAAAACCTCTGTCGCAATAATCGGTTCTTTTCCTGTTACTTTTCTCCCTGGGGCGTTTCCGTTACCAACTCCTTGAGGGAGGTGGCAAGCCCTGCCAAGCTTTGAATATTGGAAGGAATAATGATCTTCGTGGCCTTGCCGTCGGCAGCTTTCTCAAACGCTTCCAGACTCTTCAAAGCAATGACCTGGTCCGTGGGCGCAGCTTCGTTCATCAGCCGGATGGCGTCGGCCATAGCTTTCTGCACAGACAGAATCGCTTCCGCCTCGCCCTGGGCTTCCCGGATTTTCGTCTCTTTAATGGCTTCCGCACGCAGCACCGCGGACTCTTTCTGGCCCTCGGCGATCAAGATAGCGCTGCGCTTCTCGCCTTCCGCATCCAAGATTTTCGCGCGGCGCTCCCGCTCGGCTTTCATCTGCTTCTCCATGGAATCCTGAATTTCTGCGGGCGGGATGATATTTTTCAATTCCACACGGTTCACTTTGATGCCCCAAGGGTCTGTGGCCTCGTCCAAGATCACCCGGATCTTGGAATTGATCACGTCTCGGGAAGTCAAGGTGTGGTCCAGTTCCATCTCACCAATGATGTTCCGCAGCGTGGTGGCGGTCAGGTTCTCAATGGCGGAAATGGGATTTTCCACCCCGTAAGCATACAGCTTGGGATCGGTGATCTGAAAATACACCACCGTGTCGATCTGCATGGTAACATTATCTTTTGTGATAACGGGCTGAGGGGGAAAATCGATCACTTGCTCTTTTAAACTCACCTTTTTCGCAATACGATCCAAAAACGGGATTTTTACATGAAGCCCGGTTCCCCAGGCGGCATGGAACGCTCCCAGACGTTCCACTACATAAGCGTGGGCCTGGGGTACCACTTTGATATTGGCTACAATCACAGCCAAAACAAACACGATCAAAATTATCACAAGCAAAGCGGTTGTTAACAAAGTAGATTCTACTGGCATAATCTCATTCTCTCCTTTTTATTTTTCAGCAGCGGTCGTTATAGGCGCGACCATCAACTTTACCCCTTCGATACGTTCAATCCGCACTCTCGTCCCCGCCGCGATTTTCCCATCGGGTTCAACGGAACGGGCTGACCAGCTGTTTCCCATTACAATAACGCGGCCGGCAGCCATCACATTGTCAATATCCTGGATGACAATCCCCACCGCTCCCACTACGCGGTCGGCATTTGTATACTCCCGGCGGCGATCCAAGAATTTTTTCGCAAGCGGCCTTGTAAAAGCCAGCGCAACTAGTGACACCGCTAAAAACAGCAGGATTTGAAGCCAGATGGGACCTCCCATTAAGCTGACCACCAACGCCGCCAAACCACCCGGTACAAACCATACCGAAACCAGACTTGGCACAATCGCCTCTACTATCGCGGCCAGCACAGCTACTCCCAGCCACACAAAATCCATGACATTCATAGGCATTCCCCTTTTCCTGCTTCATTCCCAAAATATCTATGCAGGCTGTTGAGTTTACTATACACTATTTACAGCGCAAAAGCAAGAAAAAAAAGGTGAACTCCCACTATCTACCACAATATTTAGAAAAACCGCCTGTTTTCGAAAGGAAATCAGGCGGTTTTCAATTAAGGGTCCTGACGCAGGCGGAGGAACGTCAAATTGACCTCCCCGTTTCTGGCAGTAATATTTCCGGAATAATTTAGAAAGAAAGTGGTGGCAGCCGGCGCTTGAATAATAAAATTAGCAGACCCCACAGCGCTTGACCCGTTGGTGGTAGTTGCAAAATACACGCCGTCCTCCAGATGCGGAACCCCATTGTAGTAAGGCGTCACCTGCAAGTACGCTGCTTGGTTCAATGTGGCCGAAACTTTATAAGAGGTCAAATAATTCCCCGGTTCTAAAGCAATCCGCTGACTATCCTGCTGGGTAATATTCCCGGTCGGGTCCACCGCGCCAGGCAAAAGATCTAAATTTTGCCCCGGCGTAAACAAAGCTTCGTAACTGTAAAAGGAAGCCGCGCTGTCTTGGGGCAAAACTCCTGTTGGGCCAGTGGCTCCCGTCGCGCCAGTTGGGCCTGTGATACCTTGGGGGCCTTGGGGACCGGTAGCCCCCGTTGTGCCCGCCGGTCCCGGAATCCCTTGAGGACCTTGGGAACCGGTGGCTCCCGTTGCTCCTGCCGGGCCTGCAATCCCTTGGGGACCTTGGGGTCCGGTGGCCCCCGTTGCTCCTGCCGGGCCTGCAATCCCTTGGGGACCTTGGGGGCCGGTGGCTCCCGTTGCTCCTGCCGGGCCTGCGATCCCCTGAGGGCCTTGGGGACCGGTGGCTCCCGTTGCTCCTGCCGGGCCTGCAATCCCTTGGGGACCTTGGGGTCCGGTGGCTCCCGTTGCTCCTGCCGGGCCTGCGATCCCCTGAGGGCCTTGGGGACCGGTGGCTCCCGTTGCTCCTGCCGGACCTGCGATCCCCTGAGGGCCTTGGGGACCGGTGGCTCCCATTGCTCCTGCCGGACCCGGAATTCCCTGAGGGCCTGGTGGGCCAGAACAGCAACAGCAGCGCCTATAATATATGTGATCCATTTTGTCCACTCCTTTTTCGCGCAATCCACGCAATACAGTGTACGTCTTACTTGTGGAAAGGGTGAACAAAAAAACCTCCGGCAACGCCAGAGGTCTTTTTCACAAAAAGATTATTCGATATTTTCTCCCAAAGTACCTTGGCTCTGGGCCGTAAGATAAGCATTGATAAAGCCGTCCAAATCGCCATCCATCACGCCGTTGACATTACCGGTTTCATAACCGGTGCGATGGTCTTTTACCATCGTGTAAGGCATGAACACATAAGAACGTATCTGGCTGCCCCAAGTGATCTCCTTCTGCTCGCCTTTGATATCGGAAATCTTCTCCAAATTCTCCCGTTCTTTGATCTCCACCAATTTGGAGATCAGCATCTTCATAGCTACTTCCCGGTTCTGATACTGGCTTCGCTCCACCTGACAGGAAACCACAATGCCGGTGGGGATGTGGATCAAACGCACAGCGGAAGAAGTCTTGTTGACCTTCTGGCCGCCGGCGCCGCTGGCACGATACACTTCCATCTTGATATCCTCGGGAGGAATCTCCACCGTGTTATCCAGCTCCATTTCCGGCATGACCTCCAATGAAGAGAAGGAGGTATGGCGGCGGCCGGCCGCGTCAAAGGGAGACACACGCACCAGGCGGTGGACGCCGGCCTCACTTTTCAGATAGCCATAAGCGTTTTCGCCTTCCACCAGGATGGACGCACTTTTCAAGCCTGCTTCGTCCCCATCCAGATAGTCCAGTGTGGAAACTTTAAAACCGTGCCGTTCCGCCCAACGGTTATACATGCGGAACAGCATCTCCGCCCAATCCTGGGCCTCTGTGCCGCCGGAACCGGCGTGGAACGTCAAAATGGCGTTGTTCCTGTCATACTCCCCGGTAAGCAGCGTAGAGAGCCGCATGGTCTCGATCTCTTGCTGGATAGACTTGATCTCTTCCTGGGCTTCCGGCAGCAAAGAGAGGTCTTCCGCCTCATCCCCCATCTCGATCAGGGCCATACAATCGCCGGCACGGCTTTGCAGCTTTTGATAAGCCGCGTCCTTATCTTTTAGGGCAGCCATCCGCTGGGTGACTTTTTGGGCTTGCTCCATATTATCCCAAAAGCCCGGTTCCGCGGATTTGTGCTCCAACATATCCACCTCTTCCCGCAGCTTTTCCAAACCCAGGGCCTGGCCCAGTTCCTCCAAAGCCTTTTCCTGCTCTTCCAGCTCCCGTTTCAATTCTTCAAATTGCAGCATAGCGACCTTTCCTTCATCAAGATATTCTTTCGCTATTATACTGGAAACAGCAAAAAAATGCAAACCATAATCTTTCACAGCATGCAAAACCTTTCGCGGCCCAAGTGCGGCTAAATTGTAAAAAATATTAACAGTCTGAAAATTAAAAGGGATTTCGTTGCGCTTTGGCAAAGAATCGTGTAAAATAAGTACAATCATATTTTTCGGAAAAGGAAAGGATCACTTATGCTGGATTATACTGGGATCAAGTGCCCTGTGTGCGGAGTGCCCTTCCGCTCTGGGGATGATATCGTCGTTTGCCCCGAATGCGGCGCCCCCTACCATCGGGCTTGCTATCAGGAAAAAGGCAAGTGCATCTTCGACGACCTGCACAAAGAGGGCAAGGACTGGCAGCCTCCCGCCCCGCCCAAAGCGCCCGACCCCCGCACGGAGATCAAAGACCAGGAGTGCCCGGTCTGCGGCACGCTCAACGCCCATAGCGCGCTTTTCTGCAACCGGTGCGGCGCCTCCCTCTCCGGGCAACCGCAGCAATACCGCAACTCCAACACTGCCAGAAATCAAGAAAACAGCGCCTACAACCAGGAAACGCCCCCGCCTTCCGGCAGTTTCTGGGGCTTTGGAGGCTTCACCCCTCCTCAAACCGGTTTTGGCGGCGCTGTGCCCCCCTTCGCTTTCGACTCTATGGGAGGCGTTTCCCCTGCGGAGGTTTTAGACGTGAACGTCACATTCGGGGATGCTTCCAAACTGGTGAAACAGAACACCGCCTATTACATGCCGGTGTTCCGCTACATGAAACAGACCGGCCGGAACAAATTCAGCTTTATGGCGTTTTTGTTTTCCGGCGCCTGGATGCTTTACCGGAAACAATACAAGTGGGGCGCCATCGTAACGGCCATCATGTTCGCGCTTTATATCGGCTATTTGTGCTCCAGCGTTTTCGTGGCCAACCCTCTGCTGATGGATTTGATGAAACAGATCGGCATGGATACCACGCAGTTGGTCTATCCCTCCAACGAGCAAATGATCGCCATCACTCAAATTCTGATGGAAGACCCCAAGCTGTATCTGTACCTGTTCCTGCCTTGGCTGTGCCTGTTGGGCATGCTGATCGTTATGATCATCATAGGCATACGGGGCAACAAGATGTATATGCGCCACTGCATCCGCACTGTGCAGCAGGTAAAGGTTTCCGGCAACGACGGAGACCCCAACATGACTTTGGACTCCAAAGGCGGGGTGAACACTTCTATCGCCATCTGCCTGTTTGTGTGCTACATGATCGTGGTCAACATTCCCCTGTGGCTGCTATGAGCCGGAAACGCCTTTTAGGAGGAGATTTGTTATGAAAAGAGTACGCAAAGCGGTCATTCCCGCGGCAGGGCTAGGCACCCGAGTACTGCCCGCCACGAAGGTAATGCCCAAAGAGATGCTCCCCATCGTAGATAAGCCCGCTATCCAATATATTGTAGAGGAAGCCGCCGCTTCCGGGATCGAGGATATCCTCATCATCACCAACCGGGGCAAGGGCCTTTTAGAAGATCATTTCGACCGGGCCCCGGAACTGGAACGCAGGCTCTCCGACGACCCTCAGAAAGAACCCATCTTGCAGGAGATCATGAACATCTCAAAACTGGCGAATATCTTTTATGTGCGTCAGAAAGAAACAAAAGGACTGGGCCATGCCATCGGCTGCGCCAGAGAATTTATCGGCAACGAGCCCTTTGCCGTGCTTTACGGCGACGACGTGATTTTGGGCGAAGACCCTGCCTGCGGCCAGCTTATCCGGGCGTATGAGCAATTCGGAAACGGCGTGGTGGGCGTAAAGGAAGTTTCCCCCCAAGCGATCTCCAAATATTCTTCCCTAAAAGTGGAGCCCATAGGAGAAAACTATTTCCGGTGCACCGACATGATCGAGAAACCTAAGCCCGGTGAAGAGCTTTCCCTGTATTCCATCCTTGGCAGGTGCGTGCTGCCCCCGGAGATTTTCGATATTTTGGACAAAACTCCTCCCGGGGCCGGCGGGGAGATTCAGCTTACCGACGCCATGCGCACCCTTGCCCGCCGCGACGGCATGACCGCTGTGGATTTTACCGGCAAACGCTATGACATGGGCAACAAGCTGGGCATCATGCAGGCAGGTGTGGAAGTGGCATTGAACCACCCGTTCCGAGCCTATTTAAAAGAACTTTGTAAAACCCTATAATTATTTTATTGCCGCAAGCAGGAGCCGGTGGGATTTCCCACCGGCCCTTTTTCCCAATTTTGCAGCAACTTGTGTGGAAGGAGGAATTTTTATGGAGCTATGGGACCTATACGACGAACAACGACGGCTGGTGGGAACTGACCATGTTCGAGGAGAGGAACTTCCGGACAACTGTTTCCATCTCGTGGTCCACGTCTGGATTCGGAATCGCCATGGGCAGTACCTGATTTCCCAAAGAGCAGCTGACCGCCCTACCTTTCCCCTTTTATGGGAATGTGTTGGGGGTTCTGTCCTCAAAGGGGAAAACAGTTTGCAGGGAGCACTCCGTGAAGTGAAAGAAGAAGTGGGGCTTGATCTGGACGCACGTACTGGGAAAGTTCTCTTCACCAAAACCCGCAAAACTGTTAACCTAAAAAAGAGTAACAACATCAAAAAACATAACGACATCATGGATGTGTGGCTGTTCCCCTACGATGGAGAAGTGCTTTTAGAACGAGCCACCACCCGGGAAGTTGCCCAGACCAAGTGGGCTTCCCGTGAGGAAATCCGGCAGCTGTGGGATAATAAGCTGCTTGTTCCAACGCTGGGGTATTTCTTTTCCTTTAATGACACACAGACAAAGGAGGGATATGTATGAATGAAATCTATTTTCCCAGTTGCAACTTTAACAAAGCCAGTCCCGAAGCCGCAAAAAGGCTGCGTTCTTATTTGAAAGAGAAAATGCCGGTAGCCGGATGCTGCCGTTATGATAAAACTCCTTGGGAAACCGGCTCCATTGGGCTCTATTTTTGCCAAGCTTGCCGGGAGACTTTGGAATCCAACCCAGATAACGTATTGCTGCCGGAAAACCTGTTTGTCTGGTTAGACCGCCAAACTGATTTTCCCTGGCCGGACTACCACGGCTTAGTGGTAAACGTTCAGGACTGTTGGCGTGATCGAGCACATCCTGAGATTTTTGACGCGGTTCGCTCCACGCTTAAAAAAATGGGGGTAACCATTCTGGAATTGGAAGAAAATCGCGAAAAATCAACATTTTGCGGAAATCTCCACTTTGAGCCCAAACGTCCGGAAAACATAGATTTTCTTGCCAAACATCCCGGAATGCCACTGTACCAATTTTCAGAAGAAGAGCAAAGACGGCTCATGGCAGAACAAGTTGAAACCTATACAGCCCCCCTAACGGTAACTTACTGCAACAGATGTACCTCAGGGATTATTCTTGGGGGAGGCAAGGGCGTTCATTTAATGGAATTATGTATGGGGACCTTTTCAGACTAACTCTCTCAATTTAGAGAATTTTCTTGACTTTTCCGGGATTCATGCTATAATATTACCCGTTGATTTTCGTTAGTTTCTAACGATTTTTCATCCTTGCTCCGCGACAAATCAACTGCGCGGGGCCAAAAGACCAAAAGGAGGTGCAATACAAATACTGTTGAAAGTGTTGACGATTGGGGGAAGCGCCGCTTCGCCTATCCCATCCAGAAGCAGACCGAGGGTTACTACACCCTGATCAACTTCGAGAGCAATCCGGAGTTTACCGCCGAGCTGGACAGACGGTATCAGATCACTGATGGCATCCTGCGCACGATCATCATCAAGCGGGACCCCCGTCATGTGAATGCTGTGAAGGCTCAGAAAGCCCAGAAGGCTGAAGAGAACAACATCGATGTGGAAGCAATCGCCGTGGAAGCTGTTGAGGCTCCCGCCGCGGAATCCGCAGAGTGATCTTACGGAAAGCGAGTGCTTAAAAAATGCTGAATGTTGCCGCTATTGTGGGAAGGCTCGCCGCCGACCCAGAATTGAGACACACCCCTTCCGGCGTGGCTGTAACATCCTTTACATTGGCTGTTGACCGCAGCTATGCCAAGGCCGGTACGGAACGTCAAACCGACTGGATTGATGTGGTGGCCTGGAGATCTACCGCAGAGTTTATCTGCAAATACTTCACCAAAGGCCAGATGATGGCGGTTACCGGCTCTCTGCAAACCAGGAGCTACGAGGACCGCAACGGCAGCAAGCGCAAGGCCATGGAGATCGTGGCCAACGACGTGAGCTTTGTGGGCTCTAAGCGGGAAAATGGTTCCGTTGGCGGAGATTATGGCCAGGCATACGGTCAGCCATCCTCCCCCGCCCCCCAGCAGCGTCCTGCCGCGTTCAGCGAGCCTGCTCCCGCTTATTCCAGCGGAAGCAGTGAGGATTTTGAAGAGATCCTGGGGGACGACGATCTCCCCTTCTGATGGCTTTCACCGGAAGAAAACCTCTTCACCTATATTTTGTAAAGGAGGCTTTTTGGCATGGCAGATAGACCCGAAAGAGAAGTCCGCCGCGGCGGGCGTAAGGGACGCAAAAAGGTGTGCAGCTTCTGCGTAGACAGAGCTGAGTTCATCGATTACAAGGACGTGGCCAAGCTGCGCCGTTTCATCTCCGAGAGAGGTAAGATCCTCCCCCGCCGTGTGACCGGCACCTGCGCGTATCATCAGCGCGCTCTGACTGTGGCTATCAAGCGCGCACGTCATCTGGCGCTGCTCCCCTACACTTCTGACTGATTTGTGAGAATGTATTCGAGACTTTTCGCTTCGGCGGAAAGTCTCTTTTCTCTTTTACCCAGAAAGGAACCACTATGAAATACTTTGATACACACATTCACTTTTTTCCGGATAAGCTGGCAGGAAAGGCCCTTCCCCATCTCCATGATATTTGCCACTGTCCCTACTATAGCGACGGCACACGAGCCGGCACCTTGAAAAACTTAGAAGACTGGGGATGCGTTGGCGGCATGGCTCTGCACATCACCACAAACGCCCATCAGCAGACTTCGGTAAACAACTTTGCCAAGGAATCTCAACACGATAACATTTATTGCTTTGGCAGCGTGTATCCCTTTGCGGAAAACGCTGTGGAAGAGATCCATCGAGTCAAAGAAATGGGGCTCTATGGGTTAAAACTTCACCCTGATTATCAGGAATTCTTCATTGGCGACGAAGCCGCAATGCCCATTTACGCTGAGGCTGAAAAACTTGGTATGGTCCTCGCTTTCCATACCGGCCGGGACCCTTACTCCCCCAATCTGGTGCATTGCCCGCCGGATGTCTTAGGGAAGATCGCGGATTTATTCCCAAAGCTGACCATCATAGCAGCCCACATGGGCGGCATGGACATGCCTCAAGAAGCGGCAAAGCATTTAGCCGGAAAGAAAAACGTCTATTTTGATACGGCTTTTGCTTCTCATTTTCTCAATCCCAAAGAATTTGAAGAACTGGTCCACTTGCACGGCACCGACAAAGTATTATTCGCCACAGATTGCCCCTGGAGCACTCTTCCCGCTGAAAAGGCGCTTTTAGACGCCGCTGGGCTGACTGGTTCCGAACGGGAACAGATCGCTTATAAAAACGCGGAAAAGCTTTTCGGCATCACTGTTTGACTTTTTCCTCGAAACCGGGTAGAATAAGAGAAACTCTCCCGTGAAAAGGAGCACTATCATGAAAAAAGCCATTTCTTTGTTGCTTGCCACCGCTTTGTGCGCTTTTTGTACCGGATGTTCCCAGCCGGACTCTCTCACGTTGGATCTTTCCCAGGGATATGGTGAGCACGTAAAGTTACTCCATGTAAACGCCAGCACTGCTGAAAAGGAAGAACGCTTGGCGGCTTTCGCCCAAGTGTTGGAAGAAGCCGACCCACTGGACAAAGATTTTTCGCTGTTCGCCTACTATCCTGACTATTTTCTGGAACTGCAGGACAATGGAAAACATTCCGCGGCAGTAGTAGACGTAAACGGGGAATTTGTGGATTTCTACTATTTAGGAGAAGATGTGGCCGAGACTCCTCAGCTGTACCGTTCCCATACAACAGCAGACGAATTTCGCAAGCTGGTTCACTGGAAATAAACAACCCGCAAAGAGAAAAGCGACCTCATGAGAGGCCGCTCTTTTTATGATGTTTTATTGAATACGCTCTAATTTTCCTCCACAGGAACAGCGATAGCGGGCAGGCGTCTTAACTGCTTTCGACATGCGCCGCCGGGGGATCACCGCGCCACAAGACTGACACCGGAGCAAATATTTTACCGAGTCTTGCCTTAACCGTTGAGCGGAGCCTTCCAACGGCACGGTCCGCTGGATCTCCATTCCCAAAGCTTCCCCAGCTTTAGCGGCGTAATGCTTCCAGCGTTCCCCGTGGTTCTGACAGCCATAGCAAGTATGGAGCAATTCATGAACCAATGTTGCCCGAAGCAATGATGTATCTTCCAAAATACCGTTGGAAACTTCTATAGTAAACACACCGTTTTTTCGGATGCAGCAGCCCAGCCGCCGTTTTGCACGGGTATTCACCACCACCTGCGGCTGTATTTCCCGGGAAAGAGGAATCCCTATTTTCCGCAAGGCTTCTGCCAGGTTAGCAAGCAGCGTGTTCAATTCTCCTGGGGTCATATATACCTCCAACAAAATGCCTTTTAGGATATACAAAACTTCAAACCATTATACCGTAAGAATCAATAAAAAAGAGTGGCTTCCCCACATCTGGAAAACCACTCCCCTCTTTATGTTGGTATTAAGGTCAAATACTTATAGAAAATAGAACTTCTATAAGGTTTGTTTAATACCCATTTGGTGGACTCAAAGGGGAAGCAGTAGAACTTCTTGACTACTGTTTCCCCTGCCACAAAAGGGTCCTTTATTAGACCGGCTTCCATGTCAGCTTCCATTTAGACCGGCTTCCATGTCAGCTTCCATTTCAGCTTTCAAGTCTTCTTGCAATATTTCCCATTCAAAGGAAAAATCTCTCCCGTAATAATCTTCATCAAGCTCGGAAGAAAGGATAGTGATTGTATCTCGGTCATAGATTATTTTGCTGACGAAGTATTCAAATACCATCTGCCGGACATCTGGGTCATCTAAGTTTGCATTTAGGAATTTTTCAAAGTATGCGCCAATGCTATGTTTTTCTTCAAACACAGATAAACGAACATTTTCTGCTTGAATAGCTTCGTCCAACGACTTTTTCTTTTGTTCCAATTCGGCAAAACGATTGGTCACTGTTTCGCTGATGATGCCATTTTCGATGGCTTTCAGCAAGTTTGCCAGATTGCGTTCTGTCTCCTTGCGCTGCTTTTCTAAGGCGTCCAGGTAACCTGTATCCTTATAGTTCTTTTCATAGTAATCGGCAACCACAGCCGCCAGATCCAAGACACAATCACTGTCATTTGAAAGCCATTTTAAAAGGCGTAAAACGATCCCTTCCAAGTACTCTTTTCGTACTCTGGGGATTGGACATTTTTTTCCGTCGCCTTTTTTGCCATGCTGAGAGGAACAATAGTAATAGTAGTATGTCTTTTTGGTCTTGCTGGTACCGGAAACTCCATGCATAGGTTGTCCGCAATGCCCACAAAACAACTTTCCTGTGAGCCAATAGCGAGGGGATCTGTCCTTTTTTACACCATTTGCCTTTTGTGAGCCCATGCGCTTATTTTCAGATAATTTCCTTTGGGCTTTCTCGAAGGTTTCTGTATCAATCAGAGCAGGCATACCGCCTTCAATTACAATGTCTGCATAGTGATACTCCCCAACATACGAACGGTTTTGCAGCATTTTAGCCATGGTTTTCACGCCAAATTTCTGCCCTCTAGTGGTGCGCAGCCCTTGGGCGTTGAAATCATCGCAGATAGCTTGCATGGGCTTTCCGTCGGCGTATTCCTGAAACATACGTTGAACAAAGGGGGCGGTGATTGGGTCTGTGATGTATTTCTTTGTTTCCTTATCCACAGAATAGCCGAAAAGTTTATGCCCATTGTAAAGAGCGTGTTCGGCGTTGTATCTCATGCCCCGCTGTATGTTTTGAGAAAGCTGGATACTGTAATATTCTGCAAAGGAGTCTAAGAATCCCTCTATCAGAACTCCTTCCGGTACATTAGTGGGAATCGATTCGGCGACCATGCGAATTTCACAGCCGGAATCCCGAATTGTCTTTTTAGCCATGGTGAGAATGTATTTGTCACGGCCCAAACGATCGGTTTTCCACAGGATCAGCACATGGGGTTTTATTTTACCCACTTCTGAAAGCATTTGCCGGAAACCTGGGCGGTCTTCGGTTGTGCCAGAGATTGCAGCGTCCTCATATTCTTTGATGATTTTATATCCGTGAGTGTCTGCCCATGTGTGGGCGAGTTCTCGCTGTTGATCAATGCTGGCATCATTTTGAGAGTGGCTGGAAAAGCGATAATAAGCAATCGCTAAATTGTTGTCGTTCGCATGAAATTTTTTGCTTTTGCCCATGTCTATGACCTCCTTCGTTTTGGGCCTGCGCCCGTGATAGCAATTCATACAAGGAAATCTGTCAGTCAAGGCCTGCGTAAGCAGTTCATTTCAGCCTTTACTGACGGATTTTTTTGTATATTCTTATACTCTGGGCGCAGGGCGGTGTACCAGGTTCATGCGGCTTTTCGAACAAGTAAATATCCTACTAATTTATGCATTTTATTATATTAAAATAGTATTACAAAGTCAAACATGGCTGTTGGGTTCCTTTTGTTGATTTTTCTAATTGGTTGTGCTATGATTTAATTGCCACATGGTTTCAGTACGTGATGGCCGAGTTGCTGTTACGCACTTTTTTGTTTTGCCAAAAGAAAGGAGTAATGAAAAATGAAGTCCCTTGGAAAACGCGTGTTTTCCGCCGCGCTGGCTTGCGTTTTGCTTGTCTCCGCGACCGTATCCCTGAATGCCTTTGCTGCCAGCGCATCCAACATGACCGACATCCCCTCCGGCTCCTGGTATGAATCTGCTGTTCAGTATTGTTTGAACAACAA
>CAJFSY010000002.1 GCA_904419785.1 uncultured Neglectibacter sp.
AGGAAACGGCCCAGTCTATATGCAGATAAAGGCTGCCATTTGTGAAAAATGGCAGTCTTGCTCTTTCCTGAGGTGTCCTCCGCTATTTTACGCTTACTGGCATCTATGGAATCATTCGTGAATTTCCGAGCGAAAAAAGCCCGGAAACGGTTGATGCCACTGGCTTTTCGCCAGTGGCATCTATACCGTTTTGATTTTATGGTGACCCATCGGGGATTCGAACCCCGGACACCTTGATTAAAAGTCAAGTGCTCTACCGACTGAGCTAATGAGTCTTAACAGCTGTCCATTGTGGACAGCTTTGTTATTATAGCAGAGTTTTTTGCGGATGTCAACTGCAAAATGAAATCTTCCTTATTTTGCAACAAAATATTTTACAATACTGGTGCCGTCGCCGTTTTCTCCGAAATCATAGGAAGAGAGATCCAAGCCGCCATGCATCAACAGCGCGCCGGAATAAACCTTGCCGGTTTCCTCGTCTGTGTAGAACTTTTCCGGATCAAGACCGGGAAGGCACAGGGGCAAATACATGTTTTCGGGATGGCGCATGACGACGCGGGTGAACAAAACTTCTTTCTTGTCCTGGCTGACAAACTGCCAGTCGCAGAGGAAAGGATTCTCCGTGGGGGAAGTGATCCTGTAGAAATCGCCGTAGTGGATCAGATCGTAATATTTGTGATAATCGGCAACTTGTTTCCGCACGATGTCCCGCTCCTCTTCCGTGAGCTTGCGGGGGTCCAGTTCATAGCCGAATGTGCCGCACATTGCCACGGCGGCCCGGGTTTTAAGGCTGGCCCGGGAATTGGCGGACACATGGGCGCCCAGGGATGGGATGGGGTAGCACAGGGACGCGCCGAACTGGATGGTCAGGCGCTCGATGGGGTCTGTGTTGTCGCTGGCCCAGATCTGGGGAGAGAAGTACAGCATTCCGGGATCAAAGCGGCCGCCGCCGGAAGAACAGTTTTCCAGCAGAATATGGGGGAATGCCGTTGTGATCCGGTCCATCAAGTCGTAAACGCCCAGTACATAGCGGTGGAAGAACTCGCCCTGGTGTTCCGGCGGGAGAACAGCGCTGGCAGCTTCGGTAATGTGCCGGTTGCAGTCCCACTTGATGTATTCGATGTTGTTTTTGGAAATCACATCGTACATTTGCTGGAAAATATTGTCCCGTACGTCCTGGCGGGTCATATCCAATACGCACTGGTAACGGGAAATGGAATGCTCCCGTCCCTTGGCGCGGATAGCCCAATCGGGATGGGCACGGTACAGATCGCTGTCGGGGTTGATCATTTCCGGCTCGTACCAGATGCCGAATTTTACGCCCAGGGCGTTGACCCGTTCGATCAAATGGGACAGGCCGCCTTTGAGCTTTTTCTCGTTGACATACCAGTCGCCCAAGGCCCGGTGGTCATCGTTGCGGTCACCGAACCAGCCGTCGTCCATAACGAGCATCTCAATGCCCAGTTCTTTGGCTTCCTTGGCGAACTCCACCAGCTTGTCATCGTCAAAATCGAAGAACGCGGCTTCCCAGCTGTTGATGAGCAAAGGACGCTTTTTCTTGGTCCACTGGCTGCGGCACAGATGGTCCAAATAGAAGTGATGGAACGTACGGCTCATGCCGCCCAAACCGGTATTGGAATATACCAGCACGGCTTCCGGGCTTTGGAAGCTTTCGCCGGGCTCTAAATGCCAGCGAAAATCCGTGGGGTTGATGCCCATGAGCACCCTGGGACAACCTTGGGTATCCACTTCAACATCGAAAGCGAAATTGCCGCTGTAAACCAGGTTCATGCCCCAAACTTCCCCAGTTTCTTCCGTTGCGGAAGATTTCGCCAGGGCCAGGAAGGGATTATGGTTGGGGCCGGTCATGCCGCGCTTGGATTGGATAGACTGAATGCCGTGCTGAAGGGGGTGGCGTACTGTGGTGTTTTCTTTGTTCCACCGGCCATAAAAATGGACCATGTCCATATCCATGGTAGGAAGGTCCAGGCAAGCGCTGTAGGCCCGTTCCAATACGACCGGGGCGTTGCCGGTATTTTCCAGCCGCACGCTTCTGGCCAGCACCGGATAATCTTCAAATATGGTGTAAAGCAAGACGGCTTTTACTCCGGTGACGGTATCAAGCGCCTCGATTTCCAGCGTTTGAGCTTTGCCGTCCCGGTCAAAGGTGGCAGGCAGGCCGGGCAAGGCGGGTTTCCCGTCATAGATCTTGTGGGAGACATACCGGATGTCCGTTACCGCATCGCCGTTTGCGTTGCGTACCGAAAGGGCAGCAATTCGGAAATCTCCCGCGCCGTTGGTGGGATATTCCATAGGGGTGATGTCTGCGGAGAAGAAGGGGTCGTCCACCTTGGTGTTATAGGGGCTCAAAGAGGAAAAGCGGCCCCGGTAGATCAAATAGGACAAGTCGGTATCAGGAATCCTGGCGCCGCAGTAAAGGTGCGTGAGGTAATTCTCCTGATAGATCATAAGGGCGTAAGTAAAGGAAGGCGTATCCAGTTTGAAGATACGATGTTGTTCGTCAAAGGTAATGGGCATACAAACTACCTCTTTCCAAAAAATTGTCGTGCTTATCTTAGCATAGAAGTCCAGGGCTTTCAAGGCGGTTTTGTAAGAATTTTACGATGCAAGCAGCTGGCTCAGGAATACCGTATCCATCGTGGTGAGGGAACCGTCCCCGTCTAAATCGGCGGCCCGGCGGTAAGGATCTTCGGATTTTGCATCCTCTAAAAGCAGTTCTTGAGCGTGGCGCACATCTTGCTGCGAAACCGTACCGCTGCCGTCGCAATCCCCTAGAACCACCAATGTATATGTTTCCACGGTCATTCCGGTGGCTAAATGCCCCGAGGTGACTTCTGTGCCATCCGGCCAGTAGATGTGTACTGCGTCGGGAGCAAAATAGGCCAATAGTTCCGCGATAGTAACATTCTCAGACATGACAAGCCAGTTTCCTTCTTGTGTGATACCTTCGGGAGTAGGCGGCAGACTGGGAGAGGGTGACGGTTCAGAGCTGGGGGAAGGAACAGGGCTGGGACTAGGTGTGAAAGATGGGGTAGGTTCTGGAGAAAGAGACGGTTCCGGGCTTGGAGTAGGGGTAGGAGTGGGTGTAGGTGTTGGCGTGGGCGTAGAGGGTTCTTCATAAAATTGTATAGGCGTGAACCAATAATATCCTTCTTTTTCTGTGATAGCTCCGCTGCCGCATATAGCAGATAAAGTTCCTTGAGGTGAAACGGAACCAACCGGTTCTCCGGAAACAGTGGAGCATCGTAAAAGGTTTTCCGATTCAGCATAAAGCAAATGATCTTCCCTGTCCATGGCGCAGAGAAGAGGGCTTGAAGGCATAGTAATAGAACCCAACTCTTCAAAATCGCCTGTTTCATAGTGGAGAATAATCCCAAAAGGTTGGGCAATAAAATAAGATTCCCCCAATAATCGGAGAGGCGTGTAGACAGTACTTGCGCTTTGCCAGGCTTCCGGATGGGAAGCAGGTCCCCAAAAGCTGCGGGAACCGCAGACAGCAAAAAGTGTGCCTTTAGGCGTGATCTCCAAAAATGAAATGTCGGTAACGCCTTCCAAATTTACTTCTTGCACCTCTCCATCCGGGAGAGAGACCTGAAGAGGATATTCCTGCTGGGATGTGACGAAATAAAAACGGCCCTCCCCGTCGCAGTCGAATAACGTCAAGTCATCCACCGCCACGGGTAAGGGCCGGGTAGTTTCCGTTTCTAAACTGGGAAGGGACAGCTGGGTAAGACAAGCAGCTTGACCGCGGTCTTCCACAACAAACAGGCTGTTTCCCCGCAGTCCAACCCAGACAAGGTCACTTTCTGAAAATGTTTTTTGAGAGAGAATCCGGCCCGTAGTTCGGTCTAACGCCAAGAGAGTGCCGCTTCCAGATTGTTCGCCGGAATAGGCGAACACACATAACGTGTTCCATTCCTCCAGCAAAAGCACAGAACCACCTTGAGGAATAGGGGTAAGCTGCACCGCCGAAATAATATCATCCCCCAGAAAAGCAAAGAGAAAGAGCAGAGCCAGAAGGACACACAAGGAGACAATAGGACGTTGCAGCTTTGTGAACCGTTCTCTCATAGGGCAGTCAGATTTCTTCGACGAAATGTGGTTCTCCATAAAACGTGAACCTCCCTTCGTTCATATGGGTGGCAGCAGGCTCTTTCAAGAAAGCCTATCCATGTTCCCGGAAAAATTCCTTAGCTAAGCTGGTGTCTCCGGTGAGAGCGGCCAGCACGAGCTGATAAAACCCTTGCGGGTCTTTATGGAACCTGTCTTTGACCATCTCAGCCTGTGCTTTGTCGGGCACATACAATGAAACTGCCATCAGCTCCATTTCCCCGCCGGAGATATGGCAGGTGATTTGCACTCCCCGTTCTGTCTGCTGGATGTCCACACGGTTTTCCCGCTGGGCCCGGGCTTTGGACAGCATAGTGAACGCGGCTTCCAAGGCTTTATCCCGCACAGATAACGGCAGGGTGGCATCCAGGCTGTTGGCAATTTCCTTCCCGGCGGCGGTAACGGTGTAATAGCCGTCCCCGTCCTGGGAAATGTTCCCTTGGGCCAGCAGCGACGCTAAGGCGTCTTCCACCTCGAAATAATTGGCCAACCCCTTTTCCTGGATGATGCGGGTCAAGTCCTGCCGGGCCAAAGGAGCGCCTACACTGGATAGAATATAGCAAAGCAAAATGCGGATATCGTTTTTATTCCAAAGGCCGCCGGGTTCTACCCCTGCGGAAAAAGCGTCTTGCTTCATAAAGAAAGTCCTTTCTGAAACGAGCTTGCTGTAAGAACTAAATTTATTATAGCCATTTTTTGATGCTTTTGCAATGGAAATCCATTTGCGGAAAGTGCTTTTTAAGGGTCATTTTGTGCTTTTCATGTTGTTTTGAGGCGCAGGCTGGCGCATGAGGTTGCGGTTTTTTACGATGACCACCAGCCGGAACGCCAAGATGGAACCTTCCGTGACCGTTGTGAGTACGCAGAGGGTCACGAGGTTGATACCCCATACAAGCCAAATGATTCCAGCGCCCAGCAGGTAGACCACCGTGCCGAACACCACCGAGATATTGGCGTATTTTGCCAAGCCCATAGCGCCCAAGGTGGGATAGCCCAGCACATAGTTGGGAAAGGAGAACACCGCCACGGGAATGAGCAGGCGCAGGGGCAGCACGACTTGGGAGCCTTCTTTGCCCAGCCACAATACCAGCAGAGGCTCGGCAAACACGAACACAAACGCGCAGCCTAAAAGAATGATGGGATACACCAGCAGCATGGCCTTTTTAATCAGGCTGAAATTGCGGTGCTTCATCATGTGGGGGTAAAGGCTGTCGGCAATGGGAGACATGCCGCTGCGGGCCGCGCCGATGATCTTGTCGGCGTTGGTGTAAAGGCCCGTAGCGGTGGGACCAGCCACATTGTTCAAAAGGATACCGTTTAAATTGGAGTTGATGGAAGCAGCCACTTTGGAAAGGAAAAATTGAGAGGAAGCTTTCAGCTCCGTCCAGATTTCCCGCCAAGAGACCCGGCGGAACCGGATGCCCACTTTGCAGAACAAATGCCAGTAAACAAACACGATAGCGCCCACGTTGCCGATGGCGGTGAACAGCGGCACCATATAGTAATCGTCGGGCTGGTGAACAAAGACGAAAATCATCATGGTGGCGAAGAATTTGATAGCTACCGCCCGGACGGTGATAGTGGACATCTGTTCCAGGCCCCGGTACATAAAGTCGGGCAAGAGGGCGTAGGTGCACACGGAGATGAGATAAAAAGCGTAGACCATAACCTGGCCCATGTCGGGCAGAGAGGGGGCGATAAATAGGAAAAGGATGAGGAAAGAAAGAGCCATAAACAACGCTTTTGAAATGATCACGCAGGTGAGTATCTTAGAAAGCAGGTCTTTGTCCTCACGGTGGCGGGAGATTTTGGCGGTAGCGGAATAGATAAAGCCAAAATCAATAAGGATCTGGAAAAAATTGGTGGCGTATTGGGCCGCGCCAAGCACGCCGATACGGTCCAAGCCCAGCACCCGCATTTGATATCCCTGGGTCAGAAGCCCCAAAGCCATGTTTGAAAATTGCAGGATGTAGAGCATCACGGTGTTTTCCAAAAGACCACCCCGACGGCGGTCATTCCATTTTTGTCTTAGACCCATAACGTCTCCTTTCAGCCCAAATGGCCTTTCAATTTAAAAAGCAAAGCCACCAGGGCGTACCAGCGTTTTTCCAAAAGTGATAAGAGAAGCTTGTGGTTCCTGCTTAAGCGGGGCAGATATTTGCACTGGCGGTAATCTGGGAACCACTTTTCCAAATAACTCCGGAATTCTTTGAGAAGAGGATGCTTCCGGTCGATGAGCAGAACCCGCACCGAAGCGGTGAGATACGCGTGAAACAGCGTTAGATAGCAGAATTCCTGGCGGTATTTCTCGAAAAGGCCCTGTTCTTTAAAATAGGAAAACAGGTCGTCGAAGGCCAGCAGAATCTCCCGGTTCCGGTCTGCGTTTTGGTTTTTTGTGATGGAGCCTGTCCGGCTCAGGTAGTTGTACCCCACAAAATCCAGGAACACCACTTGGCGGGCCTGGGCTAGAAGTTTCGGCGTGGTGCGCATGTCTTCATACCACACCCGGGGTGGGAACAACACCCCTGTGCGGGTGAACAGTTCCCTGCGGTAAAGCCGGCAGCAGGCGGAAGGCGCTGTCAAAAGCAATTCGGGATGCTGGGACAAAGTGACGCCTTGGTCTTTTGGGGCGTCCTCTAAAAAGGTTTGCAGGGTATTGCCCTTCTCGTCCACAGAGCGGAATCCGAACATCACCAGGTCCGCTTCTTCCCGCAGGCCGGCTTCCAGAGTCTTTTCCAAGGTTTGAGGCTCGATCCAGTCATCGCTGTCAACCAGCAGAAGCCAGTCCCCCGAAGCCGCCTGGATACCGGTGTTCCGGGCGCCTCCCAAACCCTGGTTGCGCTGGTGGATCACTTGGATGCGGGAATCCTTTCGCGCCAGTTTGTCGCAGAGATTCCCGCTGCCGTCGGTAGAGCCGTCATCCACGAGCAGCAGCTCGAAGTCTTGTTCTGTTTGGGCCAGTACGGATTCCACGCATTTGACAAGATAATTTTCCACATTATAAACCGGTACGATTACGGTTGCTTTTGGCATATCTGCACCCTGCTTTCCTTTTGGCGATAGTTGTGCTGTCATTATACACGTTCCCGTTTTTTTTTGCAAATCATCTGGTGATTGGAGCGTTTCAGAAAAATTTTTTCTGAATGGAAGATTGACTCTTTTCTTTTTCAAAGGAGATGATATAATAGAACCGCATTCGGGAACCGAATATCCGGTTTCCTGAAGAGAATAAATATTTTTTAACAAATTACATTTTTGAGAAGGAGCACATGCATTATGGCTAAGATTATCGGCAGGCCCGCTCTGCCCAATATGCCCTGGCAGGATAAGCCCCAGGGTTTCGATAAGCCCGTGTGGCGTTATGACGGCAACCCCATTATCAAGAGAGACGCTATCCCCACCTCCAACAGCATTTTCAATTCCGCAGTAGTGGTTTATAAAGATGGCTATGCTGGTGTGTTCCGCTGCGACAACCGCGGTGTGGAGATGGATATTTTCGCTGGTTTTTCCAAGGACGGCATCAACTGGGAGATCAACCACGACCCCATAGTCTTTGAGGGCGAGAAAGATGTGACCCGCAAAGAGTATCGTTATGATCCTCGCGTGTGCTTCATCGAGGACCGGTATTATATCACCTGGTGCAACGGCTATCACGGCCCCACCATCGGCATCGGCTATACCTACGATTTCAAGACCTTCTATCAGCTGGAGAACGCGTTTTTGCCCTACAACCGCAACGGCGTGCTGTTCCCCCGGAAGATCGGCGGGAAATTCGCCATGGTCAGCCGTCCCAGCGACACCGGCCATACTCCCTTTGGCGATATTTTCTACAGCGAGAGCCCGGATATGACTTATTGGGGCAAACATCGCTTTGTGTTTGGCACTGCTGATGGTTGGCAGTCCAAGAAAGTAGGCCCTGGCCCCACCCCCATCGAGACCGACGAGGGCTGGCTGATGATTTATCACGGCGTGCTCAACTCCTGCAACGGCTTTGTGTACCGCTTCGGCGTGGCGCTGCTGGATATCGACCGTCCTTGGATCGTAAAAGAGCGGGGCAACTTCTATGTGTTTGGGCCTGAAGAGCAGTATGAGCTCACCGGTGATGTGCCCAACGTCACCTTCCCCTGCGCCACTCTGACCGACCCCGAGACCGGCCGCATCGCCATTTATTATGGCGCAGCGGATACCGTTACAGGTCTGGCCTTCACCACTGTGGATGAGTTGCTTTCCTACATGCGGAAGTATCCCATGAATGTGGGCGATCAGGAGAATAAGTAAATATAGCGCTTTTTAAGACCCCGGTTCGCCGGGGTCTTTTTGCGTTTATAGGAAGGGTAAGAAATTTTTTTGCAAAGTTTGCTTGACACTTTTTGCAAAGCAAACTATACTAAAATTGCAAAGTAAACTTATCAAATGGAAAGGGGGCGTCGTTATAAAGACCAGGATACCAGAACTGCGCCGGGAGCGTAAGCTTTCCCAGGAAGAACTGGCCCGGGCGGTGGGCACCACCCGGCAGACCATCACTTCTATAGAGGTGGGAAGGTATACGGCGTCGCTGCCCTTGGCGTTTAAAATCGCCCGCTATTTTGGATTGACCATTGAAGAAGTATTCGATTTTTCAGAGCTGGAGGGAGAGGTGCACAGTGGAAGAATATCGGGAACGCATTAAAAGGGAAAATATCTGGCTGCGTATTGGCATTGTGTTAATGTTGATTTTCGATGTAGTGCTGGGCGTTTTTTGGGATGATATTTTTCCAGATCCCCGCACCATGACCGACCAGGCAAGATCGATGCAGAGCGTTTTGTTTTTTGGCTTCTGGTTATACTTGATCGTCCGGCTGATGATCAACTGTAAAAAGTTGCGTGATCCCGATAAGCTGGAAGCGGACAGCCGCCGGCAGAAAGATGAGCGGCGCATCCTGGTGGGGGAGAAAGCCGCAAAGCTTTCTGGGAACCTGATTTTCGCTGGGCTGATGGTAGCGGTGTTTGTGTCCAGTTTTTATAACATGGCGGTATTCAATACGTTGTATTATACCTTGTGGGCGTACCTTGCGGTGAGGGCTGGATGCTGGTTGTATTACAGCCGGAAATATTGACCCTGTGGGGAGGATGTGATACAATGATGAAAACGTTCGGCCGGGGAAGTGCCCTGGGGCAAACGTTTTGAAACGACGGAATCCATGTTTTGAGAAAGAGTGGGGAACATATGGTTAAGATCGTGACCGACAGTTCTTGTGATATCAGCTTAGAGCGGTGCGCGGAACTGGGCGTGGAGCTTTTGCCCATCACTGTGAATTTTGGGGAAGAAAGCTACCGTGCCAACCTGGACATTACAAATGAGGAATTCTATGAGAAACTGGCCACCGTTCAGGAACTTCCCAAGACGGCCCAGATCACCCCGGCCCAGTTCGAGAAGATCTTCCAGCTCTATAAGGAAAGCGGCGACGATGTGGTATGTTTGTTCATCTCTTCCAAGATGAGCGGTACCCTGCAATCCGCCCGGGTAGCGAAGAACATTTTGGGCGCGGATAATATTCTGCTGCCGGATACGTTGAACGTGACCTTCGCTTTGGGACTGCTGGTGGAAGAAGCTGTGAAAATGCGGGACGCCGGCATGACAGGAGCTGAGATCGTTACAAAGATCGAAGAGCTGATCCCACGCATCCGTTTGTTTGCCATGATTGAGGACTTGAAATATTTGAAAATGGGCGGACGGCTTTCGGCTACCAGCGCTTTAGTGGCCAGCATTTTAGGGATCTGCCCCATTATCACGTTGAAGGACGGCCTGGTGGAAGTAGTGGGCAAAGCCCGTGGAAAGAAAGCGGCCTTCGCGGCTATCCGCAAATGTGTGGAGAAGGAACCTATCTCCGCGGATTACTGCGTGACATTGGGCCACGCCAATGTGCCTGAAAACTGTAAGGCTTTTGAAGGTTACATGGAGGACCTGCTGAAAAAGCGGGAGATTCATGTTTTTTCTATTGGAAGCATTGTGGGCACTCATACCGGTCCTGGCGCCGTAGGGCTGGCTTATATCAAAAAATAAACGGAACGGGCCTCCGGGCCCGTTTTTTGCTATAGGTATGCCGCAGTGGTGACATTTGCAAAAGGAGGCCAAGCTGTGGGGAATGGAAAGAAAAAACGGGCAGCGCAGGTAGCGGTGGCGGTTTTGGCGCTATGTTTGGCGGCGGGGCTGTTGGTTGCTTTGCGGCCTCCCTGTTTGATTTTGAAAACCACAGGTCATTACTGTGGGGCCTGTGGTTTTACCCGCATGGTGGAAGAATTGCTGCACGGCCGGGTGGGGGAAGCGTTCCGGCAAAACCCTTATATGTTTGTGGTTGCTCCGTTAGCGGTGGTTTATCTGGCGGGAGAAGCGGTGTGTTATGTTTTGGAAAAAAAGCCTTTGTGGAAACGAAAAGGGATAAAGATCGCGTTGGCGGCTGTGCTGGCGGTGGGGATTCTGTTCACCGTGCTGCGGAACCTGCCGGGTTTTAAAATGCTGCGCCCCTTGTAAGCTTTTGGAAAGAAAGGAAGGATGCCCTGTGTGGAAGAAGATCGGCTGGCTGGGAGAAAAACTCTGCTTTGGTTTTGGCGTGTTGTTCGCTTTGATCGTAGTAGTCCAAGCCACGCTTACCGCTTGCCAGGGCGGCGCATATGCTGCTTTGTTCTTTCTGGGGCTGGGGGGCATGGGCGCTTTAACAGTGGCGGGGCTTCGTTTCCTGCGGCCATTTCCAGCTTTTCCCATAGCGCTGTTTTCTTTGCGGTTTCTTATCGCGCTGGGCGTCATCTTGATTTTCGGAGCCCAGCCGGTGCAGGATTTTCAGACCATGTATGAAGCGGCCTGCCAAATTGCCAAGGGCAGCCGGGAATACCTGCAAAATGAGTATTTTTACAACTGGGCGTATCAAACGGGCTTCGTGGCGTATGAGGCGGGGGTGATCCGGCTGTTTGGGGAAAATCTTTTGCCGTTACAGCTTTTAAACGCTTTGTGGATGGCCGGGACAGGCTGCCTCGTGTATGGGATCGCCAAGAGGTTTCTCTCTGAGACCACAGCTATGACGGTATCCTTGCTGTACGCCTTGTATCCGGCGCCTTATTTCCTGGCGGCGGTGCTGACCAACCAGCATATCGCCACGTTTTTCTATTATTTGGGCTTTTGGCTGCTGGTTCGGAAAAAGAAACTTACTTTCGCCGAAGGTATGCTGGCCGGCCTGAGCCTTTCCGTGGGGAACGTGATGCGTCCCTTGGGTGTGGTGATCGTTTTGGCCCTGCTGTGCTGGGCAGTGGTGCGCATGTGCCGTTGGAAAGGCCAGGGAGTGCTGCGGGCGGGTGGGCTCCTGCTGGCGGCGGCAGTGGTCTATTTCATTTCATCCGAGTTCTTTTCCTGGCTGGTGCGGACTTCGGGATTGAACCCTGAAGGGCTGAGCAACAACCTGCCTATGTGGAAATTTGTGCTGGGCTTTAATCTGGCAAGCGGCGGGGCCTGGAACCAAGGGGATTATAACGCTTATTATCTGCTCCCTAGGGGGCAAGCTGGCCCGGAGATGGCGGAAGTGGTGAAAGAACGGATCTCCTCATTGGGTTTTGCCGGCTTTTTAGAACTGTTCTGGAAAAAGAGCCAGACCATGTGGGGGTCTTTGGAATACCTTTACTGGGGGTTCGGCCACTTGGACGGCAACGCCGGGATACTGGGCGGGATCACCTTGTCACAGTGTTTGAACAGCCTCAACTATTTTGACCGTGGCGTGTTTGTGTTGGCGTTCGCTTTAGCAGCCTGGGCTTTGGCGTTTTATTTTCGGAAAGGCGTCCAGGACGGGGCCAGTCTCCCAGTCATGTTGGGATTTTTATTGTGCGGCTATTACTCGGTGCATTTGCTGATCGAAGTTCAGGCCAGGTACCGGTATTTCTTGATGCCTGTGGTGTTTCTGCTGGCTGGCGCCGGGGCGGAATGGCTTTTCAGCTGGTGGAAGTCATGGCGGGCAAATGGACGCGCGAAAGACAAGCCAGCGGTAGTGCGTATGGGCGCGGCGGTGGAAGAAAACATAAAAAACGGGAAACCCTCTTGACTTCGAGTGCGCTTTAACCTTTATAATAGATAACAAATCGGAAAAATGCCCGGTTGGGCGAGGAGGAAACAAAGATATGGCAGAAAAATATTTGGGCGAGAACATCAAAAAGCTGGGATTTGGCCTGATGCGTCTGCCCATGATCGGCGAAGAGATCGACATGGAACAGACAAAACGTATGGTGGATACTTTTATGGCAAAGGGTTTCACCTATTTTGACACCGCGTATGTGTATATTGGCGGCAAATCCGAAGTGGCTTTGAAAGAAGCTGTAGTGGACCGCTATCCCCGTGACAGCTTCCAGTGCGCTACAAAGCTGCCTTTGTGGGACTTGAAAGAGGCCTCTGAAATGGAGAAGGTTTTCCAGGAGTCTCTGGACCGGGCCGGTTTGGAATATTACGATTTCTATCTGCTCCACGCCATGGACACTGAGCGGGTGCGGAAAGCGGATGAGCTGGGTGCCTGGGACTTTGTGAAAAAGCTGAAAGCCGAAGGTCGTGTTAAGCATATCGGTTTTTCCTTCCACGATACTGCCGAGGCCTTGGAGAACATCTTGAAAGCCCATCCGGAAATGGAGTTTGTCCAGTTGCAGATCAACTACGTAGACTGGGAAAGCGAAAGCGTCCAGTCTCGGAAATGCTACGAAGTGGCCCGGAAATACAACAAGCCCGTGATCATTATGGAGCCTGTGCGGGGCGGTTCTCTGGCGATTATGCCTCCCCAGGTGCAGGAAGTGTTCAAATCGGCTGAGCCGAAATTGTCTGTGCCTTCTTGGGCTATCCGTTACTGCGCTTCTCTGGATGGCATCATTACCGTGCTGTCCGGCATGTCCACGGAAGAGCAGCTCAACGATAACGTATCCTATATGGAGAACTTCCAGCCGCTGAACGATTCTGAGAAAGCCACTGTGCAGAAGGTCGTGGATATCTTGAACAGCCTGCCCACCATTCCCTGCACCGCTTGCAAATATTGTGTGGACGGATGTCCTCAGAAGATCAATATCCCTGGGGTGTTCAAAGCTATGAACGACCGCACCCTTTACAATAATTTGGTTGCGTCCCAAAACGCTTATGACAACGCCACCAAAGAGGGCGGCAAGGCGGGGGACTGCATCCAGTGCGGCGCCTGCGAGGCCCATTGCCCCCAGCATATCGAGATTATCGAAACGCTCAAACAGGCTGCTGAGACTTTTACAAAAAAATAAGTTTCCCCTTAAAAAGGGCTTGGACAAAACTTGTCCAAGCCCTTTTGTTTTGTACTACATCCATCAATTACATGTTGGATGTTGGTTAATAAACGGGCGATTTTGAAGAAAAATTTATTGAGAAGACAGTTTTTTCCTCAATCTTTGCTTTTTTGAAAGCACTGTGATATAATACCCTATAACTATGATTATTTGCGGGTGGTCAAATGCATCGCTCGTATCTATAAGGACGGTATTGTCATGCACACCATCAAAAAGCTGAAGCGGACCATTGTCTTTGTTTTAAAGCTTGCGCTGTTCGCATCTCTGTTTGGCATTTTCTTTGGTATTTTTGGCATCAACAACCCTTGGCTGTTCAACCTTTCCCGGACGACCGGTGTTACCATGGTCACCTTTGTGGTGCTGGGCGTGGCGCTCATGTCCGTTTATGGCGGTTATGCTATTGGTACGCAGAAGAGCCGTCCCATTGTTCATTCTATGGCGCTGGCCACCATCATCACCGACCTGGTGACCCATTTGCAGCTGTCCATCATGAACACCAGCGAGAAGAACAACGCCCATTTTGTCTATGAAACGCCGGAGCGCCTTTTGCTGGTGATCGTGCTCCAGCTGATAGTGATCGTGTTTTTCGCCTATTTCGGCAACTATATCTATTTCTCTTTGGCGCCGCCGGAACGGTGCTGCGTCATTTCCTCTTCCCGGCAGAGCCTGGGGCATATCATCCCCAAGATCGACCGTTTCCGCAAGCAGTATGAACTGGATGAGATCATCCGCTATGACGCACCTAACGTGTTGGACGTAATTGCCCGCAACGATACGGTGTTCCTATATGATGTGCCGATCAAAGAGCGCAACCAGCTGATCGATTTCTGTTATCAAAAGCAAAAGAATATCTATTATAATTTCGAGATGATCGATGTGGTGAGCCAGGGCGCCAAATACGTGACGCTGGATGATAAATCCCTGGTGATGTACACCGCCAAGGACCTGACCATGGAACAGCGCATTGCCAAACGGCTGATAGACTTGTTCATTTCCATTGTGGGCCTTGTGATCGCCAGCCCTGTGATGCTGGCTTGCGCCATCGCCATCAAAGCGGAGGACGGGGGCCATGTATTTTACAAACAAAAGCGGCTGACCAAATATGGCCGGGTGTTTGAGGTGTATAAGTTCCGCACCATGAAAGAGGAAAACTCCATTCACAAGTCGGTGACGGAAAACGACGACCGGATCACCAAAGTGGGCAAGTATCTTCGGAAGTTCCGGGTGGACGAGCTGCCCCAGCTTTTGAACATTTTAAAGGGCGATATGACCGTGGTAGGTCCCCGGCCGGAAATGCTGGAAAACGTGGAGAAATACACGGAAGAGCTGCCGGAGTTCTCTTACCGCCTGCGGATGAAAGCGGGGCTTACGGGCCTGGCGCAGATCAGCGGCAAGTATAATACTTCTCCCAAGGATAAACTTGTCATGGATTTGATGTATATTGAAAATTACAGCATTTGGCAGGATGTGAAACTGATTTTCCAAACCATCACCGTATTTTTGAAGGCTTCGGAAAGCACAGAGGCCTTTGGTACGGAGCAGCTGTTTGACTTTGACGAGGACCGGGAGCGGAACCGGAAAGCCGCCGCTGCGAAAAAGCGGGGCGCTGAAAAAGGAAAGAAAGGGTGAGCCGATGGCCATCAGAGAATATGTAAAGCGGGTGTTCCCGGGTACGGCGGAAGAATTCTGCGGTGTGGCGGGGAAGGCCATGCTGGAAGGAAAGCGGCTGTTCGTCATCACAGCAAACCCTGAAATTTTGATGCACGCCGGGGAGGACCCGGCGATCGATAAGATGCTGCGGGAGGAATCCACCGCTGTGGTGCCGGACGGAATCAGCGTGGTGAAAGCCATGAACCTGCTGGGGTTTCCGGCAAAGGAACGCATTACCGGCGTGGACTTGGCGGAGCAGCTTTTGAAGCTGGCGGGCCAGCAAGGGAAGAGCGTCTATCTGCTGGGGGCCAAAGAAGAAGTGGTCTGTGCCCTGGCTGGGAAGTTGAAAGGGCAATATCCCCAAATGACGGTGGCCTATAAAAACGGTTATGGCAAAGATAAGGACGCCGATTTTGAGGAGATTGTCAAAGCTCAGCCGGATCTGGTGCTGGTAGCGTTGGGCGTGCCCGCCCAGGAGTTGCTGATCGCCCGGCATCTGGAGGAGTTTCAAAAAGGAGTGTTCATTGGGGTGGGGGGCTCGTTCGACGTGCTCAGCGGCAGCAAGCGCCGCGCCCCCGCCTTTTTCGTGCACACCAACACGGAATGGCTGTACCGTATCCTGCGGGAGCCCTCTCGGTTGGGACGCTTCTACCGCAACAATGTGAAATTTTTGGGCCAAGTCCGGCGGGAAGCCAAAAGCCCTGTCGGAAAGCCATAGCCCTGTTAGATATTTGTAAGATGTTTGTTGACAAGAATTTGAGAAATTCTGAATATAGTTTACGGGAAGGATTGGATACCGTGGAAAAGATCAAGGTCATGTCTGTGTTCGGAACCCGACCGGAGACCATTAAAATGGCGCCTTTAGTCAAGGAACTGGCCCAAAGGGAGGAATTTGAAAGCCTGGTGTGCGTGACCGCCCAGCACCGCCAGATGCTGGACCAAGTGCTGGACGCTTTTGACATTACCCCCGATTACGACTTGGACATTATGAAGCCGGGGCAAACGCTGTCGGATATCACGGCCCGGGTCCTGAAAGGGCTGGAAGGTGTGATCCAGAAGGAGCGGCCGGACATGGTGCTGGTCCACGGGGATACCACCACCACTTTCGCTGGGGCTTTGGCGGCCTATTACGGCCAGGTAGCCGTGGGCCATGTGGAAGCTGGTCTGCGTACATATAACAAATACTCCCCATTTCCGGAGGAGATGAACCGGCAGTTCGTGGGATGTGTGGCGGATTTGCATTTCGCCCCCACAGAAGGCAGCCGGCAAAATCTGCTGCGGGAAGGCAAGCGCCCCGAGACGATTGTGGTTACAGGAAACACAGCCATTGACGCCTTGAAAACCACCGTGCGCCAGGATTATTCCGACGAGCTGCTGGAATGGGCCCAAGGCTCCCGGCTGATCGTTCTCACTGCCCATCGCCGGGAAAACCTGGGCGAACCCATGCACCGGATGTTCCGTGCTATCCGGCGGGTTGTAGAGGAATTCCCCGACGTGAAAGTGGTGTATCCAGTCCATTTGAACCCACTGGTCCAAAAGGCGGCGGAGGAAGAATTCGGCGGCTGCGACCGTGTGCGGCTTGTAGAACCCTTGGAGGTCATTGAGTTCCACAATCTGCTGGCGCGGTCCTACTTGATTTTGACCGACAGCGGCGGCATCCAAGAGGAAGCCCCTTCGCTGGGCAAGCCGGTCATTGTTCTGCGGGATACTACGGAACGGCCCGAGGGCATTGCCGCGGGAACGCTGAAATTGGCCGGTACAGAAGAAGAAACGATTTATACCCTAGTGCGTGAGCTTTTCACCGATGAGGCGGAATACGCCAGAATGAGCCATGCCAGCAATCCCTATGGAGACGGGGAAGCCAGCGCCCGTATCGCGGACGCTATTCTCCGCTGGAAGCAGGGCAAGGCGTAACGGAGGAAAACGCTTGTAAGGAGCTGTGGGGAAATTTTCGCGGAAGGAAGCGGATTTTTCTAACTATGGGAAATGACAAGAAAAAAATGAACGATTCTCCATTGGGAGAAGCCGCGTTGGAAAAAACGCTGGCATTTCAGCTGAAATTTAAGTTTAGCAAGTGGAATCTCGTGGCCGCTTCGACGGTGCTGTTTTGCGCGGTGGCCTTTTTTGTTTGGGAACTGGTCCTCTATCTGACAGCGGAAGAGCCCGACTTGGAGTTGGGAGCTTTTGTCGGTTATAGTGTGGGATTTTGGGTTCTCTCGTTGGTCACGGCTTGCGTGTGCCTTTTGGAAGTGAAGCTTCCCGTTTGGGTGGGAAGGATTTTGAGTTGGTCATTGCTGTTGCTTCTGCCTTTAGGCGCTTTTGCGGCAGTGGACTATATCAATTCCACCAGAATAGCGGACTTCTCTTTCTGGACGAGCATGGCCAATTATCTTTGCTATTTGATGGTATTTGCCCTGATCTATGCGGTTTGCCGCCGTGTGTGGGTAACGGCCCTGACAGGGGGATTGGCCTTCTTGATATTTGGCATCGCCAACTATTTTGTGGTGCAGTTCCGGGGGCAGCCTATTTTGCCTTGGGATATCCAAAGCTTTGGCACAGCTCTGACGGTTTCGGGTGGGTATACATATAAGCCAACTCCCATCATGACTGTGGCGGCTATGGGATTTCTGCTGGCGGTCGCTCTTTGTGTGAAGCTGGATACCCGGGAAAAGCCGGGCAAAACCTTCTGCTTGGTGGAGCGGTGTGTCTCTTTGGGTGTGGCTTCCATGCTGTTTGTCATGCTGTTCCCCATGAACGTGATGGCCAGTATGGGCGTTTCCGTGTGGGCTTGGAACCAAAAGACCAGCTCTGAGATCACCGGCATCACGGCAGGCTTTTTCGCGAATATCCAATTTTTGATGGTAGACAAGCCGGAAGGCTATTCCAACGCGGAAGTGAAAGAGGTCTCAGAGGAAGCTTCTGAGATCGAGAAGCCCGAGCCGGTGGGCGAACCGGAACAGCTTCCCACCATTATCGCGGTGATGAACGAGTCCTTTACGGACATGGGGACTGTGGGGGAAGGAAACATCACCCTCGAACCGGATAACCTTTCCTTTTTCCATTCTTTGCAGCAGTCCGGCGAAGTGGTGTGGGGCACGGCCTATTCCTCTGTATACGGCGGGAATACCTGCAACAGTGAATACGAGTTCCTTACGGGGAACACTACGGCGTTCCTTCCCACGGGCAGCAAGCCTTATCAGCAGTATGTCGATCATGAACAGACCTCCCTGGTCTCGCTGCTGAAAGATACATATGGTTATACGTGCACGGCTATCCATCCTGGCCAGCGCAGCGCTTGGCAGCGTGATACCGCTTATGAATACCTGGGGTTTGATGAGTTTATCGATGTGTCTGAGTTCGATGTTCATCGTAAGCTGGAACATGGCTTGACCAGCGATCTTTCCAGCTATGAGCAGGTGATCTATGAATATGAGCACCGGGATGAGGACCATCCTTTGTTCCTGTTCAATGTGACCATTCAGAACCACGGCGGCTATGAGGATGAGGATTATCGGAACACGGTGCAGGTAAAGGAAGCGCCGGGTGAATATCCTCAGGCGGAACAATATTTAAGCTTGATCAAAAAGTCTGACGAGGCGCTGGAATATCTTGTTGACTACTTCTCCCAGCAGGAAGAGCCGGTTGTGATTTTGTTCTTTGGCGATCACTGGCCGAACCTGGAGGAGGAATTCCTCACGCAGATGCTGGGGGAAGATACGGAAAATCCCTCCTTTGAAAGCGTGATGAGAGAATATCAGGTTCCTTTTATGATCTGGGCCAACTACGACTTGGACGGGGAAGAGATCGAAGCGGTGAGTTTGAATTATCTTTCGGGACTGCTTTTGCGGGCAGCTGGCCTGGAGGGTACGGACTATATCACCTTCTTGGAAGAGCTGCGCCAGACCTTGCCGGTGATTACGGCAATGGGTGTCATGGATAAAGACGGGAACTGGTATGAGCATGGGGAGGCTACCCCTTATGACGACTTGTTGAACGAATACAACATTTTGGAATACAACAACGCTTTTGGCGGCGACAGTAAGTTTATGGATGTTTTCACTTTAAAAATCCCTTGAGAGGAGCGGCAGCAATATGCGGCGGACAGCGGTACGGCGGGTCAATGAATGGGATGGCCCTTCCATGCTGAAGATATATGCCCACTATGCGGGGACTTCGGCGGCTTCGGAGGAAGAGACTCCGGAATTGCAGGCCTATGTGCAGCGTATTGACCGTTATACCTATGGCTTGGGATGGCTGCTTTGCGAGATAGACCATCAGACTGTGGGTTTCTGCCATTTGAGCGAGGACCCCAGCGCCCCTGACGACTTGTTCTCGGTGGAGTTCCGGCTGTATGTCAAGCCGGGCCTGTTCCGGCGGGGAATCGGGACGGCCCTTTGGTCTCTGATGCGGGATATGATGGAAATGGGGAATCGCCGCCGGGTACTGGCGCGGGTAAAACAAGAGAACCAACCGGCCCAGGCGTTTTTTGAAGCTATGGGATTTGTCCCTTTGCAGGGACCAGCGCCGGCGGATGAACCGGGCGTTTATTGGTTGGAATACCGGCTGGCTCCCTGGGACAGTGGCGCTCAAAAACCTACGAAACCCTATCTGGTAGAAGCCGACGACTATGAGAACGCCCGTGAAAAAGCCGCTGATATGGTGGACCTTACAGGAATTTGACTGACAAAAAGAAAGCCGGTGGCTGTTGCCGCCGGTTTTTTGCTTTTTTAAAAAAGAGCAGACTTTGAAAAAAATTTAACAAAATTGTGAACAAGGCATTGTCAAAACAAACGCTTCGTGGTATCATAAATGTGATTTTGATAAAATGCGGTAGAATGGTGTTTTTTCAAAATCCGACCGTTGTTAGACGTAAGTTTTACCATAACGTCATGACGAAGGGAGGTATAACATTATGCCAGAACCCAGTTTGCTCCAAGTGGTCCTGATGGGACTTATTACGGTGTTCGTCGGTTTGATCTGCCTGATCATCATCATCAAGATTATGGGCGCGATCATGGCCGCTGTCTCCGGCAATAAGGCTTCCACTCCGGCCCCGGTTGCAGCTCCGGCGGCGCCCGCCCCGGTCCCGGCTTCCAATACCGGCAACCAGCAGTTGGTGGCCGCTATTTCTGCTGCCATCGCTGAGGAAATGGGTGAGGATGTGGACCATATCAAGATCCTTTCCATCCGCCGCCTGTAAGAAGGCAACGCTCATGGCTTTTCCTCACAAGGAACTGCCAACAGTCTTTCGTTAAAGGAACCCAGAAGTATTTTAACAGAGAGGGAATCAATTATGAGAAAGTATCATGTGAATGTCAACGGCACTGCTTATGAAGTTTCTGTAGAAGAAGTTAAGGGCGGCGCTGCCCCCGCTCCCGTAGCGGCTCCCGCGCCCGCTGCTGCTCCTGCTCCCGCCCCGGCTGCTGCTCCTGCTGGCGCTGGCGATCAGGTTACCGCTCCCATGCCCGGCACCATCCTGGATGTGAAAGTGGCTGCTGGCCAGACTGTTAAGTCCGGCGATGTGCTGATGATCCTGGAAGCTATGAAGATGGAGAACGAGATCATGGCTCCCCATGACGGCACCGTTACCGCTGTGTCCGTTTCCAAAGGCGCTTCTGTGGAGAGCGGCGCACTCCTTTGCACCATCGCGTAAAGGTGCATCCCTATACAATTAAGTAAGAATAAGGAGTGATTTGACCAAATGGACGCTATTGTCAATTTTTTACAGCAGACCGGTTTTTACATTGTTCAGCAAAATCCCTTGAACCTTGTGATGCTGGTCATCTCTTTTGTGTTGCTGTACTTAGCCATTGTCAAGAAATTTGAGCCCTTGCTGCTGCTGCCTATCGCATTTGGCATGCTGCTGACCAACCTGCCTGGAGCTGGCATGTATCATGCCGAGTATTTTGCCGACGGTGTGATCAATTGGGCTGAACTGGGCACTGGCCACGGCGGCTTGATCGATTATCTGTATTTGGGCGTTAAGCTGGGCATTTATCCCTGCTTGATCTTCGTTGGCGTAGGCGCCATGACCGATTTTGCTCCCCTGATTGCCAACCCCAAGAGCCTGCTGCTGGGCGCTGCCGCTCAGTTGGGCATTTTCGTCACCTTTGTGGGCGCTCGCCTGCTTGGATTTACCGGCCCCGAGGCTTCCTCTATTGGCATTATCGGCGGCGCTGACGGCCCCACAGCTATCTTCACCACCAGCCAATTGGCTCCCCACCTCCTTGGGCCCATCGCTGTGGCTGCCTATTCCTACATGGCTCTGGTGCCTGTGATCCAGCCTCCTATCATGAAGGCTTTGACCACGAAGGAAGATAGACGTATCCGTATGAAGCAGCTCCGCCCTGTGAGCAAGACGGAGAAGATTCTGTTCCCCATCATCGTGACTGTGTTCGTTTCCTTCATGGTGCCCTCCGCTGCTCCGCTGATCGGCTGCCTGATGCTGGGCAACCTGATGCGTGAGTCCGGTGTGGTTGACCGTTTGAGCAAGACTGTGCAGAACGAGCTGATGAACATCGTTACCATCTTCCTGGGCATCTCCGTAGGCGCAACCGCTACTGCTGAAAACTTCCTGAACATGCAGACTCTGGCAATTCTGGCTATGGGTATTGTGGCGTTTGGCTTCGGCACTGCCGGCGGCGTACTGCTTGGCAAGCTGATGAACGTGTTCTCCAAGGAGAAGGTCAATCCCCTGATCGGTTCCGCTGGTGTTTCCGCCGTTCCCATGGCTGCCCGTGTTTCTCAGGTTGTGGGTCAGAAAGAGGACCCCTCCAACTTCCTGCTGATGCACGCTATGGGCCCCAACGTGGCCGGCGTTATCGGTTCTGCCGTGGCGGCTGGCGTGCTGCTGGCCCTGTTCGGCGCGTAAGCGCGTTTCTGTGACTTTACACAGGGAAAGGAAATGGCTTAAGATATGGCAAAAAATCCCCTTAAGATAATGGATACCATCCTGCGTGACGCACACCAGTCCCAGGCTGCTACCCGTATGAAGATCGAGGACATGATCCCCATTCTGCCCGTGTTGGACAGCATTGGGTATTGGTCTCTGGAATGCTGGGGCGGCGCCACATTCGACGTGTGCATGCGCTTTTTGAACGAGGATCCGTGGGAGCGTCTGCGCACCTTGAAAAAGGGCCTGCCCAACACCAAGCTGCAAATGCTGCTCCGCGGCCAGAACATTCTGGGCTATCGTCACTATGCTGACGACGTGGTGGAAGCATTCTGCAAGAAGTCCATTGAAAACGGCATCGACGTGGTGCGTATTTTCGATGCTCTGAACGACCCCCGCAACATGGAAGCCGCTATGAAGTTCGTAAAAGAGTACGGCGGCATGGTAGAGGCTGCTATCAGCTACACCAAGAGCCCCGTGCACAGCGAAGAATACTTCGTGAAGCTGGCTATGAAGCTGGAAAAGATGGGTGCAGATACCATCTGCATCAAGGATATGGCAAACCTGCTGCTGCCTTATGACGCTTATTCTCTGGTGAAGAAGCTGAAGGAGAATGTCAGCGTGCCGATCCATCTGCATACTCACAATACCACTGGTACCGGCGATATGACCAACCTGATGGCTGCTCAGGCCGGTGTGGACATTGTGGACTGCGCTTTGTCTCCCTTGGCAAACGGTACTTCCCAGCCCGCTACCGAGTCCATGGTCGCTACCCTGCAGGGTACCAGCCGCGACACTGGTTTGAATATGGAGAAGCTGGTGGAGGCTGCTGCCCACTTCCGGAATGTTGCCCAGAAGCTGGACATCAACCCCAAAGTGTTGAAGGTGGACGTAAACACCCTGCTGTATCAGGTGCCCGGCGGTATGCTGTCCAACCTGATCTCTCAGTTGAAGCAGGCCAACGCAGAGAACAAGTATTACGACGTGTTGGAAGAGATCCCCAACGTGCGGAAAGACTTCGGCTATCCGCCCCTGGTTACTCCTACCAGCCAGATCGTTGGTTCTCAGGCTGTGCTGAACGTATTGGCAGGCGAGCGTTACAAGATGATCACCAAGGAATCCAAGGGCTTGCTCCGTGGCGAGTATGGCCAGCTGCCCGGCGAGGTCAACGAGGAAGTGCGCAAGAAGGCTATCGGCAACGACGAAGTCATCACCTGCCGTCCCGCCGACCTGCTGGAGCCCGAGATGGAGAAACTCCGCGCCGAGTGCAAGGAAAAGGGCATTGGCAAGTGCGAAGAGGATTACCTCAGCTATGCTCTGTTCCCCCAGGTGGCTCAGAAGTTCCTGGAGTGGCGTGACAATCCCCACAAGGAAGAGCCTGCTGCTCCGGCAGCGCCGGCTGCGGCTCCCGCTGCTCCCAAGAGCAACGGCCCCCGCACCTTGGTTGTGGAAGATTTGACCAACGGCAAGTTCTAAAATAAAATGGAAGGGCGTCCCGAATGGGGCGCTCTTTTTTTGTGCTGTGCTAGTCTTGTATTTGCTGCAGAAATAGAGTACACTAAAAGCAGTAAATCGTGCCCTGGGGTGACGGTAGTTGATAAAGGAGGTTTTCTCATGCTGAAAAGTATCCGCAATAGCTTGATTTTGACATCGCTGTTATATGTTATCTTAGGTTTGATGTTACTGATGATGCCTGAGCTGTCCCTAGGATTTGCCTGCCTGCTGATTGGTGGCGTGACCATCTTTTACGGTGTGGTACGAATTGTGGCCTATGTTCGCGGCGGGGCCAATGGGGACAAATTTGATTTATTTGTGGGAGTCTTGCTGGTCTTGCTGGGGCTGTTTTTGTTGGTGTGGACCCGTTTTTTGGTGGCGTTGATTCCTGTGGTTCTAGGCATTTACATTATGATCGACAGTTTTACCGCCATAAAAAAATCCCTGGATATGAAAGCGTTGGGGTTCCAGAACTGGTGGATTTCCTGTTTGGTAGCGGGGGTGCTGGCAATTTGCGGTTTGGTAATGGTGTTGAATCCGTTCTCTACTGTAGAAGCCTTGGTGATGTTTATCGGCCTAGGGTTCCTTCTTGACGGGGTATACACATTGGTCAACACTATTTTGTATGAGCGGCTGTTCCGAAATTGATAGATAAAAGCAAAAAGCCTTCCCACAGCGGGAAGGCTTTTTCTTTTCGTAAAAGTTAGATCCCAGCAATTTGGGACAAATTACGAAGATAGGCGAGAGATTGGGAAATCTGCGGGAGGCCGCCAGGCATGGAACCTTCCAGGGACATGCGTCCCGTGTAGCCGATGGCTTTCAGTGCACGGAAAAACGAAAGGTAATCCTCACCATCCTCCGGCAAGGGGATGAGCCGGTTGTTTTTGGCGCTGGCGATATGGGTGTGGCATAATGCCCCTTTATAGCGGGAGATCTCTTCCAAAGATTCCTTTTCCATATCAAAATGGTAAAGGTCTACCAACAGCCGTAGATTGGGGTGGTCTACCGCTTGTACCAGCTGAAAGCTTTCCTTGCTGGAAGTGAGGATGTTGCATTCCTTACGGTTAAGGGGTTCAACACAGCAAATAATGCCGTGGGCTTTCATGGCTGGGGCAATATGTTCTTTACACAATTCTATAAGCTGGGAAAAACCTTGGTCATAGGGAAAACCGTCGGGTACACGGCGGCTTCCTCTGCTGCCGAACACCAGCACTTTGGCCCCCAAGACGACCGCTTTCGGAAGGTTCTCGGCCAAATACCGGTCTACCAAAGTAAAGTCGGTTTCCGGTCCGGTTAGATGCAGTGTGCCGGGAAAGAACACGTTCATCGCTTCCAAAGTCACACCGCAGGCAGTCAGTTGAGCGGCCCGCTCTTTTACTTGAGATAGCGTTTTGTCTTGCAGGGAAGAAAAAGCAACTTCCACATAATCGGCGCCGGTATCAGGTAACGCCAGAATCTGGTCCTCCCATAAAGAAGTACAACACCCGAATTTCATGAATAATCACCTTAAAAAATGCAAAATTATTGTCACTATTGATTGCCTAAAAGCGTCTAATCACTGTGAGAGTGTCTCTCACAGCTTATAGACCAAGAGGGAATCTTTTGCCTCTTTCGTAACCCGGCGGGATTCCCGTATCTTTTGAATGGTTTTGTTTTGTATCCATGGCGACAAGCTTCGCTGGGACAATAAGGTTTCTAGCTCTTTTGGAAAGGACACATACCACATGGAAAGAGCCCATGCCACCGCCATTTTGGCATAATAGCCCGGATGGTCCACCTTTTGCAGCAGCGCAAGGCTGTCCGCAAGATGGTCTTGGTCAATGAAGTGGGCAAGCTGTGTCACCACGGCGAAGCGGGCAAAGAATTCGCCCTTATGGGTATAGAAAGGGAGGAGATAACGCCAGAGGGATTCAGCGTCCTGGGCGGAAAGAGGCTTTAAGCTTCCGCAAAACGTATCGCAAACCGCCCAGTTGTCGATCAGGGGAAGGAACTCCTCCACCCAAGGCTGTTTTTCACCCCACGGGACTTTCAGCCCGCCGATGACCAGCCCACGCAGCTGAATCTCTTCATAAGAACCGTTATGGCTGCTGGATAGAAATTCCTCAGGCCCGCTGCGCAGGATCTTTTTCGCCAAAGCTCGCAGGGCGGGCAACCGAATGCCGTAAGTGGTCTCCACCCCAGGGAGCAGGCTCTCGTTAAACGCTTTGTACTGGGGATCGGCAAGCTGTTCCAGTTCCCGCAGGATGGAAGAAGGATCGCCGGGATGAAAAGGAGCGCTCATTTTTGTTCTCCCACCAAGTCGCGTATCAAGGCCAGCAGATTGGGGATAGACTGGGATTTATCAAATTCTTTGCAGTTCTCACGCATCTCTTGCAGCTTTTCCTTTTCCCGAAGCAGAGAAGAGATGACTTCGGCAAAGTTGCCGTCCTTTTGCAGACGCACACCCATGTCGTGGATTTTCAAGAAATTGGCGTTGTCCTCTTCCTGACCCGGAATGGCATCGAACACGGCCATGGGGAGGTTGCATGCCAAGGCTTCAGACACAGTTAGTCCGCCGGGCTTCGTCACTAGCAGGTCGCTGGCGTGCATGTATTTTTCCACTTCCTCGGTAAAATAAATAAGGCGTGTGGGGATATGGTCTCCATGGGCCAATTCTTTTTCAAAGGCTTCATACAGCTTCTGGTTCCTTCCGGTGATGACGATAATCTGCATCTTCACATCGGTGGATTCCAGATCGCGGTAAAGCTTCATGATATTGGACACGCCAAAGCTGCCTGCCATAAACAGCAAAGTGGGAAGATCGGGGTCCAGCTGGATTTCGCGCAAAAGCATATCGCGGTCCTCCCGATGGAAAAAGACACCGTGCACAGGGATGCCGAAAGGATAGATTTTTTCTTTTGCCACGCCGAAAGTCATAAGTTCCGGAACCATATCTTCGCTGGCTACCACATAGGCATCCACATAGGGAGCAATCCACGCCCGGTGTACGCCATAGTCGGTGAGGATGCAGATCAAGGGAGCGGTAATGGTGCCATCCTCTTTCAAGTCGGAAACCATTTCTGTGGCGAAGGGGTGGGTGGTCAGGATAACGTCCGGGTGGTAGCGGGAAATAGCGGCATACAGCAAATTGCTGAACAGGCCGCTAAGTTTTGGAACCAAATCCGAAAAGAGGTTTTGCCGGTTGGTTTGTTTGTAGAGCCGCCCGAACATAGCAGGCACGCGCTTGGCCATAAAGCGATAGCTGTCGCATACAGTTTTGTCAAGAAAGCGGTTGATTGCTTTTAAGGTGTCTATGGTGACCACTTCATAGCCAGTATTGTCGCGGATATATTTTTCCACGGCAGCGGATGCCCGCATATGACCGCCGCCCGTGGCTGCGGTCAAAAGCATGATTTTCATAAAATCTCCTCTTTTTCCTTTGGTTTTCCCGGCTTAAAACGACTCCACCAAGTGGCGCCGCCGGCGGGATAAAAAGTACTTTTTAAAACAATGGGTTCAGCGGTAAAAACTGCGCGCTCCATCCCCTGAAAAGCATTTTTTTATTACAGCTCCATATGGCGAAAGCTACTGGAAATATTGTAGCACGAATTGTGCCAAAAAGCCAGTTTTTTCGTGAATTTGCAAGGGATTGCCGCTTTACATTTCCTTTGGGGAAAGGTATAATAAAAAAGATTCGTCAAAGAGTGTTTGAGGGAGAAAGAACAGCTTTCTTCTTTGCTTAGATAAGTAAGATTTATGTAAAGAAAGGATGGGGTACATGCGCAATAATGTCTTTTTGATGAAGTTTGCCATTGGGGCCGCTTCTTTGCTTCTCGTGGGAGGGCTTTGCGGTTGTTCTAATTTTGAAAAAACATCGTCTCTTTCCTCGCAAGTTGAGAATGCCAATGTCTTTCCGGAAGGAGCCACCATTGGCGGGAAAAATATCGGCGGAAAAACCGAGGAAGAAGCGTTGGAAATCGCCAAGGGAGCTATTCAGGAAGCAGTGGATTCCATGGAAATTACCGTGAAATTCCGAGATGATACCATTGTTCTTTCAGGAGAGGATTTTGTTACCCAGGACGTGCTGGAACTGACCATGCCCCAGTTTTTTGAGGAACACAAAGGGGAAGAATATCCTTTGGATTATGTGGTGGATTTATCCGAAACAGGCGAACAGAAGCTGCTTGACGCGGCGGAAGCCTGCGCGGTGGAGGGCCAGGATGCCACGGTATCTGGAAAAGCCGAGGATGGCAGCTTTACATTCACAGAGGAACAAGCCGGCAGCCGGGTAGACCTTCCCAAAACATTGGAGAGTGTGCGGCAGCTGCTTTCCCAAAAGCACGGAGGGGATATTCAAGCTGCTTTTCTGGAAACACCGCCCCAGTTGACCAAAGCGTATTTGCAAGAGCATTTCACAAAGCTTTCCAGCTATAGCACCGTCTCTACCAATACGGCTAACGGCAACAGCAATATGGCGCTGGCTCTTTCAAAAATAAACGGCACAGTCCTTCAACCCGGACAGGAATTTTCTTATAACACGGCTTTGGGAGACAGCACCGATCCTGCTAACGGATGGCTCCCCGCAGGCGGCATTTCCGGCGGCGTGATTGTGCAGATGTATGGCGGCGGTATCTGTCAAGGTTCTTCTACGTTATATATCGCAGCCCTGTATGCCGGTATGGAAATTGTGGAGCGCTATAACCATTCTATCCCGTCGTCTTATTGCCCCATTGGTCTGGACGCCACTGTGGATTATGGGAATCTTGATTTCCGTTTCCGCAATCCAATGGAGACCCCGGTGTATATCAGCGCTTGGATGGACGGCACCACTTTGTATGTGCAATTTTATGGGTGCTTCCCCGAAGAGTGGGATTCTGTAGCGGTTTCTTCTGAACAGACCGGCTCTGAAGGTCCCTTGGGTTCCGTGAGTTTCCGGGAAGATTCCAACCTGGCATCAGGACAGTATGTGCGCAGGTCCTCGGGAAATTATGGCTATACTGCACGGGCTTACCGCAGCTACTACAAAGGGGAAGAATTGGTCAAGAGCGAGGAACTGCCCTCTTCCAGCTACCCCGCTTCGGGCAAGGTCTACGCGGTTGGTCCCGGCACGGATACGGATAAGGTGGACACTTCCAAAGAGTCGGGGAATACTTCTGAATCAAACCCCACACCGACCCCTACGCCTACAGCCACTCCAACACCGAAACCAGCTACACCCACGCCTGTGCCGGCCACACCTACTCCCGCGCCTACCCCTGCTCCGGCAACGCCTACACCCGAGCCTGCTACTCCCACCCCTGACCCGGTGACCCCAGAGCCGGAAGAACCTACCCCGACTCCGGATACATCGTCACTGCCGGAAGAAGGCTGATTCATAAAAATTTCAGTCCCCAGCGCTTGGTTCAGGTGCTGGGGATTTGATGGTTATCACGCTGGAAAGGATGATGGTTTGTGAAAGACGGATTTTTCCGGATAGCCGCTGCCACGCCCCAAGTCTATGTGGCAGATGTGGAGGAAAATTTAAAACAGATTCAGGAGAAGATAAAGCAGGCCGCCGGTAAAGGCTGCGGCGCTGTGTGTTTTCCCGAGCTTTCTCTTACCGCTTATACCTGCGGGGATTTGTTTCGGGACCGTACCCTTCTGCTGCAGGCGGAACGGGCTTTGGAAACCCTGATGGAACGCACCGCCGGGCTGGACATTCTCTGCGTGGTGGGCGTGCCGGTTCCTTGGGAGGGAGCCCTTTACAACTGTGCCGCCGTATTTCACAGAGGGCGGCTTTTAGGTTTGCCCGCCAAGGAATATATCCCCAATTATTCTGAGTTTTACGAGGCCAGGCACTTTACCTCCGCTCCGGAAGCGCGGGAGGTATCTTACGCCGGGCAAAGAGCTCTCTTGGGAAAAGGGTTGCTGTTCTGCTGTGAGAATGTACCGGAACTTTCCGTGGGCGTGGAAATCTGCGAAGATTTGTGGAGCGCGCTGCCTCCCAGCATTGGGTTGGCCAGAAACGGGGCCACGGTATTGCTGAATCCGTCTTGTTCGGATGAAACGATCGGCAAAGCGGAATACCGCCGGGAATTGGTGCGTCAGCACTCTGGCCGGCTTTTGGCAGCTTACGCTTATGTGGATAGCGGCCTGGGGGAATCCACCACAGATATGGTGTTCGCCGGACATGACATAATCGCTGAAAACGGAGCCATTTTAAAAGAAAGCGAACTTTTTACCACAGGTTTGATCGAAGCGGACGTGGATTTGGAGCGGCTGGCCCAGGAGCGCCGCCGGATGAATACATGGCAGTCTGTCCATGAAGAAGGGTATGTGCGCGTCCCCTTCCGTTATGAGCAGGCCACGTTAGAAGCGTTTGAACCTCAGCGGGATTTTGCCCGGTATCCCTTTGTGCCACAAGACGCGGCAGGGCTCAGCGACCGGTGCCAGCTGATCTTGACCATGCAAAGCGTGGGCCTTGCCACGCGGTTGGAGCATATCGGCGGAAAAGTGGCTGTGGTGGGGCTTTCCGGCGGGCTGGATTCCACGCTGGCGCTGCTTGTCACAGCCCGGGCCTTTGACCGCCTGGGTCTTCCCAGGACAGGGATACACGCTCTTTCCATGCCTTGTTTTGGAACCACCAGCCGCACGAAATCCAACGCCCAGCGCATCGCTGAGGAATTGGGAGTGGACTTCAAAGAAGTATCCATCGAGAAAGCGGTGCGGCAGCATTTTGCGGATATCGGCCAAAAGGAAACCGATCTGGACGTGACGTATGAGAATTCCCAGGCCCGCGAGCGCACCCAGGTGTTGATGGATACCGCCAACCGGTTTGGTGGGATCGTCATCGGTACGGGGGATTTGTCGGAATTGGCTTTGGGATGGGCCACCTACAACGGGGACCATATGTCCATGTACGGTGTGAACGCGTCTATCCCAAAAACCTTGGTGCGGCACTTGGTCCGCTATGCCGCCGACCACAGTGAGCCCCGGCTGCGGGAAGCACTTTTGGACGTGCTGGATACGCCGGTCAGTCCGGAACTGCTGCCGCCCAAAGATGGGGAGATTGCTCAAAAGACAGAGGAATTGGTGGGCCCCTATGAATTGCACGACTTTTTCTTATATTATATGCTGCGGTTTGGCTTCACCCCCGGAAAGATATACCGGATGGCCTGCCGTTCGTTTGCGGGGCAGTATGAGGAAGCTGTGGTCAAACGGTGGCTGACCGCCTTTTACCGCCGGTTCTTTACCCAGCAGTTTAAGCGCTCTTGTTTACCGGATGGCCCCAAAGTCGGCTCGGTCACCCTGTCTCCCAGAGGGGATTTCCGAATGCCCAGCGACGCCAGTTGGCATTTGTGGCAAAAAGAGCTGGAATCTTTGTGATGGGGAAACGATCAGGGAAAGGCTGCGCTGTCCCTTAAAAATAAAATGAGGTGCTTTTATGGATAACAAAAGAGTTTTGGTCACCATACCGGTAAAAGCAGAACATGTGAAAAAATTGGAGCAGGCGGCGCCCCATTGGGAGTTCCGTTTTCATGGCAACGGCGGCTTGATTTGTGCCCGGCCGGAAGAAGTAATGGAACGCCAGCCTCTGACGCAAGAGGATGTGGATTGGGCCGACGTGATCTTGGGGAATGTGCCCGAGACCATGCTGACAGGCTCTCCAAAACTTTTGTGGCTGCAAACCAACAGCGCCGGAGTGGAGGCATATATCCAGCCGGGAGTGCTGGCGGAAAACACCTTGCTGACAAACGCCACCGGCGCTTATGGCTTGGCTATTTCCGAACATATGCTGGGGATGCTGCTGGGACTGTTTAAAAAGCTGGAACTTTACAGAGACGCTCAAAAAGAAGGCAAATGGCAGTCTTTGGGAGCAGTGCGGGCTGTGCACGGCGCCACGGTGTTGGTGCTGGGTATGGGAGACATTGGCGGGGAATTCGGCAAACGCTGCAAAGTGCTGGGGGCGAAAGTCATCGGCGTGCGGAGGAGCAACCGGAAAAAGCCCGATTATGCCGACGAGGTCCACTTGCTGGAAGATTTGGACCAGCTGTTGCCAAGAGCGGATGTAGTGGCTGTGACCCTGCCTGGTACGGAAGCCACCCGGGGATTGATCAATAAGGAGCGGCTTGCAAAAATGAAAGAAGGCGCGGTACTTTTGAATGTAGGCCGCGGATTCATTGTGGACACGGAAGCGCTTTGCGACGCGTTGGAAAGCGGGCATCTTTCGGGAGCCGGCGTAGATGTGACCGACCCTGAACCTTTGCCATCCGATCATCGCTTGTGGAAAATACCCACAGCAGTGATAACACCCCATGTTTCCGGTTTTTATCATTTGCGTGAGACCCACGAGCGGATCGTGGAAATTTTCGCGGAAAATTTGGAGCATTTCCGCAATGGCGAACCTTTGCGCAACCAGGTGGATTTCTCCACTGGTTACCGAAAGCTGCCTTGAGAGAAGGAACGGACATGATAGAAGAACGAACGGAACATTATTTGGATAACAGCGCCACGACGCAAGTGCTGCCGTCTGTGGCCCAAAAAGCTGTGGAACTGATGGTGGAAGAATTCGGCAACCCGTCGTCTTTGCATACCCGGGGATTCCGGGCCAGAAAGCTGTTGGAGGAATCCCGGCGGCTGGTGGCGGAGCGTCTCGGGGCCCAGCCGGAGGAGATCACCTTTACCAGTGGCGGCACCGAAAGCAACAACCTGGCTGTTTTTGGAGCGGCTCAAGCACGGCGCCGCATGGGGAATAAAATCGTCACCACGGCGGCGGAACACGATTCTGTGCTGAACCCTTGCAAAGAATTGGAAAAGCAAGGCTTTGAGGTAGTGTACCTGAGACCGGACGGTTCCGGCCATCTGCCGGAAGAGGCCCTGGCGGAAGCAATCGACGAGAAAACGATTTTGGTCAGCGTGATGCTGGTCAATAATGAGACAGGGGCTATTTTTCCCGTGCAGGCCGCGGGGAGGGCCATTCGCCGGAACAAAGCCCCCGCCTTGCTGCACGTGGATGCAGTTCAGGGATTTGGAAAGCTTCCTTTCACTGTGAAAAAGTTGGGCGTGGACCTTTTGACCATCAGCGGTCATAAAATCCATGCACCCAAAGGGATCGGCGCGCTGTACGTAAAAAAGGGCGTGCGGATTTTGCCCCAAGCGTTAGGCGGAAGCCAGGAGCGCGGAATGCGTTCCGGTACGGAAAGCGTGCCGCTGATCTGCGCCCTGGGGGAAGCGGTCCGTTTGCTGCCCCCGGCTGAGGAAGCTTTGGAACAGGTGAAGGAATTAAACGCCCTGCTGCGGGAAAAACTGAGCCAGATGCCCGAAGTGGTCATCCATTCCCCAGAGGACGGCCTGCCTTATGTGCTGAACTTTTCCGCCGGAAGTGTGCGGGGGGAAACCATGCTCCATTTTTTAGCGGAACGGGGCGTGTATGTCAGTTCCGGGTCAGCTTGCGGGAAGGCCAAGCCCAGCCATGTGCTGGAAGCCATGGCTTTGCCCCGGGCGCAGGTGGAGAGTGCTTTGCGTGTGAGCTTTTCTCGGTTTAGCGTCCCGGAGGACGTGGAAGCCCTGGTGGAAGGTTTAGCTGCCGGTCTGGAATCCTTGGCGCGGAGCAGGTAAAAGTTTGATATTTGGAGTTGAATGTATGCCACAAGAAGTAATTTTGCTGAAATTGGGGGAGATCGCTCTCAAGGGTCTGAACCGCCGGGCCTTTGAGGACGTTCTCCTGAAGAATATACGCCGCCGGCTGCAAAATACCGGGGAATTTTTCGTGTCCTCGGTACAGTCTACCATTTACGTAGAGCCCAAAAACGAGGATGCTGATATGGATTTAGCTGAGGACCGGGTATCGAAAGTTTTTGGCGTAGTGGGCTATGCCAGGGCAGGCGTAGCGGAGAAAGACCTGGGAAAAATCCAGGAGCGGGCCGCGGAATATCTGGCTGACCAGCTGGAAGAGATTTCCAGCTTTAAAGTGGAGTGTAAACGCAGCGATAAAAAGTTCCCCTACAAATCCCCGGAAGTTTCCGCGGAGGTGGGAGGCTTTTTGCTGGAACGGTTCCCCCATCTGCGTGTGGACGTGCACAACCCCGATCTGACCGTTCGGGTCGAAGTGCGGGAACGATATGCCTTTGTCCACGCGGACACAAAGCCCGGCGCGGGGGGAATCCCGGTGGGTACCGGCGGCAAGGCGGCTATCCTCATCAGCGGCGGTTTGGACAGCCCAGTGGCCGCTTGGATGATGGCCAAGCGAGGGGTGGAACTGACTGCCGTCCACTTTGCCAGCCCACCCTATACCAGTGAGCTGGCCCATGAAAAAGTGGCCAGACTGCTGAAAAAAGTGAGCCAATACGCTGGGCGCATCAAGTTTGTCACTGTGAACTTTACCCATCTCCAGGAAGAGATACGTGATAAATGCCCCGAAGAGCTGAGCACGGTGATACTCCGGCGGTTCATGCTGCGGGCGGCAGAACGTGTGGCCCGGGACGAAGGGTGTTCCGCCCTGATTACCGGGGAAAGCCTGGGCCAAGTGGCGAGCCAGACCATCCAGGCCATTGCCTGCACAGACGCTGTGGCTACGATGCCCGTGTTCCGACCGCTGATCGGTTCGGATAAATCGGAGATCGTTAAGGTGGCGCATATGATTGATACTTTTGATATCTCCATTGAGCCTTACGAGGACTGCTGTACCATCTTTACCCCCAAGCATCCCCGCACAAAGCCGATCCTCCATTTTGTGGAGTCCGGCGAAAAAGCCATTGACGGCGAGGCGCTGTTGGAGGAATCTCTGGCGAAGTTGGAGACAGAATGGATCATGCCGTAAGGCAGTTGGAATTTGCATTGAAGAATAGGAGGAACGACCATGAATGCGGAGATTATTTCTGTGGGCACCGAATTGCTTTTGGGCCAGGTGGTGAATACAGATACGACCATAGTAGCCCGTGAGCTTTCGGCTTTGGGAATCAACCTGTTGTATTCCGCTGTGGTGGGGGACAATGTGGACCGGTTGAAGCTGGCGGTAGAGACTGCGATTTCCCGCAGCGACCTGCTGATTATGACAGGCGGCCTGGGGCCCACCACCGATGATTTGACGAAAGAGACTACTGCAGCTTGCGCGGGAAAGAAGCTGGTGCTCCATCAGGAGAGCCTGGAACGCATCCAGAACTATTTCAACGAGAAGCATGTCAGCGAGAACCAGGCGAAACAGGCTTGGCTCCCGGAAGGCTGCACCGTATTCCGCAACGACAATGGCACCGCCCCCGGCTGCGCGTTCCAAGCGGAAACAGGTTGCACGATCATTATGCTGCCTGGGCCTCCCTCGGAGCTGGAACCCATGCTGAAAAATTGCGCGGTACCCTATCTGAAGCAGGGACAGGAATGGGTGATCGTCTCTCACAACGTCCATATTTATGGCAAGGGAGAAGCTCCCGTGGCGCAAATGATGGACGATTTGATGAACGGTGAGAACCCCACGCTGGCGCCCTATGCGAAAGAGGGAGAATGCTATCTGCGGGTGACTGCCAAAGCCCACACGGAAGAGGAAGCGGATAAAATGTGCCAGCCTTTGATCGAAGAGATCAAAAAGCGGCTGGGCGATTTCGTGTATAGCGTTGATGTGGAAACTCTGGAAGAACTAGTGGTGCAAAAGCTGGCCCAGCAAGGGAAAAAACTTGCCACGGCGGAATCCTGTACCGGTGGCCTGCTGGCAAAGCGGATCACCGACGTGCCTGGTTCCTCTGCGGTGTTTGATATGGGTTGCGTCACCTACGCCAATGAAGCCAAAGAGGCGTTGATTTTCGTGCCCCATGAGATACTGGAACAGCACGGCGCTGTCAGCGAAGAGACTGCCCGGGCCATGGCCCAGGGGATCGTCAAGCGGTCCGGAAGCCATATCGGCGTGGGAATTACCGGCATTGCCGGTCCTGACGGCGGCACACCGGAAAAGCCTGTGGGACTGATCTATATTGCCCTGAGCGATGGGGAACAAACTTGGGTCACAAAACGTTCTCCTATCGGCCGGACCAAGAGCCGCGAGTGGCACCGCCACTGCGCCGCCAGCCAAGCGCTGGATATGGTTCGCCGCTATTTGGACGGTTTGCCGGTTATCGCTGAAAAATAAGATGGCAAAATAAAAAAGGACGGAGCGGAGAAAAGCGCTTCGTCCTTTTTGTTTAAAATACGCGGCGGTGCTGAAACAGATCATCCGGGATAATTACATCTTCCCGCGGGATTTTCTCCCACGAAAACAGTGGGAGCAGTTCCTCCGGCCAAGCTGGCGCTGGTTCTGGCAGCAGCCCTGCCAGATACGCCAAATTTCCCACGATGTCCCTGGGGGTCCAGCCGCTTTCCAGCAGCCCGGCAAGGCTCAAATCCCCATCCCGTTTGGAGAGCCGCCTGCCGCCGGGGGCCAGAAGCAAAGGCGTGTGGGCAAACTCCGGAGGGGAGTAACCGAGAAGCTGGTACAGTAAGATCTGACGGGGTGTGGAAGAAAGCAGGTCCCGTCCACGCACCACCTGGGTGACCTCCATAGCGGCGTCATCGGCTACTACCGCCAGTTGATAAGCATAGACCCCATCAGAGCGGCGGAGGATGAAATCTCCGCAATCGGTAGGAAGATACTGTTGCTGCGGACCGTAATGCAGGTCTGAAAAAGAGATGGTTTCTTCCGGCACCCGCAGCCGCAGTGCCGGGGAACGTGTCCGGCTCCGCTCTGCGATTTCCTGGCGGGTAAGGTCCCGGCAGGTCCCGGCATAAAGCAATTCGCCGTCAGAAGCGTGAGGGGCGCTGGCGGCGTGAAGCTGGGCACGGGTGCAAAAACAGGGATACACCAGTCCTTGGGATTCCAGCTTTGCTAATTGGGAACTATAAAGATCAAAGCGGAGGCTTTGGTCATAAGGCCCATGGGGACCGCCCAGGCTGCCGCCTTCGTCCCAGAAAAGGCCCAGCCGTTCCAAATCACGCTGGGCTTGCAGGGCATACTCTTTCCGGGAACGGTCCGGGTCCAAGTCCTCGTTGCGCAGCAGGATTTTCCCCCCCAGGGATTTAGCGGAAAGCCAGGCAAGCAGAGAGGAAAAAAGATTTCCCAGATGAAGATACCCGCTGGGGGTAGGGGCAAATCTGCCGGTTACGGGGTTCATAGTTTCCGCCTCCTGATCGTCAGTTGTTACGATTATAATCCCTGGCCGGTTTTTCTGTCAATGACGGGAAAACTAGAGAGGCAGTTTAAACCAAAACGGGCAAAAAGCCATCCCGGCACGCATAGTATTCTGTGAAAGCAAAACGGGCTGATATTTTGTAAACCATTCAAAAGATGAAAGGGCCTATGGGAAGAAATCTTACAATTTCATGAATTTGGTAGAGTTGGGCAGATGATGGTTGAATTGGAATGTGCTTCCGGCTTATAATAGGGAAATACGGCTGGGAACACCCGGCTGTGAACTTCCCAAAACAAGAAAGGGGATTCTGGGATGAAAGAAAAAAATACAGGCGTCCTGCGCTGGGTGCTGCGGGTGCTGCAAGGTATGCTCGTAGGCGTGGGAGCCGTGCTTCCGGGAATTTCCGGGGGTGTGCTCTGTGTGGTGTTCGGCATTTATAAGCCGGTGATGGAGCTGCTCTCGAACCCGTTCAAGAAATTCAAGACCCATGTGCCCAGGCTGTTGCCGGTGATTGTGGGAGCGGCCCTGGGCTTTTTAGGCGTGGCAAAGATATTGGCGTTCTTTTTGGAAAAGTATCCCGACCCTTCGGTGTGCTTGTTCGTGGGACTTATTGGCGGGATGCTGCCTTCCCTGTTCCGAGAGGCTAAAGAGCAGGGCCGCACGAAAGGGAGCTGGGTCTCCATGGCGGTGGCGTTCGTGGTGGTGATGGCTTTGCTGCTTTCTTTGAACTTGCTTTCGGTGAACATCGTACCCAATTTTGGGTGGTATTTGTTCTGCGGGTTCTGCGCGGCGCTGAGCATTATTGCTCCCGGCATGAGCTTTTCCACACTGCTGATGCCTTTAGGATTGTATACGCCTTTTGTGGATGGTATCGGCAACCTGGATCTGGGCGTGTTGGCCCCGGCAGGGATCGGCGCGGTGGTGACCATCGTGTGTCTGGCGAAAGCGGTAGACGCTTTGTTCAACCATTTTTATTCCTTCGCGTTCCATGCCATTGTGGGCATTGTGATTGCCGCCACGTTGGTGATCATTCCCTTTGAAAGCTTTACTGTCAGCGTGGGAGCGGCGGTTGCCAACATTATTTGCTTGGTGGTGGGTGTGATCGCGGCGCTGGCGTTGGATAAGTTTAACCAGAGCGTACCGAAAGAGGCGTAAAACCGTGAAGAGGAAAATCTTGTTTCCCACTGTTTGAAGATACTTTGTGAAAAAAGGAGGGGCAATGTTGCCTCTCCTTTTTTGCTGGATGAATAAGACGCAGCAGGCAGATTTCATTGGCAGCTGTTTTTGCTTGCCGTTGCCACGGCGTAAAGTTCTTCCGCTGTTTTTACCAGGAATTCCGCGCCGTTTTCCCGAAGTTCTTCTTCGCCTCGGAAGCCCCACAGAACCCCGCAGGGTACCATGCCCGCGTTGCGTCCTGTTTGCATATCCACGCCGCTGTCGCCGACATAGAGGATGTGTTCCGGCTGTATTTGGAAATCCGCGGCCATCCGCAGCACGGCAGTAGGGTCGGGTTTGGTGGGGAAACCGTCCCGCTGTCCATGGACTTGGTCCGGAAGGCTGCCGAACAGGGCGCGGACGATATACTGGGCCATATTGTCGGGCTTGTTGGAAAGCACGCCCACTTTTAGCCCCAGGGTTTTCAAACGCTCTAAAAGCTCCGGGATTCCCGGATATGGTTCGACCAGGGCCATGGGCTCGCTTTCGTAACGCTGGTCATAGGCTTTGCGGAACTGCCGGATTTTTTCTTCCGGGAAATTGGCGCCCACGGTTTTCAGCATCCGCCGCATGAGCACGTCCGCACCGTTGCCCACCAGAGATTTATAGGTTTCCACTGGGATGGCAGGCAGGCCGTATGCTTCCAGAGTAGAGTTGCCAAAATAAGCGATGGAAGTAATGGTGTTGGCCAAAGTGCCGTCCAGATCAAAGATGCAGGCTTGGAATTTTCCCGCTGGTATGCTCATAATCATTCCCCCTGAGAGAGTCTTTTTCTATTATACAAGTGGCCGGGGAAAAATCAAGGGCTTGTCTTGCGTGGAAAAGAGGAGCGTGCTATAATCGTGATAATGTGGAATGAAAATGGAGGGACTCGCTGTGGATTACGCACAAGAAGCTTTGAAAATGCACCGGGAATGGCAAGGGAAAATCCGTGTTACCACGCCTTGTGTGCTGACCAATAAAGAACAGCTCTCGGTGGCCTATACCCCCGGAGTGGCCGCGCCCTGTTTGGAGATCGCCAAGGACGTGGAGAAATCGTATGAATATACCCGCCGTGGAAACCTTGTGGCGGTGGTCACCGATGGCACAGCCGTTTTGGGCCTGGGAGACATCGGCCCGGAAGCAGGTATGCCCGTTATGGAGGGAAAATGCGCTTTGTTCCAGGCATTTGCCGGTATCGATGCGTTCCCCATCTGCGTGCGCTCGAAAGATGTAGATGAGATCGTCCACACGGTAGAGATGATCGCCGGGTCTTTCGGCGGCATCAATTTGGAGGATATTGGTGCGCCCCGCTGTTTTGAAGTGGAAGCGAAATTGAAAGAGCGGCTGGACATTCCGGTGTTCCACGACGACCAGCACGGTACTGCTGTAATTACGGTATCCGCTATGCTCAACGCATTAAAAGTAGTGGGCAAGAAGATCGAAGAAGTTTCAGCGGTGGTCAACGGCGCCGGAGCCGCTGGTACAGCCTGCACCAAGCTGTTGATGGCGCTGGGCCTGAAAAACGTTGTGGTGTGCGACAAGATCGGCGCTCTCGTCCCAGGACTGCCGGGGATGACAGAAGCCCAGGCCAAGCTGGCGGCTGAGACTAATCCCCAAAAGAAATCGGGAACGCTGGCGGACGTGATCCAAGGGGCAGACGTGTTTATGGGATTCTCCGCTCCCAAGTGCCTGACTGGGGACATGGTTCGGTCTATGGCTAAAGACGCGGCGGTGTTCGCCTGCGCCAACCCCACCCCGGAGATTTTCCCGGAAGAAGCGTTGGCGGCGGGAGCCCGTGTGGTAGGCACCGGCCGTTCCGATTATCCCAACCAGATCAACAACGTGCTGGCTTTCCCTGGGATTTTCCGTGGAGCCTTGGATGTGCGGGCAAAAGAGATCAACGACGAGATGAAGGTGGCCGCCGCCAAAGCTTTGGCCGATTTGATCCCCGAAAACGAATTGCGGGAGGACAATATCATTCCTTCGGCCTTCCATCCGGGGGTAGTGCCCGCTGTGGCGAAAGCCGTGGCCCAGGCTGCCCGGGCTACAGGCGTGGCCAGGGCATAAGCAGGCTCGACGCAAGTTTTTCGCCATTTGAACAAGCCGGCCGAAGAGGACGGCTTGTATTCATAACGGACAGACCGGCCCGGGAAAGTTTTCCTGTGCCGGGAAGAAGCTAGGGGGAAGATGAAGTTATGCAAAAAGAGAATCGGATAATTTACCGCATTGTGTTAACCGCAATGTTCGCTGCGCTGGTATTCGTGGCCAGCATCATCAGTGTGCCGGTGCCTGCGGCGTTCGGCATGACCCGCATCCATTTGGGAAATATTTTCTGTTTGCTTTCCGGTTTTGTGTTGGGCCCCTTGGGAGGCGGCCTGGCGGCGGGCATTGGCTCTGGTTTATACGATGTGATCATCTATGGGGATATTCTTTCAGCGCCTTTCACGCTGGTATTCAAAGGGTTGATGGCGGTGGTCTGCGGCATAATCGCCTATGCGGGCCACAACCACGGCGAGAACCATAAACTCAATGTGGCCGCCGGCATATCCGGCAGTGTGACCTATATCATCTTATATTTGGGCAAAAGCTTTGCCGAGGGCCTTTTGATGGGCAGCGCTATGGGCACAGTCCTTACGGCTTTGGCGACAAAGCTGGTCACATCCAGCATCAATGCCGTCATCGCGGTAGTTGTGGCGGTGCCTTTGTGCGCCGCTGTGCGGCTGGCTTTGAAACGCAGCCATTTGCTGGAAAAAATGCAGTGATTCTTCAAATGGTTTTTTCCAGTTTCACCTGTTTGGAGAAAATTAAAAAAATCATGGAAGAATCCATTTGCCGTCACATCCTTTTCACATTGCTGGGGGATAATAAGGTCACAACAAGGGAATGAAAAAGAAAGACCCTTGCAGTGATGGTCAAATCCAGCGCTTGGAAAGGAGCAATGGTTTATGTATAATCCTTATGAAAACAATCATACAAACGAATCAAACAGCACAAGCAACACTAACAATGGAGTGAATCAAACTCCCCAGCAGGAAACAGATAAAGCACAGGAAAACACTACGTATACAGCTCCGGCTTACGGCGGCACCAACCAGTCTTCCGGGTCTCAGACACCATATCCTACACAAACTGGCTGGCAGTATGGCAACCAGTCTCAAACCCCCAATACCTATACTTGGAATGGGGCTTCACAGCAGAGCAATGTTCCTTATTACACTCCCAACCAGCAGCCTAAGCAGAAAAAGCCTAAGGATGGCAAAAAGGCCAAGAAGTTGGCTTTGCGGATTATTGCCGCTGCGCTGTGCTGCGCTGTAGTGTCCTTTGGATCGGTGGGAATTTTCGCTGCCATGATTCAGACCGGCGTGGTGAATGTGGAGAGCACAGGCTCTGGCAAGACAGCCGCTTTTACCCTGTATAAGCAAGAGGACAGCGGTACCGATGCCAGCAATGTGGTTTCTACAAACAGCTTGACCCGGCAGGAAGCGGCTCAGAAGGTCATCCCCTCGGTGGTGTGCATTCAAAACTACCAGATCAGCCAGCAAGGCTTTGTGTATGGCTATGGTTATGGTACAGAAAATGAGAATTCCACCGGTTCTTTGGCAGGAGAAGGTTCCGGTATCATCATTTCTGAAGATGGCTATATCGTTACAAACTATCATGTGATTGAGGGCGCTACCAACTTGCAGGTGATCACCTCCGACGGTCTTACCTATGAAGCCAGTCTGGTGGGTTCCGATTCCCAGACAGACCTGGCAGTGGTTAAGATTGAAGCTACCGGTTTAACTGCCGCCCAGTTTGGCACCTCTTCTGATTTGCAGGTGGCCGACGAAGTGATGGCAGTGGGCAACCCCGGCGGTATGCAGCTTAACTCCAGTGTAACCTTTGGTTACATTTCCGCTTTGAACCGTCCTGTTACCAACAGCGAGACCGGCTATACGGTAAACTGCATCCAAACCGACGCGGCTATCAACCCCGGTAACTCCGGCGGTGCGCTGGTTGACATGAACGGTTATGTGATCGGTATCAACTCTTCTAAGATCGCCGCAACGGAATATGAAGGCTTAGGTTTCGCTATCCCTTCGGATACGGTCCAGCCGGTGGTCTCTGATTTGATCGAATACGGCTATGTAAAGGATCGTCCTATGCTGGGCATTACCGGCGGGTTTATCAACCAGTTGGTGGCCAGCTTCTATGGCGGAGTTTCCGGCTTCTATGTAAATGAGGTTTCCAGCGAGGAAGCTGTCAAGTCTGGTTTGCAGCGTGGCGATATCATCACCGCCATCGATGATACACAGATTACGGATGAGAATACTATCGCAACCTATATCGCAGGAAAGAAACCTGGCGATACTGTAACTCTTACAGTGTATCGCAGTTCTACACAGAAGAATGTGCAGATAGATTTGGTACTTTCTGAAAATACCGGTTCTGCTGTAAACTCTTCCAACTAATTTTTGAGTACAAGTTTCTTTTTCATAAATCTCCTTTTTCAAGCAAGAAGGGCGGGACGTAAGTCCCGCCCTTCTTGCGTTTAAAGAATTATTTTTTAGAAAAGAGACAGGTTATTCGTCTTTTAAGACAAAAGTATCACGAAAGTTTTGATAAATAGAGAAAACAATTTAGTTGCATCTACAATTTTTTGGGCGGTGCTTGACAGTAAAAAATGGAAGGCGTATGCTGTATTTTGTCAGGAAATTAAGAAGAGGCACTGCCTTATACTGTTGGCTGGTATGCCAAGGTACAAAGTTCGGGTCTCTGAAATAGGGAAGGTGATGTTTTTGGACGGGATTCGTGATGAATTGTTAGAGGGCCTAAACAGCCATACGGCCTTTACTATCCCTCTTTTCGGCGGGATCCCTGTGCCGGAATCCGTAGTGGTCACATGGGGGATCATGGCCGTGTTGGTGATTCTCTCCATTTTGTGCACCAGGCATTTGAAAAAAGTCCCCGGCAAAGCGCAGCTGGTAGCGGAGATGTATGTTGGTTTTATCAACAAGTTTACCAAAGATACACTGGGCGAAGAACATTGGCGCGGTTTTGCCCCCTATTTCGGTACCATTGGTTTATATCTTGGAGTAGCGAATATGGTGGGAATCTTTGGCATTACTCCTCCTACCAAAGATTTGAACGTTACAGCCGCCCTGGCTCTTATGAGCTGCGGCGTGATCTATGGTTCCAGCTTTCGGGTGAAAGGGCTCAAAGGCGGGGTACATAAGTTTTTTGAGCCCATGCCTCTGCTGTTTCCCATCAACTTGATGGAAGTGGCTATCCGGCCGCTGTCTTTGTGCATGCGGTTGTTCGGCAATGTGCTGGGAGCGTTCATTATCATGGAACTGATCAAAGTGGTGGTTCCGGCTATTGTTCCCATGGCGCTTAGCATGTATTTCGACGTGTTTGATGGAATTATCCAGGCCATTGTGTTTGTGTTCCTGACAGCGTTGTTTACGGCTGAGACCATGGAATGACCATCTGTTGAAAGATCGTAAGTGAACTGAGAGTCAAACATAGGAAGAAACGGTGGGAAACCCCGTTTTTTATAAAAAGATTTTTATTACAAAGGAGAAGATTATTATGATCGCACTTGGAGCCGCTATTGCAGTTTTAGCAGGAATTGGCGCTGGCGTAGGTATTGGTTTGGCCACCGCAAAGGCAGTGGACGCTATCGCACGTCAGCCTGAAGCCGCCAGCAAGATTCAGAGCGCCCTGTTGATTGGCTGCGCCATGGCCGAAGCCACCGCTATTTACGGCTTGGTGATTGGCATTATGATCATTCTGTTCTTATAAGGAAAGTCAGTTTAGCCAAAACACTAAGGAAAGGAAGGCGTGTAGGTTTGTTAAACTTAGATTGGTCCATTATTTGGAACATCGTTAATATCCTGGTGCTCTTCCTGCTGTTGAAGATTTTCCTCTTTAAGCCCATCACAAAAATGATGGAAAGCCGCACTGCGGAGATCGAGAACAACCTGAAGGACGCCGAAGAGCAGAAGGCCAAGGCCCGCGAACTGACCGCCCACTATGAGGAAAAATTGGAAGGCGCGCGTGCTGAGGCAGCCCAGATCGTTTCGGACGCCCGGCAGCGGGGACAGCAGGAGTATAGCAATATCCTGAAGACCGCCACTCAGGACGCCCAAAAGGAGAGGGAACGCTCCCGGGCGGAGATGGCTCAGGAACGGGAAGATATGCTGCGGGGCGTGCAGGAAAACGTTACCGAGCTGGTGCTTCTTACAGCCTCTAAGCTTTCTCAGAAGGAACTGGACCAGGAATCGGACCGCAAGCTGGTGGACTCTTTCCTTTCGGAAACTGATGGTGGCAAGCTATGAGGACCTTGGAAAAACGTTACGCTCTGGCACTGTTTGAGCTGACCCAGGATGAGGAAGGCTTGCGCACCGGAGCGCAGCGGTTGATGGGAGACGAAAGCCTTTGGCAGGCCTTGAATAATCCTTGCGTTCCCAGGGAAGAGAAAGACAAGGTGCTGTGCCGTTTGCTGAAAGGCGAGATAAGTCCGGACCTTTTAAACTTTTTCCGGCTGCTGTGCCGGAGGGAGAGGCTTTCTCTGCTGCCCGCCATTGAGAAAGAGTATCACCAACTGAAACTGAAAGGGGAGGGCGCGGCCCAAGCGTTGTTCCGCTGTGCCAGACAGCCCGACCCCGCCGATCTTGCCCGGATCGGCGAAGCATTACAAAAACGCCATGGCCTTTCCAGAGTGGAGTTTCGCGTAGAGCTGGCCCCGGAATTACTGGGCGGCTTTGTGGTCCAGCTGGAGGGCGTTACCTATGATAAAAGCGTGCGGGGCCTGGTTCAAGGCCTGCGCCGCTCGCTGAAAGAGAGGGAATAAGCTTTGAACGGCAAACCGGAAGAAATCGTATCTATTCTGAAAGAAGAGATTTCCCATTATGAGGAAAAAACTCAGGTCAGTGAAACCGGCTCCGTCGTTCAGATCGGAGACGGCATCGCCACTGTATATGGTTTGGAGAATGTCATGTACGGTGAGCTTTTGGAATTTGAAAACGGCACCAAGGCTTTAGCCATGAACTTGGAGACCGGAAGTGTGGGCTGCGCCTTGCTGGGCTCGGAAGAGGGCATCGAGGAAGGTGATCTGGTGCGGCGCACCGGCCGCCGGGCTTCAGTACCCGCAGGGGAAGAAATGCTGGGCCGGGTGATCAACGCCCTGGGTGCCCCCATTGATGGCAAAGGCCCTATCCACACTACCGAGACCCGCCTTATCGAGCGGGAAGCTTCCGGCGTGGTGACAAGAGAGCCCGTTAACGTGCCGTTGCAGACCGGTATTCTGGCGGTGGACGCCATGGTCCCCATTGGCCGGGGCCAGCGGGAACTGATTATCGGTGACCGGCAGACCGGTAAGACTTCTATCGCCGTGGACGCGATCTTGAACCAGAAGGGCCAGGACGTGATCTGCATCTATGTGGCCATCGGCCAGAAAAATTCCACTGTGGCCAAGATATACAATACTTTGAATAAAAATGGCGCCATGGAATACAGCTTGATTTTGAACGCTTCCGCCAGCGAGCCTGCGCCTGTGCAGTATATTGCTCCTTACTCTGGAGTGGCTATCGCGGAATATTTCATGTCGAAGGGGAAAGATGTGCTTATCGTTTATGACGATCTTTCCAAGCACGCAGTAGCTTACCGGACGCTTTCTCTGCTGCTGAAACGTTCCCCTGGCCGTGAGGCCTATCCCGGCGACGTGTTCTATCTCCACTCCCGTTTGCTGGAGCGCGCTTGCCGCATGGCTCCCGAATATGGCGGCGGTTCTATCACCGCCCTGCCCATCATCGAGACCCAGGCTGGCGACGTTTCCGCTTACATTCCCACCAACGTGATTTCCATCACCGATGGCCAGCTTTATTTGGAAAGCAATCTGTTCCATTCCGGCGTTCGTCCGGCTGTGAACGTGGGCTTGTCTGTTTCCCGTGTAGGCGGCGCCGCTCAGACAAAGGCGGTAAAGAAGATCGCAGGCAGCCTGCGTATCGATTTGGCTCAGTTCCGGGAACTGGAAGTGTTCACCCAGTTCAGCTCTGATCTGGATGCCGCCACCAAAGAGGCTTTGGATCACGGCAACCGGCTGGTTGAGATCTTAAAGCAGCCTTTGTATCACCCCATGTCCGTATCCCGGCAAGTAGTGATTCTTTACGCTGCCACACAGAAGCTGCTGGCGGATGTGCCTGTGGAACGCACCCGCGAAGTGGCGTGGGGCCTGGCAGACGAAATGCAGGAGAAACATCCCGAAGTGATGGAAGCTATCGACAGCACCGGTGTTCTTTCAGAAGAGGGAGAGCAGGCAATTCGGGAATGCTGCGAGACTTATAAAAAGCAGGTGAGCGCCACATGGCAAGCATAACGGAAATTCGTTCCCGGATGAAGAGCGTCGAGCAGACGCTGAAGATCACCAACGCCATGTATCTGATCTCATCCGCTAAGGTGAAGAAAGCCCGCAAACAGCTTGCGGAAGTAGAGCCCTATTTTGACCGGCTGGCCAAGACAGTGCTCGATATCTTCCGGCATTCCCCAGATTTAAAGCATCGGTATATCGACGGTCACAACAAGCCCAAGGAAGAGTATAAGACAGGCTTTGTGGTGATTACTGGCGATAAAGGTTTGGCGGGCGCTTATAACCATAATGTGTTGAGGCTGGCGGAAAGCTATCTTGAGCGGAAAAAGGACCCAACGCTGTTTTTGATCGGCCAAATGGGACGGCATTATTTTGAGAAAAAAAATATCACCATTGACGCGGAGTTTATGTATACCGCTCAAGACCCCATTTTGGACCGGGCCCGTGAAATTTCCAATACGCTTATTGGTCTGTATGAGCAAGAGGCGTTAGATGAGATTTATTTGGTGTTTACCCACGCTTATTCCGCCATGCGGATGGAGCCGGAGATCATCAAGCTGCTGCCTTTGGACCGGGCGATGCTCAGTGCACGCCGGGGCCTTTCCCAGGCTGACCAGTATCGGGACGTTGTGCGTTATGAACCTTCGAAAGAAGCGGTGCTCAATGTGTTGGTGCCGGGCGTGATCAAAGGGTATCTGTTCAGCGCGTTGGTTGAATCTTTTTGCAGCGAGCAGAATTCCCGCATGACCGCCATGGATTCCGCTTCGGACAGCGCCCGAGAAATGCTCAAATCCCTGTCGTTGGAATTCAACCGTGCCCGCCAGGGGGCCATTACCCAGGAGATCACAGAGATTGCCGGGGGCGCTGCGGGTTTGACGCAGCTGTGACCTGGCAATTTTTTAGAAATCAACCGGGGAGTTCCCTCCCCGAGACCAGATAGAAAGGGGTTCCTTTCATGGAAGAAAATCAAGGGAAGGTCCTACAGGTCATGGGACCTGTGGTAGACGTTCAGTTTGAAAACGGGAAGCTGCCGAAGATCTATGACGCGCTGACCGTGGAGAACGGCGGGGAGACCCAGGTGCTGGAAGTGTTGAAGCATTTGGGAGACGGCGCGGTGCGCTGCATTACCCTGGCAACCAGCGAGGGCTTGACCCGGGGCATGGCCGTTACCCCTACGGGTGGCCCCATCAGTGTGCCTGTGGGTGAAGGAACTCTGGGCCGGATGTTCAATGTGCTGGGTAACCCCATCGACGATAAGGGGCAGGCAGATTGTCAAGAGCGCTGGCCTATCCACCGGGAAGCTCCCGCTTTTGTGGAGCAAAGTTCCACAGTGGAGATTTTGGAAACGGGCATTAAAGTCATTGACTTGCTGGCGCCTTACGCAAAAGGTGGTAAGATCGGCCTGTTTGGCGGCGCCGGCGTGGGCAAAACCGTGCTGATCCAGGAATTGATCCGCAACATTGCCACAGAGCACGGTGGATATTCCATTTTTACCGGCGTGGGCGAGCGTACCCGGGAAGGCAACGACCTGTGGCGCGAAATGACCGAATCTGGGGTTATTGAGAAAACAGCCTTGGTTTTCGGCCAGATGAACGAGCCCCCCGGAGCCCGTATGCGGGTGGCATTGACCGGTTTGACCATGGCCGAATATTTCCGCGATCACGAGCACCAGAACGTGTTGTTGTTCATTGATAATATTTTCCGTTATGTTCAGGCTGGTTCGGAAGTTTCCGCCCTGATGGGACGTCTTCCTTCTGCTGTGGGCTATCAGCCTACCTTGGCCAACGAAATGGGCGCTTTGCAGGAGCGTATCACCTCAACGAAAAACGGGTCTATCACTTCGGTGCAGGCTGTCTATGTTCCCGCCGACGACTTGACCGACCCGGCGCCTGCTACCACATTTGCCCACTTGGATGCCACTACCGTGTTGTCTCGTAAGATTGTGGAGCAAGGCATCTATCCCGCTGTGGACCCGTTGGAGTCCACTTCTCGGGTATTGGAGCCGGATGTGGTGGGCAAGCGTCATTATGATGTGGCCCGGGCAACCCAGGAAGTGTTGCAGCGCTATCGTGAACTGCAAGATATTATCGCCATTCTGGGCATGGAAGAACTTTCCGATGACGATAAGCTGACCGTTAGCCGCGCCCGGAAGATTCAGCGGTTCTTCTCCCAGCCCTTCTTTGTGGCCCAGCCCTTTACCGGCAAGGAAGGCCGCTATGTGGCTGTGGAAGACACGATCAAAGGCTTCGAAGCCATTCTTGGCGGCGAGTTGGATAAGGTCTCAGAAGTGGCCTTTAACAATATGGGCACCATTGAAGAGGTTTGGCAGAAGAGCAAGGAACAAGCATAAGGAGGGGTATGGATGGCGTCTACATTCTATTTGGAGATGGTTTCCCCTCAGGATATCTTTTTTTCCGGAAATTCCCAGCAGATCGTCTTGCCGGGATTGGACGGTTCTTACGGAGTGCTTCCCAATCATGAGCCCATGGTTACCGCTATCACAGCAGGGATTGTGCGGTTTCAAGATGGGGAAGGGACCTGGCATGAAGTAGTGATCAGCGACGGCTGTGTGGAAGTAATGCCGGAACGTGTGATCCTTTTGGCGGCAACCATTGAGCGGCCAGAGGATATTGACAAAAATCGGGCACTGGCGGCCAAACACCGTGCGGAGGAACGTTTGCGTCAGAAGCAGAGCCAGCAAGAGTATTATCAAACCCAAGCCGCTCTGTCTCGTGCTTTGGCCCGGTTGAAGGCCAAGCCGCCCCAGTAAGAGAAATATGAATATCTATAAAAAGCGCCTTCAGCGAAAGCTGGGGCGCTTTTTGTTGAGATATGCTCAGAAAATTTCCTTTGAAAATTAGACTTTTTTGCAAAGAAGGATATGGAATTTTTCCATTGAAATGAGACAGAAAGTTCGCTAAGATAAAGACACAAGCGCAGGAGCTCTTGTGGGCCCCTTTAAAAGAGGAGGAGCGTATGGAAATTAAGCAGAAATCAACATGGGAAAAAGTGGAATTGGGAACATGCTATTATCCCGAGCATTGGGATAAATCCCTGTGGGAACCGGATTTGCGCCGGATGTTGGAGCATGGCATCACAACGGTGCGTATCGCAGAGTTTGCCTGGAACCTTACTGAACCGGAAGAAGGCGTGTATACATTTGACTTTTTTGATGAGTTTTTAGATTTGGCTGAACGAGTGGGCATGAAAGTGATTTTCGGCACACCCACAGCGACGCCTCCTGCTTGGCTCACTGAGAAATATCCCGAAGTGCTCAATGCCCGCCGGGATGGCGTTTTATACCGCCATGGCACCCGCCGCCACTATAATTATAATTCCAAAAAGTATCAGGAGCTTTCCGCTAAAATCGTGGAACAGCTGGGTGCTCACTATGGAAAACGCCCCTGCATTGTAGGCTGGCAGATCGACAACGAGTTCAACTGCGAAACCCAACAGTTTTATTCCGAGAGCGATACTATCGCTTTCCGTGAGTTCCTCCAGGAGCGGTATGGGTCTTTGGAAGAATTGAACCGGGCGTGGGGCGCTGTATTCTGGAATCAGAGTTACACCGATTGGGCTCAGGTGTATGTGCCCCGCACCACCTATGGGGATGGCACAAATCCTCATCAGTGGCTGGATTATATCCGTTTTGTGTCTGAGAGCACCATCCGCTTTTGTAAGCTGCAAAGCGATATCCTTCGCAAATATATTAAGCCCGGTGATTTTATCACCACAAACGGCATGTTTGGCAGTGTAGATAACCACCGCCTTACCAGGGATTGCTTGGATGTCTATACATATGACAGCTATCCCAATTTTGCCTATGTGTGGGGTGACCCCAAGCATAACAATACACTGCTGGACCGGAAATGGAGCCGCCATTTGATGGAAGTCCGGTCAGTTTGCCCCCATTTTGGAATTATGGAACAGCAAGCGGGAGCCGGCGGCAGCGTGGGCATGGATGCTCCGGCACCCAAGCCTGGGCAGATGATGTTGTGGGCAATGCAAAGCATCGCTCATGGGGCTGATTACGTGAGCTTTTTCCGGTGGCGTACCGCTACGTTTGGAACAGAGATCTATTGGCATGGCCTGTTGGATTATGATAACCTTCCCAACCGGAAAATGGATGAGCTGAAAAAGCTTCACGCCAGAGTGGAAGCTATTCAGGAAATAGCAGGATCAGACTATGTGGCGCCATTGGGCTTGCTGAAAGATTATGACAATGTGTTCGATTCTCAGGTGGATGCTTGGCACGGAAAACTGATCTCCGCCAGTGAGACGGAGCTTTTTGTAGCGGCTCAGCTTTCTCATACGCCCATGGACACTGTGTATCTCTACGAAGGCACTTCTTTAGAGGAGTTGAAAAAATACCGGGTACTGGTTTTGCCGCATGGGGAAATTATGACGGAGTCCAAGGCGCGGCTGCTGGAAAACTATGTTCGCCAAGGCGGCTGCTTGATCGTGGGCGCCCGTACAGGCCAAAAGGACATTGACGGCCATTGCGTTATGGCGCCTGTGCCGGGGCTGTTGGCATCCCTCACACAAAGCAGCGTGAAGGAATTTACTTGGATCGGCCCTGGTGACGATCCCGTGCCCATGGAGTGGAATGGGCGTTCCTTGGAAACGGGCCTGTTCAATGAAGTGCTGACTGCCGCTGGGGAGGAAGCAAAGGTGCTCGCGCGTTACAACGGCGATATTTGGTATACAGGCGAACCTGCGTTGATCGAGACAAAAGTGGGCGATGGCAAAGTGTTCCACTTTGGCGGCACCTTTACACGCGGGACTGTATCGGCGCTGTTAGACTATTTGGGTATGGCAGAGCCTTTCGGAGAGCTGGCACAGATTCCGGCAGAGTGTGAAATCGCTGTGCGGCGCAAAGGGGAGAAAGAATACCTGATCGTTTTGAACTACGGCAAGAAACCCCAAGAGATCTTTCTGAAACAGCCAATGGTGGATTTGGATAACCGTTGCGATGTGGAAGGGACTGTGGTCTTGGGAAGTTATGAAACAAAGGTATATCGGATAAACGGATAAAGAAAAGGGACGGTTTTCCATGGGGAAACCGTCCCTTTTGTGCGTTTGGATAAGACTTATTGCTCCATCCGGTAAAGTTCGCTGCCGGAAACAGCGTCGGTAATGGAAATCGTAAAAGCGTCGTTTGAGAAATCGGCGTCCAAAAGGGCTTTTTGGCCAGCGTTTTCCCATGTGAAAGAAAGCTTGCTGCCTGCCCATGTGACAGTGATTTGAGCGTCCGGCCCAAACACAGGATACGTTGCCCGCATCTTCAACAGTTCCAGCTGCTTTTGTACCACCGGTTTTTCCAAACCGGCAGCCATGTCCTCTTTGGAAAGGTTGGTGCGATTGATTTCTTTGTGCCCGCCGGCTCCGGCACGTTCCATGGCGGCGTAGTCGTTCTTTCCGGCGAACAAATCCAAATACCAGACCTGGGGCTTGCCGGGCATAAACAACTGGATGGCACGGGCCAACAGCATCCGGCGGTCATCCTCGCCCAAAGCGCTGTAATAGGTGGCGTTCACCTGGTAATATACGTTTTTGGCGCCGTGAAGGTCTTTCACAAAGCCACCGCGTTTGACCAAGGTATCAATGAGCCCTTGGATACGCTCCTCAGACAGCAGGCCCTTTAAGTCCAGCAGAGGGATGCCATCATGGCAGCCCAGCATATTCACGGTGCGCATGTTCTTTTCCAAAATCTCATTGGCCCAGCTTGCCAGCTTTTCGCCGGACTGCTGTTCGAAAGCGTCCAAAACAAGACCGGGAAGGAAAAAGTCGTAGACCATATAGCCTTTTTCGGCGATGGTGCGATATGTCCCCTCTTCGTAGCTGGCGTGGATTTCCGGCAAAAGGGCGACACCGTAAGGCTTGGCCATATCGGTGATCTGTTGGAGAAACTCCCAGGTGCCGGGGTCGTTGAGGAAGTTTTTGGAACCTACTTCTTTAGGCGCGTAGGCAAAAGCATCCAGCCGGACGATCTTTGCGCCATAACCGGCCAAGGCCGCCAAGGTCTGCTTGTAGAAGTCCAGCACCAGCGGGGATTTGATGTTCAGGTCCATTTGGCCAAGATAATGCTTTTTGCCGTTTTCATCCACGTCCACCTGTTGATAGAACGTGTTCCAATAAGGCTTCTTAGAGCCGTCGGCAAACTCCACCACCAGCACCGGCAGGCCAGGCTTGCGGAAGAACATATCTTTAATATACTCCTGCCGGGGGACCAGCACACCTTCTTCATTCAGGTCGCCGCATCCAGCCCAAAATTTATTCCAGTCTATGAAAAAGTCCCGGTATTCAGAAGCCTCACCCTTTTCCAATAGGTCCTGGAACTGGGGGGATTGCACCGAAAGGTGGTTGAGGATAAAATCCAGCTTTAGGTCCACATGCATCTGCTGTAAGGCTTCCAGATCCTCCTTCTGGGCGATCTCTCCGTTGATGCCGTAATCGATCACAGAGAAGCCACGGTCCAGATCGGTGTGGAACATGCTGGGCAGGATGTAAAAAGAAGAGAAAGCTCCTTTGGCCTGTTGGTTTTTCAAAAAGTCTACCGCGTCGCCCAGAGTGCCTCCCAAACTGTCGGGATAGGCATTGAGCATGGGGCCGTAATTGATGGTATTCATAGCAATCACCTGTTTGCAGCCATGCGCTGCTTGTATTCATCATAAGTTAAAAGCTCGCTGGATTTGGAAACGATCAATTTTGCCGCATGGGCCCGGGCTTCCAGTTTTTGTTGTTCCAGCTCGATGACCATGGTGATAAACGCCGTGTCAGCGTTTGCGTCCCGGCCACGGGAGAGCCGGTATTCACGGGTTTCGGCAGGAGTGCTTGCCAACAACACGGGAATGTCTACCCCTTGGAATTTCCCAGAGTTCCCGTGGGTCCATTCCAGCACAACCACAGAGATGCCGCTGAAATCCTTTTCTTCATACCACAGGGCAGTGTCGTCCCGTCCCATGCGCTTGAGCCAGATCTTTTCTTTGCCGCTTTTGAATTGGGCCAGCACGTTTTCTAATTGGTCATATTCCTGTTCCAGTTCCGTGCCCAAATATTTAGAGAGTTCCTCCCGGCCGGCTTTTTGATAAGACGCCAGCCAAGGATATGTTTCACATTGTTCCGGGGAGGGGTCCAGATCGCGAAGATGCAAGTCTTTGAGGATCGCTGCGTGCTCTTCGGAATAAACGCCTTCGGCCAACATACCACGCACGCCCGCAAGCCGGAAAATCCGCATCCGCTCCATGTCGTTCAGCTCGGGGAAGCGCCGGGGATAGTTGTCACCGGAAAGGGTAAAAGCGCCAACACCCAGCTGGTTGAGGTAATAGGTGAGCAAAGCGGAAACACAAGTCTTTCCTACGCCGCTACCGCCTGTGACGGTGATCACCGCCTTGTGGGCGGGATTTGTTTCCAGCGCTTTTTTGAGCAAAGGCAGCAAAGCTTGAAAAGTCACATTGGCTTTTTCAATGGACATGGGCCCGATCCAAACTTTATCGCCGGGCATATCTCCCTGGGGGATATCCTCTGGGACTTGTGGAGGCTGCCAGGTGGTGACAGCATTGGTTATAGCTTGTAAGGCATCGATTGGCATATGGCTCCCTCCCAATGTGTAATGTATTTTATCAATGTTATTATGATACCATAAGTTTTCATTCTCTTCAACTAAAAGTAGGATTGACGGCCAGGTGGAAATTTGTGTACGCAAAGGGAGATTCTGGTTTGTTTGGCATAAAAACAGCGCTTCTTTTAGGGGTTACAGGTTTGGAAGAAAGGGTGGGATTGAAGAGGAGTTGAAAACATGGTATACTCTGCTTACTTTCGTTTTGAAAAGGAGAACAGTGACGTTGGAAGATCGAGAAGTGCTTGCCCAGCTGCCAGAGCTGCTTTTGCAGTGGTATGACGGCAGCGCCCGCATACTGCCTTGGCGTGAGAACCCTACCCCATACCGGGTGTGGGTGTCGGAGATCATGCTGCAACAGACCAGGGTAGAAGCGGTGAAACCTTATTACGAACGGTTTTTATCCGCCTTTCCCACAGTAAAAGATTTGGCCGAAGCCCCCGTAGAACGGGTCTTGAAGATGTGGGAAGGCTTGGGGTATTATAACCGGGTGCGGAATTTGCAAAAAGGCGCCCAGGCCGTGATGGAACGTTATGGAGGGGAAGTTCCCGCTTCTTTCGAGGAACTTCGCTCTTTGCCCGGAATCGGTGATTATACTGCGGGTGCTATCGCATCCATCGCGTTTCAGATCGCTGTTCCCGCTGTGGACGGCAATGTGCTGCGGGTGATTTCCCGGGTGCTCTGCAGGCGTGACAACATCCTGGATGGGAAAGTGAAGAAGGGGATGGAGCAGGAGATCCGGGAGATTTTGCCCCAGCGGGTGGGGGATTTCAATCAATCCCTAATGGAACTGGGCGCCATGATCTGTTTACCCGGTGGGCCTCCTAAATGCTTGCTTTGTCCCTTGCGGGAGATATGCAGGGGCTATGCCAAAGGTGTGGCGCAAGAACTTCCGGTAAAGGACAAACCCAAGCCGCGGAAAAAAGAAGAGCGCACGATCTTCCTGCTGGTTTCCAAAACGGGACGCTTGGCGTTGTGGAAGCGCCCGGAAAAAGGGCTGCTTGCTGGATTGTGGGAGCTTCCCGGAGTGGAAGGGAAGCTTTCCCAAGAGCAAGGGAACGCTTTTCTCAAAGAGCAGGGCATAGAAAAGGCAGCGCTTTCCCCTGGCCCAAAAGCCAAGCACATTTTCTCCCATGTAGAGTGGCATATGACCTGCTGGGTGGGGAAAACTATAGAGGAAGTCCCGGGATTTATCTGGGCCAGCGGTCGAGAACTGCGGGAAGCTTACGCCCTGCCATCCGCGTTTAAAGCGTATTTTTCGTTGATCGGCGAATTGTTGGAAGCTTGATCTCTGGGACGGCGGGAAGCCGTCCCGTTTTTTTGTGGAAAAGAAATTCCTTTTTGGGCGGAAAGCCTGTTGGAATTTCCTTGAATCGGGAAAAACCGGTGGAAAACATTGACCTTTCCCATTATTTGGGGTAAAATAAAACAATATATGGTCTCAAAATTATGGCAGCGCTCCCCGTTTGGGGAGTGCGCCCTTTCTTTAACAGGGAGTGCTTATGGCGCAAGACAAGAAACAGAGTTTTATAAAAGGCGCGGCGATTTTGTCCGCGTCCACGTTGATCGTGAAGTTGCTGGGGCTGTTGTTCTCCATCCCGCTGGCCAATTTTATCGACCCGGAAGGCATGTCCCACTTTTACATTGCCTATAACATTTTTGGTTTGTTTTTGATGCTTTCCACGGCCGGCTTGCCCATCGCGGTATCCCGCATGGTGGGTACTGCTTATTCTCAGGGGTGCCGCCGGGAAGCTGACCGGGTGTTTTCCGTGGCCTTTTGGCTGTTCTTCTTTTTGGGATTGTTCGGCTGTTTGGTGATGTTTTTCGGCGCCAATCAAATCGCGCAATGGTACGGAAGCCCTGAATCGAATTACGCCATTATGGCTTTGGCGCCCACCCTGTTTTTTATCTCTATCGAGTCTTCCCTGCGGGGGTATTTCCAAGGGCGCTCCAACATGGTGCCCACCGCTACTTCCCAGACCATCGAGGCGGTGACGAAGGTCATCATCGGTGTGGGGCTGGCATTTTATATCATCCGCAATTTCAATGTGGACCCAGACCGGTGGGCCGCGGTTGGCGCCATTATAGGCGTTTCTGTCAGTGCCGGGCTAGGAGCCATTTATCTGTTGTTGTATAAGCTTTATCAAAGCCGCCGGGACAAACGGGAGAGCTGGTCGGATGAGCCGGCGCTGACTTCCCGGCAGCAGATGCTCATCAATCTGGTGCGGTTCGCTGTACCCATTACGATCGGTTCTTGTTTCCTCAGCCTGCTGGATACGGTGGATGGAGCCATTCTTATGGACCGCTTGAAAGAAGGGGCCATGTTTACCCAGGAGCAGGCCGACTGGTGGAACGGCGCTTTGGGCCACGCCAGAAAGTTCTTTGACTTGCCCGGCGCTTTTGTGGTCCCCATTTCCACCAGTTTGCTTCCTGTTCTTTCCGGAGCTATCGCGGCAAGGGACGAGCATCAGGTGGACCGTATCTCCTCTACGGCGCTGCGGGTCACACTGTTGATCGGTATCCCATCTTCTGTGGGGATGGCGGTTTTCTCACGGCCCATTTGCCAGCTGCTGCTTTATAATCAGCCCGACGTGGTGCAAGGCACCGGACCGCTGCTCAACGTGCTCAGCGTGGCCATTGCTTTCAGCGGAATGTTGTTCACCACCAACGCGATTTTGCAGTCTTTTGGAAGGACTACCCGGCCTGTGATAGATATGGCTGTGGGCGGAGTCATCAAGATCGTTCTTTCTTATGTGCTCATTGGCATTCCGCAAATCAACGCCATGGGTTCCGCCATCAGCACGGTAGTTTCCTATGTGGTGATGGTAGTGCTGAATCTGATAGCCATCCGTACCAGCCTTCCCCGCATGGATAGTGTTGTCAATACCTCTTTGCCGCTGCTGCTTTCGGCGGCGGTTATGGGCGGGGTAAGCTACGGCGTGTATTGGCTTTTGACTTTGGTGGCCAGCCCGCGTTTGGCGGTTCTGCCCGCCATTGTGGTGGCTATTCTGGTATACGGAGTATGCGTGGTGGTGTTCCGGGGCGTGAGCTATGATGATGTGGTGATGCTGCCCAAGGGGGATTCCCTGGCGCGCTTGCTTCATATGAGCCCGGATACAAGAGCTGCCCGGAAAGGCGCTCATATGGCTGCCGAAACAGAAGAAACTTTCGCTGTTCCTGAAAGGGAAGAGGCGGTATCTTTTGAGGAGCAGCGTCAGGATGCTCTCGAAGAGCCTTCCGCTTGGGAGGCGGCAACCGCCAGCGAAGATTCTCAAGAGGAACCCCAGCCAGCTGTTGTGGTGAAAACCCCGGCAAAGCGGGCGCGTTCCGGCGGCAGATATATACCGCGCCACATGCGCAGATAATAAAAGAATTCCGGCTCCCTGCTATGGGAACCGGAATTTTTTATGCCTTCTTTTTAGCTGGGACGATTTCCGTCCAATAGCCGTCTGGGTCGCTGATAAAGTAGAGGCCCATGGCATCGTTTTCGTAGCAGATACATCCCATCTTCTGGTGGAGTTGGTGGGCGGCTTCATAATCGTCTACAGTAAAGCACAAATGGATTTCATTGTCGCCCAGGTTATAAGGTTCTTTCCGGTCACGCAGCCAGGTGAGCTCCAGCTTGTGCTCTGTAGAACCATCGCCCAGGAATACCAAAGAAAAGCTGCCGTCTGGTGCGTTGGTGCGCTTTTCTTCCCGCAGCCCCAGTGCTTCTTGATAAAAGGCAACCGAGCGCTCTAAATCTAAAACGTTCAAATTGTTGTGGTCGAATCGAAAGTTCATTGTGATTCTCCTTTCCGCTCTGCTTCTGTGGGGAATATTTCAAAAGACTGGCCGGGTTTCGTTACATCCATTACGTGCTTGGCGTATTCCCGGTAAGTAGGTGTGGATTTGAACAAGGGCACCACGCTGTAGTCATCCCACATATGCATGGGGAACACGTATTCGGCCCCTGCCGCTTCAAAAAAGTATTTCATGCCCAAGTCGAAATCCGCTTCCTGCCGGGGGTCCAGAGGCACGAAAGCCACATCGATCTTTTTGCCGGAGAGCAGTTCCAGTTCGGCTTTGTATTGGGCTTCCATCTGGTCGTTCTGAAACCGGGGAGCGCCGTCCCACACCCAGCAGTTCAAGTCGCCCGCGTGGTAGATGCATTTGCCTTCGCATTGCAGCAGGAACGCCACGCCCATGTCGGTGGAACGTAAAGTGGCCACTTTTAGGTCGCCGACCTCATAGAAGGAGCGGGGTGAGACAAAAGTGACCCGGTCTTTTAAGCTATCGGGGACTCGATGGGAGAAGATATCGTCTGAGAGCAGATAGTATACCTCCCGGCCCTCTTGGGCAAGCTGGAAAATAGCTGGGGAGAAATGGTCGCCGTGGCTGTGGCTGGCAAACACATACAGGGGCTTTTCAATGGCAGGGAGTTCCCCTTGGTAGTAGTCGAACAACAAGCAGCAGTGTTCCATTTCTACAAAATAAGAGCTGTGGATGATAAATGTGACTTTCATAGAGTACCGTCCTTTCCGTTTGAGATTTAAAGCCTGATGGACGCGTGGGAAAATCCTGCCGCGTCCCGGGTGACTTCTACCCGGCAGGGAATTCTGTTTTTCAGCTCCGACACATGGGAGATGATCCCAATGAGCCGGCCGCTGTTTTGCAGCATGGCTAAAGCTTTCATGGCGGTGTCCAACGTTTCACCGTCCAGAGAGCCGAACCCTTCGTCGATGAAAAGAGAATCCAGACGCACCGCGCCGGAGTGGTTCTGCACAACATCCGACAGCCCGAATGCCAGCGAAAGAGAAGCCAAAAACTGTTCGCCGCCGGAAAGCGTCTCGATAGAACGTGGAAGCATGGAACCGCCATCCAAAACTTCCAGATCCAAACCGCCGTATCCCCGGCTGCTGGGGCCTTCTTTCAGCCGCAGGGCGTAACGGCCCCGGCTGAGTGTGGAGAAAAACCGATTGGCGCTTACCAGCACTTCATCCAGCATGACACTGAGCACATATTGGAGGATAGGCATTTTCAAGGGATTGGTCCCGGAAAGGGACTTGGAAAGCTTGGCCACACGGGAAAGTTGTGATTCCAAACCGGAAAGTTCCTCGTCAAGACGGCGGATGTCTTGAAGCGCTGTATTCAAACTTTGCATCGAACTGGAAACCTTGCCAAGTTCTTCACGCCGGGCCAGGTTTTCTTGCCGCAAGGTTTGGCATTGCTGGCGCAGCGGGTCCAGTTGCGGGGGCGTTTCCCAGGGTGTGGGGAAGGCTTTCCATTGGGCCTCGGCCTTTTCAAAGCTCTCTTTGGAAAGGGCCAAGGCTGTTTGGGCCCGTTCCTGCTGGTTTTGGATTTCTTGGGCTTCTTTTATGAGCTGGGCCGCAGCTTGCTCTGTAGACTCGTATTCCTTCTGCTTTTGCCCGATGGCGTGTTCCAAGGCATTTAAATCCAGCCCCGCACAGGCGGATTTCGCTTCTTCCGCCCGGTGTTCCAATTCTTTCGCCCGGGCGGAGAGCGCCGAAAGCTTTTCCCGCAGAGAGCTTTCTGCTTTTAGGCAGTTGTCACGTTCTTCGGATAGAGCGCGCAGTTTTTCTTTAGCGGCTTCCATCCGGGAGGCGTCCCGCTTTGCGTTTTCGGTTTGAGCGGAGATTTCCGCCAAAAGAGCGGCGGTTTTTTCCTGGGAAGGCGTGCCGAAAGGCGAGGCGGCTTCCGTCCAGAGGGCCTGCTGTTGTTTTAGGCTTTCTTCTGCTTGCACCGTTTCGGCTTTTCGGGAACCAGCCAGAGCGGCGGCTTGCGTATGAGCTTCCCGAGCGGATTTTTCTTCTTCCCGCAAAGCTTGGATTTGTTGGGGGTCCAGCAAGGCTTCTGTTCCTTGGGCGGGGGCGGGATGGGAAAGAGAGCCGCATACGGGACAGGGTTCCCCTTCTTGGAGGGTGTGGGAAAGGTCCAGGGCGGCGTTTTGCCGCAGGAGCCTTTCTTGCTGTTCCAGCCGTTGGGTCACAGTCTCCAGCAGGAGAAGCTTCTGCTGGGCGGCTTTCTCCCCGGAAGCTAAAGCGTTTTTGGCTTCTTGCAGACGTTTTTCCCGACGGGAAAGTTCTTCCCAGGCAGAGGAAAGCTGTTCCAGTTTTTGGCGTTGTTCCAGCAAGGCTGGCAGTTTTGCTGAGGATTCCTCGCAGGATTTAAGAAAAGCGTTGCCTTTCTCCAATCTTTGGGAAAGAGCCTGTTCCTGCTCTTTTAGCTTTTCCAGGGCTTGCTGCTGGTCTTTTGCCAATTTTCGGGTGGCGGCCGCTTGAGTTTCCGCTTCTTGGGCACGTAAAAGCTGGTCTTTCCGCTCTTTCAGCTGGGCGCTTTCCTGAGCCAGAACCACGGCCTGTTCCCGCAGCATTTGGGCGTCCGAACGCTTCTTTTGAAGCTGAGGAACCTGGCGTTCCAATTCTTCCCAGGCTTTTCGGGCTTTTTCCAGAGTCTGTGCGGCATCTGACCGGGCGCTTTCCAGCCGGGCGTAAGTTTCCGCGTCTTGAAGCAAGGCTTCCGCCTGCTCCAATTTTTTTGCGGTCTCCACGCTCTCTTGGCGCAGAAGCGTTTCCCGTTGGGAAAGAGTTTTAGATTTTTCTTCCAGCCCTTGGGTGGTCTCCACGTTTTCCTTTTGCAGAAGGGACCCCCGCAAGGCCGAAGATTGGCGGGCTTTTTCCTCTAAGTCGCGTTCCCTCTGGTGGAAGCGGTCGGTGACCGCTCTCCATATTCCGGCGGAAAACAATGTTTTAAGCATCTCGCCCTTATCGTTGGAATTGGCCCGCAGCAGCCGCAGGAATTCTCCTTGGGGCAGCACGATCACTTGAGAGAATTGTTCGCACGTCAAGTGCAGAAGCTCCTCGGCGCGGCGGCGGACAGCGCTTTCGCTCCCGCTTTCCAGCAGACGGAACTCCCCATCCTCTTGACGGAAGCACTCGTGGGATTCCCGAAGTTCAGGGGCTTTCGTGTTCCGGTTGATATGGGTGTATTGGCTTCGACGGAACCGGTAGGTCTGCCCTTGCAGGGAAAAGTCAAACTCCACCAGGGTAGGGAGGTCCTCCGGAGCGCTCATGCAGCGCATCCCGGCAAAACTGCGCCTGCCGCCGGTAGCTTTGCAGTATAAGGCAAAGCACATGGCATCCAGCAGGGAAGTTTTCCCGCCGCCTGTGGGGCCGGAAATGAGAAACAGGCCGGGTTCTTGAAACTGTGTGAAATCCAGTTCGTTTTTTTGCAGATAAGGCCCGAAAGCCTGCAATAACAATCGCAAAGGACGCATCCTGCGCTCTCCTTTCTGGGGGATGGGCCGTGCTGGCGCTGGGCTCAGTCATCTCCCCGGATACTCGTTAAGATTTCTTGGAACAGTTCTTGGTCTTGAGCGGTTGCTTCTGTTTGGCACACTTCCCGCAGGAAAGCGGAAAACACTGTCAGTTCGTCCTGGCCTTTCAAGCGGGCCGCTCGTTCTCCCGTAACCCCAGAGGCCATCCAGGGGTTGCTCACCGAAAGCAGATTGGGATAAAAGGGACGAAGCCGCTCCGCTGCCAGCATAATGGGAGCGTCATCTGTCAAGACCAGTTCCACATAATCCTGGCAAACGGCCTTTTGGCCTTCTTCCAACAAGGTTTGAAAGAGCCCCTCTACCCGGCGCACGTCCCGCAAAGGCTGGCAGGGGATGAACTCTTGCAGCATTTCCCGGCCTGTCCATTCCAGCTGGATATAGCCTTTTTTCTGGTGCTCTTCATCCACCGAATATTTCAGCGGAGAGCCGGAATACCGGCCTTTTTCGCCAGCTCGCTGGGGTCCGTGAAGATGTCCCAAGGCGGCGTAATCAAAGGGTTCAAACAGGGAAGGCGGTACTTGCCCGCTGCCGCCTACAAACAAAGTGCTTTCCGAATCGGAAGTCTGGCTGCCCGCTGCGAAACAGTGGGTCACCAGTATATGCCCGGCTTCCGGGAGAAACAAGGGTGTAAGCTTTTCCAAAAGGGCTTGGGCGCAGGCGCCTTCCCCTCGAAGGGTATCGTTGCCTAGGAAGTCACGGACTTGGGCGGTGTCAAAATAGGGAAGAAGAAACAGCTGGAGGGTTTCCCCATGTTCTTCTAAAACCACAGGAGAAAAAGCATCATTAAGCTCTGTAGCGAAATAAACGCCGCTGTTCCGAAGGGTGCTTTTCAGAAGGGCCATGCGGTCAGCGCCGTCGTGGTTGCCCGCGATGACGCATACTTTGCTTCCAAGCTCCATCAGGCGGGAAAGAGCGTGGTCAAACAGGCGGATGGCTTCTACCGGGGCGATCTGCCGATCATAGATATCCCCGGCCAAAATCACGCAGGAAGGGCGTTCACGTTCCACCGCGGGAAGGAACACTTGGTCCAAGAACCATTTTTGATCTTCTAAAAGGCTGCGTCCATAGAGCATCCGCCCCAGGTGCCAGTCGGAAGTGTGAAACAGCTTCATGGGCGGCCTCCTTTTCAAAATTTGTTAAGAAATATGGGCTTTTCTTTTTTGGCGAAATAAGGTAAAATGAAACACATATATGTTATGGTAAACCACTTGAAAATGGTTGTTCCTATTGTAACACAGGATTGAGAAAAAAGGTAGGGGCGCTGTGGGAAACCATAGTTCTCGTTGCTTGTATGTGATGAACGAAAGGGTATGAGGATGCTTAGCTTGGTATGAACCGGGCGGAAAGGAATGCTATGAGACAATTACGAAAAATCACAGCAGTTTTTTTGGCGGTTTTGTGCGCGGCGATGACTTGGGGAATCAGCGCTTCGGCAGAAGGTTTCGAGTATAACTGGGATACGGATAAAGAGAATAATCCGGATGGCCCCCATTGCAAGGCTTATTTTATGCTGAACCTGGATACAGATAAGGTAGTATATGCCGAAAACGCCGACGAACAGCTCCCCATGGCTTCTTTGACGAAGATCATGAGTTATATCGTGGCCTACGAAAACATTCCCGATATTGAGAACGCCGAGATCACCATCCCTCAGAGCGTGGTGGATGAATTAGTGGGCACCGGCAGTTCGGTGGCGGATTTTGACGTGGGCGACACGTTCACCGGGGAGCAGATGCTTTACCTGATGATGGTGCCTTCCGGCAATAACGCGGCTCTTACCCTGGCTAAGTATGTGGACTCTCTGTATGCTTCCGGACAGATCGGTCAGGAGGATACTGGATCTGCTTCCGGAGAGGGGAGTTCTTCCACTACGGAAAGTTCTTCCAACGATGATCCGGAAGCGGCTGGGGGGAATACGGATTCCGTTTCGTCCAGCAGTGCGTCAACCTCGTCTCAAAGCAGTGAGGAATTTGACCCAACAGACTACTCTGAGACCAGCTATTTCGTGCAGCTGATGAATGAAAAAGCCGCGGAGCTGGGATGTACCAATACTCACTTTACCAATCCTCATGGTTTGCATAACGAGAACCACTATTCTACCGCCAGGGATATGGTGACCATCACCAAGTACGCCATGAGCCTTCCTTTGTTTACGCAGGTTACCAGTACCACAGCCTATAATTATTATCCTATCGGTCATCCTGAAAAGGAAAAGACAGCCAATACCACCAACAAAATGTTGACAAACTGGGCTTATAACGACGGGTATTCTTATTATTACCGGTATGCCACAGGCGTCAAAACAGGCTCTCATGACCAGGCGGGGTATTGCATTGTGGCTTCGGCCACTTATGAAGGTTATACCTATGTGGTTGCCTGTTTGGGCAGCCCCTCGGTAGATGCCAATGGGGAAAGCATCGCCCTTCACGGAGAGATGCGTGACGCTGCCACGTTGTTCCGGTGGGCGTTTCTGGGATTAGAGATACGAACGGTAGTAGCCCAGGGAGACCTTTTGGCAGATGTGCCGTTAAAATACGCTTGGCAGCAGGACAACCTTCAGCTGGTGGCTGGGGAGAACGTATCGGTGATGTTGCCCAAAAGTGTGGACGCCTCTAGTATTATTGTAGAGACAGACGTGCCGGAAAACGTGCAGGCGCCTATTGAGCGGGGCCAGCAGGTAGGCACCGCCACCATGAGCTATGCGGGAGAAGTGATCGCCACAGTGCCGCTGGTGGCTTCAGAATCGGTTTCTCGCAGCGAGATGCTTTCCTTTATCAGCCAGGGGACTTCGGTGTTTACGTCTCCGTGGTTCCTGATCATTATGGGGGTTATCGCGGCTCTGATCGTCATCTATATTATCCTAATCTTTTTGTACCGCCGGAAACAGAGACAGCTCCGCAAGGTGCGTAAGTATCGTGACTTGTAAACCGGGCGGAAGCTTTCGGTCGGTAAAGCGGATAGAAAAGCAGATAGTTTAAAAGGGACCCTTCCGGGTCCCTTTTTGTGTTTATAACAGTATGCTTTATAACACGACGCCTTCGCCGCCGGTTTTGGCGAATAACCGCCGTATCTCTCCCCGCAGCCCCTTGTATTCCTCTTTGTCTAGGGCGTGGGAGGCGGACAGCTCTTTGGCGCATTGCTGGGCTTGCCGCAGCACTTCCATATCCGTGGTCATGTCGGCTATTTTCAGCTGGGGCAGGCCATGCTGACGCTGTCCGAAAAAGTCTCCGGGTCCCCGCAGTTTCAGGTCCGCTTCCGCGATGGCGAAACCATCGCTGGTATCCCGGAACAGCTTTAACCGTTTCAGGGTCTCCTCGTTTTGAGAGTCGGTGATGAGGATGCAGGTAGAAAGATATTTCCCTCGTCCGATGCGCCCCCGCAGCTGATGCAGCTGGGACAGGCCATACCGTTCCGCGTTTTCAATGAGCATAATGACAGCGTTTGGAACATCTACGCCTACTTCTACCACAGTGGTGGATACAAGCAGTTGGGTCTCTCCCCGGGAGAAGGCTTCCATAACCTGCTCCTTCTCAGCAGGCTTCATCTTTCCATGCAGCACGCCTACTGTGGCGTTGGGGAAAGCCTCTTTTACCGTTTCCCCATATTGCAGCACGCTCATCATGCCGCTTTCGTCCTCATCGATGAGAGGGCAGATCAAGTATCCCTGCCGTCCTTGGTCCAGGTGCTTTTGCACATAGGTAAAAGCCCGCTTTCGCTTTTGAGGGTCAATGAGGTATGTTTCGATTTTCTGCCGGCCAGGAGGAAGCTCATCCAGCACAGAAACGTCCAGATCGCCATAGACCATCAGCGCCAAAGTGCGGGGGATGGGGGTAGCGCTCATGACCAGCAGGTGAGGGGATGCGCCCTTTTTCGCTAAAGCGGACCGCTGCCCTACCCCAAAACGGTGCTGTTCATCGGTGATGACCAACCCAAGATTTTGGAATTCCACTTTATCCCCAATCAGGGCGTGGGTGCCAATGACAAGCTGGATTTCCCCCGTGGCCAGGGATTCGTAAATCTTCTTTTTCTGACTGGGTTTTACCGAGCCCGTGAGCAAAGCGCAGTGAATGCCGGCGGGCTCCAGCAGAGCCGAAAGAGAACTGTAATGCTGGGCAGCCAGAATCTCTGTGGGGGCCATCAAAGCCGCCTGCATTCCGTTTTGAGTCACAGTCCAGCAAAGGGCGGCTGCTACAGCGGTCTTGCCGCTGCCTACGTCCCCTTGAATCAGCCGGTTCATGGGAGATTCCCCCGCCATGTCGCCTACGGCTTCGGAAATGGCGCGGCGTTGGGCCCCGGTAAGAGAGAAGGGCAAAAGCTGGGCAAATCCTTCGGGAAAAGTGTTGGGAACAGGATGCAGATTTTCCTGTTTGCGCCCGCTTTTGATGCGCAGCAGCCCAAGCTGCAATACCAGGAATTCTTCAAAGGTCAGCCGGAAACGGGCCGTGGCAAGTTCTTCCGGCGTCTTTGGGAAATGAATGGTTTCCAAAGCATAGCGCAAAGTGCATAAGTGGTATTGTTCCCGCAGTTTGTCCGGGAGAGGGTCGTGAAGCTGTTCGGGAAGGAGCGTGAGGGCGTTTTGCACCGCGCTGGCGATTTGCCGGGAAGAAAGTCCCTGGGTGGCAGGATAGATGGGCTGGATGGAAAGGCTTTTTGATTCCGCCAGGAACTCTGGGGAAATCATTTCGCGGCGCAGCAAAGTGCCTGTGACTTTCCCACGGAAAAGATAAGTTTCACCCTCTTTTAAAAGGGAGGGGATATACCGGTTGTTAAAAAAGGTGAGGACCATGTCCGAATCCCCGTCGGTGACCACGGTCCGGTAAAGCAGTTTACCGCCCCGGACCCGTGTCTCTGTGGGACGGCGCAGGACACTGGCCTTGATCACCGCTATATCATTGAGAACGGTTTCCCGTATCAGCGTGTGGAGGCTCCAATCTTCATAAGCCCGGGGATACAGGCGCAGCAAATCCCCAGCGGTAGGAGCGCCTAGCTTCTGAAACAGTTTTGCCCGTTTCTCTCCCACACCTTTGAGCTTGGTGATATCCATTTCAAATAGGGATGGCATAGTGAGCCTCCTTTTCTGCTTTTTCTTGAAAAGGCGCATTAGGCCTGCTCGTGGGCAATACTCGATAAGAAGTTTTTGATTTCCCGCGGGCTTTGAAGGACAGTCAGTTTTTCAGAAAATTGAAGGGCCCGGCGCCGTGTCCCATCCTCACCTGTCTCGTAAGCGCGGCTCCAACGAAACATATCTCGCAACATAGTAAAGTTGGGCCTGTAATCGCAGGGTTCCAATTTGAAATTCTGCCGTATCCAACGGGTAACAATGCGTTTCCTCCGCAAAATTCCAGATGTGTCTAACAAGATGATACGGTCGGCATGTTGCATCCCTTCCAAAAAACACACTCGCCCAGTGTCTTCTAAAACATAACTGTCTCTGGCAAGGATGGCATGAAATAAGCGATCACGTTCTTCAACAGGGCGCTTGTAGTTTCCAGAAGGTTTTTCCGGGTCTTTTTGGTAAACTACCTGGTCCAGATGAAAGCAGGGAATGCCTGTAAGCTGAGATACCTGACGGGCCAAGGTGGACTTTCCACTGGCCACGGGGCCCACAATATACAGCTTCATAAAAGAGGTTCCTTTCTCAAAAAGGAACCTTTCCCGAAAGAAAGGTTCCTGGGTAAGTCTTGCTCTTATACCATGAGTAAGCGCAGCACACAACTCCGCGTCTTGAGTCCAGCGTCACGCATCACATACTTCAAGGGTGAACGAATCCCTAAAAAGTTTTTTTCGCGGACTGCGTTGTTCTGGTTTCCTGCGCTGGGAGTAAGCGCAGCGCACGGCTTCGCGTCTTGAGTCCAGCGTCACGCTGGCTATTCTACGGAGATGATAAAGTAATAAACAGGCTGACCACCGTTGACCAGTGTGATTTCCACATCGGAATGCAGTTTGTTTTCCAAAGTGCGTTTGGCCTTCTCTGCTTGTTCCTGAGTAATGCCCTCGCCATAAATCAGGGTGATGAACGAGGTGTGCTTAGAGGCAAAGGAACGGGTCACACGGACGCAAGCGGCAACAGGGTCTTTTTCGATATATTCCAGCTTACCGTTCTTTAAGCCCAGAATATCTCCGTGGCGGATCGTGTGCCCATCGTATTCCGAATCCCGGGCGGCAAAGGTGACCAGACCAGTATCTACATTGGAAGCGGCTTCCAACATGGCTTCTTTGTTGCTGTCAGCATCCGCGTCGGGATCGAAAGCCAGCATAGCAGAAAGCCCTTGAGGGATCGTGCGGGTAGGGATCACGATCACTTCCCGGTCGGTAGCCAAAGGCACGGTCTGCTCCGCCGCCATAAGAATATTTTTGTTATTGGGCAATACGAAAACCTTTTTGGCAGGAGTGGCCAGTACCGCTTCCAGCAAGTCCTCGGTGCTGGGGTTCATGGTCTGCCCGCCACTGACTACATTGGCGCAGCCCAAATCCAGGAACAGACTTTGAAGCCCCTCGCCGGCAGCCACGGAAATGAATCCTACTTCTTCGGTAGGCTCTTGCCGTTCTAAAGGTTTCCGTTCTGCTTTTGCTTTTTCCTGAGCGGCGGTTTTGGCTGTTTCATTTTCTTCGGCTGCTTTGCGATGCTGTTCTTTCATGTTCTCGATTTTTACGGTGAGAAGCTGTCCGTATTGCAAAGCGGCCTGCAAAGCGTCGCCAGGATTTTCAGTATGCACGTGGGTTTTAATGATTTCATCGTCATCTACTACTACGACGCAATCACCGATAGTCTCCAGGAACAAGCGCAGTTCCAGCGGGTCTTTTTGAACTTCCGGATCGCGGCCCACTATAAACTCGGTGCAGTACGTGAAATTGATTTCACTGTCAAACTCTGCGGCCACATTGCGGAAAAATTCTTCGGTATCTTGGGCCTTTTCCTCTTCGGATAAGCCGCATTCCAAAACGATGCCGCTGCGGAACACACTGAGCATCCCTTCGAAAATCAGGCACAATCCTTGACCACCGGCATCCACTACCCCGGCTTTTTTCAGCACCGGCAGCAGTTCGGGAGTTTCCTCCAGAGCGTCGGCAGCGCCCATGCAGGCGGCATCCCATACCTGAACAGGATCACTGCCCAGTTCCAACGCTTCACGGCCACGCTCGGCGGCTACCCGGGCCACAGTGAGGATGGTGCCTTCGGTGGGTTTCATCACAGCTTTATAGGCTTCCTCCACACCCAATTCCAAAGCGGCCACAAGGTCTTCGGCAGAAATCTCTTCCCGGCCTTCTAAGCCTTTGGAAATGCCCCGGAACAGCAGGGACAAAATGACGCCGGAGTTTCCCCGGGCTCCCCGCAGCATAGAAGAAGCAGCTTTCTTCGCCACTTGGGAAGCAGTAGCCGAATCTTCCAGCTTTTTCATTTCTTCCGCCGCCGCGCCGATGGTCATGGACATATTGGTGCCTGTGTCGCCATCGGGTACGGGGAAGATGTTCAACTCGTTGACTTGCTTTTTGAACTTAGAGATATTGTTGGAGCCGGATATAATAGCGTTTTTCAGTTGCGAACCTAAGATCACGGGTAACACATCCTTCACGACAATAGATGTCATAGCTTTTAACTAGTTTATCACAAAAAATAAAAAAATACAATCATTCCTTGTGGATTTATGAAAATCTGGTCCAAAATCCTTTCAGCCCTGAACGCTTTTGAATACCGGTCTGTTCCACTCAGTCTGAACAGACCAAAAGCAGTATTCCCCTATTTTACGGTAAAAAACAAAAACTCCCCCGTTTTTGGAGGAGCTGACATGGTTTACGTGATGGAGAGCCGTTCCACCCCGGTACAAAGGCCGGTGCGTTCGTCGGCGGAAAAGAGGACGCAGTCCATTTTACAGGGACCTTTGGCCCAATCGAACCGGGTGGGCATCTTGGTGCGCAGTTTGCCGATGATGATCTCTGGTTTAACCCCCAGCACAGAGTCGATGACCCCTGTCATGCCGGCGTCGGTGATATAGCCGCTGCCATGGGGAAGAAGGGTCTCGTCGGCAGTTTGTACATGGGTGTGGGTGCCGAACAGGGCGGTCACCCGTCCATCGGCAAAAAATCCCATGGCCCGTTTTTCGCCGGTGGCTTCCGCATGGAAATCCACCACGCAGAGTTTGGGAAGATCGGGAGTCTTTAGCAGTTTTTCTAAAGTCTCAAAAGGACAGGGCAGGTTTTCCAGATATACAGTTCCCATCAGATTGATCACCGCCACTTGGACCCGTCCCATATCCACGACGCAGAGACCTTTGCCAGGGGCTCCTGCCGGATAATTGGCCGGGCGCAGCAGCGTTTCGCAGGAATCGTAGAAATCATAGCATTCCCTGCGGCGAAAGCTGTGGTTCCCGGTGGTGATCACATCTACGCCGCTGTCCAGAAGATATTCCGCCGAAGCGGGGGTGATGCCGTTGCCATCGGCGGAGTTTTCTCCGTTGGCTATGACCAGGTCGATGCCCTTGGTCTTTTTCAGTGCGGGAAGATGGGCCCTTAGGAACTGACAACCCACATTGCCCACTACATCGCCAATACATAAAATATTCAAGACTCATGCTCCTTTCTTCCCTTATAGATTTTGATTTGCCGGGACATTTCCCCGTCCCAGCTGGGGTCGTCAGGCAGGGAGGCGATACGCTTTTGAGTCTCCCAAATAAATTCCGGGACGCTTTTGTCCCAAGTGTCCTCATAGGTATATCCAAAAGCTTCCGCAGCTTTCGAGGTAGCTTCGGTAAAGAGCCGGCAAGCAGCGCCCAGCGCTGTGAATAGAGACTCTTTCCTGCAATCGGAATAGGTGGAAAGATAGTGTTCCCACGTTTCCGGGGGAAGATACCGTTGCAACCTGTCTCCCGCTTTTCCCGGATACACCGGAAAGCCTTGTTCCGCGCCGATCTGCCAGCTCAACATCAGCCGCAGCATTTTTCGGGAACAATTCTCTAAATGCTGCTGGGCGTACAGGAGCTGGCCTCGCCAGATACCTTTTGAGACATAAAGCGCGGTCCACCAAAACTCGTTGCGGCATTCCTGAAATACTCGGGCGTTAGGGCAAGTGATGCCATGTGTGCTTTCGTCCGGAGAGGGGAGAGCGGGCAAGAAGCCGTCTTTATCCAGCAGCACCACGCTCAGCCGGTCGTCGAAGCAAAAGCCGTGAAAGTCCTCTTTCCGCGCGATGGTCAGATCGATTCGGTTGCCGTCAGCAAACTGCATCAGGTAGACGGCCAAATGAGGGAAATGCTCGTCGAAAAGCTCGTTTTCATCTGTGCGCTGCATCACTAGCATCTCGCCAAAGGAAGGGGAGATGTCCCCTTGTTTGTAAGGCTGCACATCGGTGACCAGAAAGACGATGTCAAAATCCCGGAAACGGTCTAGGCTACCGGCAGGATTGGCCCGGGAACCATTTAATATGACTCCTCTGACTTTGGGGTCATTCCAGGCGTAATCCAAAATCAGGTCATACATTTCTCGTTCGCTGCGCATGGCATACTCCTCTCCCAAAAATCCAGAACAGGGACGCACCTGAAAAGTACGTCCCTGTTTTGTTCATCCTTTTACAAGTGGCAGAACCTCAAGCATCGTCTGGCAAAAAGACAGCGTGCCAGCTGTTGGCCAAACGGATGGCGCCGGTTTATTTGGCGTAATCCACTGCGCGGCTCTCCCGAATCATATTCACTTTGATCTGACCGGGATAATCCAGGTCGGCCTCGATCTTTTTGCAGATCTCCCGGGCCAGCAAAGTCATTTTTTCATCGTTGATCTTATCAGGTTTTACCATGATACGAATCTCACGTCCGGCTTGAATAGCATAGCAGCTTTCCACCCCATCGAAGGAGGAAGCGACTTCTTCCAACTTTTCCAGACGTTTGATGTAATTTTCCAGGTTTTCCCGGCGGGCGCCCGGCCTTGCGGCGGAAATAGCGTCAGCAGCCTGAACGACGCACGCGATAATGGTCTTTGCTTCCACATCTCCATGGTGGGCAGCGATAGCGTGGATGACGGCTTCGCTCTCCCGGTATTTCCGGGCTACTTCCACACCGATCTGTACGTGGGAGCCTTCCATCTCATGATCCAGCGCTTTGCCGATATCGTGGAGCAAACCGGCCCGTTTGGCTACGGTGGGATCGAGCCCCAGCTCGGAGGCCATCATGCCGGAAAGATAAGCCACTTCCAAAGAGTGGTTCAAAACGTTCTGGCCGTAACTGGTACGGTAGCGCAGCCGTCCCAGCAGCTTCACCAGCTCGTGATGGACGCCGTTGACGCCCACTTCCAGCACGGCGCGTTCGCCTTCCGCCTTGATGGTGGAATCCACTTCGCGGCGGGCTTTTTCCACTGTTTCCTCAATGCGTGTGGGATGGATGCGGCCGTCGGCGATAAGTTTCTCCAGGGCGATGCGGGCAACTTCCCGGCGCACAGGCTCGAAGCTGGAGAGAGTGATGGCTTCCGGCGTGTCGTCGATAATCAGGTCTACCCCGGTCAACGTCTCAATGGCCCGGATGTTCCGGCCTTCACGGCCGATGATCCGGCCCTTCATCTCGTCATTGGGCAGGGGAACAACGCTGATGGCGGCCTCGGATACGTGATCTGCGGCGCAGCGCTGAATGGCCAGGGCAATGATTTCCCGGGCGGTTTTGTCGGCATCCTCTTTGGTCTGCTGCTCGAACTCACGGATTTTTACGGCCTTTTCATGAGTCAGCTCGTTTTCCAAATTGTTCAGCAGGTATTCTTTTGCCTGTTCCACCGTGAAGGAAGAGATCTTTTCCAGCATGTCAAACTGGCTCTTCTTAACGGCTTCAGCTTCTTGCAGGCGTTCTTCAGCTTTTTTGTTTTTCTGGTCGATCTGGTTTTCCTTCCGCTCCATGTTTTCCAGCTTCTTCTCCAAGCTTTCCTCTTTTTGGAGAATACGCCGTTCCTGATGCTGGATCTCTTTGCGGCGGTCGGCCAGTTCCTTTTCCGATTCGTTTCTCAGGCGATGTACCTCGTCTTTGCCTTCCAGAACGATCTCTTTCTTTTTGGCTTCCGCAGTTTTGATGGCGTCGCCTACGATTCGCTTGGCTTCTTGCTCAGCGGAACCGATCTCGGCTTCGGCCTTGTTTTTTCGGTAATTGAAACCCATAAAGAAAGCTATCACACCAGCCGCGGCAGCGACTAGGATGGCGATGACGATACACAGCCACACAGCGATTTGGCCCAATCAGGCACCTCCTTTTCCTCGTTTCCTATTTTTTAAGTTCAATAATACTGGGAAAGCCAGAGCGTGGGGTGCTCTGGGAAGTGCAGCGGGCCGCTTCGTCTATGATCTTTTCAAGGTTTCATTCTCTTACTGTTTTTATTGTTTTACAACTCTTCTCGGGGAACAGATAGACTGATCCTCTGGAAGAAAAAGGGGAAAATCAGCCGTTTTCGGCGATTTTTTATAGAAATTACTCAATAAAAAATAAGTAAAAATGAAAAACAGGGAAATTCATATATAAAAGCGCCAAGTGCACTCTGTTTTTATTCTAGCCCCACCCATAGGCAGTTGTCAAGAAATTTGTAACATTTTATTCACAGAAAGAACAAGGGTGGTCAATTTCTGCTTCTTGACAAGGTTTCCCTCAAATGCTATGATTATTTACATCAAGAAAATGCGACGAGAAGGAAGCCAGTTGCCGGAACGTCCCAAAGCAGAGAGCGGCTGCCATGGGCTGCAAGCGGCCGTTTGGGCGGGGGATTGGCCACCACCTTTGAGCATCGTCCCGAACGCGAGGGAGTAGAGTTTAGGCTTCCTGCGCCAAAGGGATGACGGCTGGCTCCGTTACAGGCCGCAACGAGGAAGCGCGCGCTTGCGGCGTGTGCTTTGAATCCGGGTGGAACCGCGGGTCCCTGGCAAAATATTTTTGATTTGAAACTGCCGGACGCCTGCCCCAGAGTGTTTGCTGGGGCAGGCGTTTTTTGCTTCCCCGGCGGAAAGGAGCATCACCATGGTAAAGATCGATCTGAAAGGCCAAGTAAAAGAGTTTGAAAACAATGTGACTGCCGCTGAAGTGGCCAAGTCCATCGGCGCGGGGCTTTATAAGTCAGCCTGCGCCGCCCGTATCGACGGGGTGGTCTGTGATTTGCGCACCCCCATTGACCACGATTGCGCGCTGGATATCCTCACATTCGACACGGAGGATGGCAAGCGGGCGTATTGGCATACGACTTCCCACATTCTGGCCCAGGCTATGATGCGGTTGTATCCCGGAACGAAATTCTCCATTGGTCCGGCTATTGAAAATGGGTTCTATTACGACTTCGATTTGCAAGAGCCTATTTCTACGGAAGACCTGGCGAAGATCGAGGACGAGATGAAAAAGATCATCAAAGAGAATCTGCCCATCGAGCGGTTCGAACTGCCTGTAGAAGAGGCCAAAAAGCTGATGGAAGGTCAGGACTATAAGGAAGAATTGATCGACGAGCACGCAGGCCAGGGGGAAAAGATCAGCTTTTACCGCCAGGGCGATTTTACCGATCTGTGCGCTGGCCCCCATTTGATGACTACCGGAAGTGTAAAGGCTGTTAAGCTCACAGCCATTACAGGAGCTTATTGGCGCGGCGACGCCAACAACAAGATGCTCACCCGTGTGTATGGCGTGTCTTTCCCCAAGCAATCTATGCTGGAAGAGCACCTGCAAATGCTGGAAGAGGCGAAAAAACGCGATCACAACAAGCTGGGCCGGGAACTGGAATTGTTCACCACTTGCGATCTGATCGGCCAGGGCTTGCCCATTTTGCTGCCCAAGGGTGCTCGGATCGTTCAGCTTCTCCAGCGTTTCGTGGAGGATGAAGAACAGCGCAGGGGCTGGCTTTTGACAAAAACTCCTTATATGGCGAAAAGCGACCTGTATAAGGTGTCCGGTCACTGGGATCACTACAAAGACGGCATGTTTGTGCTGGGCGATGAGGAAAAAGATAAAGACGTGTTCGCGCTGCGTCCCATGACCTGTCCCTTCCAGTATCAGGCATATCTCAACCGGAAGCGTTCTTATCGTGACCTGCCTTTGCGGTATAACGAGACTTCCACTCTGTTCCGCAATGAGGCCAGCGGTGAGATGCACGGTTTGATCCGGGTGCGGCAGTTCACTATTTCCGAAGGCCACTTGATGTGCACTCCCGAGCAGTTGGAAGGCGAGTTCCGCAGCTGCTTGGAGTTGTGTGTGTTTATGCTCAAAACTTTGGGGCTTTATGAGGATGTTTCTTACCGCTTCTCCCAGTGGGACCCCAAGGACGAAGAGAAGTATATCGGCACGCCGGAACAGTGGGATGAGGCCCAGGGCGTGATGAAGAAGATTTTGGATCATTTGGAGATCCCCTATTCTATTGGGATCGGTGAGGCGGCATTCTATGGTCCCAAGCTGGATATCCAGATCAAGAATGTGTTCGGTAAGGAAGATACTTTGATCACCATCCAGATCGACCAAATGCTGGCTGAAAAGTTCGGCATGGAATACACCGACCGTGATGGCAGCCAGAAACACCCCTATATCATCCACCGTACTTCTATCGGATGTTACGAGCGGACTTTGGCCCTGCTGATCGAAAAGTATGCCGGCGCGTTCCCCATGTGGTTGGCGCCGACCCAGGTCAAGATTCTGCCCATTGCAGACCGTCATTTCGACTATGCATATGAAGTGAAGCGCGCTTTAGAAGCACAAGGGATGCGCGTGGAAGTGGACGACCGCAACGAAAAGATCGGTTATAAAATCCGCAGCGCTCAGGTGGAAAAGGTGCCTTATATGGTCATTATGGGCGATAAGGACGTAGAGGAACACATGATTTCTGTGCGTCACCGCAAAGATGGCGATTTGGGCTCTATGACGCTGGACGCGTTTATTGCAAAAACTGTAGAAGAGATCAACAGCAAAGAGATCAAATAAGTTGATCTGGGACAGATCGAAAAGGAGAAGGGGCCTTAGAGGGGCTCCTTCGCTTTTGTTATAGACGATTATAACGGTCTGCAATGAGGGATGGGTTATGTGGGTCTTTTTTGCTTTTGGGTCTGCTTTATTTGCGGGTATCACAGCTGTTTTGGCGAAATGCGGCATTCGACAAACAGATTCCACCCTTGCCACGGCGATACGCACCATTGTGGTATTGGTGTTTTCCTGGTTCATGGTTTTTATTGCGGGTTCACCGGAACAGATCTTTTCTTTAGATGGGATGACTTGGTTGTTCCTGGTGCTTTCCGGGTTGGCTACAGGGGCTTCTTGGCTTTGCTACTTTAAGGCGTTGCAAATGGGAGATATTAACAAAGTTGTTCCCATTGATAAATCCAGTGTCATTCTTACGATGCTTTTGGCCTTTTTTCTGCTGGGCGAGGGGATATCCTTGTTTGGCGGCGTGGGGATCGTATTGATTGCTGTGGGAACGTTTTTGATGATTGAAAAGAAAGAACCTGCGTCTGGAGTAGTCACGAAGCGGGGCTGGCTTTTGTAGGCTGTTGGTTCAGCCGGGTTTGCCAGTTTGACCTCTATATTAGGGAAAATCGGCATTTCAGGAGTGGAGTCCAATTTGGGCACTGCTATTCGTACGGGAGTGGTGCTGATAATGGCGTGGCTGATGGTCTTGGTCACCGGGAAAATTCAAGAGATCAAACGAGTCCCCCGCCGGGAGCTCTTCTTTATTTCCCTGTCGGGCATCGCCACAGGAGCTTCTTGGCTTTGTTATTATAAAGCGCTCCAGGACGGTCCAGCCAGCGTGGTGGTGCCTATTGACAAACTGAGCATCTTGGTCACGGTGGCGTTTTCATTTTTTGTGTTCCATGAGAAGCTGTCGAAAAAATCCGCTATTGGGCTTGTGATGATTGTGGCGGGAACTCTTTCCATGTTGATAGTGTAAAAAGTCGGATACTAAGCAAAATAAGAAGGGAGACACGAAAACCGTGTCTCCCTTCTTTGCGGATATTCCTGTTTAGGTGGTTTTGTCAGGCCACAGACTACAGCTCATAACCCTATCTGCCATAGGATTTTCTGCATAAAACAGCGTTCCCTTTAGGATTCTTCCTCTTTGCTGTCCGACGAAGAAGAGCCTGGCTCAGATGTGGGGAACCGCAGCCGTTCCCATACTTCTTTCAAATCGTGGTTGTCTTTTCCCAAGGCGGGCCAGATGTTCAATTTGTCACCGGCTTTTCGAGGGATGATGTGGAAATGGAGATGGGGCACAGACTGCTGGGCGCGTTTTCCGCTGGCGCTGAGGACGTTCACTCCGTCAAAGCCGCAGTCTTTCACATAGTGCTCGGCAATCAGCCGCACCGAGGCCAGAGTTTGAACAGCTGTTTCGTCACGGCATTCTATCAGGGTCTCCACATGTTCTTTAGGGATTACTAGCGTGTGGCCTTCCACATCCCCGGCGGTGTCTAAAATCGCCAGGGTGTATTCGTCCTCGTAGATCTTATAACAAGGCGCTTTTCCCTGGACAATTTTACAAAATACGCAGTCTTTGGGAGAATCCTCCGAGGCGCTGGAGGTGTCGCTTAAAGGAATGGGCTCTAACAGGCCGGGCTGTTCCCCTTTGGCAGGCAGCTCGTCCGATTTCAGCCTTGGGATGAACCGAGGAGCGAATCTCCCTTTGCCGCGTCCCATAATGTACAGCGCGCCAATTATGGAAAATATCACCGCGCCCACAAAGTTCACCAGCAGGTCTTTCATGGTATCGTGGAGGCCGATGTCCAAGTAGGCGGGCCATTGTTGGCCATTGACGACCACACTATCTATCGCTACCTGTATCGGTACGTTGTGGCCTTCGGCGTTGAGGGATACGGAAGATAGGGAGGTGATCCAAAAATCTTTTTGCATGTCCGTATGGAAAAAGTAATCCATGCCGTATTCGAAAAATTCCCAAACCACGCCTACAGTCATGGAGAAACAAAACGCTACCAAAGCAACGAAAGCGGGAGAGAGCCGTACTTTGAACTTTCGGGAACGATTCAAAATATCCACCATGGCGATGCCGATAGCGGCCATCAAAAAGCCGTTCATGGTGTGGAGCATAGTATCCCAAAAAGGGAAGATCAAATAATATTCTTGTATCTCCCCTAAAATCTCCGCTGAGAAGATAAATAGCAGGATAATGATCTCCAATGTGTTAGGAACGTCGATATGCAGCCGCCGCTCCACGAAAGAGGGGATCATGAAAAGCACCAGTGTGAGCCCGCAGAGAAAAACATCGTAATATTCCCTGTTGAAAATTTCCAAAACCATTACTGCGATCACCAAGACCCGCAGAACTACATAGGTGGTGAACAGAATAGGGTGCTGGTGAATGTCGTTTTTCATTTGCTGCCGGGTATTCCTGGCGTTTTGGCGGCGTTCTTCTTTTGTTAAACTAGGACGGCGTTTGTGTGCCATATGTTCCCTTCTTTCTAAAACAAATAAACGGAATGAAGTGAAAATTACTTAATTAATAATAGCACACTTTTTAAAAAATCAACAGCGGTTACAAAAGATAAAATGGCATGTCCCCTAAATTTGAAAGAAACCAAAGTTTCTCAAAAGGGAACATGCCATTTTCAATCAGAAATTTAATGGTTTTACTTGAAGGGCTCTTAGTTTTTCAAGCTTTGCAGCGGGGCCGGGATCTTTCCGCCCCGGTGGATGAACTCCTTGGGAGAAGCGGGATTGACAGGCATAATGGGGCCGCTTCCCAGCAGGCCGCCAAAGTCCAATTCCTCGCCGGCTTTTTTGCCTACCGCGGGGATCACCCGCACAGCGGTGGTCTTGGAGTTGACCATGCCGATGGCAGCTTCGTCTGCGATGATGCCGGAAATGATCTCCGCAGGAGTGTCCCCTGGGATGGCGATCATATCCAGGCCAACGGAGCACACAGCGGTCATGGCTTCCAGCTTGGTCAAAGTCAGGCAGCCGCTGCGGGCGGCTTCGATCATGCCCGCGTCCTCGGTGACCGGGATGAACGCGCCGGAAAGCCCGCCCACACTGGAAGAAGCCATAACGCCACCCTTTTTCACCGCGTCGTTTAAAAGGGCTAGGGCGGCGGTGGTGCCGTGAGCGCCGCATTGTTCCAGGCCCATGCCTTCCAGGATGTACGCCACGCTGTCGCCAATAGCAGGGGTGGGCGCCAGGGAAAGGTCTACGATGCCGAAGGGGACGCACAGCCGGCGGGAAGCTTCCTGGGCTACCAGTTGTCCCATGCGGGTGATCTTGAAAGCAGTGCGTTTGATCAACTCGGCGATCTCAGTCAAAGTGCAGCCGTCTCCATGCTTTTTAATGGCGGCCCGCACTACGCCGGGTCCGGAAACACCTACGTTGATGACGCAATCCGGTTCGCCGGGACCGTGGAAAGCACCTGCCATGAAGGGGTTATCCTCGGGAGCGTTGCAGAACACCACCAGTTTGGCGGCGCCAATGCATTCCCGGTCGGCGGTGCGTTCCGCCGTTTCCCGGATGATACGCCCCATCTTCTCCACAGCGTCCATGTTGATGCCGGCTTTTGTGGTGCCAATGTTGACAGAGGAACAGACCAGTTCGGTCTCGTCCAGGGCTTGGGGGATGCTCTCGATCAGGGCGTAATCTCCAGGGCCGAAGCCTTTATGTACCAAAGCAGAATAACCGCCGACGAAGTTGACGCCTACCGTGTGGGCGGCCCGGTCTAAAGCTTTGGCAAAATGGATGGGGGAAGCGGTGGGGCATGCCCCTGCGATCATAGCGATAGGGGTAACGGAAATACGCTTGTTGATAATGGGGATGCCATACTGCTTGCTGATATCCTCGCCGGTTTTGACCAAGTTCTGGGCGTAACGGCAAATCTTGTCATACACTTTCTGGGAAGCCCGGTTTACGTCGGGATCAATGCAGTCCAGCAGGGAAATGCCCATCGTAATGGTGCGGACGTCTAGGTCCTCGTTGTCGATCATGTTGATCGTTTCCAAGATTTCATTGGTATTCAAAAAAGGGTCATCCTCTCAAAACAAAGTGAAAAGCAATCGGTCTGGAGCTGTAAAAACATAAAGCGTCCGGCGTTCACGCCGCGAAAAAAGAGCGGGTCAAATGCGGTGCATGGAATTGAAAATATCCTCGTGCATCACATGGATTTTTAAATTGAGCTTTTCGCCCAGAGCGTTGAACTCATCGGCCAAGTCTCCCACTTCCACAGTGGCTTTCGTGATATCCACCAGCATGACCATCACGAATACATCCTGCAAAATAGATTGGGTCACTTCCAGCACGTTTACGTCTTTTTCCGCGCACATATTGGATACCTGCGCCAAAATGCCGACCATGTCCTTTCCGATTACGGTGATGACCGCTTTTTCCATTTTTTCCATTGGGCACCATTCCTTTCTCTGTCTTTCTGACGTTCATTATGGAGCATAAAGCACTATCCTGTCAAGCGTGGAAAAGTGGTTTCCCTGGTTTTTTGCCATTCTTCCTTTCCTTTTTTAAGGATTTGTGGTAAAATAACTTTCAAGCGTCTGTTTTGAGTGCGTGCAAGACTTAGAAAGGATGTGGGGTCTTTGAAATACCATTTTGCTTGTGATTGCCACAATCATTCTAATTGCTCTCCCGATGGGAACGACTCGGTTTTGGAGATGCGTTCGCGGGCTGAGGAACTGGGCCTTTGGGCCCATACTCTCACCGACCATTGCGAGTGCCAGAAGTTTTCCAGCCGTTACCGTTCCCGTGTAGAGCAGGCTTGGGAAACGATGGCCCTGGAACTTCCACAGGGCGCGAAGTGCCGGTATTACCGGGGCATCGAATTGGGGCAGCCCAATCAGGACCCCCAGGCCGCCCACGAAGCGCTGGAAGGCCGGGAGTATGATTTTGTCATTGGCTCCATCCACAATATCCGGGGATATGAGGATTTCTTTTTCCTGGACTATTCCACGGTAGCGCCGGATTTTATCGACCAGCTGCTCACCACCTATTGGGAAGAAGAACAGGAAATTATCGAATGGGGCCGGTTTGATTCCCTGGGGCATTTAACGTACCCGCTTCGGTATATTGAAGGCGAGCACGGTATCCCGGTGGATTTGAAGAAGCACCAGGAAGCCATTGACCAGGTTTTTACCGCTCTGATTCAGAAAGGGAAAGCCCTTGAGGTAAACACTTCCGGGCTGCGGCAGAAAATTGGCCGCACACTGCCGGATTTGCCCTTGCTGCGCCGCTATCGGGAGCTGGGAGGGCAGTTGGTGACGCTGGGGTCCGACGCCCATTCTGTTACAGACCTGGGAAAAGGGATCGAGGAAGGCATGGATTTGCTGCGGGAAGCGGGTTTCCGCTATTTCGCTTTGTATGAGCGCCGCAAGCCCATCCTGCTGCCATTGGACTAAAAGGACATTTTTTATTTATTTGACAGTATATACGTTTGATATATGACTTTTTGAGAAGGAGGAGTTTCCATGGCAATGGAACAGCTTTTAGAGCTTTTGCAGGACCAAGCCAATCTTACGCCCGCCCAGCTGGCTGTGATGCTAGGTGAAAAGGAAGAGGACGTGGAGAAGGCTATCAAGAGATATGAGAAAGAAGGGGTCATCAAGGGATATCATGCTCTGGTCAACTGGGAGCGTACCGAAGTGCCCCGCGCTACGGCGCTGATCGAATTGCGGGTGACCCCCAAAAAGGACACCGGCTTTGATGAGATTGCCGGCCGGGTGATGAATTTCCCCGAGGTGGAAAGCGTTTATCTCATGTCCGGCGGGTATGACCTGGCTGTTACCGTAACAGGCAAGACCATGTCCGATATCGCCATGTTTGTGGCAAAGCGCTTGGCTACCATTGACGGTGTGCTGTCTACCGCTACCCACTTTGTGCTGACCAAATATAAGGACGGCGGCGTGGTGTTTGTGGATGATTATGAGGAAATTGACGAGAGAGGGAGCAATCTGTGTGATTGATTACGAGAATTTAGTCAACCGCAGTGTGAAGAAGATCAAGCCTTCGGGCATTCGGAAATTCTTCGACATTGCCAATGAAATGGACGACGTGATCTCCCTTTCCGTGGGAGAGCCGGATTTCCATACTCCCTGGCATATCCGGGAAGAGGGAATCCAATCTTTGGAGAAAGGCCGCACCAGCTACACCCCCAACCGGGGCTTTTTGAAGCTGCGGGCTGAGATCTCCAATTTTATTGAACGCCACTATAACGTAAAATATGACCCGGAGACGGAAGTGCTGGTCACCGTAGGCGGCAGTGAAGCGATCGATTTGTGCGTGCGCACCCTGGTGAACCCCGGCGACGAAGTACTGATTCCCGAACCCAGTTTTGTCTGCTATGTGCCTATCACGGAGATGGCCGGGGGCGTGCCGGTGATTATCGAGACCAAGCCGGAAAATAAATTCCGTCTGACTGCCCAGGAGTTAGAGGAAAAGATCACCGAGAAAACGAAACTGCTGATCTTGCCCTATCCCAACAACCCCACCGGCGCTGTCATGCGCCGGGAGGACCTGGAAGCCATTGCCAAAGTGGTAGAGCGCCACAACTTGATGGTCCTTTCTGACGAGATCTACGCTGCGTTGACTTATGGCGATGAACCCCACACCGCTTTTTCCGCCATTCCCGGTATGCAGGAGCGGACGGTCTTGGTCAACGGGTTTTCCAAGTCCCACTCTATGACAGGCTGGCGCATGGGTTATGCCACAGGTCCCAAGGAGATCATAGCTCTGATGACAAAGCTACACCAGTTTGCCATTATGAGCGCCCCAACCATGAGCCAATATGCCGCCATCGAGGCCATGAAAAACGGTGACGACGATATTGAGTATATGAAGAGCCAGTATGATATGCGCCGCCGGCTGATCGTGGACGGCTTGAATTCCATCGGTTTGAAGTGTTTCGAGCCGGAAGGGGCTTTCTACGTGTTCCCCTCTGTGAAATGCACTGGGCTTACCTCTATGGAGTTCTGTGAGCGGCTCATCCGTTCCCAGAGGGTGGCGGTAGTTCCCGGAGACGCCTTCGGCGCTTGCGGAGAAGGGTTCGTGCGTATTTCTTACTGCTATTCCACCAAACACATCATCGAGGCCTTGGAGCGCATGGAAGCGTTCCTGAAAGAGCTATGATGGAGCGTGTCTGGCTCTCCCGGTGCGGCGGCTACGCTCCGGAAGAGCTTTTTCGCCAAGTGGAAGAAGCTTTTGACATGCTGGGTGTATGGGATGAAATAAAACCCGGTATGACAGTGGTAATAAAGCCGAATCTGGTGATGAGTTCCAAACCGGGGAACGCCATTGCCACCCATCCGGCCCTGGTAGCCGCCGTGGGAAAATGCGTCCAGAAGGCGGGGGCCGATGTGGTCATTGCGGAAAGCCCCGGAGGGCCGTATACCCCTGCGGCCATGAAAGCGGTTTTCCGTGGCTGCGGCTATACGGATATGGCCAAGGATTGCGGGTTTACCCTTTATACCGACTGCAAGAGCCGGGAAGTTTCCTTGCCGGGAGCGGTGCGGTGCCGCCAGCTTTCTGTGGTCGAACCATTTTTGACCCGGGAATATCTGATCGATATGGCAAAGCTGAAAACCCATTCGATGGTTGGTTTTTCAGGGGCGGTGAAAAATTTGTTTGGAACGGTGCCAGGTTTGCAGAAGCCGGAACTCCACTGCCGTTTTCCGGAGAAGCAGCCTTTTTCGGAAATGCTGGTAGACCTGTGTGATTTTCTCAAACCGGATCTATGCTTTTTAGACGGCATTCTTGCGATGGAGGGGAATGGTCCAACAGGGGGTCGGCCCAGAAGCCTGGGTGTTTTGGGGGCTTCTAAAAGTCCTTACGCGCTAGACGTTTGCGGCGCCGCGCTGATCGGTTTGGAACCGGAAAGCGTGCTCATGCTGAAAGAAGCTGACCGCCGTGGACTGGGCCCTATTTCTCCGGAAGAATGCCAACTGGTGAAAGAAAGTGTGGAAGCCTTGGCTCAGCCGGATTTTTTGAAGGCGGAAGCTTCCAGTACGGATTTTATCGATCGGCTGCCGAAATTTCTGCGGCCCGCGGCGAAAAAGATCGCCACACCCACTCCGAAAATCCGAAAGGCAGACTGCGTGGGCTGCGGGAAATGTGCAGAAAGTTGTCCCCAGCATACTATTGTTATCCGGGATGGAAAAGCAGTGATCGATTATAAAAAATGTATCCGCTGCTTTTGCTGCCACGAAATGTGCCCCAAGCACGTCATCGATATCCGGCGGTGGGGTTTACTGCATTTTTAATTGGAAAGAATAAAGGAATATTGTGAAAAAGAGGCCGGTATTACCGGCTAGGAACTACAGAACGGAGAGACCGATGAAACTGAAGGCATACGCGAAAATCAACCTGACCCTGGATGTGACCGGGCGTCGGGAAGATGGGTATCACACTTTGGACACGGTAATGCAGAGCGTTTCCGTGTGGGATGAGATTGAGATCAAAAAAATCAACAAACCGGGCATCCGGCTGTTTTGCAACCGGGAATACCTGCCTGTGGACACGAAAAACACAGCTTTTCGCGCGGCGCAGTATTTCTTTCAACAGTGCGGCATCACAGGCCAGGGGTTGTCCATATCTATCCGAAAATATGTACCCAGCCGGGCTGGGATGGGAGGCGGCAGCGCAGACGCGGCGGCGGTGCTGCATGGTTTGAACAGGATGTTCAGAGCAAATTTACCTCTTGCCACACTGGTGGAACTGGGAGCGAAAGTTGGCGCGGACGTGCCTTTTTGCGTGGTAGGCGGAACCTGCCGGTGCCAGGGGATCGGCGAACAGGTGGAACAAGTGTCCAACTTTCCGGATTGTTGGCTGGTTCTGTGCAAACCGCCTGCTGGCATGAGCACACCCCGTGCTTACGCTTTGATCGATCAGTTCCCGATCTCCCGGGCACAAGCTACTGAAAAAATGGTGGGGCTGCTCTCCGGCGGCGATTTGAAGCGGATTGGGGAAGGTGTGGCCAACCGTTTTGATGAAACCATGAAACTGCCCCAAGTGCGGGATATTGAACGGACGATGATTTCCGCAGGCGCATTTGGTGCCAGCATGACTGGCAGCGGTTCGGCTGTGTTTGGAATTTTTGACACAGAAGAATCCGCCCGGAATTGCATGCAGCAGTTGGAAGGAAAAGGCCGGCTGTACTTGGCCCGTCCTTTGGAACGAAGCTGGGAGTTTATTCCAGATAGATAACCGAAAAATCGTACAAAAAGCCTGGCGTTTTGTAGCCAGGCTTTTTATGTGGATTGACATTGTCGAAAATAGGGAGTACAATTCCTGCATAAAGGAGGGAGTCGATGAAAGGAGCAAAACTTGGTTGGAAAATTTGGGCGGCCTATTTGATTTTGACACTGCTGCCTTTGGTAGTAACAACTGTTGCAGTAGTATGGTTCCTGCCGGAAGAAATACCGGCTCACTATGGAGTGTTCGGAGAAGTGGACCGCTGGGGAAGTAAATATGAAAGCTTTATTTTTCCTTTGTTGATTATACCTTTTTCTGGACTGATGTTTGGTACAGCAAAAGCGGCCTCTATGGAGATTTGGCAAAGCAATGGTACTGGACGGAAAATCGTACTGGCCTGTGGTGTTATTGGGCTTTTGATTTTCAATGCGGTCAACGGGTTTTTCCTCTATACTTCCTGGGAAATGGTGGAAGATTTAGGTGAAGTACCGGATATCGGACTGCGAATCTTATTTCTGGTTTTGTCGCTTTTGATTGTGGCGCTAGGTTTGTGGATGCCCATTGTTAAGCGCAACGCTTGGTTTGGAGTGCGCACAAAATGGACCATGGAAAGCGAAACAGTGTGGGTGAAAAGTCAGAAATTTGGCGGAAAGTTGTTTGCCGCTGCAGGGCTTGTCAGTTTTATATCTGTGATTTTTCCAATGTCATGGATGATGGGAATCACCTGTGTTTCTGTTTTTGCCGCAGCAGTTGGTTCGGCGCTTTATTCCAGGCGGGAAGGATTGCGAGAGAAGTCCGAAAAAACGAACAATAAATTGTGAAAAGGACCCGGAGCAGATTTCCGGGTCCTTTTGTTTTTTTATGTGTCGCTTGGAAGGATATTAAATTGGGCGGTTACTTTTGCGCCGCCATCCGGCAAGTTTTCAACCTTGAGCGAACCGCCGTGTTTTGCGCTAAGCACCCGGCAAAGGTATAATCCTAAGCCAAAATGAAGTTCTCCCTCTAAAACGTTTTTCTCTCCGCGGTAGTATGGTTCTGTAGCGCGTTTGAGCGCGGGTGGCGGAAAGCCTGGGCCGTCATCGCTGACTGTAAGAGTAAGATATTTTGCGGTAACCTGAGCGGTGGCCCAAATCTTACTTTTCGCGTACCGGCAGGCGTTAGAAAGCATATTTTCAAAGACCTGAAATACCAGTTCTGTGTCTATGAAAAGCGTTCCTTCACCTTCGCTGGAAAACAGGAAACGTTCTTTCCCGCCCAGTATTTCTCCTGTTTCTTTCAATTCATCGCAGAGGGAGGAAAATGGGACAGACTCTTTATGGGTCTTTACATCATCCAGCCGCTGTAGAGAGTTCATGCTTTCAACATACCGCTGCAGCCTTATGAGGCTGCGTTTCATGGTCATGACAGTGTCCATTGTCTTTTGGGGAGAAAGATCTCCGGAAGGGAACGCTTCCAGTAGGAAATCGCTGTAACCTTGGAGCACGGTCAAGGGTGTGCGCAAGTCGTGAGAAAATGCGGCGTTGAGCCGTTTGCGTTCTTCTACGGCAGCCCATAGCGAGCGGTTGTTTTCTTCCAAAGACGCCCGCATTTTCTCGAAAGACTGGCACAATCTGCCCAGCTCGTCTCCGCTGGGAGCCACTACTTGGAAGTCCAGATCGTTTTGGGCGATCTTTTCTGAAGCGGCGTTTAGAACCGCTAACGGGCTTTTGATCTTCCAACGGTAGAACCACCAAGCGTCCGCCGCAAAACAAAGCAGGGCAGTAAGCAGATAAAGGGAGATGGCGATCTCCTCTACATTCTGGTATAGAAAACGCAGGGGGCCCTCAGGGATAAACTGGGAAGGCGATGTGGTTTCGATAGGATAGATATCCCCAGTTTCTGGGTCTACATAGGCGTAAGGCATGGTGCTTTCCACGTAGAGCAGTGTTCCGTCTGGAGAAACGGTATACAAAGTGTTTTTTTCACTGATCGTTTCATCGGCAAAATAGGGGGAAACGTAGGTGGAATACAGGGTATCCTCCATAAAGGAAAGCACCGCTGTTTCCAAATAAATAAGCCCGAATCCCACCGCCGTGCAAAGCAAGGTGGTGCATACCAATGCTCCTTTCAGAGACAGGCGCTTCCACCAGGAAAATGCTTTTCCGGGTATGATCTTGCGGTTTCTCAGTTTTATTGCCATTTATAGCCCACGCCCCATATTGTGACGATCCGCTCGCCGCAGCCGGCGGCAGTAAATTTGGTCCGTATCCGGCGGATGTGTTCCGCCACCACGGAGCTTTCTCCTTCGCTGTTCCAGCCCCAAACGGATTCGTAAATCCGTTCCCGGTCAAATACCTGGGAGGGGTGCATGGAGAGGAGCGCCACAATGTCAAATTCCTTTTTGGCCAGACGGACCAATTTCCCGTTTTGGTAAAGACATCTGGCACCGTAGTCGATGACCAGTCCCTGATCAAATTTTACCTGGGCTTGGCCTTGGCGGCGCTCTTCCCGGCGGAGGTGAGCGGCTACTCTGGCCAAAAGCTCCTGGCTGGAAAAGGGTTTTAAAATATAATCGTCGCCGCCGGCGGCAAAGCCCATAACCTTGTCCGCATCCTCGATGCGGGCGGTGAGGAATAAAATAGGGCAGCTTACAAAATTGCGCACCTGGTTACACAATGTGAACCCATCCATATCGGGCATGTTAACGTCTAAAAGGATGAGGTCGGGAATTTGGGCGCAAAGCTCTAAGGCTTCCTGCCCATTGTGGGCGGTGAGCACTTGATATCCCTTGCGGGTAAATAGATCCTGTAAAAGGTGGAGGATGTCCGTTTCGTCATCCACCACTAAGAGCCGGTAAGCCATGGAAATTCCTCCTTTTTCATGAGGAGTATCATACAGGGGAAAAATCAACTTTTTCTCTCATGAGCGTTATCCCGCCAAAACACCGCAGATCAAGCCGGTGATCACGGCAGCCGCGTATAAGACTGCTGTAAGGGTGAGATTTTCTTTCAGATGCCTGTTAGATTTGAACAGTACTGCCAGCCCAACTCCGGCGCCGGTGCATAACCCCGCCACTACGGCTCCAAAGGACAGAGAGCCGGACAAATACAGTTCAGTGAGGATCACGGAAGAAGCGCAGTTTGGGATAAACCCGATCAAAGCCGCCAATAACGGTTGGAACATGCTGCCGGAAAGCAGAACCTGGGAGATCCGGTCCTCACCCACCAAATAGATGGCGCCTCCCAGAACGAGATTCACGATAAGCAAAAACAAGGCGATGCGCCCGGTGTGTACCAGAGCGGAATGGAAAATCCCGTGATGTTCACAGTCGCAGTCACGGCAGAGGTCGTGAAAGGGCGCTTGGTTTTCCTTGTGTGGGAAACGTTTCCAAAGTAAGTCGGTCAGCAGGCCGAAGATCGTTCCCGAAACAAACTTCACGCCCAGCAAAAGCAGTAAGTCCGGCATTGCTTCCGGATGGGAAATCAAAATGGGGAGAGCCTCGTCGCTGGTGGCCAGGAACACGGCGATCAAAGTGCCCGGGGTGATGAGCCTTCCTGCATAAAAGTTGGCCGCCGCTACGGAAAAACCGCATTGGGGAACCAGCCCCAGCACCGAGCCCCCAACCGGGCCGAAAGGCCCCAGCCGAGCCAGAGCTCCGGTGAGTTTTTCGCTGGCCCGGTGCTCTAAGAATTCGATGAGCAGATAAGCGCCGAACAAAAAGGGAAGGGTCTTTAGGGTGTCCAGGACAGCGTCCAATAAAATATCCAGCATGACAGCCACCTTTCTAAAACCGTTGGTTGGAATGTTTATCTTATGTGCCGCTCCCGGGATTGACAGAAGGCGGCGTTATTAGTCTGGGCTTATTATATCATCCTTGTCAAATGTTTCGGTATAATACGGACGCCAGCAGCCCATACTTTTTTCGAAAAACGCGAAAGGAAGTATTTTCCATGAAATTTACAGAACATACAAAACAAAATAAACTGTTGGGCAAAGCTTTGGTGTGCGGGTTCGTAATGGCTGTAATCGCCAGCTTTTTCCCATTTGCCGCCGCTTGCGGTGGGCTGCCGGAGAACGTGGTGCGCCTTCATGTGGTAGCCAATTCCGATTCGGAAGAGGACCAATCGGTAAAGCTTTTGGTGCGGGACGCTGTGTTGGAAGAAGCGGCCAAATGGTATGGCGGAGCCCAGAGCATGGAAGAGGCCAGTTCCCAGCTGTGCACCCATTTGCAGTCCTTAGGGGAGACCGCCAGAACTACTCTGGCTGAGAATGGAATGGAGTATTCCGCCAAGGTGGAGATGACAGAGATGTATTTCTCCACCCGGGATTATGGCACGTTCCGTCTGCCTGCGGGACGTTACCGGACACTGCGGGTGACCCTTGGGGAAGGCCAAGGAAAAAACTGGTGGTGTGTGGTGTTCCCTTCCTTGTGCCTGCCTGCCGCCGGGGAAGAGCAGTCGGACCTGCTCCTTTCTCTGCCGGAATCGGAGCGGGAGATCGTGGAAAACCCAGAGCAGTTTCAAGTAAAATTCAAAGCCGTGGAACTTTGGGAGTCTTTGCGGGAATGGCTGCGGTAATGGCAGGGGTTTTCCGTGCCATGGTCTTATGCTATAATTGAAAAGACGGAAACAGGCTGGCCCTGGCGCCAGCTTTTTCTATATAGAAATGCCCTGGGAAGGGGGACGGGATTTGCTTCAATTTGTGTTAGGCCGCGCGGGAAGCGGCAAAACAGAATATCTCCGCCGTCTGCTGGCGGATAGGAGCCGGGCAGGATTTGGCGGTACCATCATGATCGTGCCCGAACAATATACTTTTGAAACGGAAAAAGCCATGCTCCGGCTGGCCGGCCCGGTGCGGGGGAATTCCATTCCGGTATACAGCTTTACCCGGCTGGCGGAAGCGGTGTTCCGCAAAGAAGGCGGAGCGGTGGGGCGAAGGCTCAGCGATGGCGGCAGGCGTATTTTAATGGCTTCCGCAGTGGAAGCCTGCCAAGACCGGTTAGAGGTATACGCCGCGGCGGCCAAAAGCGGGCGTATCACCGACGTGATGCTCACAGCTGTCAACGAAATGAAAATGTGCGGTATCTCCGCGGAGGAACTGCTGGAAACTTCTCGGGAGCTGGGCGGGCGCGGCCTTGGCAAAAAGCTCTCTGAGCTGTCGCTGCTTTATGATACATACGACGCTTTGGTGGCGGCTTCTTATCTGGATTCCCGGGATGACCTGACAAGACTTGCCCAGGCATTGGAAACCAGTGATTTCTTCAAGGGGTGCACTGTGGCGGTGGATTCCTTTGAAGGCTTTACCGCCCAGGAAGTAGCGGTGCTTACCAGAATATTGCAGCGGGCCGATCAGGTGATAGTGGCCTTGTGCACCGATGGGATGGACCGCACAGGGACAGGGCTTTTCGCCCTGGTAGACCGCACCCGGCGGCGGCTTACAGCAGCGGCGGAGGAAAACGGGGTAAAGGTCCAGCCGCCGGTGATGCTTACAGCAGCGCCTCGGTTTAAAAATGAGAATTTAAAGCTGGTGGAATCCCAGCTATTCTGCGCGGGCGAATCGATGACTTCCGAAGATCATGAGGGTGTTATCCTGTTTGAAGCCCGGGACCCTTATGAGGAAGCGGAGTTTACAGCTTCCACCATTCGGCGGCTGGTCATGGAGGAAGGGTACCGTTACCGGGAGATCTCCATCATCTGCCGCAGCCCGGAACGGTATTACGGCTGTCTGGACGCTGCTTTGAAAAAGCGGGACATCCCATGTTTTGTATCCCAGCCCGCCAAGGTGGACGGAGAGCCCGTTGCCCGGTTCGCTTTGGGAGCGTTTCAGGCGGTGCTCACGGGTTTTCAGACAGAAGCCCTTTTGGAAATGCTGAAAACGGGCATTTCTGGGTTTTCCACAGAAGAAATATCCGATCTGGAAAATTACGCGTATTTGTGGAAGATCTCCGGAGCCGCCTGGCGCCAGGAATTTGTCCGGCACCCCCAAGGGTTCGGCAAAGAGTTCACGGAAGAGGACCAACAGGAGCTTTCCAGGCTGAACAGCTTACGGGAACGGCTGATCGGGCCACTGACCCGTTTTGACATGCGCACGAAGAACGCCACAGGAGCGGAACTTTCCCAGGCGGTATATCTGCTGCTGATGGCTTATGGTATGGAAGAAACGCTTCCCGCTTACTGCCTTTCTCTGGAAAGCGCCGGAGAGGACGGGCTTTCTCAAAAGCAGCTGCGCATTTGGGATTTGCTTATGGAAATATTAGACCAGATGCGGGCTATCCTGGGGGAAAGAGCCATTCCTAGAGAGCGGTACTACCAGCTGCTAAAAGAAGTTATCGCGAAAGAGGATGTGTCCGAGATACCCCAGACCGTGGACCAGGTGATCTTCGGCACTGCCGAACAAGTGCGGCAATCTACTCCCCGGGCGGTATTCCTTATTGGGGCGGCGCAAGGGGAGTTCCCGCTGGCGCCAAAGTCCAGCGGTGTGTTTTCTGATGCGGAACGGCGGGAACTGATTGCACGGGACCTGCCTTTAGGGGACCCTTTGGAGCAAAAGACCATGGAAGAGCGTTATCTGGCCTACTCGGTATGCTGCGCGGCTTCGGAACGGATGTATATGAGCTGGCCACGCTCGGCGGACGGTGAGGACAAAGAGCCCGGCGAACTTGTTTCCGCTTTGCTGGGAATGTTCCCTACCCTGCGGCCGCTGCGCAACTTGCCTGACGAATATTTCGCCAATTCCAAGGAAGCGGCTTTTTCCAGGATGGCCGCGCGTTTTACAGCGGCGGACGGGGAAGCTGGCGCCTTGCGGCAGCTTTTTACGGACGACCCGGCCTATGAAGGGCGGGTGGAAGCGTTGGAAAGAGCTTCCGGCAAGCGGGAAGAACGGGTGCAGGACCAGGCGCTGGCCCGGGGATTGTTTGGGGAGCGTCCCTTTTTCTCGCCCACCCAGGTGGAGACATTTTACCAATGCCGGTTTCAGTATTTCTGCCGGTATGGGCTCAACGCAAAAGAACGCCGCACAGCCGAAGTTGACGTGCTGCAATACGGTACGCTGATGCATTACCTGTTTGAGAAGATTTTTAGGGAACCCCCACAGACCCGGGCGCAGTGGAGCGAGGAAGAGTTGGAATTACGGGTGCGAGAACTGATCTTCCAGTATGCTCAGGAGAATATGGGCGGCTTGTCGCTTCTCAGCAGCCGGGAAAAATACCGGCTGGAACGGCTTTCCCAATCGGCCTGCAAGCTGATCCGCCATGTGGAAGAAGAACTGGCCCAAAGCCGGTTCGCGCCGGAGCGCTTGGAATGGGGATTGGGCAAAGGGCGGGACGCTCCCCCTTTGCGGATTCCCACGGAAAAGGGGATCGTCACCGTGGGCGGTACCATCGACCGGGTGGATACCTATACGGACCCCCAGGGCCAGCGGTATGTGCGGGTCATCGATTATAAGACCGGGAAAAAGGATTTCCGCCTGGTAGACGCCTTTTACGGCTTGAATATGCAGATGCTTGTCTATTTGGCGGCTTTGGTGGAAAACAGCAGGGACTGCCCCGCCGGGATTTTGTACATGCCCGCCGCGGAACCTTCCGTCTCGGTGGAACGGGGCGCCGGCGAGGACAAGATCAAGGCGGAAGCGGATAAACAGCTGAAAATGAGCGGCGTGGTCCTGAGCGACCAGGAGATCATCCAAGCCATGGAAGCGGGGGCCCACGGCAGGTTTATCCCAGCCTCTTTAAATAAGGATGGCAGCTTGGGAAGGACCAGCTCGGTGCTGGACAGGGAACAGCTTCAAGTTGTGCTGGAATATTCCAAGCGGCTTATTGCTGCCATGGGAGAGGAACTGCTGGAAGGCTGGGTGGCTGCCGCGCCCAATTTGAAAAACCACAACCCTTGCCGCTGGTGTCCTTATGGCCCGGTGTGTGGGAAGGAATATGGTGAGAAAGACGTGGAACAGGAGAAACTCACCCCCCAGGAGGCGTTGAGCCGAATGGAAGCAGCGCTGCGGGAAGGAGGGAAACATCATGGCTGATATGCGTTGGACCGAAAGCCAGCAGGACGCTATTTCCGCCCGCAGGGGCACGGTGTTGGTGGCGGCGGCGGCAGGTTCGGGAAAAACGGCGGTGCTGGTGCAGCGGGCCATTGAACGCCTTACCGACCCCGAAAACCCTACTTCCGCCGACAGGATGCTGATCGTTACCTTTACAAAAGCCGCTGCCGCGGAAATGCGCGCCAGATTGGAAAAACGGCTTCAAGATATGCTTCGGGAAAACCCGGGAGACCCTCATTTGCGGCGGCAGAGCATTTTGCTCTCTCAGGCGCACATTGGCACGGTGGATAGCTTTTGCGCTGAAATGGTCCGAGAATTTTTCCATTTGCTGGATCTTTCACCGGATTTCAAGATCGTTTCGGATAAGCAGGAAGAAGAATTGACGCATTCGGCGTTGAACGAAGTTCTGCAAGAGGCTTTCGAGGCCGGTACGGTAGGCCGTTTGGCGGACGCTTTTGCCGGGGAACGGGATGACCGCCGTTTGATGGAAATGGTGCTGACTCTTTACCGGTTTATGCAAAGCCATCCGTTTCCAGAGAGATGGCTGGAAGAAAAAGTGGCCATGTATTTCCCGGAGAAATATGGTCCGGCAGCTGTTTCCCCCTGGGAGCGTGTGATTTTGGAATACGCCCGGGAAGGGCTCTCCCACTGTGTGGGGCTGCTCTCCAGGGCTTTGGAAGAATGCCGAGAGGACCCGGCGGTGGAAAAAGCCTACGCCGGAGCTTTGGAAAAAGACCGGAAAGCCTTTGTGTCTATGGAAGAACTGGCCGCCGCGGGAGAGTGGGACAGCCTTTGCCAGGCGGTGGCTCAATTCGCGCCATCCCGGCGTGGGGTGCTGCGCGGATATGACGGCGATCCGCTGAAAGAGCGGTTGGAAGCGTTCCGGGAAGAAGGAAAACGTATGGCTAAGGAGCTGGGAAAATACTTTTCAGCGGACCGGGAAGCCTGCGCCTGGGAGACGGCGCAGACAGCCCCTTTGGTAAAAAGCCTGCAAGAGTTGACCTTGGCTTTTTCACAGCGGTATACCGAAAAGAAGCGGGCGGGGAATTTTCTGGATTACAGCGACCTGGAACACGAGGCCATCCGGCTGTTCTTGAACGGGGACGGCACGCCTACCCCTGCGGCAATGGAGGTCGCCTCCCGGTTCGACGAGATCATGATCGACGAATATCAGGATATCAACGAGGTGCAGGATTCCCTGTTCCGGGCAGTTTCAAAAGAGGGCAAAAACCTGTTTATGGTGGGCGATGTGAAGCAGAGCATCTATGGGTTCCGCCGGGCCATGCCTGAGATTTTCCTGCGCTGCCGGGAAGCTTTTCAAAAATATGACAGGCAGCGTGACCAGTATCCGGCTTCTATCGTGTTGGACCGGAATTTCCGTTCTCGGGAAGAAGTGACCAGCACAGTGAATTTTGTGTTCTCCCGCCTGATGACCAAAGCCGCCGGGGATATGGATTATACCGGGGAAGACCGGCTGGTGTGCGGCGCACAGTACGCTCCAAAAGGCGGATGTGAGACAGAACTGCAATTTATCTCCCGTGGCAGCGGCGTATCAGCCGAGGAAGCGGAGGGCGCTTGGATCGCCGGAAGGATACAGAAATTGGTGGAAGGCGGTTTCACGGTTTCGGATAAGGACGGGGAACGGCCGGCAAACTACGGGGATTTCTGCGTCCTGCTGCGAAGCGCTAACCAATACGCTTACGCGTATGCCCAACAGCTCCAAGCACGGGGCGTCCCTGCCAGGGCGTCGGTGGCAGGGGGATTTTTCAAAGCGGCGGAGATCGGGGTGGCTCTTTCTTTTCTGCGGGTCATCGACAACCCTAATCAGGATATCCCACTGCTTTCTGTGTTGATGAGCCCCCTTTACGGTTTTACCGCTGACGACGCGGCGCGTTTGCGGCTGGAAAGCCGGGACGTGCCGGTGTATATTTCCCTGTTGCGGGCCGCGGAGACAGACCCCCGCTGCGGACGGGTGGTGGAAGAGATCGGCCGTTACCGGGCGGTAGCGGCTACCATGCCGTCAGACGCGTTTCTCAACTATTTATACAGCAAGACGGGTTACCCGGACATAGTGCTTTCCATGGAGAACGGGCAGGAACGGTTGGCCAACCTGCGGCTGCTGGAAAAATACGCCCGGGATTACGAGAGCTCTGGATATCATGGGATATCGGGATTTGTCAGGTTTTTGGACAGGCTCAAGCAAAACGATTCCGATTTGCAGGCGGCAGAGCTTCCACCGGAGGACCGCAACGCTGTCACTGTCATGAGCATCCACAAGTCTAAAGGCTTGGAGTTCCCTGTGTGTGTTGTGGCCGGATGCGGCCGCAATTTTGTCACCGACCAGCGGGCGGAAATACTGCTCCACCCGGAACTGGGCATGGGAGTAAAACTGCGGGATCGGAAACGTTCCGCCAGATTCACCACCACTGCCCGGGAAGCCATCGATCTGGAAACCAGCCGGGCCTCCTCGGCGGAAGAAATGCGTATCCTGTATGTGGCGCTGACCCGGGCCAAAGAAAAACTGATTTTGGTGGGCTCTTGGGAGGACCCTGCCCGTACCGCGGAAAAGCTGGCTTTGGAACTGACGGAGCAGGGGCCGGCTCCCTATACGGTGCGCAAAGGGAAAAACGCTGCCCAATGGCTGCTGCTGAGTGCCTTGTGCCATCCCGATGGAAGTGACCTGCGCTTGGCTGCCGGGGCTCCAGCGGGCTGCGTATGCCGGGAGGATTATACCCCTTGGAAAATCGGCATCAGCCAATATCAGCCCCAGGAGGCTTCCACCCAGCGGAACGTGCCGGAACCTGAGCCGCCGGATATGGAGCTTTATCAGCGGCTGGAAGCCCAGACCTCTTTTGTGTATCCTTACCAGAAGGCGGTGGAGATACCGGCGAAAGTGGCGGCATCCAAACTAGCGGCGGAACGGGACGGCAGCCGCGATATCACCCTTTCCCGTCCAGCGTGGCTGGGGGAACAAGGAATGACCCCGGCGGAACGTGGAACGGCATTGCACGCGTTCATGCAGTTCGCGGACTTTTCCGCCGCCCTTCAAGACCCGGAAAAGGAACGGGACCGCTTGGTGAACATGGCATTGCTCACCCCGGAACAAGGGGAAGTGGTAGACTTGGGCCGGGTGAGGAACTTTTTGGAAAGCCCCTTGGGCCAGCGGGTCCTTTCTTCTTCACAAGTGGAAAAAGAACGGCGTTTCACCGCAGTGCTCTCTTCTGATCTGCTGGGGGAGGAAGCCGGGGACACCGGAGAGGAAGTGATCCTCCAAGGCGCGGTGGATTGCACGTTTATAGAGGACGGCAAGCTTCATGTTATCGATTTTAAAACCGACCGTGTCGAAACCATGGAGGACCTTTGGGAAAGATATGAGACACAGCTCCGGCTTTATGGGACAGCTATGGAAGAAGTTTCCGGCAGCCAAGTGGGAGAATTGATCCTCTATTCCACTTGGCTGGGTAAGGCCAGTATCCGGCCTTACGAGAAAAAGAAGGGAATCGGTCATTGACAATCTGAACCTGTGTGATAAGATGTGGGAAGGCTCTAACTCTTTATGATTTGACAAGCTGGAATGACCAGCGGGAGGAATTTATGATTATCCAAAAGCTTATGGACCATTGGACCCTGGAAGTATCGGGCCAGGGAGAAAAAATTCAAGCAAAAGTGCCCGGCTCTGTGTATGCGGATCTGCTGGCAGCCGGGAAAATGAAAGACCCGTATTACCGCGATAACGAATTGGAAGCCCTGGCTTTGATGGAGAATGATTTTCTCTACACAGAGAATTTTGTTCCTGAAGAAGGGGTTTTGGACTGTCCCCATCAAGTGCTGCGATTTGAGGGCATTGATACTGTGGCGGATATCCGTCTCAACGGAGTGCTGCTGTCCCACGTAGAGAACATGCACCGCACCTTTGAGTTTGATGTGGCGGGTGTTTTGAAACCCGGCGAAAACTGGCTGGAAGTGAAATTCTATTCCCCTACCAAATGGATTCGGGAAAAGTATGCGGAGAGCCCTGCCGACGGCAGTTCAGACGCTATGCGGGGCTTTGCCAACCTGCGGAAAGCCCATTGCATGTTCGGTTGGGACTGGGGCCCCCACCTGCCTGACGCTGGTCTGTGGCGGCCGGTGTATCTGCTGGGTGTGAATGGTGGAAAACTTGATTCGGTCCACATCCGCCAGCGCCACCAGCACGGCCGTGTAAAGCTGGAGATAAAACCGGAAATGAGCTACATAGATGTAAAGGATATATCCTATACAGTTGAACTGATAGACCCCCAGGGGAACGTGTCTCGCTATGAGGATTCTCCCAAGGAAATCCTGGTAGAACATCCCCAGCTGTGGTGGCCCCATGGATATGGGGAACAGCCTCTGTACACTGTAAAGGTTACTGCCTTTTCGAATGGCCGGGAGCTGGATTCCTGGCAGCGACGGATCGGCCTGCGCACCCTGACGATGCACATGGAGAAAGATGAGCATGGTGAGAGCTTTGCCCATGAGGTCAATGGGGTGCAGATTTTCGCTATGGGCGCCGATTATATCCCCGAGGACAATATCCTTTCCCGGGTCACCCCGGAACGGACCCGACGCTTGCTGGAACAGTGCGTGGCCGCGAATTTCAACTGTGTCCGTGTGTGGGGCGGCGGTTACTATCCGGACGACGCCTTTTATGATGCCTGCGACGAACTGGGCCTGCTGGTGTGGCAGGACTTTATGTTCGCTTGCGCGGTCTACAATCTTACGCTGGATTTCGCCGAAAACATCCGGGCGGAGTTCCTCGACAACGTGCGCCGGCTGCGCCATCACGCTTCTTTGGGGCTGTGGTGCGGCAACAACGAGATGGAGATGTTCGTGGACCAGGGCGAGTGGGTCCGCAATCCCCGGCAGAAGGCCGACTACATCCGCATGTATGAGTATCTTATCCCGGAAGTGCTGCGGGAACATGACCCGGATACATTTTACTGGCCTGCCAGTCCGTCCAGTGGCGGCGGGTTCGACAACCCCAACGACCCCACCCGCGGGGATGTGCATTATTGGTCTGTGTGGCACGGTATGGAGCCCTTTTCTGGATACCGCAAGCACCAGTTCCGATATCTTTCTGAATTTGGCTTTGAGTCGCTGCCTTGCTTAAAGACAGTGGAGACTTTTACCGAGCCCCAGGACCGGAACCTCTTCTCTTATGTTATGGAAAAGCATCAGCGCTGCTCCCGTGGCAGTATGCTCACAATGGCTTATTTGCAGCAGATGTATTTGTATCCCACCAGCTTCGAAATGATCTTGTACGCTTCCCAGCTTTTGCAGGCCGACGCTATCCGCTATGGCGTAGAACATTTCCGGCGTATCCGGGGCGTGTGCATGGGCGCCGTGTACTGGCAGCTCAATGATTGCTGGCCGGTTGCTTCCTGGGCTTCCATCGACTACACCGGCCGTTGGAAAGCTTTGCATTATTATGCCAAGAGGTTCTTTGCCCCGGTCATGCTTTCCTGCTGCGAGGAAGGGATGCTTTCCCAAGAGCCTAACGTCAACGCGGAGCCATACAATATGGAAAAGAGCATCCGGCTTTCTGTTGCCAATGAGACTATGAAGGAGCGCGCCTGCATCGTGAAATGGGCTTTGCGTGATAACCTTGGGAACATCCAGCAGGAAGAGACCATCTCCTTGACGGTGCCTGCCCTTTCCAGCGTTTGGCTGGATAAAGTGGAGCTGCCGGATGCGGATATTTTTGAGGATTACGTCAGCTATGACCTGTATGAGAACGGCCAGCGGATTTCCGGCGGCACGGTGATTTTCTCCATGCCCAAGTATTTCCATTATGCGGACCCGCAGCTTTCCTGCCGTGTAGAAGGGGACGAGATCGTGGTGAGCGCCAAAGCGTATGCCAAGAGCGTTGAGGTTCAGAATGAAAATGAGGACTTGCTGCTTTCTGACAATTACTTCGATATGAACGCCGGAGAGACCAGGGTGAAAGTCCTTTCGGGCAGCGTGGACAATTTGAGGCTGCGCAGCGTGTATGACATCCATTAAAGGAGTGCGGAAAAGCGGTAAATTTTCCTCCTCAATCTCTTGACAAATGACTTTGGGAAGATTATAATAATTACACGGTAAAACAAAGCGGAGCCGGCGGCTCCCACCCGTGCAGTACCGTCTGACACAGGTCAATATCCCAGAGTGGCTTTTGAAAAACGCTGCGGAGCGTGATGCAAAGCTTTCAGCCCTTTGAGGCTTTTATGGGAACGTTGATTTGCGGGCAGAAGGAGTTCTGCCCGCTTTTGGTTTTCCTTTTGGATAAGCCGGCCGCCCTTCGCGCCAAACAGCTTGAGAACAACGTGTGATGGAGGTGCTACCCATTAGCAAACAGGAACTGCAGATCAACGAGCAAATCCGAGATAAGGAACTTCGCGTTATTGATTCCGACGGCACGCAGCTGGGGATTATGTCCCTGCGGCAGGCTATGGAGATCGCGGAGCAGAAGAATCTGGACCTGGTGAAGATCGCCCCCCAGGCAAACCCGCCGGTGTGCAAGATCATCGACTATGGCAAGTTCCGCTTTGAACAGGCCAAGCGGGAAAAGGAAGCGAGAAAGAACCAGCGCGTCGTTGAGATCAAAGAGGTTCGCCTTTCCCTCAATATCGATACCCACGATTTTGAGACGAAACGAAACCATGCCATGCGGTTTATTTCCGAAGGCAACAAGGTTAAAGCTTCGATCCGGTTTCGAGGCAGAGAGATGGGTCACCCCGAGCTGGGGCAGGAAATTATGAGCCGCTTTGCCGAAGCGATGAGCGAGGTGGCCAATGTGGAGAAGCCCGCTAAGCTTGAGGGCAGAACCATGTTGATGTTCCTTGCTCCCAAGCCAGCTAAATGATGTTGTTTCAAAATATCCCACTAGGAGGACTGCAAAATGCCGAAACTGAAAACTCACAGCGGCGCCAAAAAGCGCTTTAAGCTTTCCAAAAACGGAAAGGTCATCCGTGCCCATGCGTATATGAGCCACCTGGCCAACGGCCATGGCAAAACCCCCAAGACCAAGCGCCATGCCCGCGGCACCACTGTGGTTGATAAAACCAACGAGACCGCGATCAAGCGGATGCTGCCCTACAAATAAGAAGGGTTTCCCGCGGGGACGGCGGCGGGCAGAAGGTTCGGGCCGTCTCGCAATAACTTATGAATATCAGTTTGCTTCACCATAAGAAAGGATGGTACAGGAATGGCTAGAGTTAAGGGCGCAATGATGACGCGCAAAAGAAGAAAAAAGGTATTAAAGCTTGCCAAAGGATATTGGGGCGCTAAGAGCCGTCATTTTAAAATGGCCAAACAGGCCGTGATGAAGTCTGGCAACTACGCTTTTATCGGACGGAAACAGCGTAAGCGTGACTTCCGCCGCCTGTGGATCACCCGTATTTCCGCGGCTTGCCGTATGAACGACATCAACTATTCCACCTTCATGAACGGCTTGAAGAAGGCTGGCATCACCTTGAACCGGAAGATGCTTTCCGAGATCGCCATCGCCGATGCTGCCGGCTTTACCGCTCTGGTAGAGAAGGCCAAGGCTGCTCTATAAAAAGCTAAAAGTGCGCCCGAGGCAAGGGATTGCCTTGGGCGTTCCTATTATTCCTAAAGTGGGAAGAGGGAGGCCGTGGTTTTTTGGCCTCCCTTTCAAGACGAATTTTACAGGAAGGGGGCGGCTGGATGGACAGCATTACCAGCCGGCAGAACAAAATTGTCCGGGAGGCGGCGGCATTGTCATCCTCTGGGGAGGAGCGGCGGAAGCGCCGGGAATTCCTTTGCGAGGGGGCACGCTTGTGCCAGGACGCTGCACGTTCCGGGGTGAAGGTCCTGCGGTGTTTCTTCACGGAGGAGGCGCAGCGCAAATACGCCCCTTATCTGGAACAAATATTGGCTGTAAGCGGGGCAAGCTATCAGGTGGCGGACCATGTGGCCCAGCTTTTATCCTCCACGAAACATTCCCAAGGGGTATTTTGCCAGTGCTCCTGGCCGGAAACTCTTGGAGGAAGCGAGAAAACCGTCAGCCGCTGCGTGGTATTGGAAAACCTTCAAGACCCCGGAAACCTGGGGACCATCCTACGAACGGCGGAAGCTCTTGGATTCCGGCAGGTATATCTTTTGGGCGATTGTTGCGATCCCCTTTCCCCAAAAGCGCTGCGGGCTTCTATGGGGGCGGTTTTTCGGGTGGGTTTGACAGTTGAGCCTTCCAGAGAGAAACTATGCGCCCAGCTGAAACGAGAAGGGCGCGTCCTTCTTGCGGCTGTTCCTGACAGCGCCGCTCTGCCCGTGACAAAAGTAGATTTTTCCCAGGGGAAATGGGCGGTGTTTATTGGCAATGAGGGCAGTGGACTCACTTCTGAAACCATCGCTTTATGCCATGACCTGCTGACTATCCCCATGGCAGGCCGGGCGGAATCGTTAAATGCTTCGGCGGCGGCTACTATTTTGCTTTGGGAGATGGCCAGAGCCGGAGGAAAGGAGGGCTTCCATGGATAAGCGGGTCTATTGGATTTGGCTTCAGCACGCTTTTGGTGAAGGAAGCCCCATGCCCTGGCGAATCCACCGCAGCCTGCCCGGCGGCGTGGAAGAATTCTTTGAAGGCGGCCCCAGAATGTGGAACTCGCTAGAAGTCATACGCGAAAGGGATGCCGCCGCATTATACAGCTTTTCTCTGGATGAAGCCAAAGCTCAGTTGGAACACGCTTTGAAAGTGGGGTGGGAGGTGCTCACCCCGGAGAGCGAAAATTATCCCGAGGCTTTGAAGAATATTTTCGACCCGCCTGCGGTACTGTATGGTAAAGGTTGGCTGCCCAATGTGGACCGCCGCCCTGCTATTGCCGTAGTGGGCGCCCGCAAAGCGAAAAAGGAATCCGAAGAGAAAGGCAAAGAATTCGGCTATCAGTTGGCTATAGGCGGGGCTGTGGTGATCACCGGAGGCGCAGTGGGGATTGACGCAGCAGTCACGTTAGGAGCCATGAGCGGTGAAGCACCTGTAGTCAGTGTTCTGCCGGTGGCCTTGAATAGTTCCTATGTGAGCCGCAACGCATTTTTGCGGGAAAGCATCGTGGATAAAGGCGGCGCTTTGGTCACTGAGTATTTTTCCCAACAGACTCCGGGATTTGGCACGTTCCAAGTGCGCAACCGGCTGATCACGGGATTGTCTTGCGGGGTGCTTTTGATCCAGGCGGCCAAGAAAAGCGGCACAGTGATGTATGCTTCCCACGCGAAAGACCAGAACCGGGATGTGTTTGTATATCCGGGTCCGAAAGATGACCCTGCTTTTGCCGGCGGCTGGGGATTGATCGCCGACGGTGCCAAAGCGGTGGAACGGGGCGAAGAGGTTTTGGAGGAGTATGACCAGCGCTTTGAAGGTCTTGGCCGGGTCATCCCTCTTTTTGAGAAAGAAAGCGGCGCGCCCGCTATAGAAGAGGAAGTTTTGCCGGCTTTGGCGGATTCAGGCGCTTCTTCGCTTTCTGAAGAGCAGGCGGCGGTGTTCGGTGTGCTGCGCCGGGAGCCTCAAGGGGTGGCACAGTTGGAAGAAGCCACAGGCTTTTCCACTGGAAAGCTGCTGGGCACCCTGACAGAACTAGAATTGCTGGGCTTGGCGGAATCTTACCCGGGAAAGCGTTACCGCAAGGGAAAAGCCCCCAGTCCCAGAAAACCGGAAACAGATAAGAAAACCACCGGCTCCGAACTGACTATGAGCGGGGAGCAGGCTGCGGTTTTGGCCGAGCTGGGGCCAAAAGCGTTATCTGTTGCCCAGCTGGAAGAAAAGACCGGGCTGCCGGCGGGAAAGATTTTGAGCGCCCTGACGGAACTGGAACTTTTGGGGCTTGCGGAATCATGTCCGGGAAAACGCTACCGCAGGGGCTGATCTTTTGTTTTGTGAAATTTGATTTGACAAACACTTTCCGCCGGAGTATTGTAAAATGGACCTGGATGACGCATCCGGAAAAGATGCCTGCCCCCTGGCGTTATATTATTATAGAAGCGGGGCTTTGGAAAATCCGGTCCGGATAAAGCCGGACGGAAGAAAAGGAGTAATACAGCGAATGTCGAAATTGGTGATTGTGGAGTCGCCTTCCAAGGCGAAAACCATTCAGAAATATTTAGGCAGCGGCTACGAAGTGATGGCTTCTATGGGCCATGTGCGGGATTTGCCCAAGGCGCGTCTCAGCGTGGACGTAAAGGACGGCTTTAAGCCGAAATACAGCATTATTAAAGGAAAAGAAAAGCTTGTGAAAGAGCTGAAAGAAGCGGCGGCCGATTCCGACGGCGTGCTGCTGGCCACTGACCCTGACCGTGAGGGAGAAGCTATTTCCTGGCATTTGGCTTATATCTTGGGGCTGGATGAGAACGCCCCTGACCGTGTGACCTTTAACGAGATCACAAAATCTGGCGTAGAGGAAGGCATGGCCCATCCCCGGGCCATCGATCTGGACTTGGTGAACGCCCAGCAGGCCCGGCGCATCTTGGACCGTTTGGTGGGTTATACCCTCAGCCCGTTTTTGGCCAAGACCATCCGCAGGGGCCTTTCCGCGGGCCGGGTGCAGTCTGTGGCAGTGCGGATGATCGTAGATAGAGAAGAAGAGATCAAAGCGTTTGTGCCCCAGGAATATTGGAGCATCGACGCCAAGCTGACGGCGCCGCCTTCCAAAGCGGTATTCGCTGCCGCTTTTTACGGGGACGAAAACGGCGAGATCAAGATCAATTCCAAAGAGGAATCCGACCAGCTTTTCGCGGAACTGGAAAAAGAGGAGTTCTTGGTTTCCACCGTGAAAAAAGGGAAGAAGAACCGTTCTCCTGCGCCGCCTTTTATCACTTCCACTTTGCAGCAGGAAGCCAGCCGGAAACTGGGCTTCCAGGCACGGCGCACCATGAAAGCCGCCCAGGAACTGTATGAAGGCGTGGAGATCGAGGGTGTGGGCTCCACAGGTTTGATCACCTATATGCGTACCGACTCCCTGCGTATCTCTGAGGATGCTATCCGGGACGCCACAGCCTATATCGAAGAGCGCTGGGGAAGTAAGTATCTGCCCAGCAAGCCCCGGCATTTCAAATCCCGGGCAAACGCGCAGGACGGCCACGAAGCTATTCGGCCTTCCACCATCAGTCTGACTCCCGACCAGGTAAAAAACTCTCTTACTTCGGACCAGTATAAGCTCTATAAGCTGATTTGGGAACGGTTCATCGCCTGCCAGATGGCCAACTGCGTGATGAATACCACCCAAGCCACCATCAACGCCGGAAAATATATTTTTAAAGCTTCCGGGTTCAATGTGGCCTTCGAGGGCTTTACCACCTTGTATGAGGAAAGCAAGGATGAAGAGGAAAAAGCCGGGAAAGACCTGCCTCCTTTGGAAGTGGGCATGAAGCTGAAAGTAAAAGACCTAAAGGGCAACCAGCATTTTACCCAGCCCCCGCCAAGGTTCACAGAAGCTTCTCTGATCAAGACACTGGAAGAGAACGGCATTGGCCGTCCTTCCACATATGCGGCTACCATTTCCACCATTACCACCCGTGAATATGTCAGCCGGGAGGGGAAAGCCTTCAAGCCTACCGAACTGGGAGAAGTGATTACCCAGCTGATGAAAGAGCGGTTCCCAAAGATCGTAAACGTGAAGTTTACCGCCCAGGTTGAGGATGAACTGGACGCTGTCCAGAGAGGTGATGAAGAGTGGGTGGAAACCCTGCAAAAGTTCTACGACGATTTTGACAAGACCGTTCAAAAAGCCAAAAAGGAGATGGACGGGGTCAAGATACAGCTGAAAGAGGACGAGACCGACGTTATCTGTGAGAAGTGCGGCCGGCGCATGGTGGTGAAAGTGGGCCGGTATGGGAAGTTCCTGGCTTGCCCGGGCTATCCGGAATGCAAAAATGTCAAAAAGATCGTGAACGATACCGGCGCCGAGTGTCCCAAATGCGGCGGTAAGATCATCGAGCGCAAGTCTAAAAAGGGAAGGGTATTTTATGGATGCAGCGAATATCCCAAATGCGATTTCGTATCTTGGGACCCGCCGTCTAAAGAAAAATGCCCCGTTTGCGGCAAAACCCTGATGCAGAAAAAGAGCAAGGATAAGACCTTGTACTGCGTCACGCCGGACTGCACCTTCCCCGGAAAGCGCCCAGAGGAGGACGAAAACTGATATGGCACAGCAGAGCGTAAGCGTGCTGGGAGCCGGTTTGGCGGGCTGCGAAGCTGCTTGGCAGCTGGCCCGCCGGGGCATCCCTGTGACGCTGTATGAGATGAAGCCCCAGCGGTATTCCCCCGCCCATCAAAGCGAGGATTTTGCCGAATTGATCTGTTCCAATTCGTTGAAAGCCGCCAGGGTGGACAGCGCCGCCGGGCTGTTAAAAGAAGAAATGCGCCGTTTTGGCTCCTTGCTGATTGACTGCGCTGAGAAAAGCCGTGTCCCTGCTGGGGGAGCTTTGGCGGTAGACCGGAAAGAATTTTCCCGCCTGGCCACGGAGGCCATTCAAAGCGAACCCTTGATCGAAATCCACCGGGAAGAAGTGACGGATATCCCGGAAGGTCCGGTGGTGGTCGCCACAGGCCCTTTGACTTCCCAGCCCCTTTCGGAGAAAATCCTGTCCCTTTGCGGAGGCGGTTTGAGCTTTTTTGACGCCGCCGCGCCCATCGTCACACGAGAGAGCCTGGATATGGAGCGGTGTTTCGCGGCTTCACGCTATGGCAAGGGAGACCAGGAAGGGGAAGAAGGGGATTACCTCAACTGCCCCATGAACAAAGAAGAGTATGACCGGTTCGTGGAAGAACTGGTGAACGCCCAGCGGGCCCCTGTCCACAGCTTTGACGCACGCGATCCAAAAGTGTATGAAGGATGTATGCCTATCGAGGTGTTGGCTTCCCGTGGGCATGACGCTATCCGGTTCGGCCCCATGAAGCCCGTAGGCCTGCGGGACCCCCGTACCGGCCACCGTCCTTGGGCGGTTTTGCAGCTGCGCACAGAAAATCGGGAACGCACCTTGTATAATCTGGTAGGGTTTCAGACCAACCTGAAATTTGGGGAGCAAAAGCGGGTGTTCGGCATGATCCCGGGGCTTTCGCAGGCGGAATTTATCCGCTATGGGGTGATGCACCGGAACACCTTCCTGGAATCCCCCAAGCTGCTTCGGGGAGATTATTCTTTCCGGGAGCGGCCCCTACTGTTTTTCGCCGGACAGATCACCGGAGTGGAAGGGTATATGGAATCGGCTTCTTCCGGGATTTTGGCGGGCGTCAACCTGGCGAGAAGGCTTGCCGGAAAAGAAACTCTGCTGCTGCCGGAAACAACCATGATGGGCGCCTTGAGCCGGTATGTTTCCGGGTATGAGGGAAAAGATTTTCAGCCCATGGGGGCGAATTTCGGCGTGCTGCCGCCCTTGCCGGAAAAGATCCGGGACAAACGGCAGCGCTATATGGCCTTGGCAGAGCGGGGGCTTGACCACCTGCAGCGTTATTGCGGAGAAATGGGCGAGCTTTTGCGAGAAAGCGCCTTGGGCGCGGAAGAGAGGGAGAGCGTATGAGAATCATCGTGGATGCTTTCGGCGGGGATAACGCGCCGGAACAAATCCTTTTGGGATGCGCCCAGGCGCGGCAAGAGCTGGGTGTGGACATTCTCCTGACAGGAGACAAGGCGCGCCTGGAAGCCTGCGCCAAAGAATTAAACCTCCAGCAGGAATTGGCCGCTATGGAAATTTTGCCCTGCGGCCAGACTTTGACTATGGAGGACGAGCCCACCAGCGTCATCCGGGAAAAGTCGGACAGCTCTATGGCGGTGGGCCTGCGGGCTTTGGCCGAGGGCAAAGGCGACGCTTTTGCCAGCGCCGGGAACAGCGGCGCGTTGGTGGTTGGCGCTACTACCATCGTCAAGCGGGTGCGGGGCGTGAAGCGGGTAGCTTTCGCTCCCATCATGCCCAAAAGCCAGGGCTTTTTCATGCTCATTGACGGCGGCGCCAATGTGGATTGCCGTCCCGAGATGCTTTTGCAGTTTGGCTTGATGGGTTCCGCCTATATGAAAAGCGTGATGGGTATTGAAAATCCCCGGGTGGGCCTTGCCAACGTGGGGACGGAAGAGCACAAGGGCGACCAGCTGCGGCAGGAGTCCCTGGCGCTTTTGCGAGATTGTCCGGAGATTCATTTCGTGGGCAACGTGGAAGCTCGGGACATCCCCTATGACGGGGCGGATGTCATCGTTGCCGACGGCTTTACGGGCAATATGATCTTGAAGCTCTACGAGGGCGTGGCCATGGCATTGATGGATAAGATCAAAGGGGTGTTTATGGGCAGCGTAAAAGGCAAGCTGGCCGCCGCCATGGTTTACAACAACTTGAAAAAGATGAAAAAAGAATTGGATTACAACGAGTATGGCGGGGCGCCTATTATGGGCTGCGCCAAACCGGTGTTCAAAATCCACGGCAGCGCCAAAGCTTCCACGGTGAAGAGCGCCCTGCGCCTTACCCGGGATTATGCCCAGTCCGGGATCATTGCCCAGATCGGGGAAGCCGTGGGGAAAAAATCGTAAGGGGGTGGAGCCATGTGGTCCTTGGAAGAATATGAAAAGCGCATCGGCTACCATTTTAAGAATAAGCAGCTTTTGGAAACAGCCTTGACCCATTCCTCCTTCGCCAACGAGCACAAATGCAAAAGCTATGAGCGGCTGGAATTTTTGGGGGATTCTGTTTTAGGGTTTGTCACAGCGGAATACCTGTTTGAAAATTACCCGCAGCTGCCGGAAGGGCAGTTGACAAAAACGAGAGCTTCTCTGGTTTGTGAGCGTTCGCTGTGTGGGTTTTCTAAAGCGCTGCATGTGGGGGATTTCCTTCGGCTGAGCCATGGGGAGCGCCACTCAGGCGGCCGGGAGCGCCCCAGCATTCTGGCGGATGTGTTCGAGTCTACCACCGCCGCCATCTATCTTGATAGCGGAAGTCTGGAAGAGGCCAAGAAATTTATCCTCCGGTTCATCATACCGGCAGCGAAAGCCCAAAGTGTCAAACCTTTTAAAGATTATAAGACCACCTTGCAGGAGATCATCCAGCAGAACCCGGAAGAGCGGCTGGAATATGTGGTCACTGGGGAAAGCGGCCCGGACCATGACAAGCATTTCACGGTGGAAGTGCATCTGAATTCCAACGTGATCGGCAAAGGGGGAGGCCGCAGCAAAAAGGAAGCCGAGCAGCAGGCCGCCCGGGAGGCCTTGGAGTTGATGGGCTATTGAACCGGGGGAACATCGCCTTGTTCGTGCCCCATGTGGGCTGTCCTTGCCGGTGCAGCTTTTGCGACCAGCGGGCTATTACCGGAGGGGCGCTTCCCCCTACGCCCGCTCAGGTATGGGAAGCCGCCCAGGCGGGAGCAGACCGGTGGGGGGAACGGGTAAGCCAAATGGAGATCGCCTTTTTTGGCGGCAGCTTTACCGCTATCCCTCGGGAAACGATGATGGCATTATTAGAACCTGCCAAAAAAGCGGTGGAGCGCTGGGGATATCACGGGATTCGGTGCTCTACCAGGCCCGACGCTGTGGACGAAGAAATTCTTGCGCTGCTGAAAGAGTGCCACACCACCGCCGTGGAACTGGGGGCCCAGTCCATGGACGAAGAGGTGCTCCGGCTGAACCACCGGGGCCATAGCGCGGAAGATACCCGCCGGGCGGCAGGGCTTATTAAAGAAGCTGGGTTGGAACTGGGCCTTCAGATGATGACGGGCCTGTATGATTCCACTCCGAAAAAGGACTTGGAAACAGCCCGGCAGCTGATCGCTTTAGAGCCGGAAACTGCCCGCATTTATCCCACCGTGGTTTTGGAGCACACAGAACTGGCGGAATTGTACCGGTCCGGTGCGTACAAGCCCCAAACGCTGGAGGAAGCTGTGGAGCTTTGCGGAGAACTTCTGCCTCTTTTTGAGAACGCCGGGGTCAAGGTGATCCGGATGGGATTGCACGCCCAGGAGGATGTGGAGCGCCGGAAAGTGGCTGGGCCTTACCATCCGGCTTTCCGGGAACTGGTGGAAAGCCGTGTGTTTCTGCAACGTTTGGAAGAAACACTGAAAAAAGAGGGGCCGGTCCGGTATTGCGTGAAAGTGAATCCCCGAAGCTTGTCTGTGGCGGTAGGCCAGAAACGGGCCAATGTGGAAGAACTGTGCCGCCGTGGGTGGAGAGTGCGGTTTGTCCCAGAGAAGGGCGTGCCCCGGGAAGGGTTCGTTCTGGAACGGGTGGAAATCGATTGAAAGAAGGAAAGCCATGATTTTAAAGTCTTTGGAATTGCAGGGGTTTAAGACGTTCCCCGATAAAACTGCGCTGCATTTCGAGCGGGGTATCACCTCGGTGGTGGGGCCCAACGGCAGCGGAAAAAGCAATATCAGTGACGCCATGCGCTGGGTGCTGGGGGAGCAGTCTGTGCGCACGCTGCGCTGTTCCAAGATGGAGGATGTGATCTTCAACGGCACCCCTCAGCGGAAAGCCCTGGGCTTTGCGGAAGTCACCCTGACCATCGATAACAGCGACAGGAGGCTGCCTTTTGATAACGATACGGTTGCCATCACCCGGCGGTATTACCGTTCGGGGGAGAGCGAGTATCTCATCAATAAAAGCACTGTGCGCTTAAAGGACATCAACGAGCTTTTCATGGATACGGGCCTGGGAAGGGACGGTTATTCCATTATCGGCCAGGGCAAGATCGACAGCATTGTGGCCGCCCGTTCCGAGGACCGCCGGGAGATCTTTGAGGAAGCCTCGGGCATCTCCCGTTACCGTTACCGGAAGGAAGAGTCGGAGCGGCGTTTGAATAAAGCCGAAGAAAACCTGGTGCGCCTGCGGGATATCCTTTCTGAACTGGAAGGACGGGTGGAGCCCCTGCGCATCCAGGCGGAAAAAGCGGAGCAGTTCATCGCTTTCGACAAAGAGAAAAAGGGCCTTGAGATCGGCATCTGGCTGGAGACGCTGGAACGTTCGGGCAAGATGCTGCGGGAGCATGGGGAAAAGATCACGCTGGTCCAGGCGCAGCACAGCGATTTGGAAGAAGAGATACACACCATTGCCCAGCGCACGGAAGAGAACTATCGTGAAACCAACCAGTGCACCGTGGAGATGGAAGAATCCCGCAGCGCTGCCTCCGCTTTGGACGAGCAGGCTGTGCGGGGCGAGGGAGAAGCCAATCTGCTGGAAAATGACGTGGCCCACAATCGGGAAAATATCCACCGTTTGGAAGGGCAGATCGAAGAAGCTTCCCGGTCTGGGGAAGATACCGACCGGGAGATCGCCCAAAAGCGGGAGGAGATGGCCGACAAGGAAAAGCAGATCGGTGAAAGCCGAGACAGGATGCTTTCCTTTACCCAGCGTTTGGAAGAACTGCGCCAGGGCGCTGACCAGGCTACCCGGCAAATGGAGCAGGCCGCCGTGGAATTGGCGGGGTATAACGCGTCGTTGGCGGAAGAGCGTATCAAGCTGTCATCTACCCAGTCCTCTATAGCGGAGATACGCTTGCGGGCCGGAGCAGTGGAAGAGAGCGTCCGGCAGGCCCAGGAACGGCTGGCTGCTGCCGAGGAAGAGTCTGCCCAGCTGCAAGAAATGCTTGAGGATGCAAAACAGGCGGCGGCGGGCCGGGAAAATGCGGTGAAGGGTTATGAAATGCGTTTGGAAGGCCGGCGTAAACGCGCCCAAGCTGCCAGGGAGACTTGGAACCAGCTTACCTTGGATGTGGGCGAACAGATGCGCAGGGCAAAGCTTTTGGAAGACCTGGAACGGAACTTGGAAGGCTTTACCCAAAGCGTCAAGTCGGTAATGAAAGAAGCAGGCCGTGGGCTGCTTAACGGCATTTGCGGCCCGGTGACCCAGCTGTTAAAAACGCCCCGGGAATACTCTGTGGCGCTGGAAACAGCCCTGGGGGCGGCCATGCAGAATGTAGTGGTGGAAACGGAACAAGATGCCAAGAACGCTATCAGGCTGTTGAAGCAGCGGGACTGGGGCCGGGCCACGTTCCTGCCTCTCACCACCATTCGGGGAAACGTATATAATCCCCGGGAGATTCAGGATATGGAAGGCTTTGTGGGTATGGCGAATACGCTGTGTTCCTGTGAAGCAAAGTATAACGAAATCCGCGATTCCCTTCTGGGACGGGTAGCCGTAGCGGAAGATTTGGACAGCGCCACAGCCATCGCCAAACGGACAGGTTATCGTTTGCGAGTGGTGAGCTTGGACGGCCAGGTAGTCAATACCGGCGGTTCTTTGACCGGCGGCTCCAAAGGGCGGAATTCCGGTCTGCTCAACCGTGTCTCAGAGATTCAGCGCGTGCGGGAAAAAGCAGCGGATTTGGAACAAAAAGCCAAAGCCGCCGAAGAAGAGTTCCGGCAGCGTCAAGAGGAGCTTTCCGCTTGTGAGGGAGAATTGGAAGCCGCTCGAGGGGAATTTTCCGCTGCCCAGGAAGAATTGATCCGCATCACGTCAGAGAGCTCTCGGGTCAGCCGGGAGTTGGAACAGCTGCGGGAAAACGCAGCCGGTTTACAGCGTGAACGCACGGATTCCGCAGGGCGCTTGAAAGAGCTGGACGCCCGGGAACAGGAAATCCGGAAGGCTATTTCCCAGTTGGAAGAGCAGGTGCGGAAAGCGGAAGAGAAAAACAAGAAGCTTTCTGGCAGCCGTGAAGAACAAATGGCCAGGTGCGACGATATTTCCCAAACGATCCAAGAGATCCGCATGGGGGAATTTTCCGCCCAGAAGGATCGGGACGCTTTGGCCGCGGCAGTAGCCGGTTTGGAGGAACGCAAACGGGATTCCGCCGGGGCTGTGGAACGGCTGCGGGCGGAGATTCAGGAATTGGAAGGGAAAAACGCCCAGCTGGAAGAACAGCGGAAAGAAGCGCTGGCCCGTGCCCAGGAGCTCCGGGAAAAAGCGGAGGCTACCCGTCAAAGCCTGCAAGCGATGGGAGAAAAACGCGCGGGTTTAGAGCAGGAGGCCGCGAAGCTGCGGGAACGGGAACGGGAAGTGACCGCCCAGCGTGAGAACGTGGGCCATGAGCTGGCCCGGCTGCAAGAACGGTCGGAGAATTTGCAGAAGGAATATGACACCATCCTGTCCCGGATGTGGGAGGAATATGAACTCACCCGCCGGGAAGCGGAAGAAGTGGCGGAGAAAATAGAGGACTTGTCTGTCGCCCAGCGCCGCCTGCAAGAACTGAAAAACAAGATCAAAGCCCTGGGCGCCGTGAACGTGGGCGCTGTGGTGGAATATCAGGAAGTTTCCCAGCGGTATGAGTTTTTAAAAAACCAGATCGGGGATGTGGAAAAGTCCAAAGCGGAATTGCTGGAACTGATCCAGGACCTGACAAAGCATATGCGCCAGCAGTTTACCGAGCGCTTCCAACAGATCAACGAGAATTTCGGGCAGATATTCCGGGAGCTGTTCGGCGGCGGTACGGGGACCCTCTCCTTTACCGACGAGAGCGACGTGCTCACTTCGGGCATTGAGATCAAAGTCCACCCTCCGGGGAAGATCGTTACCCACATCGAGTCTTTGTCCGGCGGGGAAAAGGCGTTGGTGGCCATATCCATCTATTTTGCAATTATGCGGGTGAACCCGCCGCCTTTCTGTGTGCTGGATGAGATCGAGGCCGCTTTGGATGACGTGAACGTGGCCCGGTTCGCCCAGTACCTGCGGCGTATGAGCGGCAACTCCCAGTTCATCACCATCACCCACCGCCGGGGCACTATGGAAGGCTCAGACATGCTTTACGGCGTCACCATGCAGGACCAGGGAATCTCCAAACTTTTGGCGCTGCGCACGGAAGAAGCCGCCGAGTTTGGAACATAAGCTATACCATACCAGAGATAGAGAGGAAGAAAACTATGGGCTTCTTTGACAAGATCCGGGAAGGGCTGAAAAAGACCCGGGACAATATCAGCGGGCAGATCACCCAGATGGTCAACTCTTTTACAAAGATCGACGAGGAGCTTTTTGAGGAATTGGAAGAACTGCTGGTCATGGGCGATGTGGGAATGAACACCGCCGAATATATCTGCGACCAGCTGCGTGGAAAGATCAAGGAGAAAGGGATCACCGACCCCAGTTTGATCATGGGAGAATTGAAAGCCATTGTGGCTGAAATGCTTCAAGGAGATGACGCCCTGCATATTTCCACAAAGCCTTCCATCATTCTGGTGATCGGAGTCAACGGCGTGGGAAAGACTACCACCATCGGCAAGTTGGCGTCCCGCTTGAAAAGTGAAGGCAAATCGGTGATCTTGGGCGCGGCGGATACCTTCCGGGCAGCGGCCATCGAACAGCTGGAAGTCTGGGCGGACCGCGCCGGGGTACCTTTGATCAAGCACAAGGAGGGGGCCGATCCGGCGGCGGTTGTGTTCGATACCATTGCGGCGGCCAAGGCCCGGGATTGCGACGTTATCATCTGCGACACAGCGGGACGGCTCCACAATAAGAAAAACCTGATGGATGAGCTGGGGAAGATTTCACGGGTCATCGATCGGGAGTTGCCCGGCTGTGATCGTGAAACCTTGCTGGTGCTGGATGCTGCCACAGGCCAAAACGCGGTGAACCAGGCAAGGGAATTCCAAAGCGCGGCGGGGATCACCGGCATTGTGCTGACAAAGCTGGACGGCACTCCCAAGGGAGGCGTAGTGCTGCCCATAAAGCAGGAATTGGGCTTGCCGGTGAAATTTATCGGCGTGGGGGAACAAGTGGAAGATTTGCAGCCTTTTGACGCCGCCGCTTTCGCCGACGCCCTGTTCGATAACCAGCGGGACGATACGCCTGCTTTCGCAGAGGACCGGGAACGGGAAGAGCTGGAAGCCCAGGCTCTGGCGGAAGAAGAGCGTGAGGAAGAAGAACTCCTTGCCGAAGAACTTTTAGAAGAGGAGAACATTCCAGAGGAAACCCTTTCCGAAGAGGCTTTGATCTCCGATATTGACGAAATGCTGGTGGAGGAGACTCCGGAAGAAGAGCCGCAGCAGGAAGAGCGGCCTGAGAAGAAAAAACGCCGTTTCTGGCCTTTTGGCAGAAAACGGGACGAGGAATAAAAATGGGAAAGGATGGGGGATATGAAGATCGTGATCGCTACCCACAATAAAGGAAAGATCGTGGAATTTAAGCGGATGCTGGAGCCTATGGGCATCCAGGTGGTGACGGCGGAACTGTCTGAACCGGAAGAAACCGGCAAGACCTTTGGGGAGAACGCTTTTATCAAGGCGGAGTCTGCCTGCCGGGAAACGGGCCTGCCCGCTGTGGCCGACGATTCCGGCTTGTGCGTGGACTATCTTGACGGAGCGCCGGGAATCTATTCCGCCCGGTTTGCCCAGCCCGGGAAACGGCGCCTGACAGTTTTGGAAAAGCTGGAAGGTGTTCCCCAAGAGCAGCGGGGCGCCCACTTTGTCAGCGCGGTGTGCTGCGTGTTCCCCAACGGAGACCGGATCGACGCTGAGGGCAAGTGCTATGGGACCATCGCTTTTGAATCGCGGGGGGAAAACGGCTTCGGGTACGATTCCATCTTTGAACAGGAAGGCCGCACCTTCGGGGAGATGACCGACGAGGAAAAAGACGCCAGAAGCCATCGGGGCAAAGCTTTCGCTGAATTTGAGGAAAAACTCAGGGAGTACCTAAACAAGAGAGGGTGATATCTCGTGAAAAACTTGTGCGGTTTGGATTGCTCCCAATGTCCCGCGGTGGACAGCTGCGCTGGGTGTGTCCCCACTGGAGGGAAGCCCTATGGCGGGACTTGTGTTCTGGGGGAATGCTGCAAAGCGGAAGGCTGTGACGCTCCCGGCAGCTGTTTTTCGGGAAAATGCGGTTTGAAAGAACAACTCATCGCTGAGTTCAATGCGCTGAATGTCCCTGGCATGGAGAAGGTCACAGGCTTGAACGCGCTGGCGGGATCATATATCAACTTGGAATACACTTTGCCCGGCGGCCAGAAGATCAAATTTTGGGATGACCAGCGGATCTATCTGGGAAACCAGCTGTGCAAACACGACGGCAGCGGTCGCTGTTACGGCCTGACCGCGGATGAACACCATCTTTTGGTGTGCGAGTACGGCGATAACGGCTGCGACCCGGAGATCGTAGTATATAAACGGCGTGACGGCTGAATCAAGAGAATAGGAGAATGACAAAATCATGTTGACAAGCAAACAACGGGCGTATCTCCGCTCTCTGGCGGTAAACGAGGATACCATCCTGATGATGGGCAAATCCGGCATGAGCCCGGAACTGATCAAGCAGGCGGATGACGCTCTGGAGAAACGGGAGCTGATCAAAGGCAGGGTGCTGCCGGAATCCTCCCCCATGACGCCACGGGAGGCGGCTGAGGAGATCGCCCGGCAGACGGGAAGCGATGTGGTGCAGGTGATCGGCTCACGGTTTGTGCTTTACCGGAGAAAGAAAAAAGACCCCAAGATCGTCCTGCCCCGCTGAAAGGGGGAGAGGCGTTGAAAACCGGCATTTACGGCGGAACGTTCAATCCCATCCACAGGGGGCATATCCATCTGGCAGAGGAGTTTGCCCGGCGGCTGGGCTTGGACCGTGTGTTGCTGATTCCCACCCGGGTGCCGCCCCACAAGGCCGCCCCCGATTTGGCCAGCGGCAAAGACCGGCTGGCTATGTGCCGTTTGGCCGTGGGGGAGAAAACCAACCTGGAAGTTTCTGATATCGAGATGCGCCGGGAGGGGAAAAGCTATACCGCTGAGACCTTGGAAGAACTCCGGCGCCTATATCCTCAAGATGAATTTTATCTCTTGATGGGGGAGGACATGTTTCTTACGGTAGAGCACTGGTACCGGCCGGAGACCATTTTCTTTCTGGCGGTGGTGTGCGCCACGCCCAGAAGCTTGCACGGCATGGGAAAACTTCAAGCGAAAAAGGACGAGTATGCCTCGCGTTACGGCGCCCGGTGCGTTTTGGAGGATATCCCTTATCTGCCCGTTTCTTCCACCCAGGTTCGGGAATGGGCAGCACAGGGGAAGGACATCGTTCCCCTGGTGCCGGAAGCGGTGGCCGCATATATTAAAAGCCGGGGCATTTACAGGAAAGGACAGGATACCATGGACTATTCCCAGCTCGAGGAGGAAGTAAAAAAACATCTGACAGAGAGGCGGTTCTATCACAGCCAATGTGTGGCGGCGGAAGCGGCGCGCCTCGCCCAGCGTTATGGAGCCGATGTGGAAAAGGCGCGTTTGGCGGGAATCCTGCACGATATCATGAAGGATACGCCCCCTGTGGAACAGTTGAAAATACTGACGGATTCTGGTATAATACTGACCAACGCCCAGCAGCGAAACCGCAAGCTGTGGCATGCTTTCTGCGGGGCTGCCTATATCCGCCGGAATCTTGGTATCACAGATTCGGAGGTCGTGGCAGCGGTAGAATGCCATACCAGCGGCAAGGGGAACATGTCCCTTTTGGAGAAAGTGCTGTTTGTAGCGGATTATATCTCTGCTGACCGGGATTATCCCGGTGTGGAAGAAATGCGCCGGCTGGCAGACCGCAGTTTGGAAGAGGCTATGATCGAGGGGATCCGTTTTACGGTGGATGAACTGATCGGCCAGCGGCTGCCGGTGGCGTCGGAATCCATCGACGCGTATAATGACGCGATCTTTATCTTAGAGAAAGAAAAGGAGCAACAAGCATGACGTCTTTGGAACTGGCAAAGAAGGCGGCCGCTTTTTTGGATAATAAAAAAGCGGAAAAGCTCAGTGTAATAGAGATCGAGAATATTTCCAGCCTGGCGGATTATTTCGTCATCGCCACAGGCAACAACAATACCCATGTGCGCGCTTTGGCCGATGAGCTGGACGAGAAATTGAAGGCGGAAGGGCTGCCTCCCGCCCGCATGGAAGGTTATCGGTCCAATTCCTGGATATTGTTGGATTGGGGCAATGTTGTGGTGCACATTTTCACCCAGGAGGGCCGGGAGTTCTACGACCTTGACCGCCTGTGGGCCGACGGCAAGAAAGTGGAGTGGCAAGACAGCGAAACAGAGTGAAGTTTTTGAGGGTGATAAGCGAATGAGCCAAGATTTTACCGCCTACCATGTGGTCACGGAACGTCCCATGGCCTTAGGCCAGATGATCCATCTCGATGAGACTTGGGAGAGCGGCGTATACCGCCGGGTAATGGAAAAACTCCCCATGGTAGAGCAAATCTACAATGCCCCCAAAAGCTGGGAAGGAAAGGAATTAGAGCATCACACTATGGTCGCCCTGCGGGAACTGGCCTTGGAGGAAGTGCGCCAGGAAAGGTATCCCGACAAGCCTTCCCGGCTACATTGTCTGTATGTTTCGGAAAGTCTGAAAGAGGCAAAGCAATGGGCGGAGTTCTTTATCGGCCTGGGGCGGCCTACCTATCAGATTGTGAAGTTGCAAATTTCCGGCAGGAGGTTTGGCGGCAATGCAAACTTGTGTTTTGACGCCACCTCTGACAGAGAGTACAATCGAGAGATGGCTCAGCGCTACTGGCAGATTTTTCCGGTTCCCACTGGTGAGCCGCCCATTTGGGAAATCTTAGTGGACGGAGAGATTCAGGTAGAGAAGATTGTAGAGGAAATCGGGAAAAATCTGTAATGCACAGCTGCCCGCAGGGAAGTAAGCGCAGCGCACGTTCCCGCGATGTAAAAGTTCTTTGCCTACTTTCTTTCAAGAAAGTAGGGGAAAGGTATGATAAAAGATGAAATATGAACACAAAGCCATTGAGCCAAAGTGGCAGAAAACATGGGAAGAGGCTGGGGTGTTCCATGCCCAGAATGGCTCGGATAAGCCGAAATATTATGCTTTGATCGAGTTTCCCTATCCTTCCGGCCAGGGATTGCATGTGGGCCATCCCCGTCCTTACACCGCTTTGGACGTAGTAGCCAGAAAACGCCGGATGCAGGGCTATAACGTGCTGTATCCTATCGGTTGGGATGCTTTCGGCCTGCCTACTGAAAACTATGCCATCAAAAACCACGTTCATCCTGCCGAGGTGACACGTCAGAATATTGCCCGGTTTAAAAAACAGATTCAGTCTTTGGGCATCTCTTTTGACTGGAGCCGTGAGATCTCCACCACGGACCCGGAATATTATAAGTGGACCCAGTGGATTTTCTTGCAGCTGTTTAAGGCTGGATTGGCTTACAAAAAGGAAATGAATGTGAACTGGTGCACTTCCTGTAAGTGTGTGTTGGCCAATGAGGAAGTGGTCAATGGCGTGTGCGAGCGCTGCGGCAGCGAAGTAGTCCATAAAGTGAAAAGCCAGTGGATGCTGAAGATCACCGAGTATGCCCAGCGGCTTATCGACGACCTGGATTTGGTAGATTATCCCGAGCGGGTCAAGACCCAGCAAAAAAACTGGATCGGCCGTTCTACCGGCGCCGAAGTGGATTTTATGACCACCTTTGACGGTGGCCTTACTACCGCCGGTGACAAGCTGACTGTTTATACCACCCGCCCCGATACCCTTTATGGCGCTACTTATATGGTGGTGTCCCCCGAGCACCCCTATCTGGAAAAATGGGCGGATAAGCTTAAGAATCTGGAAGAAGTAAAGGCGTACCAAGAGCAGGCTGCCAAAAAGTCTGATTTTGAGCGTACCGAAGTGGCCAAAGATAAGACCGGCGTCAAACTCCAAGGCGTTTCCGCGATCAATCCTTTGACCGGCAAGGAAATCCCCATCTTTATTTCCGATTACGTGCTGGTGTCCTATGGTACCGGCGCCATTATGGCTGTGCCTGCCCATGATACCCGTGACTGGGAGTTTGCCAAGAAATTCAACCTGCCCATCATCGAGGTGGTGAAAGGCGGCAATGTGGAAGAGGAAGCCTTTACCGACTGCGATACAGGCGTGATGGTCAATTCCGGTATCCTGGACGGCCTGACGGTGGAAGAGGCCAAAAAGAAAATTACCGAGTATCTGGAAGAAAAAGGTATCGGCCACGCCAAGGTGAACTACAAGCTGCGCGACTGGGTGTTCTCCCGTCAGCGTTATTGGGGCGAACCCATCCCCGTGGTTTATTGTGAAAAGTGCGGTTGGGTACCGCTGCCGGAAAGCGAGCTGCCTTTGCGCTTGCCCGAGGTGAAATCTTACGAACCTACCGATAACGGAGAGTCTCCCCTTGCCCACATGACCGATTGGGTGAATACGACTTGTCCTCATTGCGGCGGCCCCGCCAAGCGGGAGACGGATACCATGCCCCAGTGGGCAGGTTCTTCCTGGTACTTCCTGCGGTACATGGACCCCCATAACGACCAGGCGTTTGCTTCCCCTGAAGCGTTGAAATATTGGTCGCCCATCGACTGGTATAACGGCGGCATGGAGCATACCACTTTGCATTTGCTGTACAGCCGGTTCTGGCACAAGTTCTTGTTCGACAAGGGTTTGGTGCCCACTCCCGAGCCCTATGCCAAGCGCACCAGCCATGGCATGATCTTGGGTGAGAACGGGGAGAAAATGAGCAAATCCCGTGGGAACGTGGTAAACCCGGACGAGATCGTGGAAGAGTATGGCGCAGATACCATGCGGTTGTATGAGATGTTCATCGGCGATTTTGAAAAAGCTGCGCCCTGGAGCAACGCGGGCATTAAAGGCTGCCGCCGTTTTGTGGAGCGTTACTGGAACTTGCAGAGCATCCTCTGCGGGGATGAGGGCATCCGTCCCGATATGGAAAGCGCCTTCCATAAGGCCATCAAGAAGGTGAGCGAGGATACGGAAGTGTTGAAGTTCAACACCGCCATTGCCGCATTGATGACTTTGATGAACCAAGTCACCGCAAAAGGCAGCATTTCCAAAGAAGAGCTGCGGATCTTCACCATCTTGCTCAATCCCTTCGCCCCTCACGTCACCGAGGAAGTATGGGAAGCTAATTCCCTGGGCGAGGGTTTGGTGACTCAACAGTCTTGGCCTTCTTATGATGAAGCCAAGTGCAAAGACGATATGGTTGAGATCGTGGTGCAGGTGGCCGGCAAAGTCCGTGCCCGGTTGAACGTGGCCGCGGATATCAGCAAAGAGGACGCTCTGGCAGCAGCCAAGGCTGATCCCAAAGTGGCCTCTGAGATCGCCGGAAAGAACATCGTGAAAGAAATCTATGTTCCCGGCAAGTTGGTGAACATTGTAGCAAAATAAGTGTATGACCAAAACGAAAGAGGGGCGTGTGCCCCTCTTTTTTGCGTCTTAGTGCAGAAGTTCCCGAATAGAAAAACACCTACCGGTATTTCCGGCAGGTGTTTTGTGTATCAACGGTTTTTACGGCGTAGGTGATTGGCCCGGAGCGCCCATGCGACAAGTACGATCAAAGCAAAGAAAAGAATCCCGCAGGTTAGAAAGTACAGGGGCGTCCAGTGAGAGGATAGATGCAAAGTGCCAAGCAGCATGTTGGCAAGTACTTTAACGGGCCAGAAAATGACGGAAATCAGAGCGAAAAGAACATCTATCAGAGCTCTCCCCACGCTTCCAAGCGCCTCTAGGAAGGCGTTTATCAGATGCCCAATACTGGAGAAAAAATCAAAAATAAAGGCAACCAAAATTCAATACCCCTTTCTAAAAAACGTCAATCCGCAGAAGTTTCCACTATATTGTAGTAGGTGCGGGCGGTGATCGCGTAAATAGCCAGATAAGCCAAAGCGAATACAGCCACACAGCCTAAAGTGGAGAATAAGATCAGCTGAAAATCCGCCAGCCCCATGATGAGAAGGATCTTTTGCAGCATGGGGAACGCAAATGCCAAGTGGATCACCGCAGTGAGCAGGGGCAAGAAGAATACCATCAAAATCTGGCTGTGGATGCTGCGTTTCACTTCCTGGTGGCTCATGCCCACTTTTTGCATGATAGAGAACCGTTTGGCATCTTCATACCCTTCAGATACCTGCTTGTAGTAGATGATCAGCGCTGTGCCAAGCAGGAACAGCACACCCAGGAACATGCCCAAGAAGAACAAACCTCCATACAGGCTCATGAATTCCTCGCGAGAGGTGGCGGAGTCCTCAAAATACAAATACTCATATTCTATTCCATCGCCTGAGAATGTCCGAGTATTCAGGGCTTCGGCCATGGCTTTGATGTCCTGGGGGTCATTTCCCGTGATGTCGAAATCGTAGGAATAGTTCGGTCCCAACAACATGCTGTCAGAGGGGAGGAACTGTTCAATTATTTTTTCATCCTTCACCACCATGCAGTAGCTTTCGTAAATTTGGGCGACGGTGGAAGCATCGGGAAATTGATAACTGGATGTGACGATCTCAAATTCCTTCCCGTCGATTTTCAACGTATTGCTTTTGGGAAAAGTACCTGCCGGGTCGAAAAGGAGAATCTGGTTTTCTCCCAAAGTCACGTTCTGCCCGGAAAAGCGCTGGAATTCAGACTGGGTAAACACCTCTGCTATTGCGTAGGTGGAGGAATAACTCTCGCTCGACGTAGAAAAAGAGTTGTCTGCCCGGGCCATGGTAATGTTCCAGCTTTCCCTATCGATCACATTTTCAATGGTAAGCCCCAGTTTTTCCGATTCTTCCTTTACAGCAGAGCGGATCATCTCTTTTGCAGCTTCGTTGGCAGCTTGGGAAGACATGAGGATGTTCCTGGGGTACCGGGCGCGAAGGAGGCCATCCATGCTGGTGTAAAGGGAAAAGGTGGTGGAAACCGTCACCAGCAGTGCCGTGAACAGCACACAGATGGAAGCCAGCCCCGCGGCGTTCTGCTTCATGCGGAAGAGCATACCGGAGATGGCGGTGAAGTGGTTGGTCTTGTAATAGAAGTTCTTGTTCTTTTTCAACAGCTTCAGCAGCGCTGTGATACCGGTGATGAACAACAGGTAAGTACCCAGGATCACCAGGAGCACCGCTACAAAGAAAAACAGCAGCGCGTCCAAGGGAGAGGTGATGGTCACTGCCATATAGTAACCAGCGCCCAAAAGCAAAGCCCCCATAATTGCCAGAATCCAGTGGGCCTTGGGTTCTTTTTCACCTTGCTCGCCGCCGTGAAGCAATTCGATGGGCTTGGCAAGCGTGACTTGCAGCAGGTTGTAAAGGAGTGTCAGCAAAAAGATAATGCCGAATAAAACTAGCGTGGTAGTAACGGCGGAGGCAGGTATCACAAACGTGATGGGAAGGGAAGTGCCAAGTATTACTCCCAGCAGCCAGAACATGCCCCGGGAGAAGAGAATCCCCAGCCCAAGGCCCAGGATCAGGGAAACGCAGGCTGTGATCAGTGTTTCCCGAAACAGGATTTTTGCGATGTGGCGTTTTTCCATGCCGAGGATGTTATAAAGCCCCAGTTCCTTTTTCCTTCGCTTGATGATAAAGCTGTTGGTATAAAACAAAAACAGCACCGCGAACAAGCCGATCACAAACTGTCCCAAACCCATTACAGAGGCCACAGAGGTGCCGCCGTACATGGCGGTTTGGTCAATGCCGGGACCCAGGGCACAGATGGTGTAAAACATGAGAATAATCCCCGCCGAGGAAAGCAGATAAGGCAGGTACACACGGCGGTTTTTCTTTAAATTTGTCAAAGCCAGCTTCCAATAGAAGCCCATACCACGGTTACCCATGCACTGCCACGCTCCTTTCCCGGCTGCTGGTGGCAAGCTCTGTCAGAGTGTGGGAAATAGCCTGATACATGTCATCGTCGGACATGCTCTCGCGGTAAATCTGGTGATAGACTTGGCCGTCTTTGATGAACAGCACACGGCCAGCGCGGCAGGCAGCTTGGATGGAATGGGTCACCATCAGGATAGTTTGGCCTTCCCGGTTGATGCCAGAGAAAATATCCATGATCTGCCCAGCAGAGCGGGAATCCAACGCGCCGGTAGGCTCATCGGCCAAAATCAGCTGGGGCTGGGTGATGATAGCCCGGGCAATGGCGGCACGCTGTTTTTGTCCGCCTGAGACCTCGAAAGGGAACTTTTGCAGAAGTTCCCAAATGCCCAGCTTGTGGGCAATGGGGTCGATCCGCCGCTTGATCTCGTCATACTTCTTGCCGGCCAGAACCAGGGGCAGGAAAATATTATCTTGAATAGAGAAGGTATCTAACAGGTTGAAATCCTGGAACACGAACCCTAAATTGTCTCGCCGGAAAGCGGAAATCTCTTTTTCATTTAAGGTGACGATATTGCGCATGTTCAGAAAGACTTCGCCAGCGGTGGGCTTATCCAGACCCGCCAGGATGTTCAGCAAAGTGGTCTTGCCGGAACCGGACTCGCCCATGATGGCCACGAATTCCCCTTCTTCTACAGAAAAGGTTGCTCCACTGAGGGCCTGGACTTTGGCTCCTCCCAGCCGGGTGGTATAGACCTTTTGCAAATTGTTTACGTTCAAAAGCGCCATTGGTGATCTCTCCTTTTTCACAGTTGTGAAACATCTCTCATTTCGTTTCTGGAAAAAGTATAGGGCCCATTTCTTACAGGATTCATAAGCCCCCCTTACAAAAGCCTGGGGCAAAGCTTACGGTTTTGAAAAGGGGGAGAAAGAAAAAACAGGAGGGAGCCCGGCGCTCTCTCCTGTTTCGTTTATAAAAGCAGTTGATGAATCTCTTTATAATTTTTTGCCTGGTAGGTCACGGTAAGACCGGCAGAAAGTTCCCCGCCTTGTGGGCAGTACCAGAGGGAATCTATTCCCGCATTTTGAGCCCCCAGCATATCTGAGGTCAGGGAGTCTCCCAGCAGCAAAGCCTGTTCTTTGGCAAAACCGGGGATTCGGGAAAATACATAATCAAAATAACGGGGATCGGGTTTGGCAGCGCCGGCATCTTCTGAAACAAAATAGGCTTTTACATAGTCCAGCAAGCCCGAGCGTTCCAGCCGTGTTTTTTGTGTGACGGCATTTCCGTTGGTCACGATATAAAGTTCGTATGTAGCTGAGAGTTCACGAATCAATTCCAGCGCTCCTGGGTACAGCGCGCCCCCTTGTCCCAAGTTCCGAAAATATTCCTGGTTCACCGATTCCGGGTCTCCGGAAAGCCCGGATTCATCTAGGAAGTCCCGAAACCGCGCTACGACCAGCTGGGGCTTGGTGCACTCGCCTCGTTCCAGCTTGGCCCACCACCGGCTGTTGCACCGTTCGTAATGTTCCAGCAGTTCTTTGGTATAGGGACGCTGCTGCGCGAAGCACGTTTCGTAAGTGGCGCGAAAGGCTTTTTCCATATCTTGGTCAAAATCCAGCAAAGTGCCGTCAGCGTCGAAAAGCAAAAAACGGTAGTGTCTCACAGTAAAGCGCTCCTTTCGGAAACATAGCCCAGCGGAGGGCCGCATAGGAATGGGATATCCACCATAAGGATGATACCCCAAAGGGCGCCGGCTGTCAAGAAAGCGGCGGCGTTGGAAAGGAAGGCATTATGAGAAAGTTCCATTTGCGAAAGTATAGCTATTTGGTGCTGTGGCTGGCGTTGTTCTCTGCTGTGGCCGGCGTATGGTTCTTTGGAGGCAGCCAGGAACAGCCGGGAGAGGGGACGGTCAAATCTTCCCCACAGGCGGGCCCTACCGCCCAAATCCCCCAGGAAGAGGAAGAGACCTTGGTGGGCGTGTGGGTGCCTTATTTCTCACTGTCCACCCCGGAAGGCACCCAAGAAGCTTTCGAAGCGAATTATAAGAAGATCGCCGACACTGCTTTAGAAAAAGGTATCAATGCCATGTTTGTGCATGTGCGGCCATTTTCCGATTCTCTCTATCCCTCTCAGTATTTTCCCTGGTCCCATATCCTGACAGGCACTCAGGGCCAGGACCCAGGTTTTGACCCGCTGCAGTTTATGATCGACTACACCCACAGCCTGGGCATGGAGTTCCACGCGTGGATCAATCCTATGCGGGTAAAAACATCGGAGACCCCCAGCACTTTGGCGGATTCCAATCCCTATGTGCAGCTGGGGGAGGAGTACCCCTCTTACTTTATGGAATACGATGGCGGGGTGTATTTGAACCCGGCTTATCCATATGTGCGTTCTTTGATCGCCGACGGCGCCGCGGAGATCGCCGCCAACTACGATGTAGACGGCATCCATTTTGACGATTACTTCTATCCCAGCCAGGACACCGCCCTGGACAGCGCAGCTTACGAGGCGTATACCCAATCGGTGGAGCAGCCCCTTTCCTTGGCAGAGTGGCGGAAGGACAATGTCAACGCCATGGTGGCGGAAGTCTACAACGCTATTAAAGAAGTAAAACCAGAAGTGGTGTTCGGTATTTCTCCTCAGGGGAACATCAAAAACGATGAAGCCATGGGCGCGGATGTAAAGACCTGGGCGGCAGTGCCGGGGTATGTGGATTATCTCTGTCCCCAGCTTTATTTCAGCTTTGAGAACGAGGCGCTGGGATATACGGAAGCTTTGGCGGAATGGGCCGCCCTGCCCCGGCACGAAGGATTGAACCTGTATGCCGGCCTAGCGCTGTATAAAGCGGGGACTGACGCGGATAACGGTACATGGCTTCTGCGGGATAACATCATTGCGTTGCAGGCGGAAGCAGCACTGGAAGCGGGATATCAAGGAGTTATTCTCTATTCCTCCGACTATCTGGATGCGGAACAGACCGCTGCTGAAATGAAAAATGCCATGGCTGTTTTTCAGTAAAATGTATTTTTATTGACTTGTGTCGATTTAAAGTGCTATAATGTGAAAATCACAAGGATAAGATCTAAAATTATAAAGAAAAGGAGTCAGGTGAAATGTGTGAGATCAATGAAATTGGCCCCCGGCTGCGGGAATTGCGAGAAGCCAGCGACTATACAGTAGAACGTTTGGCTGCGGAATTGCGGGTAGACCCGGAAGTATACCGGGGCTATGAGCAAGATGGCAAGGATATCCCCATAAGCCTGATTTATGAAGTCGCCAATAAGTTTGGGGTAGATTTCGCCGAGATCGTTACCGGCGCGCCTTCCCGACTGGATACATATCATATCGTCAAACGGGGCCAAGGCCGTGTAGTCAACCGGAACCCGGAATACCATTTTGAGGACTTGGCCTACCGCTATGCGGATAAGGTCATGCAGCCTTTGCTGGTCACGCTGGAGCCTACCGATGCCCCTGCCAAGCTGATCACTCATTCCGGCCAGGAATTTAACATGGTCCTGGAAGGAACGGTAATCGTTGTGATCGGAGACAAAGAATTCCATCTGACTGCCGGGGATTCCATTTATTTCAATCCCACCATCCCTCACGGCCAGCGGTGCGGCGGGCCTGAGAAAGCACGGTTTGTCACGGTGATTGCGGAATAAAATACGCTTCGGGTTTGATATGTGAGAAAAGAAAGGAAGTTTGAATCCCATGGACTTGTTGTTGAAAAAATTCCTTCCCCGGATCGAGTTTGATTCTTACGAGGATTTTAAAGAAAATTATACAGTGAACGTGCCGGAAGATTTCAATTTCGGCTTTGATGTGGTGGACGCCTGGGCTGAAGCGGAACCGGAGAAAAAGGCTTTGGTCTGGTGCGATGAGGAAGATAACGAAAAGGTCTTTACATTTACGGAGATCAAGCGGCTCTCCAATAAAGCGGCGAACTTTTTCAAGAGCCTGGGCGTGAAAAAGGGCTCGGTGGTGATGCTGATCCTCCGCCGCCGGTGGGAATACTGGATCTGCGCCACAGCGCTGCATAAGCTGGGCGCCGTGCTTATTCCCGGCACTTTGCAGCTGACAAAAAAAGACATCGTTTACCGGGGCAACGCTGCCAAGGTCTGCGCGGTGGTGTGTGTCAACGACCCCTTTGTTGTCCAGCAGGTTGAGGCTGCCGAAGGGGATATCCCCAGTTTGAAAAACAAGATCATGGTGGTGGAGCGCCGGGAAGGGTGGCTGGACCTTAACGAGGAGATGGAGAAGTTCTCCGACGAGTTCCCCCGTCCCACCGGAGAGGAAGCTACCCGCTGGGATGACACCATGCTGGTGTATTTTACCTCCGGCACCACGGGTATGCCCAAAATGGTGCGGCATAATTTCTCCTATCCTTTGGGGCATATCGTCACAGCCAAGTATTGGCAGCAGGTAGAAGAAAATAAGCTGCACATGAGCGTGTCCGATTCCGGCTGGGCAAAGTTTGGATGGGGCAAGATCTACGGCCAGTGGGTGTGCGGCGCGGTGATTTTCTGCTACGATATGGAAGCGAAATTCAATCCCCGCCATCTGCTGGAACATTTGGAAAAGTATAAAGTGACCACTTTCTGCGCGCCCCCCACTATGTTCCGGTTTATGCTGCAAGAGGATGTGACAAAGTTCGATTTGTCCAGCATCCACCACTGCTGCATTGCCGGGGAGCCTTTAAACCCGGAGGTCTATAAAAAATGGCTGGAACTGACTGGTTTGAAGCTGTATGAAGGGTTCGGCCAGTCGGAAAGCTCGGTGATGCTGGCCAACTTCCAGTGGTTCGAGCCCATTCCTGGTTCTACAGGCAAGCCGTCTCCCTTGTATGATATCCAGTTGGTGGATAGCGAAGGCAACCTGTGTGAGGACGGTGAAGAGGGCACCATTGCCGTGATGGGCGTGAAAGAGCACCCGCCTGTAGGTTTGTTCACGGGATATTACTTGAATGACGAGATGACCCAGGAGAAGCTGGGCGGCGCTTACTACGATACCGGCGACGTGGCGTGGCGTGACAGCAACGGTTATTATTGGTTCGTGGGCCGCAACGATGATGTGATCAAGTGTTCTGGTTACCGCATTGGACCCTTCGAGGTGGAAAGCGCATTGCTGGAGCATCCGGCGGTTGTGGAATGTGCCATCACCGGCGCTCCCGACCCCATCCGCGGCCAAGTGGTAAAAGCTACCATTGTGCTGGCGAAGGGATTCGAGGGTACACCGGAACTGACCAAGGAACTGCAAAACCATGTGAAAAAGGCTACCGCGCCTTACAAATATCCCCGAGTGATCGAGTATGTAAAAGAGCTGCCCAAAACGATCGGCGGCAAGATCAAGCGGGCTGAGATACGGAAAGCGGATGAGCAGTAAATTCCCGCTCTAAAAATGAAACAAGGGCTTGAAAACGTTGGCTAACTTTAGCCAGAATCGTTTTCAAGCCCTTATTCTATTGGTCTGATAGAAGTAGATCAGTGATTTTGAACGCGGACGCTTTCTTTCCCATAGAATGTGGCCACCCGTTGGTTGACCGCGTTTTCAGGGTCTTCCGACAGCACCGGCACGGAAGTGGGGAGCAGCAATGCCGGCCTGTAAGTGACAGGCTCCAAGACCACGTCGGTCAGGGAAGCGTCCTCTAAGAGAGTTACTTGGGCGGAGACTTGAGCGTGATAGCTTTGGGCTTCTCCGTTCAAAAGGCTGCGCAGTGCGCTTACCCCGCTTAACGTCTTGAATTGCGGCAGGGTGATTACCGCCGCGCAAAACAGCAGCGCCAGGGAACCAGTGACCGCTGCCCGGGAAATGCCCGTTTTTTTGGAAATTTGTTTCCCTGCGGGGAGATGGACAAACCATCCGCACAGATAAAACGTTACGCCTGCCGCCAGCAGGCAGAAAACATCATAATAAAGGTCATCCATGCGGGCAGCCCCGGTGCCTCCCATGGCGTAGATGGGCGGTGTGAGGAGAACGCCCAGCAAGCATACTGCTCCCAGTACAGCCAGCAGCGGCAGGGGGAACCGGAACGAGAGCTTTGCGGCGTATTTGCAGAAAATAGGCGCTAAGAACAACAACGCCAGCACGACCGGCAAGGTGGTCCATTGGGTGATGTTGCGAGCCGCGGCGCCCAAGGCCAGCACGATCGCTTTGACGGCTCCGGGACGGTTTTCAAAGTGGGCCTGCCGCACGCTGTTTCCCGGCGCCAGAAAGCTGATTGCGAAAGCGGCTGTCTCTAACAAGAAGAAGCACAGGGTCCCCAGCTTGCGGGAAAGGGCTTGGCGCTTCCAAAGAGTCCAAAGAAAGACCAGAAACAGCACCACACAGGACAGCAGCGCGGAAGGATAATTTCCTCCGCCCACAATAAAAGCCAGGATTGCCGAGACCACTCCGCAGATCAAAGAACGGGCGGCAGAGGAGGCTCTTAAAAACTTTGAAAGGAACGTAAACAGGCAGAGGGCCAACCCGTGGAAAAATGTATAGAACAGCGAGCCGTTATACCAGAAAAAGCCTTCGAAAGCCGAGGGGGCAAAATGTACCATAAAGAAACAAAGCGCGCAAGAGATCGTTACCCAGGAGGAACGGCTCATGCCCAGCCGGTGGACGCACAGTTCTTTCAAAAAGAAAAAGTTGGCGAACACCAAGGAGCCCACCATCAGATAAGCGGTGACCGCGTAAAAACGTTCGCCAAAAGCGGCGGGCTGAAGGGCCATCAAAAATACTGCGGAGAAGGTACCCTGCCAGTCAAAATAGGTCTCCGCGGTTTCACGGACCGCAGCTGCCAAGATATCGCCCAGCGAGCCGCCCGCCCGGACAGCTTGGGCCACATACAAGCCGTAGCTGTAGTCATCGGAACAAGGATGGTTATAAAAGGAGATGACCGCCAGGGGCAGCAGGCTGATCGCCAGCAGCACCCCGCAGGCAATGGCTATCCGCCGCTCTGTCAACAGCGAGTCCGCCCGGTCCCAGAATTTCTTTCCCATGAAAGCCCTCCTTCGGCAAAAAATTTCAATTTAGTATAGCCTATTTTTTTGCAGGGCGCAAGGCGGGTTTTTTTAGAAAACCGCTTTCCAACCTTCAAAGGTTATGCTATAGTAATTTTGTCAAAATCATCAAGACGGCGGCGCGCCGTTCGGAGAGGAGTTACCTATGTACACATTTGACCGTGACGCTTATGAGAAACGTATGGCTTGGTATACAGACGCCCGTTTTGGAATGTTCATCCATTGGGGCCTTTACGCCATCCCCGCCAGAGGCGAGTGGGTGCGCAGCTATGAGGAGATTCCGAAAGAGGATTATATGCCCTATTTTGACGAGTTCAACCCTGTGGACTTTGACCCCAAGCAGTGGGCAAAAGCCGCCAAAGAGGCGGGCATGAAATATGTGGTACTTACCGCCAAGCATCACGATGGCTTCTGCCTGTTCGATTCCCAGTATACGGATTTCAAATCTACCAACACGAAATTCGGCCGGGATATCGTGGCTGAGTTTGTGGAGGCCGTTCGGGGAGAGGGCCTGAAAGTAGGGCTTTATTTCTCGCTGTTAGATTGGTATCACGACGACTATCCCCATTACGGGGACGCGCATCATCCCATGCGGAACAATCCGGCGTATGGCAACGAAGGCCGGGATTTCAGCCGCTATGTTACTTATCTGCACAACCAGGTCCGGGAAATCTGCACCAACTATGGCAAGCTGGATATCCTTTGGTTCGACTTCTCTTATGAAAACGAAAACTATGTCATGCGGGGCGAGACTTGGAAAGCCACGGAACTGGTGTCCATGGTGCGGGAGCTGCAGCCGGGAATCATCATCGACAACCGTTTGGAAGTCAGCGGCGAGGGCTTTGGCTCCATGTGGGAAGGCAACCCCTCGCCTTATCATGGAGATTTCGTCAGCCCTGAGCAGATCATTCCGCCCAATGGTTTACAGGATAAACAGGGCCGGGACTTGATTTGGGAAGCCTGCATCACCATGAACAACAACTGGGGCTACTGCGCCAAGGACCATTTTTATAAGCCTGCCCCTATGCTGATCAAAAAGCTGGTGGAGTGTGTCTCCAAAGGAGGCAACCTGCTTTTGAACGTGGGTCCTGACGCACGGGGCAATATCCCGCCTCAGTCCATGGAAATCTTAAAGAGCATTGGCGCTTGGATGAAAGACAACAGCCAAAGCATTTACGGCTGCGGCAAAGCGGGCATGGAAAAGCCCGATGCGGGCCGCATTACCCGGAAGGGGAATAAGCTGTATTACCATTTGTTTGAAAATACGGTAGGGCCCATGCCTTTGCCTGGCCTGAAAAAAGAACAGGTGGGCTGTGTGCGCTATCTGGCCACCGGCGCGGAAGTGCCCCTGTCCAACAGCTGGACCAGCAGCAACTATCCGGATATCGTGTTTGCCGACCTGGGCGAGGACCCGGTGCTTCCAGATCCGGTAGATACGGTTCTGGAAGTGACTTTGAAGGAGTAAGCCATGGCTGCTGACTTTGTATTGGAAGCTTGTGTGGACAGTTTGGAATCCGCCTTGGCTGCCAAAGAGGGCGGAGCCACCCGGCTGGAACTTTGCGCCGATCTGATCGTGGGGGGGACAACGCCGTCCCTCTCTTTGGTGAGGCGTGTGAAACGGGAGACCGGCTTGCCGGTCCATGTGCTGCTGCGGCCCAGGTTTGGGGATTTCCTTTATACGGAAGAAGAGTTCTCCATGTTGTTGGAGGATGCCGCCGCTTTGCTGGAACATGGAGCCAGCGCTTTGGTGTCCGGGTTTCTGACTGCGGAAGGGGAACTGGATTTGGAACGTATGGAGCCTCTGGTGGAGCTTTGCCACAAAGCAGGCGGAAAATTCACCTTGCACCGGGCATTTGACGTGTGCCGCGATCCCTTCCAGGCGTTGGAGCAGTGCAAGGCTGCTGGGGTGGACACTATCCTGACTTCCGGGCAGAAGAACACCTGCGTGGAGGGGCTGCCTTTGCTCAAGGAACTTTGGGAGAAAAAAGGGGAGGTAGAACTCCTGATTGGCGCGGGTGTGGATGCCGGCGCTATCCGGCAGGTGCGTAATGCGCTGCCAGCCGCCCGGTCGTTCCATATGAGCGGGAAAAAAGTGGTGGAAAGCGCCATGCGTTACCGGAAGGAAGGGGTAAGCATGGGATTGCCCGCCTTTAGCGAATACACACTCTGGCGCACAGACCCGGAAAAGATACGGGCGGCGCGAAAGGAATTGATAGAATGAGTAACTGGTCCCAAAAACTGCTGGACTATACCCACAGCCAATTTGAAAAGCGGCGCGCTTCTTTTGGCTCCCGCCTGGCAGAGATCGACGAAACCCTTGGCCGCTGCGGTGAGGAAGAGAAATTGCTGCTTTCCTATTATTACGCTACCTTGCCGGTGGTGGATATTGGGGATTATTCCCCCGCGCTCTTTTTGGAAACCGCCCGTCAAGCGTTGGCGGTGCGGGAGGAATTTCCTTGGTGCGGGACGCTGCCGGAGCATATGTTCCTGCGGGATGTAGCGTATCCTCGGATCAACACGGAAGAACTGGAGGACTGCCGGGGGCTGTTCCACAGCAAGCTGGCTGCCCGGGTGAAAGGCTTGACACTGCCGGAAGCCATTTTAGAGGTAAACCGCTGGTGCGCCGAAGAAGCCACCTACCGTTCCACCGATGGGCGTACCGCGTCGCCCCTGCAAGTATATCGCCGGGGCTTTGGCCGCTGCGGGGAAGAGTCCACTTTTTTGGTGACCGCTTTGCGCAGTGTGGGGATCGCTGCCAGACAGGTGTATGTGCCCTGGTGGTCCCACTGCGATGACAACCACGCTTGGGTGGAAGCTTTTGACGGGGAGCGCTGGCACTATTTAGGCGCCTGTGAACCTGAACCTGTTTTAGATCGGGGATGGTTCACCCATGCCGCGGCACGGGCTATGATGGTCCACACAAGATCGTTTGTGCAGGGGGAAAAGGAAGAGGTTTCCTTTTTGTTCCCGGATACGCCTTTGCTGGATTGGGACATCCAGGAAGGGGTTGCCGTTGAGAATCTGACGGCCCGGTATGGCGCTACAAAGACGCTTTCCGTGAACGCGGTGGACAAGGATGGTTCTCCCGTTGTGGGAGCCTGGGTGTCTTTTGCCGTGATGAACATGGCTGCTCCCAGAGAAATAGCCCGCCGCCGTGCCGACGCCCAGGGAATGGTCACGCTGAAAATGGGATGCGGGACTTTGCTGGTCACAGTCTGGAACGAAAACGAACCAGGCCTGTTGGGTGAGGCGCTTCTTTCCCCAGAGCAGACCACAGCCCAGGTGGTGCTGGGAGAACTTCTGGCTCCGGCAGGGGAAGAGGATCTGCTGGCCCCGGCGGACGCGGGGATCACCGTGCCCTCTTTGGGAGCGGAACATGAAAAAGCCCGGCAGGACTGCTTGGATAAAGCGGCGGCGCTTCGGGAAGAGAAGCGGCAGAAACGTGCCGAAGAGCGCCCTGTCCCGCCCCAAGGGAACTTGGGCCGGGTGTGGGATTCTTTGACAGAAAAGGACCGGGAGGGAGATATTCCTCCCGAGCTGATGGAGGATGCTTTGGCGCCTTTCGTGTGGGAATCCTCTTTTCCCAAGGAAGTTTTTGAGAGTGGACTGCTCTCCCCACGGGTAGGGCTGGAAGTGCTTACCCCCTGGCACAAGCTGCTGTGGGACCAGTTTTCCACCGAAGAGCGGGAAGCCTATGGAAAAAATGCCGATTCACTGTGGGATTGGACAGAGCGGAAGGTAACTTTGGACGGCGAATGCTATTCCGCTTTGTGGGGGACCCCCCAGGGGATGCTGCGCACCGGGAGAGCTACCCGCCAGGGAAGGGCGTTGCTGTTTTGCGCTGCCTGCCGTGTTTTGGGGATTCCCTCCCGGCTGACAGATGGTGTGTCCTCCGTGTGGCGTGATGGGGCGTTCTGTCCTTTGCGGGAAGAGCTCTCACAGGCTTGCCTTACACTGTCCGCTCCGGAAAGCCAAGCTGGCTTGGAAGAGCAGAATTATACGCTTTCCCGCCGGGGAATGGAAGGCTTCGAGACAGTTTCTACCGGGACCATCCCAGCAGGGGATTGCTGCCGGCTGTCTCTGGCGCCGGGGGAATACCGGCTTTGGACCGTCAGCCGCATGCCGGGCGGGAACCAGCTGGCCCGCTGGGAAACGTTCTTTTTGAGCGAAGGGGAGGACCAATCCCGCGAACTGCTTTTCCGCCAGGGAGATATTAAAGATTTGCTGGAACGCTGCCCGCTTCCAGATTTCACTTTGACAGATTCCCAAGGTCGTAAAATGGGCAAAGAAGAGCTTTTGGCAAGGGCTCCGCTGACCGTCTTGTGCTTTTTAGAAGTGGGGAGAGAACCTACTGAACATTTGCTCAATGAACTGCGGGAAGCCGCTGGGGAGATGGAAACCGGTGGTGCGCCTTTGTGCCTTGTGTTGCCGGACTTTTCCTGCCAGGAGGACCGGACTTTTGGGAAGGCGTTGGACGCGCTGCCCCACGCGGAAGTATGGTCCTGTGAGTTTGCCGGTACGGTGTCCTCTTTGGCCCGGCGCCTGTATTTAGACCCTGACCAGATGCCGCTGGCTATTCTGGCCAACCGGGGTGGGGAGGGCCTTTACGGATGCTGCGGTTATAACGTGGGTACGGCGGCGCTGCTTCTGCGGCTGATCGCTGGCTTGAAGGAACAAGGGCTTTCGTAAGCGGACAAAATGTTGCGTTCAATATAGAGATCTTTTTGAGGATGAAACAGGAAAGGAGTTGCGTTGATTATGGAAAATAAGATGCTGGAATTGATAAAGACCCGCCGGAGTGTGCGGGCGTATAAGCCGGAGCAGATAAAGCCCGAAGAGCTGAACGCCGTAGTGGAAGCCGGTACTTGGGCGCCCACCGGGATGGGGATGCAGTCCCCTGTGATCGTGGCGGTGCAGGACCCCCGGTATCGTCAGGCGGTGCTGGAACTGAACAAGCAGGCCCGAGGCGGTAACGGCGATCCGTATTATGGAGCTCCCACCATCCTGCTGGTGCTGGCAGACCCGGAACGGGGAACTTGCGTGGAGGACGGTTCCTGCGTGCTTTGCACTATGATGAACGCTGCCCACGCCATTGGACTGGCTTCCTGCTGGATTCATGGGGAACGGGAAATGTTTCAGCTTCCCGAAGGGAAAGCGCTTTTGAAAGAGTGGGACTTGCCGGAAAATCTGCGTGGAATTGGCTCTCTGGCTTTAGGATACGCCGCTGGCCCGCTGCCCCAGCCCAAAGAGCGGAAACCCGGCTACGTGCGGAAAGTATAAAGATCGAGCGTTGCGGAAAACGGTTCCTGAAGGAGCCGTTTTTCTGTATTTAAACGGGTGTGCCGGTTTTTCTTGTATTTTTCCCGGCGGAAAGCTATAATAGGAACACCAGCCCCCGCAGGGGATTTTCCAATGAAAGGAAGGCGAAGCCTGTGAGAGATAGATGGAGAAAAAAAGCGGCCCTTTTGGGAGCTGCTTTGATAATGGCGGGTACTCTTGCCGCCTGTGCACCGGAAGAAAACGCTTCTTCCCAGCTTGTGGATACTGGGGAACAGTTGGCTCTGGAGAATGACGGGACCGCGACGAAACTTGTGGTGGCAGAGATTTTCGTCAACCAGGAACGCACCCAGGCACTGGAAGAGATCGCGGAAAAATATGAAGCGGATTATCCTGAGACCCAGATTGAGATACGTACCCTTCAAAACGGAGAGGAAGCCCAAAAGCTGTTAGAGGAAGGCGGCGCCGACTTGGTGGAGATCTCCAACCAAGAGCAGCCCGCTTGTGTGAAACAAGGTCTGCTGCTGGATTTGGCCCCCTATCTGGAACTGTGGGAGGAAAGTCCCCGTTTGACAACGTCTGCGAAATACGTGCTGGCTTCTATGGGAGAAGAATGGGCGTATCTGTTGCCCGCCACGTTGAATCAAAAACTGCTCTATTATCGCAGCGACTGGTTTGAGGAGTTCAACCAGGATAAAGAAGAAGGTTTGGTCTACTGCCGTATTTGGGACGACCTGCCGGACATGACGGAGAAGCTTCAAGACAAAGGGGCGGCCGGAATGGTTTTCGGTGGACAGGATGGCCTGGTTGATCTGTTCGATTCTATCGTATGGAGCGCGGTGAACCTTGGCCGTATGGAAGATCCGGCAGCGTCTTATTTTTCGGCGGTGGAAGGCCATGATACCATATTTACGATTGAGGAGGCGGCCAAAGGCACAGAACAACTGGTTGCCCTCATGGAAAATACCATTCCCCAGGAAGCCCTCACCTGGACGGAGGAACAGGCTGTGGAGGCCTTTATCGACGGGAAAGCCATCACTTTGCTTGCCGGTCAGGACAAGATGGAAAAGATCGCTTCTTCCATGAAAGAAGGCTCCTGGGATGTGGTGGCTTATCCCAGAGGGATCACCGGCACCGCCGTCACAGGCTTGGAGTTTACCGGTTTTGGAGTAGCGGCTTCTTCGGAGCATGCGGGCAATGCCGTTCATTTCCTCACGTATCTCTCCAACGGAGACAATAACACCCATTTGGCTAAGGTCTGCGGTACTGTGCCTATCCATACCACTGCCGCCAGCATGGAGCCGTCTTTGGAAGAGACCGATCTGGCCATCAATCTGTTGATGGTCCGTCGGGCTGACTGGTATAATTACGCCCAAGAGCCGGTGATGTACGACGCGTTTGAAGGGTACCGCGACTGGGCGGACGGCTTGCTGCGGGAATGCCTTGCAGGCCAGCGGAGCCAGCAGGAACTTTTAGCGGAATTGGATAACTATTGGAGCCAGGCGCGCTCGGAAGAAGGGCAGCTTTGGACAAGTAAAGAAGAACAAGGAAAATGATGGAAAGCTCCGGGAAATCCGGGGCTTTCTTTGCAGCTGAAAATTAAGGCCTTGTGAAGCAGCCGGGAATTTGCTATAATATTTTAGATTATGAAATTTCTCGTCAAGAAAGGATGACCTCCATGCAGGTGAAGCTTCTGGCTTATACGCCCGAGCCTGAAAAGACGGTGGCTTGCGCGGCAAAACTATGTTATGCCGCCGCTGATATCGACACAGTGTATGAAGGGCTGACCGAGGAAAAGACAGCATCTTTTTTGGAGATGCTCCAATCCATCGGCCACGAAAGCCCTATTGAGCATGCCAGCTTTACCTTTGGCATCGAAGGGGTGTCCCGGTCGTTGCTGGCCCAGATTACCCGGCACCGTATCGCATCGTTCAGTGTGCAGAGCCAGCGTTATGTCAAAGAGGACGGCTTTCAGTTTGTGCTGCCGCCGGAGATAGAAAAGATACCCGAAGCCAAGGAAGAATTCCTGCGGGCCATGAAAGAGGATGCGGAGCATTACCAGCGTCTAACCGAACTTTTGAAAGCACAACATAAAAAAGAACTTCTGACAGCGGGTGAAACCGAAAAAGCCGCTGACCGAAAAGCGGAGAAGCAGGCTATTGAGGATGCCCGGTTTGTGCTGCCCAACGCCTGCACCACGAAAATGATCTGCACCATGAACGCCCGGAGCCTGCTGAATTTCTTTTCTCACCGGTGCTGTAACCGGGCCCAGTGGGAAATCCGGGGCCTGGCAACGCAAATGCTGCGGGAAGTGCGTCAGGTGGCGCCCCATTTGTTTGGCCAGGCAGGACCGCCTTGTTTGAGGGGCGCTTGTCCTGAAGGGAAGATGTCCTGCGGGAAAATGGTGGAAGTCCGGAAAAAATTCGCGGCATTGTAAGTTTTTATCCCGCTGCTCCATACTAAAATGGAGACGGCGCTTTCGGAAGGGAGAATCGGTAATGAGCTTGATCGTGCTGGAAGGGTTGGACGGCAGCGGCAAAGGTACGCAAACCGCGTTGCTGACGGAAGCGCTGGTGAAACAGGGCAGGTCTTTGCGGCAGATAACATTTCCCGACTACGATTCACCTTCGTCCGCTTTAGTGCGCATGTATTTGAACGGAGAGTTCGGTACAGACCCGGAAGATGTAAACCCCTACGCGGCCAGCGCATTTTATGCGGTAGACCGGTTTGCCAGTTTCCGAAAAGACTGGAAAAAGGATTATGACCGGGGAAGCGTTATCCTCTGTGACCGGTACGCCACTTCCAACATGGTGTATCAGATGGGGAAATCCCCTCGGGAGGAATGGGACCGCTATCTGGAATGGGTAGAGGATTTTGAATATGGCAAGCTGGGCTTGCCCCGGCCGGATTTGGTGCTTTATCTCGATATGCCTGTAGAAGTTTCCCAAAAGCTGCTTTTGCAGCGGTATCATGGGGACAGCGGAAAAAAAGATATCCATGAGAGCCACTTGGAGTTTCTGCGTTCCTGCGGGGAATGCGCCCGTTACGCGGGAGAAAAGCTCCATTGGAAAGTGGTGCCTTGCTCCATGGATGGGCAACCCCTTCCGGTGGAAGAGATACACAAGTCTGTATTGGAACAGGTAGAACAAGCTTTGGCTGTGCTGGAAAGCTAAAAGGAAAAAGCAAGGTAGAACCGAATCGGGAAAGGGCCTTGATTGTTGAGCTGGGTCTGCGTGGTTTATTACGTGATCCGCTATGGTTTTTGAGTTTGGCGATTTCATTTTAAGATTTCATTTTAAATGGAAAGGAAGATTCCTATGGTGGTTGTGTTTTTAGCGGAAGGTTTCGAGGAAGTAGAAGCTCTCGCGCCGGTGGATATCATGCGCCGCGCTGGTCTGGAAGTAGTCATGGCGGGGGTGACGGGCATGGAAGTGACCGGTTCCCACGGCATCAAAGTGGCGGCGGATATGGCTGCGAAAGACGTGGACGTGTCCAAGCTTGATGGGATGGTGCTTCCCGGTGGCCTGCCTGGGACCTTGAATTTGGAACAATCTCAAGCAGTCCAGTCCTGCCTGGACCGCTGTGTGGAAGAGGGCAAGCTGGTGGCTGCCATTTGCGCCGCTCCCTCTATATTGGCCCACAAGGGACTTTTAAAGGGCAGAAAAGCCACGGCGTTCCCCAATTTTCAAAAGGATCTGACAGAAGGTGGGGCGGCTTTGGCTGAGGAGTACGTCTGCCGTGACGGACAATTCCTCACAGCCCGCGGAATGGGAGCTGCCACTCAATTTGGGCTGGCATTGGTTGCCGCGCTTGTTTCCCAAGAAAAAGCGGAAGAAATCCGTTCCTCTATCCAATGGGAGGGATAAGCCTGCCGGAAAAAGCCCTGTTGCGCCGGGAACTCTTGGCGCGGCGGGATGCTCTTTCAAAACGCTCCCAACGGAGCAGCGCTATCCAGGAAGCGTTGTGGGCTCATCCTGCTTATCAGGAAGCCCGGAAGCTGTTCCTCTATTTGAGCAAGGGGAGCGAACCGGATACATGGAAGATTTTGGACCGGGCGCTGGCCGAGGGCAAAGAAGTGTACGCCCCCCGGTGCCTGGATAAAAACGGTTCCATGGCGTTTTACCGTGTGACGTGCCGGGAGACGCTGGCTCCAGGAAGCTTTGGCCTGTTGGAGCCGGACCCGTTAAAATGCCCGCCGGCCGGAAGCGCGGAGGGCGCTTTGTGCCTGGTGCCGGGGCTGGCCTTTGATGAAATGGGTTACCGGCTGGGTTACGGAAAAGGATATTATGACCGCTTCTTGGCGGGATACCCTGGAACGACCGCGGGACTTTGCTATGGGGAGATGATGCTTCCTGCGCTGCCCCGAGGGCCTTATGACAAGCGGGTGGACTTTGTGATCACAGAAGCGGGGGCCTTTGCCCTGCGCAAGGGGCAAGAGCCCGGAAAGGAAGGTTGCGTATGAACCACGGAAAGAATCCCGGCGGCGACCGCGGCACGGGGAATTTCAAACTGAATATTGACGAGCGGGATTTGGCCACGGGCAGCGTAGATCTGCCGGACCGCCGCAGTCAGCCGCCACGGCCGGAGTATTCCGCCAATAAGGCGTATCTGACGGAAAAAGAACGCCGGGCTGAGAAAAAGGCTCACAAGAAGCGTAACAAGCTGAAAGCCCGAAAGAACCGCTGGGTGTTTTCACTGGTGTGGGTGTGCATGGTGCTGTTGGTCTCTTTGACCCTTGCCAGCTATCTGATTCAGGGCTCTAACGACTTTTTTGCCGCTAAGCGGCCCGAGGGTACCACGAAAGTGGTCATCCCTGAAAACGTCACATCCAAAGAGCTGACGCGGATACTTTATGAGGCAGGCGCTATCGAGAAACCGGAATTTTTCAATCTCTATTGTTCCATTACAGCGGATATGCAATACTTTGCGCCCGGAACGTACCAGATTGAAACCAACATGGACTATGAGGATTTGATCAATACTCTGCAAGGCGGAAACGAGATCAGGGAAGAAGTTACCGTTACTTTCCCCGAAGGCACTACCGCACTTGAAATGGCGGCCCTGTTGGAAGAAAACGAAGTGTGCAGCAAAGATGATTTTCTGGCAGCGATTAATAGTGCGGATTTCGACGAGTTCGATATGATTGGTCAAATCACCAACGCTTCTGAAAAATATTATAAGTTGGAAGGCTATTTGTTCCCGGATACCTATAATTTCTATAAAAACGAAGATGTAAATTCTGTAGTGAGCAAATTTCTGAATAACTTCCAGAACCGTGTGAGCGACTTGGAAGAGGATATTGCCAATTCTGGCATGACCATGGACCAAGTCATTATTATGGCTTCGATTATCCAGAGAGAAGCGGCTAATGCGAACGATATGGAGAATGTTTCCGCCGTTCTTCACAACCGTTTGAACTTTGGCGGTGAGTATGGCATTTACCGTTTGGAATGCGACTCTACCATTTTCTATCCCTATAAGAGAGCCGATAATGTGCCGCCCGAAAATCCGCTGCCTTTTGGTAAGTACGACACCTACCAGGTTCAGGGGCTCCCTGCGGGCGCTATCTGTAATCCGGGATTGGACGCTATCAAAGCTGCTTTGGAGCCCAACGCTGAAGGCGACGCGCCGTATTATCTCTATTTCTGCCACGCGGCGGACGGCACGGCCTACTATGCCACCAACGTGGAAGATCACGAGTATAACAAGCAGCTGGCTGGCTTGTCGTAAGGAGGAAACCGTGGATCGAGTAAAACCAGAGCTGCTCTCTCCCGCCGGGGATCGGGAGCGGCTGGAAGCAGCGGTGCGCTACGGCGCGGACGCGGTATACTTGGCGGGGAAAAGTTTTGGCATGCGTTCGGCCCCAGCCAATTTCGGCGGGGAAGAATTGCGGGATGCCGTGACTTTCTGCCATGAAAATGGGGTAAAGGTATATGTCACCTGCAATACTTTGCCCCGGAACGAGGACTTTCAGGAATTGCCCGGATTTTTGGCAGCCTGCCAGGAAATGGGAGTGGACGCGTTCATTATCTCTGACTTGGGAGTGCTGGCCATGGCCAAGAAGGTCGCCCCTGATGTGGAGCGGCATATCTCCACCCAAACCGGGATCGTGAATTTCGCGGCGGCCCAGGTTTGCTGGGAACTGGGGGCAAAACGGGTGGTCTTGGCCAGAGAAGTGCCCCTTTCGGAGATTCGGGGGATTCGTGAGAATACCGACCCAGGGCTGGAATTGGAAGCTTTCGTTCATGGCGCCATGTGCATGTCGTTCTCCGGAAGGTGTGTCATCTCCAACTACCTGACCGGCCGGGACGCCAACCGGGGAGAATGCGCCCAGCCTTGCCGCTGGGAGTATCATCTGACGGAAGCACAGCGTCCCGGAGAAGAATTTACCCTGGTGCAGGAAGAGAAAGGCGCGTATTTCTTCAATTCCAACGATTTGCGGATGATCGACCATATCCCGGAGATGATGGAAGCCGGTATCTCCAGCTTGAAAATTGAAGGCCGGGCGAAATCAGCGTATTACGTGGCCTGCGTTACTGCGGCTTATAGGCAGGCGATCGACTTTGCCTGGGAACATCCGGGAGAACCTCTTCCACCGGCGATTTTGGAAGAAACAGAGAAGATCAGCCATAGGCCATATTCCCACGGTTTCTATTTTGGCGGAGAGCCCGGCCAGACTCTGGACCGGAGCCACTATGCCAGAAATTATGAGCTGGTGGCCGTTTGTGAGGGCCGGGAAGGAAAATGCCTGCGTTTGCGGCAGCGCAACCGCTTTTTCAGCGGGGAAACAGTGGATATTTTGCAGCCGGGCAAAGAGTCCTTTACAGCGCAGCTGACGAAGATTTTCAATGGGGATATGGAACCTATTGAGAAAGCCCCCCATGCGGAAATGCTTGTCTATTGGGAGACGGATGAGGAAGTGGAAGCCGGGGCGTATCTGCGGGTGAAAAAGCAAAAAGAATAACGGTTCCGTCCACTCGGTTTCGGGTGGACGGATTTTTCTTTATCCCTTCTCTTTCCATGGCCTTTCGCATATGTTTTTTGTAAGTGGAAAGAAAGGGTGATCCCATATGAAAAAATTCAGGGTGTTCGTGTTGACAGCTTTCCTTGCCGTAGCCATCATTGTGCAAGGAATTCCCGCCCATGCTGAAGAGCTTACCATCACTGCGCCTTCCGGGGTGCTGATGGAGGCTTCTACCGGCCGGGTGCTTTTTGAGAAAAATCCCCATGAAGTCCGGCCTTGCGCGTCTATCACCAAGGTAATGACCCTTTGCCTTGTATTCGAAGCCATCGATGACGGGCGCCTTTCTTTAGACCAAACGCTGACAGCCTCTGCCCACGCTGCCTCTATGGGCGGGTCGGACATCTGGCTGGAAGAGGGGGAGTCTATGTCGGTAAACGATTTGATAAAAGCTACTGTGATCATGAGTGCCAACGATGCCGCCGTGGTTTTAGCGGAAGCCGTTTCCGGAAGTGAAGAATCCTTTGTGGCGGCTATGAATGAAAAAGCCAAAGAATTGGGAATGAACGACACCGTATTCAAAAACTGCAACGGCTTGGACGAAGAAGGCCATGTGACCAGCGCTTACGATGTGGCTTTGATGAGCCGTGAGCTGATCAGCCATGAAAAAATATTCGATTACACCCTTACTTGGATGGATTCCGTGCGGAATGGGGAAACTCAGCTTGTGAACACGAATAAGCTGATTCGTTCCTACCAGGGGATCACTGGGCTGAAAACAGGCACTACCGGAGAGGCGGGGAGCTGTATCACCGCCACAGCGGAACGGGAAGGCTTGGAACTGATCGGTGTGGTGCTGGGGGCGGATTCCACCGACCACCGCTTTCAGGATGCCGCCGCTCTTTTGGACTATGGTTTTGCCAACTGGAAAGTGACTGTGCCGGAGCTTCCGGCCCTGGAGCGCGTTCCTGTAAGCAGAGGGATGTCCCCGGATGTAGCCCCTCAAACAGGAGAAAGCCCTAAATTGCTTTTGCGGGCCACAGAGTCAGGCGAAGTGGAAACAGAAGTGGAATGGAAAGAATTGACAGCCCCTATTTGCGTGGGGGATGTGATCGGTACGGTGCGGTACAGCCTGGGCGGAGAGACTTTGGCGGAAGTGGATATCACCGCTGGGGAAAACGTGGAAGCGGTGACGTTTGCTTCGGCTTTCGAGTATTTGCTCAGCGCCATATTTACTTTGTAGGAAAAAGGTGGCTTTGCAACTTTTTTGGAAACAGTGCGGTACAAACTTGCAAATTGTCTCAACTTATTGTAGAATAGAAGCACAAAGCACGGTGTCTCTCTTTTCCGTGAGCGGAAGAACCGGCCCTGAGGTTTCCATCTTGGGGAAGAAAGCGGGAGACGCCCTGGGAACCATCACAAGGAGGTTTTTGCAATGCCACTGAAACTGGAAGCTGGCTATCTGAACGGCTTTGTTTCCCAGCACGAATATGAGGCCATCGAGCCACAGGTTAAAACAGCCCATCAGCTGCTCATGACTAAAACCGGAATGGGCAATGATTTTTTGGGTTGGGTTGACCTTCCTACAGAATATGATAAAGAAGAGTTCTCCAGAATCAAGGCCGCGGCCAAGAAGATTCAGGGAAATTCAGAAGTGTTTGTGGTCATCGGCATCGGCGGTTCTTATTTGGGAGCCCGGGCTGCCATCGAGTTTTTGAAGTCCGATAAATATAATGACCTGCGCAAAGGTACCCCGGCCATTTATTTTGCCGGCAACAGCATCAGCTCTACCGCTTTGGCGGAATTGGTATCCATCTGCGAAGGCAAGGATATCTCCATCAACATGATCTCCAAATCCGGCACCACCACTGAGCCCGCTATCGCGTTCCGGGTGTTCCGGGAATTGCTGGAGAAAAAATACGGCAAGGAAGGCGCTCGGGAGCGCATCTTCTGCACCACCGATAAGGCAAAGGGCACATTGAAGCACTTGGCCGATGAAGAAGGCTATGAGACCTTTGTAGTGCCCGACGATGTGGGCGGCCGTTATTCCGTGCTGACTGCCGTGGGCTTGCTGCCCATCGCCGTAGCCGGAGCGGATATCGACGCTTTGATGGCTGGCGCCGCTAAAGCCGCGCAACAGTATAATACTCCTTCCATTGAGGAAAACGATTGCTATAAATACGCTTCTATCCGGAACATCCTCTATAATAAGGGGAAGTGCACCGAAGTTATGGTCAGCTATGAGCCCTGCTATGCCATGATGAACGAGTGGTGGAAGCAGCTCTTCGGCGAAAGCGAAGGCAAGGATAACAAGGGATTGTTCCCGGCTTCTGTGGTGTTCTCAACGGACCTGCACTCTTTAGGGCAGTATATCCAGGACGGCCGCCGTACCATGTTTGAGACAGTGGTGCTCATCGACAAGCCCAAGCATGAAATCGCCTTGGGCAAAGACCCCACCGATGTGGATGGCTTGAACTATCTGGAAGGCCGCACCATGGCGTTTGTTAACGAAAAAGCTTTCGAGGGTACTGTTTTGGCCCACAACGATGGCGGCGTGCCCAACGTGGTGATCCATGTTCCCGACTTCTCTGAGGACAGCCTGGGCCAGCTGATCTACTTCTTTGAGAAAGCCTGCGCTATCTCTGGTTATATGCTGGGTGTCAATCCCTTTGACCAGCCCGGCGTGGAAAGCTATAAGAAAAATATGTTTGCCCTGCTGGGCAAGCCCGGCTACGAAGAAGCAAAAGCGGAGCTGGAAAAGCGTCTGTCCCGGTAAGGGAGGGGCAACCATTGGCAGAACCCCGCTCCCTTGGGGCGGAATAATAAAATAAAGGAGAGTTGTACCATGATTACTCTTTTGACTGGCAAAAAAGGCTCCGGCAAGACCAAAAAACTCATCGACCTGGCCAACGCTGCTGTGGAAAAATCCAACGGCAATGTGGTGGTAGTTGAGAAAGGCTTGAAGCTGACTTACGATATTTCCCATAACGCCCGTCTGGTCGATATCGATGCATACGATGTGAAAGGCGGAAAGGGCCTGTATGGGTTCTTGGCTGGCATTTGTGCCGGAAATTACGACGTGACCGATATTTTTGTGGATTCCACTTTGAAGATTACCGGCACTGGCGCCGAGGTTATGGATTTGCTGGTGAATGACCTGAAGAAGCTGGAGAAGGAATCTGGCGCGAACTTCGTGCTTTCTGTCTCCGCTGCTGACGAGGAGATCCCCGCCTCTGTCGCGGAATTTGTCGCGAAATAAACAGCGCCCTGCGGGTTGACTGTATCTGTTTGGGGAAGGCGGCTTTCGGGCCGCCTTTTCCCCTGATTGGCCCAATGTTTTTTTAGGGGCCTAAAAGGACTAGCAGGTATTCAGCTTGTCAGTTTTTACGGCTGGATAGGCGTAAAAGGGCTTGACAAAGAGAACCTGTCTCATTATAATATATCAGTACGGCATGAGGAAAAGAATATGACCATCGATCTGCGAAAGTATTTTCTGGGCAGCAGTGAAACGCTGGAATACGGAATAGACCTTTCCGGTATGGAATTGGGCGGTGTCAAGCCGTTTTGTGCGCCGGTAAAAGTCTGTATTGAGCTGAAAGGCTCAGCCGCTTCCGTGGAGCTGACGGGAAAGGCCGTCTATACCATGACGATGCCATGCGACCGTTGCTTCGAGGTGACAACACAAGAGCGGCAAACTGATTTTTTCCATGTTTTGGTGCGGGAGCTCAGTGATGAAGAGGATAATGACGGCCAGTTCGTAGTGGTGCCTGATGAGCAGCTGGATATGGACCAGCTGGTTACGGAGGACATCCTGTTGGATCTGCCGAGCAAGTTCCTCTGTTCCCCGGATTGCAAAGGGCTTTGCCCTATTTGCGGCAAGAACCTGAACCAGGGCGATTGCGGCTGTGAACGGGATTCGGTGGACCCAAGATTGGCCATCTTGAAAGAGTTGCTGTAAAGCGGCGGGTAAGGCTGTCTTGGCATTAAGTTGTGCCGGACGTTTTGTGAAAACTGGACCGTGGGGGAACTCCTTCGCGGCAGAATATCATCTTCGATAGATTAAGGAGGTGCACCCATGGCAGTACCCAAGCGGAAAGTATCCAGCGCGCGGCAGAACAAGCGGCGTTCCAATGTGTGGAAGCTCCAAGCTCCCGCTCTTATGAGATGCCCCCAGTGCGGCGAGTACAAGACACCTCACAGAGTTTGCGGCAACTGCGGCTACTACAATGGCCGTGCCGTTGTGAAGAAGGACGCTTAAATTTTAGGCAATGGTGAGAAGGGAACGCGGGGAAAGCGCTCCCTTCTTTATTTTTACCGGCGAATTCTGCCGGTAGAAAGGGGAGAATGACGATGGCGGTGAGAATCGACGGGGTAGACCCCAAAAGCCGTGCCCAGCGTTTGGGCATTTTACCGGGTGACATGCTGTTGTCCATCAATGGCAAAGAGATCGTGGATGTGCTGGATTACCGCTTTCTGGAGACGGAACGGGAACTGCGGCTTTCCCTCTCGCGGGATGGGAAGCCCTATGAGGTGGAATTGGTCAAACCCCAATATGCTGAGATCGGCTTGGAGTTTGAGACCTATCTGATGGACAAGCAGCGTTCCTGCCGGAATAAGTGCATTTTCTGCTTTATCGACCAGATGCCTCCTGGTATGCGGGAGACTCTCTATTTCAAAGACGATGACGACCGGCTCTCTTTTTTGTTTGGCAATTATATCACTTTGACCAACATCGATGACCGGGAAGTGGACCGTATCCTTTCCATGCACATCAGTCCCATCAATATTTCGGTCCACACTATGGACCCGGAACTGAGGTGCAAGATGATGCACAACCGCTTCGCAGGGGAAGCTTTGCGGCACTTGTACCGTTTGGCGGAAGGCGGCGTGAAGCTGAATTGCCAGATCGTTCTGTGTCCCGGTATCAACGACGGCCCTGCATTGGAATATTCCTTGGAAAAACTCTACTCGCTGGGAGAAGGCGTTCTAAGCGTGGCTTGCGTGCCTGTGGGCTTGACCCGTTTCAGGGAAGGGCTGTACCCCTTGGTGCCTTACCAGCAGCAGACTGCTGGGGATGTGCTGGATATCCTAGAGCGTTGGGGCGAAAAGTGGAAAGCGGAGCGGGGATCCAGAACCGTATATGGTTCGGATGAGTTGTATCTCCTCGCGAAGCGCCCCATCCCGCCGTTGGAGTTTTATGAAGATTTTCCCCAGATCGAGAACGGAGTGGGGATGCTGCGGAATCTCCAAGACGAGTTCGACTGGGCTTTGGAAGATTTGGAGCTGCCTGAGAAACCCAGGAAAGTGACGATCCCCACTGGGGAGGGCTGCTACGAGTTCCTGGACCATCTTCTTGACGGATTGCGGGAGAAATGTCATAATTGTACTATTGAGTTGCTTCCAATAAAAAACGACTTCTTTGGAGGAAGCGTAAACGTCACCGGGCTGCTCACAGGCCAGGATATCCTCAAAAACCTGAAAGGCCGTGACCTGGGGGACGAGGTTCTGTTGGCGTCCAATATGCTCCGGGCGGGAGAGGATGTTTTCTTAGATGACATGACCGTGGAAGAGCTGTCGCAAGCTTTGGGCGTGCCGGTGCGCAGGGTGGAAAATACGGGAGACGCGTTGGCGGCGGCGATCGCTGGAAACGCCGCTCCTCCGGCGCCTGGCCACAATCCCTATGAAGCTTCTTGGGAGCACAGGTGACCTGTGGATACTGTTTTGGCCCCGGTAAGGGGAGCATCAGGAAAAGGTTGGTGAAACTTTATGGCAAAACCTATCGTAGCTATCGTGGGCAGGCCCAATGTGGGAAAGTCCACGCTGTTCAATAAGATCGTGGGGCGAAGGCTCTCTATCGTAGAGGATACGCCCGGCGTTACCCGTGACCGTATTTTCGGCGACAGCGAGTGGTGCGGCCGGAAATTCTCCCTGGTGGATACCGGAGGTATCGAGCCCGCATCTAAAGACGTGATTCTTACCCAAATGCGGGAACAGGCGCAGATCGCCATTGATTCTGCCAGCGCCATCATTTTCGTCACCGATATCCGCACCGGTGTGACCGCTACTGACGCGGATGTGGCCGCCATCCTGCTCAAGAGCGGCGTCCCGGTGGTGTTGTGCGTCAATAAATGCGACCAGGTGGGCGAGCCTCCGGCGGAATTTTACGAGTTTTATAATCTGGGCCTGGGCGACCCGGTGATGGTTTCTTCGGTGCATGGCCATGGTACCGGCGACCTGCTGGACCGGGTCTGTGAAGTGCTGCCCCCGGACCAGGAGGAAGAAGAGGAAGGGGAAGTCATCAAAGTAGCGGTGATCGGAAAGCCCAATGTAGGCAAATCCTCTTTGGTGAATAAGGTTTCCGGTGAGAACCGGTGCATTGTCTCAGATATTGCCGGCACCACCCGGGATGCGGTGGACACCACCATTCAAAACGATTTTGGTACCTTTACGTTTATCGATACGGCGGGCTTGCGGCGCAAAAGCAAGGTGGAGGACGCTATCGAGCATTACAGCAATTTGCGCGCGGAGATGGCGGTAGAGCGGGCCGACGTATGCCTGATCCTCATCGACGCGGAGGTAGGCTTTACTGAGCAGGATTCCAAAGTGGCAGGCATTGCCCATGAAGCTGGTAAGGGCTGCGTTATCTGCGTGAACAAATGGGACGCCATCGAGAAAGACGGAAAGACCATGCAGGAAATGCGGGCAAAGCTGGAAAACGACTTTTCTTTTATGTCTTACGCGCCCATCCTGTTTATTTCGGCGAAAACAGGGCAGCGGCTTGACAAGATGTTTGAGATGATCAAGCTGGTGGCTTCCTCCAACGCGATGCGGGTCACCACCGGTACTTTGAACGATATACTGGCCCAGGCTACCGCTCGTGTGCAGCCTCCCACGGATAAAGGCAAGCGGTTGAAGATTTACTATATGACCCAGGCTTCCACCAAGCCCCCTACGTTTATTTGTTTTGTCAATGACCACGAGTTGTTCCATTTTTCCTACCAGCGCTATTTGGAAAACCGCATCCGGGAGACCTTTGGGCTGGAAGGCACTCCTATACGGATGATCGTGCGGGAACGTGGCGAAAAAGATTAAAACGAGACATAGGAAAGGCGGGTAAAAAGGCACATGGCATATGAGGTTTTGGCACTGGCGCTGACAGCGCTGGCAGGTTATCTGCTGGGAAGCATCAATTCTTCCATCATTCTCACTTGGTTCTTTAAAAATAAGGAGGATATCCGCAAATATGGCAGCGGCAACGCGGGCATGACAAATGTCCTGCGCAGCGTGGGAAAGCTTCCCGCCGCTTTGACCTTTGTGGGGGATTTCCTCAAGTGTGTGGCAGCTGTGCTGCTTTCTCAGGCGTTTGTAATGCTGTTTGCCGGCCAACAGCCCGGGGAGCTTTATGACGTTGCCCGATATGTAGCGGGCGTGGCGTGTGTGCTGGGACATATTTTCCCGGTGTATTACGGCTTCCGGGGCGGCAAAGGTGTGGTGACTTCCGCCGCGATGATCGCTCTTACCGATTGGCGGGTATTCCTGCTGGTGTTGTTGACGTTTATTGTGGTGTTTGCCTGGAAGCGGATTGTCTCTTTGGCTTCTGTGTGCTGTGCGGTGCTGTATCCGGTGTTTACGTTCCTGTTCTTGTATTTGGTAGAATTCAGCGGGAGCCCACTGCAAAATCATGGGGAGCACAGCTTGGCATATCTGCTCTTTGCCACAGCATCGGCTATTTTCGTGGGTTTGACAGTGATAGTAAAGCATAAGAGCAACATTGGCCGTTTGCGCCGCGGAGAGGAAAAGCCCATCATCTTTGGTAAGAAAGCGAACTGATGGTTTGCTGCTTTTCGTAGAGGTGAGAAGGTGTCCTGGTTTAACAGGAACTTTGCGGGCGGTTATTTGAGGAAATTGTCCGTTTTTAGCGCTTTCGAGAAGTATAAAAGCGGATTTCTTTCCATAAAAATAGAACGTGGCTTTTCTCGTAAGGTTTTGTCAAAACGGGCCGCAAGGCTTACCTGATATTGACTTTTGTGCTTCTATGTATTATTATTATCATCAGTCAAATACTAGTTTTGTAAACCAAAAGTATGCAGGCTAGCTTTGCTTGAAACGCCGTTAGGAAGTGTGAATTTGGAAAAATATGTGATCAAGGGCGGCTGCCGCCTTACTGGCGAAGTAAATATCAGCGGAGCCAAAAACGCGGCGGTGGCCATTATCCCTGCCACCATTTTGGCCGACTCTCCCTGCCGATTGGAGAATTTGCCCGATATTTCCGATGTGAAAACTTTGACCTATATCCTGGAAGATATGGGCGCAAAGGTAGAATATGTAGACCGTCATACCGTTGAGATTGACCCGCGCCCTGTGGGAACAGATACCGTTTCCGCAGATATTGCCCGGCGCATCCGCGCGTCGTATTATTTCTTGGGCGCGCTTTTGGGCCGCTGCCGTAAGGCTGTAGTGCCCATGCCCGGCGGATGTAATTTCGGCATCCGTCCTATTGATCAGCATTTGAAGGGGTTTGCGGCCCTTGGCTGCGACTATAGCCTGGATAACGGCATGATCGCCGTTTCCGCTGCCAACGATCTCCACGGGGCCAACATTTATCTGGATGTGGTCACGGTAGGCGCCACTATGAATATCATGCTGGCTGCTGTAAAGGCTCGTGGCTTGACGGTGATCGAGAACGCTGCCCGTGAGCCCCATATCGTGGATTTGGCCAACTTTTTGAATACTATGGGAGCGGATATCCGGGGCGCTGGTACGGATACCATTAAGATTCATGGCGTTCAAAAGCTTCGTGGTGCCACGTATTCCATTATTCCCGACCAGATCGAGGCGGGCACCTATATGGTGGCGGCGGCCGCTACCTATGGGGATGTCACTGTGAAGAATGTTACTCCCAAGCATTTGGAGTCTATTTCCGCCAAGTTGGTAGAAATGGGCGTTACCGTGGAAGAGGGGGACGATACTGTGCGGGTGGCCTGCGAACGTCCCCTGCGCAAGTGCAATGTCAAAACCATGCCTCATCCTGGTTTTCCCACAGATATGCAGCCTCAAATCACCACGCTGCTTTCTATCGCGCGGGGCACCAGTATGGTGAATGAAAGCGTGTGGGAAAGTAACCGCTTCAAGTATGTGGACGAATTGCGGCGTATGGGCGCCCAAATCACGGTGGATGGCAAGGTGGCCATCGTGGAAGGTGTAGACCACTTGAAAGGCGCGCCGGTGCGTGCGTTGGACCTGCGGGCAGGAGCAGCCATGGTCATAGCCGGCTTGGTAGCAGAAGGCACTACTGTGCTGGAGGATATCCAGTATATTGAACGAGGCTACGAAAACATCGTGGAAAAGCTGGTGGACTTGGGAGCGGATATTTACCGCAGCCAGGAACCTGACCAGGCTATGGATAAGATCGGTTGAAAAGAAAAATCCAGGGGCTGCGGCAAGCTTTGCGGCAGCTCTTTTGTTTTGTGGAAAGGAAGTTTAGGGGATGGCAAGACTTTGCCCGTTGTTCAGCGGGAGCACAGGGAACAGCTATTACATAGGGTCCCGGAGCGCGGGATTGCTGCTGGATGCCGGGCGCAGTGCCCGCCAGCTGGGCCAGATGCTTAGCCGCTGCGGAATAGACCCGTTGGCGATCCAGGGGATTTTGATCACCCATGAGCACAGCGACCATATCGCGGGTGTGCGGGTGTTCGCAAAAAAATATGGCATCCCGGTGTTCGCTTCCCAAGGAACGCTGCTGGCTATGGAGCCTTCTCTGGAAGGGGTGGAACGCTGGGTGCTGGATGGTCCCGTGGAACTGGCTGGGATGCAGGTCACGCCGTTTCCCACGCCCCACGACAGCGCGGAATCATTAGGGTTTCGCATTACCACACAAGATCACCGGGAGTTCGCTTTGGCTACAGACTTGGGAGAGTTGACCAACTGTGTAAAGGACCACTTGCTGGGGGCTGAGTTTGTGGTGGTAGAATCCAACCACGATAAGGAGATGCTGCGCAGCGGCCCGTATCCTTATTATCTCAAACGGCGCATTCTTTCTGGTCGCGGCCATCTCTCCAACGGTGATTGCGCTGGTTTTCTGCCGGAATTGGCCAAAGCCGGGACCAAACGGTTCCTGCTGGCACATCTCAGCAAGGAGAACAATACGCCTTCTTTGGCGGACGAGGCGGCTCTTTCCGCTTTGTCAGCCGCTGGCTATCGTCAAGGCACAGATTTTTGGCTGGAAGTGGCTTCTCCTGAGAACACCGAGGGAAAGGCGATCATTTTTTAGGAGGTTTGCGCTATGTTGGGGGTAAAGCTCATTTGTGTGGGAAAACTGAAAGAAGCTTACTGGCGTCAGGCGGTAGCGGAATATGAAAAGCGGTTGCGCCCCTTATGTAAGTGGGAGTTGGTAGAGCTTGCGGAAGCGCGTCTGTCTTCGGAACCTTCCCAGGCAGAGATCGGCGCCGCCCTGGAAAAGGAAGGGGAAACCATTCTGCGAAATGCTGTGGGCAAAATTTACCCCTTGTGTATCGAAGGGAAAACCGTGGATTCTCCCGGTTTGGCGAAGCGGCTGGCAGGAGCAATGCAGTCCCCAGGGGCGGTAAGTTTTGTCATTGGAAGTTCCTACGGACTTTCCCCGGCTGTAAAAGCCGCAGGGGAAGGGATTTCTATGTCGCCCATGACGTTTCCGCACCAGCTGGCCAGGGTGATGCTATGTGAGCAAATTTACCGTGGCTTTCAAATTTTAGGCAACACGAAATATCATAAATAAGGAAAGGGCTCCCGGTTTTCCGGAAGCCCTTTTTGCTGTGAGAAGGAATTATACATCTAATTTCATGTCGCCGTCTTTTACCCAGCCCAATTTCCGCAGGCCCAGGTCGATGACCCAGGCCAGCACAGCGGGCAGCACAAAACACAGCAGCACAAGGCCGATCCAGTCCATAGGAGTGACAGCAGGCCGCAGGCCCTTTGCCACATCGTTTATCCAGCCGTCCACTACGCCGATCTGCCCCACCAAACCGCAGGTGCCCATGCCACTGGATACCGGAGCGCCGTTCATTTCCAGGCGGAACACACAGGTAGCTAAAGGCCCCGTAATGGCCGAAGCCAAAGTGGGAGCGATCCAAATCCGTGGGTTCTTAATGATGTTGGGCACTTGCAGCATAGAAGTCCCCAAGCCTTGGGCCACAAGCCCGCCCCAGCGGTTTTCCCGAAAGCTTATTACGGCAAAGCCTATCATTTGGGCGCAGCAGCCGGCTACAGCAGCGCCTCCCGCCAGGCCCGTAAGCCCCAGGGCCGCGCAAATGGCTGCACTGCTGATGGGCAGCGTCAAAGCCACGCCCACCAGAACAGAAACGAAAATACCCATGAGGAAAGGCTGTAAATCGGTGGCCCACATGATAAGCTGTCCTACCGCAGCAGCAGCGCTGCCAATAGGGGGAGCCAGCACATAAGCCAGCAGCGACCCGGACAGGATAGTTACCAGCGGGGTAACCAGGATGTCCACCGGGGTCTTTTTGCTCACCAATTTGCCCAGTTCCGCGGCAATGATAGCCAGCACGAGCACGGCCAGCGGACCGCCCTCACCGCCTAAAGTGTTGGAAGCGCTTCCCACCGCGGCCAGAGAGAACAGTACAAGAGGCGGGGCTTTCAAGGCGTATCCAATGGCTACCGCCATAGCCGGGCCAGCCATGGATTTGGCAAAGTCGCCGATTTCCGTAAGCAAGGGCACATCCAACTGGGTGCCCAATGTGGAAATGATGGTGCCGATGAGCAAAGAAGCGAACAAGCCTTGTGCCATAGCGCTCATGGCGTCCACAAAATAGAGATTCAAATAGGATTTGAGTATTTCCCAAGGGGTCCGCTTTTCCGGGACCGGTACTGGGGTTCGTTTGATATCTTCCAAAAAAATCTACCCTTCTTTGTAAAGGAGGGAGCGGAGAAAAACCGTGGGAGCGGAGTTCCTCCGTTCCTTCTCAATGGTTTTTCCGTGCCTTTCCCGCTGCCAGGCACAGGGCATATACTGCGGGGATCTATATTGGCTATGTTGCCTGGGAAAGATGTCCGCGTTCAGCTTGAAGATCGCCTGCCGGAGGTTTTCCGGAGTTGTAGGTCGTCTTGCAAGGATTACTGGCGGTACGCCTGGCCCGGGCCGTTTTAGGTTCCAGTTTCATGATACCATAATTTTGAAAGGAAGAAAAGTGGAAAGTGATTTAAGCCCTGCCTGATTGAGATAAAACAAAAAGGACTCTGGACGGTTATCGCCCGAGTCCTTTTGCTTGTGTTTCGTAGAGCCTTTCTCAGATAACGCCCTGAGCCAGCATAGCGTCGGCAACTTTCTGGAAGCCGGCGATATTTGCGCCCATGACGTAGTTCTTGGGATGGCCGTATTTCTCAGCGGCAGCGTCGGCATTGGCGAAGATATTCTCCATGATGCCCTTCAGCTTTGCGTCCACTTCCTCGAAGGTCCAGCTCAGACGCTCGCTGTTCTGAGTCATCTCCAAAGCGGAAGTAGCTACGCCGCCAGCGTTGGCAGCCTTGCCGGGAGCAAACAGTACGCCAGCCTCCTGGAGGATCTTAGTAGCCTCGATGGTGGTGGGCATGTTGGCGCCTTCGGCAACAGCCAGAACACCGTTGGCCACCAGAGTCTTGGCGTCCTCTTCCAGCAGTTCGTTCTGAGTAGCGCAGGGAAGGGCGATATCGCACTTGACGCTCCACACGCCGCGGCCCTCATGGTACTCGGAGTTGGGACGGTAGTTCTTATACTCAGTCAGGCGCTGACGCTTGACTTCCTTGATCTCCTTGATAGCGGCCAGATCGATGCCTTCAGGATCGTACACCCAGCCGGTAGAGTCGGACATGGTAACGACCTTGGCGCCCATTTGCTGGGCTTTCTGGCAGGCATAGATAGCCACGTTGCCGGCGCCGGAGATAGCCACGGTCTTGCCGCTGATGTCAATGCCGTTTTTCTTCAGCATGGCAGCGGTGAAGTACAGCAGGCCGTAACCGGTAGCTTCGGTACGGGCCAGAGAGCCGCCGTAGGTCAGACCCTTGCCGGTGAGCACGCCTTCGAAAGCGTTGCGGATGCGCTTGTATTGGCCGAACATGTAGCCGATCTCACGAGCGCCGGTACCGATATCGCCGGCAGGCACGTCGGTGTCGGGTCCGATGTGGCGGAACAGCTCGGTCATGAAGCTCTGGCAGAACGCCATGATCTCACGGTCAGACTTGCCCTTGGGGTCGAAGTCAGAGCCGCCCTTACCGCCGCCGATGGGCAGGTCGGTCAGAGAGTTTTTGAAGATCTGCTCGAAGCCCAGGAATTTGATGATGCCCAGGTTTACAGAGGGATGGAGCCGCAGGCCGCCCTTGTAGGGGCCGATGGTGGAGTTGAACTGTACGCGGTAGCCGCGGTTCACCTGCACTTTGCCGTTGTCATCCACCCAGGGCACGCGGAACATGATCTGGCGCTCGGGCTCGGTGATGCGCTCCAGAATGCCGGCAGCTTCATATTGGGGATTTGCCTGAATAACGGGCTCCAGAGAGGTGAGCACCTCAGTGGCGGCCTGGATGAATTCAGGTTCGTTGGGGTTTTTCTTTTTTAAAAGTTCCAGCTGTTCGCTGACATAAGACATGGCAATTTCCCTCCATACTGCAAGTTTAATTTTGGAATCCTGCAAAATCACAGTGATATATTACCATATCAGGCCGGATTTTACAAGAAAAAAATTGCAAAATTCTTTTTGCTTGATTTTCAAGAAAAATGTGCGTCTTATAACAGAAGTAAAATCTTTTGGGAAAAGATTGACATCCAGACGTATTTTTACTAAAATTGAAATGTATGAGACTGTTTGCCGCAAGTAGTCGTTTTCCTTTGGGAAAAAGAAAAAAATTAAAACTTCTGGAGGTTTTGCCATCATGCAAAAGAAAGAACTGCTCTATGAAGGAAAAGCCAAAAAGGTCTATTGCACTGAGGACCCCGAGGTCTATATTGTTTCCTATAAAGATGACGCCACCGCATTTAATGGGCTGAAAAAGGGCACCATTGTGGGTAAGGGTGTAGTCAACAACGAGATGTCCAACTTTATGTTCCGCAAGCTGGAAGAGAAGGGCATCCCCACCCATTATATTGAAGAGCTCAACGAGCGGGAGACCGCGGTGAAAAAGGTCACCATTGTTCCCCTGGAGGTCATCGTGCGCAACGTGGCGGCCGGCAGCCTTTCCAAGCGGCTGGGCCTGCCCGAAGGCACCGTGTTAAAGACCCCCGTGCTGGAGTTCAGCTATAAGAATGACGAGCTGGGCGACCCCATGGTCAACGATTATCACATTTTGGCTATGGGTCTGGCTACCCGGGAAGAACTGGACAAGATTGCCGACATGAGTTTCAAGATCAATGAACTGATGGTGGAATTCTTCAAGGGCGTCAACGTGGACCTGATCGACTTTAAGCTGGAGTTCGGCAAGACTTCTGACGGGACCATCATCCTGGCCGACGAGATCTCTCCCGATACCTGCCGTTTCTGGGATAGCGATACCCACGAAAAGCTGGATAAGGACCGCTTCCGCCGTGATATGGGCGGTGTGGAAGAAGCCTATGAAGAAATGATGCGCCGTTTGGGCTTGCGGAAATAACCATAAGACAGTTGGGTCCCGAGGGGAGGGCCGTGAGTCCAGCCCCCGGGGCTCTCTTGTGTTTTTATCGGGAATCTATTTAGAGAAGAAAGGTTTGGTCTGGAACATGGCGAGAGATGTGTACGAATCCCCTTTGTCCGCCCGTTATGCGGATAAGGAAATGAAATACCTGTTTTCTCCGGACATGAAGTTCCGCACTTGGCGGAAACTTTGGATCGCTTTGGCGGAGGCTGAAATGGAATTGGGCCTGCCCGTCACCCAAGAGCAGATCGACGAGCTGAAATCTCACGCGGAGGATATCAATTATGAAGTGGCCCAAGAGCGCGAAAAGATCGTGCGTCATGACGTGATGAGCCACGTTTACGCCTATGGCCAGCAGTGCCCCAAGGCCGCGGGCATCATCCATTTGGGCGCCACTTCCTGCTATGTGGGAGACAATACAGACATCATTGTGATGACAGAGGCGTTAAAGCTGATCCGCAACAAGATTGTGGGAGTCATCCGGGTGCTTTCCCATTTCGCGGATGAGCAGAAAGAGCTTCCCACCCTGGCGTTCACCCACTTCCAGCCTGCCCAGCCCACCACAGTGGGCAAGCGGGCCACCTTGTGGATTCAAGACCTGCTGATGGATTTGGAAGATGTGGAGTATCAGCTTTCCAAAGCGAAGCTGCTGGGCTCCAAGGGGACGACCGGAACTCAGGCCAGTTTCCTAGAGCTGTTTGAGGGCGACCACGAAAAGTGCCGGGAACTGGATCGGAAGATCGCCCAGAAGATGGGATATAAAGAGTGTTTCCCCGTCTCTGGCCAGACCTATTCCCGGAAGCTGGACAGCCAGATGCTGAACATCCTTTCCGGCATTGCCCAGAGCGCCGCCAAGTTCTCCAACGATATCCGGCTGCTGCAGCATTTGAAGGAAGTGGAAGAGCCTTTTGAGAAAGGCCAGATCGGTTCTTCCGCTATGGCGTATAAGCGCAATCCCATGCGCAGCGAGCGCATCGCTTCCTTGGCCCGGTATGTCATTGCCGACGCGGTCAACCCTGCGATGACTATGGCTGCCCAGTGGTTCGAGCGCACGCTGGACGATTCTGCCAATAAGCGCATCAGCATTCCGGAAGCTTTCCTGGCAGTAGACGGCATTTTGAATTTGTATAACAATGTGGCTGACGGCCTGGTGGTATATCCCAAGGTGATCCGCCAGCATATGCTTCGGGAGCTGCCCTTTATGGCTACGGAGAACATCATGATGGACGCGGTGAAGCGTGGCGGCAACCGTCAGGAACTTCACGAGCGAATCCGGGTGCATTCTATGGAGGCCGCCCGGGTCGTGAAGGAGCAGGGCGGGGAAAACGACCTGTTGGCCCGTATCGCCGGGGACTCCATATTCGGCGTGACCCTGGAAGAACTCCACGACATTGTGAAGCCCGAGAAATATGTAGGCCGGGCCCCTGCGCAGACTGGGGAGTTTCTGGCGGAAGTAGTAGGCCCTGTGCTGGAAAAATACAAATTCGTGGCGGAGGAAAAAGCGGAAATTACCGTTTGACCTGCGCATAGGAATAGGGGGGAAGGCCCCCAGAACTGAATGATAATCAGAAAGGCTTGAAGTGTTATGGTTAAAGCGATTGTAGGCGCCTGCTGGGGCGACGAGGGCAAGGGAAAAATCACCGACGTGCTGGCGGAGAACTCTGACATTGTAGTGCGGTTTCAAGGCGGCAGCAACGCCGGGCACACCATCATCAATCAATACGGCAAATTCGCTCTGCATCAGCTTCCTTCCGGCGTGTTCCGTTCCAACATCATCAATGTAATCGGCAACGGCGTGGCCCTTTCGGTAGAAAACTTTATCAACGAATTGAATTCCGTTGTAGAGCGGGGAGTACCCAAGCCCCAGCTGCTGGTTTCCGACCGGTGCCAGGTGGTCATGCCTTATCACAAAGAGCTGGACGGCATGGAGGAAGCCCGTCTTGCCGCCAAGTCTTTTGGCTCTACCAAGTCGGGTATCGCGCCCTTCTACTCTGATAAATACGCCAAGATCGGGTTCCAGATCAGTGACCTGTTCGATGACAAAGATTCTATTATGGAGCGCATCGACCATGTGCTGGGCTTGAAGAACGTGCTGTATACGGAACTGTATCATCAAAAGCCCCTGGACCGGGAAGAGATCTACGAAAAGCTGATGGAATATAAAGAAGCTCTGGCCCCCTATGTGGCGGACACCACCACTTTGCTGCACAACGCGGTAAAAGAGGGAAAGACTGTCTTGCTGGAAGGCCAGCTGGGCTCTTTAAAGGACCCAGATTTGGGCATCTATCCCATGGTCACTTCCTCTTCTCCTTTGGCTGGTTACGGCGCTGTAGGCGCGGGCGGCATTCCGCCCTATGCTATCCAGGAGATCGTCACAGTAGTGAAAGCTTATTCCAGCGCTGTAGGCGCGGGTGAGTTCGTCAGCGAAATTTTTGGCGAAGAGGCGGAAGAGCTGCGGCGCCGTGGCGGCGATGGCGGCGAGTATGGCGCCACCACCGGGCGTCCCAGAAGAATGGGCTGGCTGGATTTGGTTGCGGCACGTTATGGCTGCATGGTGCAGGGAGCTACCGCAGTGGCATTCACTGTGCTGGACGCTCTGGGCTACTTGGATGAGATCCCGGTGTGCGTGGGCTATGAATTGAACGGCAAGCGTATCGATAATTTCCCGCCCACCGCTCAGCTGAAGCACTGCAAGCCTATTTTAGAAGTGCTTCCCGGTTGGAAATGCGATATTGGCGGCATCAAAAAGTATGAGGATCTGCCGGAGAACGCCCGGAAGTATGTGGAGTTCGCGGAGCGCCACATCGGTGTACCCATCACCATGGTCTCCAACGGACCTGCCCGGGATGATATTATTTACCGGTAAGTGTTATTGTGCCATTCTATCTCAGGGAAGGCGTATATTTTACCTGCGGGCTTCTTAAGCTAGTATTAGGAAGCCCCATTCCCTTTTATAGAGGGATATGCCAGGCAATGAAAGGAGCGTATTGCGTATGTGTGGTATTGTGGGATATATCGGTGAGGAGCAGGCGGCTCCCATCCTGCTCAACGGTCTGCAAAAGCTGGAATACCGGGGATATGACTCTGCCGGTGTGGCAGTGTATAACGATTCTGGTATGCACGTTGTGAAATCTAAGGGCCGCCTGAGCGTGCTGGACGGCATTTTAGAGGGAGGCAAAAACCTGCCGGGCACAGTGGGCATCGGTCATACCCGATGGGCTACTCACGGGGCGCCCTCAGATGTGAACTCTCATCCCCAGGTCAGCGATGGGGGAAAGTTCGCTGTGGTGCATAACGGCATTATCGAGAATTACCTGTATTTGAAAAACCACTTGATCCGCCGTGGTGTGGAGTTCGTATCGGATACGGATACAGAAGTAGTGGCTCAAATGCTGGAATATTATTATAAAGGCGACGTGCTGGACGCTATCATCCAGGTCATCGACCGGGTGGAAGGAAGCTATGCTCTGGGGATTATCTGCGCGGACTGCCCTGAGAAGATTTACGCAGTGCGCAAGGATAGCCCGTTGATCATCGGGATCGGCAAAGGGGAAAATTACATTGCTTCCGACGTGCCCGCCATTTTGTCCCGCACCCGTGATATTTACCGTTTGAAAGACCAAGAGATCGCTGTACTCACCCGTGATTCCATCGAATTTTACGACCAGGACCGGGAGAGCATCCAAAAGGAGCCGGAGCGCATCCAGTGGGATATTACCGCGGCGGAAAAAGGCGGCTATGAGCATTTCATGATGAAAGAGATTTGCGAACAGCCCGAAGCCTTGCGCAAAACTATCTCCCCCCGTATTCGGGACGGTCATGTGGTGTTGGATGATATCACTCTCACGCCAGAACAGATTCGGGATATCCGAAAGGTGTTCATTGTTGCCTGCGGCACTTCTTATCATGTGGGAGTAGTGGCCAAATATGCCTTTGAGCGGCTGCTGAAAATCCCGCTGGAGGTGGACGTGGCTTCTGAATTCCGTTATCGTGACCCGATTTTGGATGAAAAGACACTGGTCATCATCATTAGCCAGTCTGGTGAAACAGCGGATACTTTGGCGGCTCTGCGTATGGCCAAACAGCGGGGATGCCGTGTGCTTTCCATTGTCAACGTGGTGGGAAGCACCATTGCCAACGAGTCCGACGATGTGCTGTATACCTGGGCCGGCCCGGAAATCGCCGTGGCTTCCACCAAGGCTTACAGCACCCAGCTGGCGGTGATCTATATGATCGCTTTGTATATGGCGGAACAGCTGGGGGAAATCCCGCAGGAAGAGCTGGACCGCTATATGGACGATTTACAGCGGCTGCCCGATCTGGCGGAGGCCAGTTTGGCGGATAAAAAGACGATCCAGTATTTCGCTTCCCGATATTTTAACGCCAAAGACATGTATTTTATTGGCCGCAACGTGGACTATGCCGCTTCTTTGGAAGCTTCTTTGAAGTTGAAGGAGATCTCCTATATCCACTCGGAAGCGTATACGGGCGGCGAGTTGAAGCATGGCCCCATTTCCCTTATCGAGGATGGCACTTTGGTCATTGCCATTTCCACCTATGAAAAGCTGTTTGACAAGATGATGTCCAATGTCCGGGAAGTGAAGGCCCGCGGCGCTGTGGTGTTGGGCATTACCGTCCGGGGAAAAGAAGAAGCTCTCTCTCAAGAGACAGATTATCAATTCTGTATTCCTAAGATTACGGATTTCATGCTTCCTTCTTTGTCCATCCTGCCCTTGCAGCTGTTCGCCTACTATGTGGCGTCCATGAAAGGCTGCGATATTGATAAGCCCCGGAACTTGGCGAAATCTGTCACAGTGGAATAAGAATCGGTTCGTTTGGATAAGCTCGGGATACCGGGCTTATCCTTTTTTAAAAGAAAGCATGGCAGCCTGCAGGAGTTTGCGGGAGATGGGAGGAAAGGATGGCAGAAACGATACGGAAAGCTACAGTGAAAGATGTTTCCCGGTTGGCGGAAATTTCTTTTTCTCTTCCGCACTCTCGTATTCTATTACGTTGATACTCTCTCCGCGGTAATCAACCCCTGTGACATAGTCATAAACTCCTTCCGGCTTTTCCTCCCGGTTCTTTTCCCGCCTTTTTAATACCTGATACTCCTGATTAATACTGGGGATGCTCCCTTCCTTGTATCGTAAAATATATTTCCATTTCTTCCTGCGGCATTCTTTAAAAAATCCTTCACTCGCATACAAGCTGTCCCCGCAGATACATATCTGCAGCATCGGGAATTCCTGTTTCAAACGCTCCATCAGCCGTTTCGCTCCTTCCTGCACACAATCCTGCTTATCCACTTCCCGCTTTTCATTCTCAATAAACTCTGTCAGTATGCTCACCTGAATCTTTTCGTGAAGGACGACCTTTGCTTCCAATACATAATAGTAGTATTCTGTATATTCTTCCTCGGTTCCTTTCTTCTTACGACAGAACAGGCTGTGTTCCCCCAGATCTTTTCTGCTCCGATACAACTGTGTCCCATCTATGATGATCTGCCAGTACTTTCCACGAAGCCGCGCATCCTCAAATGCCCTGCTCCGGATCAGCCTGTATACCAGCCGCCATACAACTTTCTGAAGTTCATCCGATGAAAACCGTTTCAGATAATTGTTGATCGTTTCCCAATAAGGTACCGCCAGAGGGCCTGATCTGACCCTCTCACTTGTAGGCCACGGGAGAGGCCATTTGTTGCGCAAAATCAGAAAATTCAGATAAATGAGAGCAAAATAAAAAAGGTCTAACTGATCAGCAAAAATCAGTTAGACCTTTTACTTATG
>CAJFSY010000003.1 GCA_904419785.1 uncultured Neglectibacter sp.
CATATTGGCGCGCCAAAAGGGACTCGAACCCCTGGCCTACTGCTTAGAAGGCAGTTGCTCTATCCAGCTGAGCTATTGGCGCATCTTTTGGCCCGCACATTTTTGGAGCGGGTGATGGGAATCGAACCCACACGACCAGCTTGGAAGGCTGGGGTTCTACCACTGAACTACACCCGCACATTTTGCGACGGTGATTATTATATCACGCTCTTTCTTTTTCGTCAAGGGATTTTTCTTACTTTTTTATAGAAATCTAAAAAAATACGAGAACGCCTATCACAGCGTCCTCGTATCCATAGATCAGTCGTTTAAGAAATATAAGAAAGCTTCAACTCGTCATCCTGAATAGACAAGGAGACGCCAGTGAGGGCGCCCTCGCCTTTCTCCACCAGGAGCATGGCAAGCTTATCTTCCACCATGCGCCGGATGTTGTTGCGCAAATCTCTGGCTCCGCTTTGGCCATGAATGGACTTCTCCGCCAGGTATCCGCATACTTCTTCGCTGTAAGTCAGGCTGATGCCCTTTTCCTTCAATGCGTCCACATACTCGCCCAGCATCAACGCTGCGATCTTCTTGTAATCTTCCACATCCAGGGGACGGAACACGATCACTTCATCGATACGGCTCAAAAACTCCGGCCGCAGAAAATCACTGAGAGCTTTCATCACCTTTTCGCGGTTCATATCCACCGCGGTCTTGGCAAAGCCCAGCATACCTTCTTTCTTCTCACTGCCGGCATTGGAGGTCATCACGATCACTGTATTCTCAAAATTCACAGTGCGGCCATGAGCGTCGGTAATACGGCCTTCATCCAAAATCTGCAAAAGGATATTGAGCACATCCGGATGAGCCTTTTCGATCTCGTCAAACAGCAGCACCGAATAAGGACGGCGCCGTACTTTCTCCGTCAGCTGGCCAGCCTCATCATACCCCACATATCCGGGAGGGGAACCAATGATCTTGGAGACAGAGTGCTTTTCCATAAATTCAGACATATCCAGCCGGATAAGCGTTTCGGGCGTATCGAACAGCTCTTGAGAGAGCACCCGCACCAATTCTGTTTTGCCGGTGCCTGTAGGCCCGACAAAAATGAAGGAAGCCGGATGGCGCCGGGGGCTGATCTGCACGCGGCTGCGGCGGATAGCCGCCGAAATGGCTTTGACAGCCTCGTCCTGGCCGACGATCTTCTTGGAAAGCACTTCTTCCAGGTTCGCCAGTTTGGCAAGCTCGTTTTCCGCCACACGAGAAGCAGGGATGCCGGTCCACAGTTCGATGACCTTGGCCACGTCCTGTTCTTCCACCTGGGCGAAAATCTCTTCGCTCTTCAATTTATCCAGGCTCTCTTCCAAAGTTGCGATGCGGTAATGGGTCTTGGCCAGTTCCTCATAATCTATGGCGTTGCCAGTAGTTGGATTGGAAAGGTCCTGTTCCCGCACACGTTCTTTTGAAAGGGCCATCTGCGTATTGTCGTATTCTTCCAGCTTTTTATTGCGCAGAGCCGCGCAAGCGCAGGCTTCGTCCAGCAGGTCGATGGCCTTGTCAGGCAGATACCGGTCATTGATATACCGCTCGGCCAGAACCACCATCCTGCGCACGATCTGTTCAGAAACCTTTACCCGGTGGTATTCCTCGTAATAGCCTTTGATCCCCAGCAAGATCTGCACCGCATCCTCAATGGAAGGTTCCGCCACAGTAACAGGCTGGAAACGGCGCTCCAACGCGGCGTCTTTCTCGATATATTTCCGGTATTCAGAAAACGTGGTGGCGCCAATCACTTGGATCTCCCCACGGGACAGGGCGGGTTTCAAAATATTGGCGGCGTTCATGCTGCCCTCGGCATCACCGGTCCCCACCAAGTTGTGGACTTCGTCGATAAACAGAATCACATTCCCGTCGGCTTTGACCTCGTCCACCAAGCCTTTGATACGGCTTTCAAACTGGCCCCGGAACTGGGTGCCGGCCACCAAAGCGGTCAAATCCAGCAGCTGTATTTCCTTGTTCTGCAGTTTCGCAGGCACTTCTCCCCTGGCGATGCGCAGGGCCAAACCTTCCGCTACAGCGGTTTTGCCCACGCCGGGCTCGCCGATAAGGCAGGGGTTATTTTTCGTGCGGCGAGAAAGAATCTGCACCACACGTTGGATTTCTTTTTCCCGGCCAATGATATTGTCCAACTGGCCGTTGCGGGCTTTGGCGGTAAGATCGGTACAGAAGTTTTGGATATGTTTCCGCTTTTTCTTATGGAAATTCTCCTTTTTCTGCTGGGTGCCGTTTTCGCCAACACCGCCATTCTCGCCGGGACGTCCTCCCAGCATTTGATCCACCGGCAAAGTGGTGGCTCCGCCTGGGGCGAAAAGATCGTCCGATCCTTCCTCCTCTTCCTCATCGTTGTCATGATCTAAGTTCATCAGTTCAGTCATTTGGGCAGTGGCCGCTTCCAGTTCTTCGTCGGTGATGCCCATTTTCTCCATGATATCATTGACGGGCTTAATGCCCAGTTCCTTAGCGCAGACTAAGCAAAGCCCCTGAGGATTTTGGCTGTCCAGCCCACTGGACACAAAGACCACCGCCGGACGTTTTTTGCAGCGTGTACACATCAGCATGGCGCATTCGTTCCTTTCTTTCGTCTCAACACAGCTTTCCCATTAAACCGGAAAATCATGTCCGGAATATGAATCCACCGTGAAAAAAGCGGAAACTCCCAAATCTACGCGGAGCCCCGCAGGATGTTTTATCAGCTTTTCCTCTTCTCCCGCACAGTTTTGGCGCGGATCTCATCATGAAGGGAAAGCTCATATCGTTCGTCGTTTGAGCGGAGTATCTGCAAGAATATCTTAAAATACTTTACCGCGGAATAGATCATCATAACCGCCGTCAAAATCAGCAGCACGTTAGAGACCACGTCAAACGTGAGCCCAGTTACGTGGAAAAAGCCATCCATTACCACAATGGCCGCCACTGAAATATAAAACATGACCGTAGCCACTTTGCCATACCATTTGGCGGCACAGGGGCGCTTCTGTTTCTTCAAAAGCACCACAGCGCAGCACAGCATCAGCAGCTCTTTGGCAATGAACACCAAAAGCACAGGGCAGATCACCGGGAACTTTATGGCCAGACACAGCGCCACCACCCCTTGGGTCAGCTTATCCGCAAAGGGGTCCAGCATTTTTCCAAGCTCTGTCACCTGGTTCAGCTTGCGGGCGATCAAGCCGTCTACCATGTCCGAAAGGCCCGAAAGCACCAGCAAAGCTACTGCCGTCACCAACTGGCCCTGCAAAAAATACCACGCGAAAAACGGGACGATCAAAATACGCACCAGCGAAATGGCGTTGGGTATTGTCAAGTTTTGGTTGATAGGTTTCTTCTCTTGGGGCATGGGTCTTTCTTCCCTCTTTCTCACAAATCTCAATTAACGCTATCCCTTTATATATACTCCATAAATCTCCAAAATGTCTCTACATCCCCGGCTGCCTTTTCCCCCAAGGCATTCAGAGCACCCTCGTCATACTCCCCGAAAAAGCTATTGAAAATATTTTACTGGAACATAATCCCCAAGGGGTTCCAATGGACCATCATCCCCGCTATCAAAGACTGGCGCAGAGCGGTTTCCACCTGCGCCTGGGTATCCGCGGCCAGCATGGGAGTAAACACACGGACAGCGGCTAAAACGATCCAAATCGAAACCACTGCCAGCAAGAAGCCGAACACACCGCCTAAAAGACCGTTCACCGCGTTTAAAACCGGCAAATGGAACACTGTGGAAAGCATATTGGCCAAGATGCGCACCACCACCATAAACAGGCAGAACAGCACGATCACCGCCAGCACCTTCAAAAATCCCACAAACACAGGGGAAAGTGAATCCGCGATAAGGTCCGCCGCCTGGCCAGACTGCCCCGCTAAAGCCTCTGTAACGCTGGCGGCCGTAACTCCTGCGTCTTCCAGCGCACGAAGCACAAACTCCGGCAAGGAACTAAACACTCCCTGCACTGCTGTATAAGTGTCCCCGTTTCCCAAATTCGCCAGGGATTCCCCGATACGTTCTACCAAAGCAGGGCGGAACAGGGCATCGAACACCCATTGCGCCACTGCGCCTCCCAAAAGGGCAGCTAAACAAGCGGAAATCACAGCGCCTAAAAAATGAGCCGCCGAGCGGATGAACCCCCGGTGAGCCCCAATAGCCACAAACGCCACGCAAATTCCCACGAACACAACGTCCCACACATAGCCCATGGAAGATACCGCTCCTTTCCGCAAATTTTGGTTACCTGATAAATATAGCACAAACGCGGTCTTTCCACAAGCCCTATCCCTCTTACGGAAATCTTAATGAACAGCTTTTTTCTTGCAAAATAGCTGGCAAAACTCTATAATCAGTATGTCCAACAGAATCTTTTTTCACACATTTAACAGAAAGGTCTTGATTTTATGGCCGTGTACGCCGCCGTCTTTTCTCCCACGGGAATCTCGCGGAAAGGGGCTTGGGAAATGGCTTCCGCTTTAGGGGAAGCCGTCCTTTTGGACACCACTTGTTCCCCCGCGCCCCAAACGCTGTTTTCCCCTCAAGACTTGGTTGTGTTCGGCGCCCCTGTGTATGGGGGCCGCGTATTCGCGGGAGCTTTAGAACGTTTTTCCCCATTGCAGGGGCAAGACACCCCTTGTATCGTCACTGTTACTTATGGCAACCGGGACTTTGACGACGCCCTTTTGGAACTGGCCGACTTCTGCCGCAGCCATGGGTTTCTCCCCTTCGCGGGAGCCGCTTTGATCGGGGAGCACACTTACGGGTCCATCCAAATAGGCAGACCCAATGAGGAAGATCTACAGCAAGACCGGGCTTTCGCGTTGGAAGCATGGGATGATTTTACCGCCGGCTGGGAGAACTTCACCCCCACCGGGAACCGCCCGTACAAGGATGGCGGCAAGGGCGGCAGTTTTATCCCCACCACAAAGGACACTTGCGTCCATTGCGGCCTTTGCCGGGACCAGTGCCCCATGGGCGCCATCGGCGAGGACTGCGTCACCGTTGACCCACAAAAATGCATCTCCTGTTTCCGGTGCGTAAAATCTTGTCCGGTAAAAGCCAAAGGCTGCTTTACCCCGGAATATGAGGCTTTCGCGGCCGCTTTCTCAGAAAAACTGAAAGACCCGAAAGAAAACCGCTATTTCCTACCCCGCGGTTAAATCGTAAAGAGGCAGACACATGATGTGCCTGCCTCTTTTGTCATTTTCCCGGTTGGATTTTAAAATTGCAGCCTGCGTATCTCGCTTCCCCCCAGCACATAGGCGGTGCTCTCGTTGGCCAGGGCAACGCTTTTCGCGTCGCTGCCCACATCAGCCCGTGCCAGTTCACTGCCGGTAGAGGCATCGTAGAGGATCATCTCCTGCTCTACCAGCGCTCCCACCGTACCGCCGGAAACAGAAAGGGCTTGCACACGTTCCGCCACTTGGATTTCCACCGGTTCTTCCACCCCGCGGAACACCAGCAGCGTACAAGGGCCGGCGTGCTGATATGCGGAGACAGACAAATACAGCTTGCCGTCCCCAAACTGGAACGCCGTTGGCGTTCTGCCATCATAGCTGTATTCTGAAAAAGCCAGGTCTGACGACTTGGCCCGTATCAGACTTCCGTCCCCCACAGCGTATAAAACGTCGTTTTCTCCCCAATAAGCGCCCAACAGCAAATTGTCTTGGACCTCATATTCCGCCACAGGATCGCTCTGGTTCAAGTTGAACACCGTGATTTTAGAAACCAGTTCACCGCCTTGGCTGCGGGCAGTGCAAACCATCGCCCAAGTACCGTCTTCATTCAACGCCAACGTGGTGATGTAATCCTGGGCAAAGCTATACGTGAACTGCTCTTCACCGTTGGCCAGATACACGGTCAGCTCAGAGGCCCCTTCTTTTCCCTGGGTGGCCAAGGCAAACTTACCGCTGTTCGAAACAGCCCCCGCCAGAATATCCCGCTCCATAGACCCGTCAATCTTGATTTCCGTTCCGGAAACCAACATATAACCGGTGCTGTTCTGGTTATAAAGCAGATAGTGGCCCCCGGCCGCTTTCAATATGGGCTGGCTGTAACTGTGGCGCAGCGAGGCAAGCTCCCCTCCGGAAGAATCCAGAATCGTCAGAGAAGTGTCGCTCAATGTCACGGCATTCCCATAAACGGAAAGGAAATTTCCTGCTGTCACCGAAGAGCCGGTAAGGCTTACAGGGTAGCCATCCCCGGAACCCTCGCCGGCTACCTGCATTTGCAGCCAGCTGGAAATATTCTGAGGGGTCAGGTTTTCCCGGTTGACCCAAATCGCCAAACCAAGCACCGCCACAAGCAGCGCCACAGAAACCCGGTAAAAGGCCTTGGGCGCCTGCCACGCTTTCTTCTTCCCGCCAGATTCCGGCCCATCTCCATATTCGATCTCCACCCGCGGGCTTTCCTCTTCCAGAAATTCGTCGGGGGGCGGCGCTTTTCTGGGCTGCTGGGGCAGATGGTCTTTTAGCTGAATCACCTTGCGCCTGTCCGGCTGTTTGCTGTGCCTGGCCATTGGATACACTTCCTTTCCCTGGGCATATTCCCCTTAATAAAACACCTTGTTGAGGTACAATCCCCAAGCTGGGGCTGTGGGCCCCGCGGCTTTGCGGTCTTTCGCCTGGATGATTCCCGGGATGTCCTCCGGGGCAAATTTCCCCTGCTGCACCCGCAGAAGGGTCCCCACCATGATGCGCACCATGTTATATAGGAACCCATCCGCCGCCACGGTAAACGTCACCAGATCCCCACAGCGCTCTACCTTGGCCTCCGTCACGGTGCGGGTGAGGTCGCCCTTTTCCCGTTTATCCAGTGTGCAGAAAGAGGAAAAATCATGGCTCCCCACATAGTTTTTCGCCGCCCGGTCCAACAGTGCTTCGTCCATGGGATACCAATAGTGCAGCGCCCGGCCCGCTAAAAAGGGGTCACGCACCGGATGGTTCCAAATCTGATAGATATATTCTTTCCCCAGGCAGGAATATCTGGCATGGAAATCCAGCGGCACTTCCTCACAGGACCTGACTGCCACATCTTCCGGAAGATAATGGTTCAGCGCCGCCAAAAGGCGTTCGGGCGCGATGGGGCTTTCGGTTTTCAGGCTGACGCAGAATTCCCGTGCGTGCACCCCAGTATCCGTGCGGGAACAAGCTTTGATGTCCTCCCGCAGGCTGGTGATCTTATAAAGGGCCTCTTGAAAAACCTGCTGGACCGTCAAGGCGTTTTCCTGAATCTGCCAGCCGTGATACCGGGCGCCGTCATAAGAAAGCTTTATGAGCATGTTCCGTTCCATAAAACCCTCCGACCTTACACACGGCCCACAGAGGGCACCAGGATATTTAACGCGATAAACAGCCCCAGCATCACAAAGGCTGTCAGAAGCACCGCCCAATCCCCTTTGCCAAAATGAAGGCTCTTCATCTTGGTACGACCTTCGCCCCCATGATAGCAGCGGCTCTCCATAGCGGTGGCAAGGTCATAGGCCCGGCGGAACGCCGACACGAACAAGGGGATGAGCACCGGCACCAAAGCCCGTATCCGCTGGGTGATGCCCCCGCTCTCCATATCGGCTCCCCTTGCTTTCTGCGCGGCCATGATCTTGTCGGTCTCTTCCAGCAAAGTGGGGACGAACCGCAGGGCAATGGTCATCATCATGGCAAACTCATGAACAGGCACATGAAGCATCGCCAAAGGCTTGAGCAGCCGCTCGATGGCGTCAGTCAGCTGGGTGGGCGAAGTGGTGAAGGTGAGCACCGAACTGGCCAAAATCAGCGTCACGATGCGCACAGAGACAAAGATGCAGGTGAAAATTCCGTTTAACGTGATTTTCAAAAAGCCGAATTGCCACAAGGGCACTCCTGTGCCGTAAAAAATGTTCAATATCCCTGTAAAAGCCACCAGGAACAAGATGGGCTTCAAACTTTTCAAATATAGTTTCAGCGGGATGCGGGAAAGGGCCATGCCCAAGCCGATATATCCCACCGCCAGCGCCAAAGAAGCAAAATTATCCGCCACAAACAGCAGGACGATGGCGTAAATCACCAGGCATATCTTCATCCGGGGATCTGCCCGGTGCATCAGGGACTTTTGGGGAAAATACTGCCCTAAGGTGATGTCGGAAATCATCGCAGCTCCTCCTTCCGCTTTAAAATGGGGATCAGCTGATGAAGGGCGTCATCCACCGTCAAAGTAGAGTCATCCACGGGCAGTCCCATTTTTTTCAGTTCTTGCAGGATTTTGGTGATCTGCGGCACCCGCAATCCCATTTTTTCCAGCTCTTCCCCACGGGCAAAGACATTTTTCGTGGTGTCCAGCATGGCCGCCTTGCTCCGGTTCATCACCAGAATACGGTCAGCGGTACGGCCAATGTCCTCCATGCTGTGGGAAACAAGCAAAATCGTATTTCCCCGCGCTTTATGATACTGGGTGATCTGGGCCAGCAGCACGTCTCTGCCCCGGGGGTCCAGACCGGCTGTAGGCTCGTCCAGAATCAGCACATCCGGGTCCATGGCGATCACACCCGCAATGGCTGCCCGGCGTTTTTCCCCGCCTGAAAGCTCAAAGGGGGATTTTTCCAGCAATTCTTCTTTCAGCCCTGTAAAGTGGGCAGCTTCCTTGGCCCGGTTTTCCGCTTCCGTGTCGGAAAGTCCCATGTTTTTGGGGCCAAACATAATATCCTTGAGCACGGTTTCCTCAAAAAGCTGGTATTCGGGATATTGGAACACCATCCCTACTTTAAAGCGCACTTGCCTGATCTTTTTGGGCTCGGCCCAAATATCGTTCCCATCCAGCAGCACCTGGCCCGAAGTGGGCCGCAAAAGGCCGTTGAGCATTTGGATCAGCGTAGACTTGCCGCTGCCCGTATGACCGATGACCCCTAAGAACTCCCCTTTCTCCACCTGGATGGAAACACCACCCACGGCGGTTTTTTCAAAGGGCGTTCCGGGACTGTACCGGTAAACCAGGTCCTTGGTTTCAATGATCGCCAAAACTTGTTTTCCCCTTTCCTTTCCCGGTGTCCTTAATGGGCTTCTCCCCGCAGATACCGCCTGAACATCTTTACGCATTCCTCCACGCCCAAAGGCATTCCCGGCAGCTTGATGCCCGCCGCCGAAAGCCTGTAGGCCAGCTCCGTGGCCTGGGGAACGTCCAAATCGTGGCGCTTTAAAAACTCCACGTCGCTGAACACCTCACGGGGCGTGCCGTCCCGCAGCACGTTTCCCTCGTCCATCACCACGACCCGTCCGGCCTGCACCGCTTCATCCATATAGTGGGTGATCAGCACGATGGTAATGCCTTTTTCACGGTTCAGCCGCTGGATGGTTTCCATCACTTCCGAACGGCCTCGGGGGTCCAGCATGGCGGTGGGCTCGTCCAGCACGATGCATTTTGTCTCCATGGCAATAATGCCCGCGATAGCCACCCGCTGTTTCTGTCCGCCGGAAAGCTTGTGGGGAGCGTGCTGGCGGTACTCGAACATGTCCACCGCTTTAAGGGCCTCTTCTACCCTGCGGCGTATCTCCTCCGGGGGAACGCCAAGATTTTCCGGGCCAAAGGCCACGTCCTCTTCCACCACGCCGGCTACCAGCTGGTTATCCGGGTTTTGCAGCACAAGGCCTACACGGCGGCGGACATCCAGCTGTGTTTCTTCCACGCTGGTGTCGATGCCGTCCACAAAGACTTTTCCGGAAGTAGGCACCAGCATACCGTTGAAAAGCTTGGCCATAGTGGATTTTCCGCAGCCGTTATGGCCTAAAAGCGCCACGAACTCCCCTTCCTCAATGGAAAGGTCTACCCCGTGGAGCACTTCCCTGGCGTCTAGCGTTTCGGCGTCATAGGAAAAACGCACTTGCTGGGCTTGGATAAAGGGCATGGAATCACCTCGTAAAACTTAAAAAATCAAAACCGAAAAGGGGCGGGAGTCAGCGGGCGCCGTTTTCCCAAATAGCCGTGCTGCCGCAAGGCAGCACCAACCCGGTGCTGGTTACAGGCAGGCCGATCTCGTCAGAGCTGACCTTGCCCCCAAACCGCTTTTGCAGCAGCAGGCCCAGCAGATATTCCATTACAGAGGGAGAGAGCCCGGTGGTATAGGAGTTCAAAATAAAGAACAAAGGCTGCTCGCTGAGGATGGGCACACACATCTCGATCAAACCGTAAAGCTGTTCTTCCAGCTTCCATACCTCGCCGCCGGGCCCCCTTCCATAAGAGGGCGGGTCCATAATGATTCCATCGTATGTACGGCCCCGGCGCTGCTCCCTTTGAACGAATTTCACACAGTCGTCCACCAGCCACCGCACCGGACGGTCCGCCAAAGAACTGGCCTGGGCGTTCTCTTTCGCCCATTGCACCATGCCTTTGCTGGCGTCTACGTGGGTCACCACGGCGCCGGCTTTCATGCAGGCCAAAGTGGCCGCCCCCGTATACCCGAACAGGTTCAGCACCCGCACCGGGTCTTGGGGGGAACGGCCGGCCCCTTTGATTTTTTCCATGGCGAACTTCCAGTTCACCGCCTGCTCCGGAAAAATGCCCGTATGCTTAAAGCCCATGGTCTTTAACCGGAAAGTCAGCCCATCCCAGTGGATCTTCCATACAGGCGGGACTTTTTTATATTCTGTCCACTTGCCCCCGCCCGAACTGGAACGCTGATAGCGGGCGTCTGCCTGGCCCCAGCGGGAGTCGGTTTTCTCCCCAGACCAGATGATCTGCGGGTCCGGCCGGATGAGGACAACATCCCCCCACCGTTCCAGCCGTTCCCCGTCCAGGGTATCGATCAGTTCATAATCCTGCCACTGTGCCGTACGCATCGCGCTCCGCCTTTCTGTCTTTATACCAATTCTTCCTGAATGACTTTTGCCACATCCTGGGCCAGTTTTTCGATCAGGGCTTCATCCTGGCCTTCCACCATCACCCGCAGCAAGGGCTCGGTGCCGGAAGGCCGCACGATGATCCGGCCATTGTGCCCCAGCGTCTGGGCCGCCTGGTCGATGGCTTGCCGCACTTTATGGTCGGTGTAAAAGGCCAGTTTCCCCTCGGGAGACACCTGGATGTTGAGCATGGTCTGGGGGAAACGCTGCATCAGCGTAGCCAGGGAAGAAAGCTTCGCTTCCCGGCGGCGCATCAGGCTCAAAAGCTGGCAGGCAGTCAGCTGGCCGTCGCCGGTGGTGGCAAAATCCCGGAAGATCACATGGCCGCTCTGCTCGCCGCCAAAATTGTAGCCATCCAGACGCATTTCCTCCAGCACATAGCGGTCGCCCACCTTGGTCGCCTCGAACTTCATGCCGTTCTCTTCGCAGAAACGCTGGAAGCCCAGGTTGGTCATGATGGTGCCCACTACGGCGTTGCCGGCCAATTTGCCCCGGCTCTTCATATCCATGGCGCAGATGGCCATAATGAAATCGCCGTCCACGAAATTGCCCTTTTCATCCACCATCAGGCAGCGGTCGGCGTCGCCGTCAAAAGCAACGCCGGCATCTACGTCATGGGTCTTTACGTATTCCATCAAAGACTCCATATGGGTAGAGCCGCAATCACGGTTGACGTTGATGCCGTCGGGCTTATCGTGCAGCATCACCACTTCCGCCCCCAGCTCGGTGAACAAAGTCTCCGCTGTGGCGCTGGCAGAGCCGTTTGCCGTATCGATGGCGATCTTCAAGCCGTCCAAAGAGAAATGCACGGAATTTTTCACATGGTCGATATAGTCCCGCACGGCGTTCTCCGCGTGGCTGACCGTACCGATGCCGTCCTCTGTGGGGAACTCATGGGAGATATCTTCCTTACCAAGGATGATATCTTCGATCTTTTCTTCCAAATCATCCGGCAGCTTATAGCCGTCGCCGGAAAAGATCTTGATCCCGTTGTATTCAAAAGAGTTGTGGGAAGCGGAGATCATCACACCGGCGTCAGCCTTATACTTCTCCACCAGATAAGCCACCGCCGGAGTAGGCACCACGCCCAGAGTCACCACACTGGCGCCGATGCTGCACAAGCCCGCGGCCATAGCGGTTTCCAGCATATCTGAAGAAAGCCGGGTATCTTTGCCGATAAGCACCCTGGGATGCCGGTTGGATTTGTTCGTCAATACTTTGGCAGCCGCCCGCCCGAGCTGGGTGGCCAGTTCGCAAGTCAAATCCTTGTTTGCGATGCCGCGGATACCGTCTGTTCCAAACAATCTGCCCATAATCGATCCATCCTTCCAAATCGTTCAGTTTTTGGTGTTATTCAATACTTATGAAATGGAAAACCTTGTCATATCAAAATTTCCCAGTTTATTCTCCATCCAAAGTCAGCTGCATATCTTCTTTCAGCCTGCCCGGCACCGGGAAACCCAAATGCAGATATGCCGCCGCAGTAGCGCAGCGCCCCCTGGGAGTCCTGGTAAGAAAGCCGATCTGCATCAGGTATGGCTCGTTCACATCCTCAATGGTGACAGCCTCTTCCCCGATCACCGCGGCCAAAGTCTCCAGCCCCACAGGCCCGCCGTTGTAATTCTCGATGATCGCCCGCAGCATCGTGCGGTCGCTGGCATCCAGCCCCAGCTCGTCGATCTCCATACGGTCCAAAGCGATCTTAGCGGTATTCAAGGTAATGACCCCGCCGCTCATCACTTCGGCGAAATCCCGCACGCGCTTTAAAAGGCGGTTGGCGATTCGGGGAGTCCCCCGGGAACGGGAAGCGATCTCCAGTGCGGCATCGGCCTCGATCTCCGCCCGCAGGATATCCGCGCTGCGCATGACGATCTTTCCCAGCTCCTGGGGAGAATACAGTTCCAGCCGCAAAACCACTCCGAAACGGTCCCGCAAAGGCGCGGAAAGCTGGCCGGCACGGGTGGTTGCGCCCACCAAGGTGAACCGTGGCAAGGGCAAATGGTAAGAAGCGGCCATCTGCCCCTTGCCGGTGATGATATCCAAAGCAAAGTCCTCCATAGCGGGGTAGAGGATTTCCTCTACCGTGCGGGGCAGCCGGTGCACCTCGTCGATAAACAGCACATCGCCCGGGCTCAAATTGGTAAGCAATGCCGCTAAGTCGCCGGGCTTCTCAATGGCCGGGCCGCTGGTGATCCGCAGGTTCACGCCCAGCTCGTTGGCCACGATGCCCGCCAAAGTGGTCTTGCCCAAACCAGGGGGGCCGTAAAGCAGCACATGGTCCAGCGATTCTTTCCGGCTTTTCGCTGCCTCGATATAGATCTTCAAGTTTTCCTTGACTTTATCCTGCCCCACATACTCGGAAAAACTCCGGGGCCGCAGTGGATTCTCTACCGCTTGGTCCTCTGGGGTATAACCCGGTTCCATCATGCGGTTCTCATAGTCCAGTTCGTCATCCCAATCGGCTTTTCCGCCATAAGGCTCTACAGGCATGGCTGTTCCTCCTTTCGTTTGGTTCTAGTCCTCATTTCCCGCTTCCAAAACCTCTCAGCGCCAAACGTATCAGTTCTTCGGGCGGCAGGGAGGAATCCAGCCTGCCCACAGCCGCCGCGGCGTCCGAGGGGGAATAGCCCAAGGTCACCAGCGCGTTCACCGCCTGGGAGGCATTCCCCGAAGCCGACGGCCCGCCTGGTTGGGGAACATTCTCCATGCTCACTCCCCCGGACAAGTCCCGGACTTTATCTTTCAGTTCCAGCACAATGCGCTGGGCCAGCTTGGGCCCTACGCCGTTGGCTTTGGTAAAGCGTTTGGCATCCCCTGCCGCAGCGGCAAGAGCCACATCCTCCGGCGTCAGCTGAGAAAGGATGGCAAGCCCCACTTTTGGCCCCACACCGCTGATGGTGGTCAAAAGCCGAAAGCAGGAAAGTTCCCCCTTGGTGGCAAAGCCGAACAAATCAAGGGCGTCCTCCCGGACGTTCAAATACGTATACAATGTGGTTTTCTCCGACAGCTTGGGCAAACAGCGCAAAGTATTCATAGATGTCATGCACCGAAAAGCCACGCCGCCCACATCCACTATCGCCGCTCCCGGCTCGGTATGCACTAGCGTTCCTGTCACACTGTAAATCATCCTGGCATCTCCTCGCGCCTGAACATCCAGCGCGTCCAGGCAAAGAACTGGTTGTCTAATTGTTTCCACGGTGGCGAAAACCCTTCACCCGCTTTATATGACCTTGTCGGGTTTATGGGCTTTTTTGAGCATCACCTGCCGCAAAGGCGAACCTGCCGCCTGCCCATGGCAGATCGCCAAGGCTAAAGCGTCGGCAGTGTCATCGGGCTTGGGGACTTTTTTCAAATTCAAAAGCCGCCGGGTCATTTCCTGAACCTGAGGCTTCAAAGCCTTGCCGTAACCGGTGACAGCCTGTTTCACCTGCATTGGGGTATACTCATATAAAGGCACGCCCGCCTGGGCCAGGGCCAATAAAATGACTCCACGGGCTTCCGCCACACCAATGCCCGTGGTCTTGTTGTTGGTAAAATACAGTTTTTCCACCGAAGCCGCCTGAGGCTCGAGCCGTGTGAGGATCTCCCCCATGCCCCGGTAGATTTCTTCCAGCCGCAAACCGAAATCCACTCCGGCGGCTGTAGTGATCGCGCCATATTCCAAGGGACGGTACCGCCCTCCTGCTGTTTCGATCACGCCATAGCCTACGATGGCGTAGCCGGGGTCGATTCCCAGTATCCGCAAGCGCACCCCTCCCAGATAGAATATCCGTTTTATTATACCACAAACCCTTTTCGGGGTAAAGTCAATTTGCCTTTTTGCCAAAACAGCAAAAAGGAGGAACCCAAAGGCTCCTCCTTTTAACTGTCGGTCCACGCTCCCAGCTTGTGCCGTGTTATACTTTTTCGTCGGGCTGGGGCAGATAGCGGAAACTCTTAAATCTGGCTTGGGCCCCTTGCTCACCTTGGCAATAAAGGCCGAAGAAGCACCCCGTAAAGGTGCAGATCATGCACTCTGTAGAGATCAGCTGAGTCGAGGCCGTCCCCAAAGACTGTTGCCCAGTCCCCTGGGCCTGCACGAAGAACTGGAACTTCAAAGCATCCGCCTGGATAGTCAGCGTCAGGCTCCCCTCTTCGGGCAGTGAGACCGGCTGGGATTCCGCCAGCATATCGGCGCACCGCCTGCGCAGGAACGCCACACGTTTCCCATCCCGCCGGGTGATTACCAGATCATAGTGATGGTCTTTGGTGTGGAACACCGTCAGGCCGGCTTCCTCTTTCCCGCTCTGGGGAGCAAAATCCACAACCGTTTCCACGTTCACGTTAAAATGCTGCTGGCGCCTTCCCACGAAGCTGGGAGAACCCAGGCTTTCCAGGCAGTCCTCCCCAGCGGTAAGGAGCAAGCCGTTTTCCAATTTATAATTTTCCTCATGGAAATCTCGCAAATACGCCCAAACCGGAGGCAGTTTCTCTTCTTTCGTAAAGTCCTCTTCCTGAACAAAAAGGTTCTGCCGGGCAAAGCCGTCCGGTAGGGTCTCCTCCGGTTCACCGGGGACTTCCATCTCTGCCAGAATCGGCTTGCCTCCGCCCACAACAGGCCAACCCTCTTCGTCCCAGGTGACTGGGGCCAGCATGGTTTCTCTGCCCATATGATGGAGCATGAACTGGGAGGGCCGTATGCCATGGAACACCATCCACCAGTTCCCGTTCCCATCTTCCACCAGATCGGCATGGCCCAGCCCTTGGAATTCCCTGGGCTTTGGGTTGATATCCCGGTGGGTCAGGATGGGATTATGGGGACAGCTTTCAAAGGGACCCCAAATGGAATCGCTGCGGGCGATCGTCTCCATGTGGCCATACTCTGTGCCGCCCTCGGCAATCATCAGATAATACTTTTCTCCGATTTTATAGATGTGGGGCCCTTCGGGGCATTTCCCACCGGTACCATACCAGATGGGGCGAACCTCGGAAAGGGCTTCACCTGTTTCCAAATCCACTTGGAACTGGCCGATGCACGACACGCCGTTTTCATCCATATGGGTGCGCTGCATATATACTTTTCCGTCCTCATCCCAGAACAGAGAGGGGTCAATGCCGCCCCTATCGATCCACACCGGGTCGGACCAAGGGCCTTTAGGGTCCTCTGTCCACACCACAAAATTTCCCCCGTTAGTGACGTTGGTGGTGATCATGTAATATTTGCCCTGGTGATACCGGATGGTAGGGGCAAATATACCTCCGGAGACCCGTGCGTTTTCCAAATTCAACTGGCTTTTCCGGTCCAGAACGTGGCCCAGCTGTTCCCAGTTCACCAAGTCCCGGCTGTGCCACAGGGGCACTCCCGGAAAAAACTCAAAAGAACTATTTACCAGGTAGTAATCCTCCCCTACCCGGCAAATACTGGGGTCCGGATGAAATCCGGGAAGCAGCGGGTTACGGTATTTCATAAACAATTCCTCCCAAAAGATTAGATTTCATTACTATCATATAAAAATCCCGCAAAAAGCGCAAGGACCTTCCCGCAAAACAAAAAAAGCGGCAAAGCCGCTTTTTCCCGGAGACACAGCCTTACAACTGCAGCTGCTCTCCCCCGTTTTCTTCCCCATCCGGCAAAGCGCCAAGGGCGGGCAAGTTCTTTTTATAACGGTCGGGATTCTTCAGCATCCCTTCCTCATAAAGCCGCGCCTGCATCAGGCGTTGGCCTTTTTTCAGGTTCATGGCCTGAACACCCTGGGTATTTTTTGTAGCCTTGGGCTGAATCAAACCGGTATGGAACAGCAGCATCCGGCCGGAGGAAGCTGTCAGCAGCACTTCGCAGTCCTCTTTCACATAGATCGCCGCCGCCAAAGGCGATTTATCGCTGTAAGCGTTCAGCAGCTTTTTGCGGTTCTGCTTTGTCTGGTAAGCGGACATATCCACCTTGGCAACTTTCCCGTTTTCAAAGAAGAACAGCATATACCCTTCATATTTGTGGGTAACCGCCATATATACCGCCCGTTCATTTTCATCCATCTGCGCTTTAGCCGGGATATATTCCCCCAAAACGCTGGCCTTGGTATCGGCGAAATCGTTGGCTTTCATCTTATAAACTTGGCACCTGTCTGAGAAAAACAGCAGTTCGGCGCTGTTCTGCTCTTCCATCTGCTGGGCGATCTCATCCCCTTCTTTCATCTTCTGCTCTCCGCTCATGCGCAGAGACTGGGGAGTGATCTTTTTGAAATACCCCTCTTTGGTAAAGAACAGGTTTACCGGATAATCGGGCACTTCGTCCTCGATCTCCACCTCTTCCACCTCGTCGGCATAAAGGATCATGGAACGCCGGGGCTGGCCGTATTTCCGGGCAACCTCTTCCAGCTCCTGCACGATGATGCTCTTCACCTTCGCTTTAGAGCCCAAAATGCTTTCCAGTTCCGCAATGCTCTTTTCCAGTTCTTCGATCTCCTGGGTACGCTTTAAGATATATTCACGGTTCAAATGGCGCAGCTTGATCTCCGCCACATATTCGGCCTGTATCTGGTCGATACCGAAACCGATCATCAGGTTCGGCACCACTTCCGCTTCCTCTTCCGTCTCCCGTACGATGCGTATGGCTTTATCGATATCCAGCAGGATCATCTGCAAGCCTTGCAGCAAGTGGAGCTTTTCCTTTTTCTTTTGCAGGTCGAAATAGGTGCGGCGGCGGACACATTCCACCCGGAACGCGGTCCATTCCTCCAAAAGCTGACGCACGCCCAACACCCGGGGGGAACCTCCGATCAGCACGTTGAAATTGCAGGCGAAGCTATCCTCCAAAGTGGTGAGCTTAAAGAGCTTCTGCATCAGTTTGTCCGGGTCTGTGCCGCGCTTTAAGTCGATGGTGATCTTCAAACCGTTCAAGCCCGTTTCATCCCGGATATCCGCGATCTCTTTGATCTTGTTCTGCCGCACCAGGTCCACCACCCGCTCCACGATCACTTCCACAGAAGTGGAAGGCGGGATCTGGGTAACGTCGATGCACCCGGCGGACTTGTCATAGGACCAGCGGCTGCGCACCCGGAAGCTGCCCCGGCCAGTCTGGTAGATCTTGTCCATCTGCTCTTTGTCAAAAATGATCTGCCCGCCCCCTGGGAAATCAGGAGCCTGCATGGTTTGGAACAGGTCGGTTTCCGGATCGCGGATCAACGCGATGGTGGTGCGGCACACTTCCGCCAAATTAAAGGGACAGATATTGCTGGCCATGCCCACGGCGATGCCTGTGTTGGCGTTGACAAGCACACTGGGGAACGTAGCCGGCAGCAGCGTGGGCTCTTTCATGGTGTTGTCATAGTTGTCCACAAAGTCCACGGTGTCTTTGTCGATATCCTGAAACAGCTCTTTGCAGATATTATCCAGCCTTGCCTCTGTATAACGGGACGCCGCCCAGGCCATATCCCGGGAATACGCTTTGCCGAAGTTCCCCTTGGAATCCACATAGGGATGGAGCAATGCCTCGTGTCCACGGGAAAGCCGCACCATAGTGTCGTAGATGGCGGAGTCGCCGTGGGGGTTCAGCTTCATGGTCTGGCCCACGATGTTGGCGCTTTTCGTGCGGGCAGACCCCAAAAGCCCCATTTTATACATGGTGTAGAGCAGCTTCCGGTGAGAAGGCTTGAACCCGTCGATCTCCGGAATAGCCCGGGACAAGATCACGCTCATGGCATAGGGCATAAAGTTCTGCCGCAGGGTATCGCTGATATCCTGCTCTACAACCTCCCCCGCCCCGGCAATAAATCCCTGGGTCTTGGGAGAACTTCCCCCAGCGGGCTGCTGTCTTTTTCTTGCCATATCTCTTTCTGCCTCCTTTCTTTAAGACACGTCCAAGTCGTCCAGATATTCCCCGCCGTGCTCGGCGATGTAATCCTTCCGGCCGCTTAGGTTATCCCCCAGCAGCACGTCGAACATTTCCGCCGTGCGCTCCACATCTCCCGGCTTCACTTGAATCAGCCGCCGGGTCTTGGGATTCATGGTGGTCAGGTTCATCATATCGGGCTCGTTTTCGCCCAAACCTTTGGACCGCTGAATGGTATATTTCTGCCCTTCCAGTTCTTGCAGGAACTGTTCCTTCTCCCGTTCGTTATAGGCGAAATACGTTTTTTCTTTGGAAGTGATCTCATACAGGGGAGATTCCGCGATGAACACCTTGTGTTTCTCGATCAATTCCGGGGTAAGCCGGTAAAGCATGGTCAGCAGCATGGTGCGGATATGGAAGCCGTCCACGTCTGCGTCGGTGCACAGGATGATCTTGCTCCACCGCAGGGAATTGATATCGAAAGCGCCGATGGACTTGTTGGCTTTGGACTTCACCTGCACCCCGCAGCCCAGCACCTTGATCAAATCGGTGATGATCTCGCTTTTGAAGATCTTGTCATAGTCGGCCTTCAAGCAGTTCAAAATCTTGCCCCGGATAGGCATCACCGCCTGATAATCGGGGTCCCGGGCCTGCTTTACCGAACCCAAAGCCGAATCGCCCTCCACGATGAACAGCTCCCGCTGGTTCACGTCTTTAGAACGGCAGTCCACCAGTTTGGCCACACGGCTGGTAATGTCCATTTTGCCGGTGAGCTTCGTTTTCAAATTGAGCCGGGTCTTTTCCGCATCCTCACGGCTGCGCTTGTTCACCAGCACCTGGTTGGCGATCTTCTCCGCGTCCAGTGGGTTTTCAATAAAATAGACCTCCAGGTTATGCCGGAGCATCTCCACCATGGCCTCTTGGATTCCCTTATTGGTGATGGCTTTTTTTGTCTGGTTCTCGTAGGAAGTTTGCGTGGAAAAAGAGGAAATCACGATCACCAGGCAATCTTCCACATCCTGAAACGTGATCTTGCTTTCACCTTTGTTGTATTTCCCGTTCTGCTTCAAATAGGCGTCGATCTGGTACACAAACGCGTTGCGCACCGCTTTTTCCGGAGCCCCGCCGTGCTCCAGCCAGCTGGAATTGTGGTAATATTCCGCCACATGCACCCGGTTGGAAAAGGCCGCGGCCACGTTGATCTTCGTGTTATAAAGAGGCATATCCGCCCGGTCCCGGACCTTTTTCTCGCTCTGCCAGAACTGTACCGGGGTCAGGCTGTCCTCTCCCACCAGTTCCCTGGCGTGGTCCAGGATGCCGTTTTCATAGCAGAAATCCGTGGTTTCAAACTTTCCGGGAGCTGTCTCGTTTTTCAAGTGGAAGGTGATCCCCGCATTGACCACCGCCTGACGCTTGATGATATCCAAATAGTATTCCAGCGCCACATCGATGTCGGTAAACACTTGAAGGTCCGGTTTCCATTTGATGAGAGACCCGGTATCTTTCTTGGCGTAAGGCTCCTTTTGCAAGCCCCCCACGTTCTCGCCATGCTCAAAATGCAGGGTGTAGCGGTATCCGTCCCGGCGGATATCCACATCCATATACTCCGAGGCGTATTGGGTAGCGCAAAGGCCCAAACCGTTCAGGCCCAGGGAATATTCATAGTTTTCGCCGGAAGTGTTGTTGTACTTGCCGCCGGCATACATTTCGCAGAATACCAGTTCCCAGTTATACCGCTCTTCCTTGGTGTTATAGTCCACCGGGATGCCCCGGCCGTGGTCCTCCACCTGCACGGAATGGTCTAAAAACCGGGTGATGGTGATCTCTTTGCCGAAGCCTTGCCGCGCCTCGTCAATGGAGTTGGACAATATCTCGAAGATAGAGTGCTGGCAGCCGTCGATGCCATCGGAACCGAAAATCACCGCGGGCCGCAGCCGCACACGGTCCGCGCCTTTTAAACTGGTGATACTATCATTGCCATAGGTCTGCTTTTTTGCCATAGTGCCTCCTGTATCCCTATCAAGCCAACTGGCTTTAACTGCTTATAAACAGCAAGAAAGGGAATGTGACCATTCCCTTGGTTGCCATGTTCTTAAAATCATTCTTGGTCCGGTGAACCGGAAGTATCCTCTGAGGACCCGCTTTCTTGGGGAAGTTCCCCGGAAGGCTGCTCTTCGGACAAGTCCTCCGCCTGCGGCAGAGATTCTTGGGGCTGAGTATCCTGAGACATGGCCGGGACCTCCCCGCTGGGAAGCAAGTTGCCGTCCATAACCTGCTGGAACTCTACGCCGTCTACCTTTTCCTTCTCATACAGCACGCCTGCCAGCCGGTGAAGTTCTTCCATGTGCTCTTTCAAGATCTTCTCGGTCTTGGCATAGGCGGTGGAAATAATGCTCTGAATCTCTTCGTCGATCTCAGAAGCGGTCTGTTCTGAATAATTGCTGATATGGCCCATCTCTTTACCCAAGAAGGGGTTGCTGTCGTCTGTGCCATAAGTGATGGGGCCCAGCTTGTCGCTCATGCCATACTTTGTAACCATGGCCCGGGCGATCTTGGTAGCCCGCTCGATATCGTTGGAAGCGCCTGTGGAGATATCGTCCAGCACCAAAGCTTCTGCCACACGGCCGCCCAGCAGCACCACCAGCTCTTCCCGCATTTCGTCCCGGCTCTTATAGGTCCGGTCCTCCGTAGGCAGGTGCATGGTATAACCGCCAGCCATGCCCCGGGGGATGATGGAGATCTGATGGACAGGGTCCTGGGTCTTGCAGTAATAAGAAGCGATGGCGTGGCCGGCCTCGTGGTAAGCGGTCAGCTTCTTTTCCTTCTCGCTCATCACGCGGCTTTTCTTTTCGGTGCCAACCACCACTTTGATGGTAGCTTCCTCGATCTCTTCCATGGTGATAGCCCGATGGTTCTTCCGGGCTGCCAGCAAGGCGGCCTCGTTCAAAAGGTTCTCCAAATCAGCGCCGGTAAAGCCTGCGGTGGACTTGGCAATGGTAGAGAGCACCACGTCGGGAGCCAAGGGCTTGCCTTTGGCGTGTACCCGCAAGATCTCTTCACGGCCCTTGATATCGGGATAACCCACCATCACCTGGCGGTCGAACCGGCCGGGACGCATCAGGGCGGGGTCCAGGATATCGGGACGGTTGGTGGCGGCGATCATGATGACGCCTTCGTTGGCGCCAAAGCCGTCCATCTCCACCAGCAACTGGTTCAAAGTCTGCTCACGTTCGTCGTGGCCGCCGCCTAAGCCAGCGCCTCTCTGCCGGCCCACGGCGTCGATCTCGTCGATGAAAATGATGCAGGGGTGGTTCTTTTTCGCTTTGTCGAACAGGTCACGGACACGGGAAGCGCCCACGCCCACGAACATCTCCACAAAGTCGGAACCGGAAATAGAGAAGAAGGGCACGCCGGCCTCGCCTGCCACGGCACGGGCCAACAGTGTTTTACCAGTACCGGGAGGGCCCACCAGCAGCACGCCTTTGGGGATACGGGCGCCCAGGGTATTGTATTTGTTGGGGTTTTTGAGGAACTCCACAATCTCCCGCAGCTCTTCCTTTTCCTCGTCGGCGCCGGCCACATCGGCAAAAGTGGTCTTGCGCTTCTCGTCGCTCATCTGCTTGATCTTGGCCTTGCCGAAATTCATCTGCTTGTCGCCGCCCATGCTGCTGCCAAGGCGCCGCATCATGAACATCCAGAAAATAATCAATCCCACAAACAAAATCAGCGTGGGCAGCAGGCTGATGAGCCAGCTGGTTTCCTGGGGACGGATGATGTCCTGAACCATTTTTGTCTCGTGGGTCGTGTTATACGTCTCGATGTCATCCTTCACATCCATGTAAAACAGATCCACACTGGGGAGCACATAGCCAATGGTCTTGCCGTCTTCCAGCTTGATGGCCATCTCACCGGTACCCAGATTCAGCCGGTATTCCGTTACCTTTTGGGTCTGGAAATAATCGATGATATCAGAATACTTATACGTTGCCGACTGGGGTGTTCGGTTGCTGAACAGGAATATGATGATGAAGAGCACCACCACAGGAATCCCGATATACAGCAACAGGTTTCGAATCTTCTTTTGATTGCTGTCCAAGAATTTATCCTCCTATATTCAGTAAAACTCTATCCGCTTTCTTATCCCTTTATTCATACACAGAAGATTTTAACACTCCTACAAAGGGCAGGTTGCGGTATTTTTCATCATAATCCAAACCGTAGCCTACAATAAAGGCATCGGGAATGGGAGAACCCACATAGGTGGGCGTCACTTCCACTTCCCGGCGTTCGGGTTTATCGAACAACGTGCAGATACGGATGCTCTTGGGCCCACGGGAGTGCAGCAGCTCCAAAAGATAGCTCAGGGTCTTGCCGCTGTCCAGAATATCCTCCACGATGACGATATCATAACCGGCAAGTTCCAGGTCCAGGTCTTTTACGATCTTCACCACGCCGGAAGTCTTTACTCCCGCGCCATAGCTGGAAGTAGCCATAAAGTCGATACGGGCGGGGATGGTGATGGCACGCATCAAATCCGCCATGAACACCACAGAACCCTTTAACACGCTGACCAGCAGCAGGTTCTTCCCCGCGTAATCCCGGGATATTTCCCCGCCGATCCGCTGGACGATCTCCGCGATCTGTTCCTCTGTAAATAATACTCTTTCAATATCCTGCCGCATGTCGAGTTGTGTTCCCATATTCTTCGTCTCCCTTTTTTCCCGCCGTTTTTCAAGCTTTCTTTTCCTCGCGGATCTGTACAAGCAAAGCACGCTCCGTGCGTTCCGTCACCTGAAAACCTTCCGCAGGACCCACTCCCTCGCAAAACACCAGCTTTCCCGCCGCTTCCAGCAGGACCGTGCGGTTTCGCTGTGACAGTGGAATTTTATTTTCCTGAAACAGCTGCTTCAGGCTTTTCGTGACCCGCCGCCCCGCTGGAGAAAACCGGTCTCCCTCCTGACGGGAACGGGCCCTTAAATTTCCTGTAATTATATCATAGTCCAAAGCGTTTTTAAACAACAAATTATGAATTTTTGGCTTTTCCTGCCCCTTCTCAAGGGGTTTTACCTCTAAAATCAGGTCCTTTCCGCAGGGAAGAGAGGTCTTTCCCAACGCCGCCCCCACAGAAAACCCGCCCGGCTCCCGGCCGAATTCAAACGAAAACACCCCTTGGGAGCAACGGGCCCGCACACCGCCGGGCAAGTCGGTTTCTCCGCCTTGCTCCAAGCAGAGCAGCATGGCGTCCAAATGTTTCTTTTCCAGAGAAGCCCCGCCCTGTTCTTCCCAAAAGCGGCGCAGGGCACGGCTGCGCACCGCCGGATGGGCCTCCCGCAGTGCTTTTCCATCCAACCCCCAAGGCACGCGGGCCCTTTTCAGAAGGGCCTGCCCCTGGCCTTCCAGGAAATCCTGGTCTTGGGCCAGAGTTTCCGTCATGCGGGATACCGCTTCCAAAAAGCCGGGATTGAGTTCCTCAAACACAGGGAGCACTTGAAGCCGCACTTTGTTCCTGGCGTATTGGCGCGAAAAATTGGAGCTGTCCGTCACATAGGAAAGGCCGTGGTCCCGGCAATACTGTTCGATCTCAGCCCTGGATACACCCAGCAAGGGGCGCAAAATCTTCCCCCGGCTGTAAGGAATGCCCAAAAGCCCCGGAAGGGAAGCTCCCCGGCACAGGTGCATAAGCACCGTTTCAGCGTGATCGTTGGCGTTGTGGGCCGTGAGAATCCTGTCGTCCCCACCAGGAGCCAGAGAATCAAAGAAGCGATACCGCACCATGCGGCCGCACTCTTCCAGCCCCATTCCACTCTTTTGGGAAAGGGCGGCCACATCCTCCCGGAAAACAGCAAAGCGAAGCCCGAACCGCCCAGCGAACTGCCGGGCAGCGGCTTCGTCTCTTTCTGATTCTTCCCCCCGAAGCTGGTGGTTCACATGGGCCAGCACCAGCCGCTGGGAATCCACTTTTCCCAACAGCCAGTGGGCCAGCGCGGTAGAGTCCGCCCCGCCGGAAAAGCCCACTACCACCAGCCCGCGCTGGGGAAGTCCGGAAAGGTCCGCCGCCAAAAACTCACTCATGGCGGATGACCTCCCGTGAAGTATAACGCATATATTCGCCCTGCCAATGGACCGGGATGGGCTTTGTTTCGCCATGACGGTTCTTGGCCACGATGATCTCCGCGGCGTTCTGGTCCATGTCCTCCGTGACCTGGCCGCCTTCGCTGGTGGCGTTGTAGGCTTCCCGGTGAAGGAAAATGACGATATCCGCGTCCTGTTCGATAGAGCCGGAATCACGCAGCTCAGAAAGGCCCGGACGGTGGTCTTTGGTCCGGTCGGTAGGACGGCGCAGCTGGGAAAGGGCGATCACAGGCACATTCAGCTCTTTGGCCAGTACCTTCAAGTTCCGGGTGATCTCTGAAATCTCATTCACCCGGTTGTCGTTCTTGCGGGTGCCCGTCATCAGCTGCAAATAGTCTACCACCACCAGGTCCACATAGTCTAAACGGCGCAGCTTGCCTTGCAGCTCCAGCACCGTCAAACCGGGGGTATCGTCAAAGTAAAGGTCCGCCCGACGGAGGATATCCCCCGCCTCGATGAGCCGGGCCCACTCCGCTTCTGTCAAGTCGCCCGAACGCAGTTTGGTGCCTTCCACCAAAGCTTCGCTGGCCAGCAACCGGGAAGCCAGCTGCTCCCGGCCCATTTCCAGCGAGAAAAAAGCCACCCGGCGGCCGGCGGTCACCGAGACATGGCGGGCGATATTCAGCCCCAAGCTGGTTTTACCCACGCCAGGCCGGGCCGCCAGCACGATCAAGTCTGAGCGGTTCAGGCCGGTAATGGTATTATCAAGCTCTTTAATGCCCGTAGGCAGGCCTTTGTATTTTTCCCGGTCTACGGAATTCAGCTTATCCAGCCGGTCGAAAGTTTCCAGCAGGATCTCCCGCACCGGCTGCAAGCCCTGGTCGCTTTTCCCCCGGCGGATATCATAGATCCGCTTTTCCGCGGAATCCAGCAGCAGGGAAGTCTCCCGCTCCCCCGAAGTGGCGTCGTCCAAAATCCCCCGGGCGGCCTGCATCAGCGTGCGCAGGTCATATTTATCCCGCACGATCTTGGCGTAAGTCTCTACATGGGAAATGGCAGGCACCAGCTGGGCCAGCTGGGTCAGATACACCTTGCCGGTGGCTTCATCGAACTCTTTCTCTTCTTTCAGCCGCTCCAGCACGGTGACAAAATCCACCGGCAGCCCCAAGGCGAACATCTCCATCATCGCCCCGTAGATCAGCCGGTTGTTCACCGCGTAGAAATACTCTTTCCGGGGCAGGATGTCCACCACCGTGGCAAGGCAGGAAGGTTCCAGCAGAATGGCGCCCAGAACCGACTGTTCCGCCTCCAAGCTAAAAGGCATGTTCATTCCCGGCTGTGCCTGGGTATCCAAATAGCCTTCCGAACCGTAATCCAACGTCAGCGCCTCCTTTCCCGGACTTTCTCCCTAACAAGGGAACATTCTCACTCTTTCTCGCAGACAGCCACACTCATGGTTGCGGTGATGCCGGCGTAAAATTTCACATCGAAATTATATGTGCCAAAAGCCTTGATATCTCCGGAAAGGGCCACTTTCCGCTTATCCACTTCCACGCCGAACTGCTTCTTGATCTCTTCCGCGATCTCCTTGGGCGTGACAGAGCCGAAGATCTTCCCGCCCTGTCCGGGCTTGGCGTAAATCTTCAAAGTTTTTCCGGAAAGAGTTTGGGCGCACTGATTGGCGTGGTCCGTTTCGGTTTTTACTTTATATTCCCGGGCAGCCTCGGCGTTTTTCAGCTCGTTCATAGCCTGGGCGTTGGCTTCTTTGGCCAGCTTGCGGGGCAGCAGGAAGTTCCGGGCGTAACCGTCGGAAACATTGCAAAGCTCCCCTTTTTTTCCAATAGATTTCACATCTTGCAGCAGCACCACTTTCATGGCTGATCCCTTCCTTTCACAAGGCGGCCGAAAACTGCTTCTTCCGCCGCCGGGTCGTTAGATTCAATTCTGTACCGAGGATTCCTCCAGCTTGTCATCCAGTTCCCGGATCAAAGCGCGGCGGGCATCCCCAATGGTTATATTTTTCAGCTGAGCGCCGGCCATGGTGAAATGACCGCCGCCGCCAAATTCCTCTAAGATCACCTGGACGTTCACGTCGCCCAAACTGCGGGCGGAAATGTTCACATCCCCGTTTACTTTATACAGCACAAACGAAGCGTGCACCCCCATAATGGAAAGCAGCTCGTCGGCCGCCTGAGCCGCCGCCACGCGGTAATCCCCATGCTCCCAGCTGGAAGTGGCGATGGCGCAGCCCTTGTAAATCTCCGCTCCCGAAACCAGCTGGGCCTTTTGCTTATAGGTATCCAGCGAATCGGAAAACAGCTTTTTCACAGCCACGGTATCCGCGCCCCGCCGCCGCAGGAACGCGGAAGCCTCGAAGGTGCGCACGCCCGTTTTCAGCACAAAGTTCTTGGTATCCAGCATAATGCCTGCCAGCAGCGCCTGGGCATCGGCCCCGTCGATGGCGGAGGATTTGATGTATTGGGCCAGCTCCGTCACCATTTCCGACGCGGAACTGGCGTAAGGCTCGTGATAAAAGATCAGGGCGTTTTTGATGTGGGTCACCATCATCCGGTGATGGTCGATGACCACCACTCTGGGAATCCGTTCCAAAAGTTCCCCGCTCTCCACAAAGTTCACCGAATGGGTATCCACCACGATCAGCAGGGAACGCTCCGTGGCAGACTGCAGGGCTTCCAATGGGCTGATAAACATGCTTTCTCCGGGATAGGCTTTCTCGGTCATCTCCACAAGGGGCCCTGCAAGGGTCTGGTTCCGGTTGAGCACGATGTGCACCGGCTTTTCCAACCCCTTGTGCAAAGCCGCCCATATGCCTACCGCGCTTCCAACGCTGTCCAGGTCGGAGTTCTTATGGCCCATGACAAATATCTGGTCGCTGGCTTTCACATGGTCGGTAAGGGTGGCGGCAATGACGCGGGTACGCACTTTGTCGCGTTTCTCCACCCCTTTGGACAGGCCGCCGAAGAATTCATAGGAATCCCCTTCCTGTTTGACGGCCACCTGGTCGCCGCCCCGGCCCAGGGCCATATCCAAAGCCTGGCGGGCCCAGCGTTCGCTTTCCGCGATATCTTTGGCGCCCCGGCCCACACCGATAGAAATGGTGGCGCTCATATTGTTCCGGGCGCTGCGGATGGCCCGCACCTCATCCAACACATGAAAGCGCTTCTGCTTGGCCTGTTCCACATGGGCGTCATCCACCACAAACAAGTAGCGGCTGCTGTCCAGCCGGCGGACAAAACCGTTCATATCCTGAATGACCCAGCGGCGCATTACCTCGTCCACCTGGGCCGTGATGCGGGAGTCGTCCCCGCCAAAGCTGTCCCGGACAAGTTCCTCGCGGTTGTCAAAGGCCGCAAGGCACACCACCGGCCGTTTCTCACGGTATTCCTTATTGATGGCTTTGAAATAGGTGTCATCCACAAAATAAAGGATATACCCTTCCTTCGCCCGGGCTCCGTAAACGGTGTATTCCCGGCCGTTGTGGGTAACCGCCGTGCCCTTTTCCCCCATTACCTGGCGGAACGTTTTGGGGTAGATATATTTCAGCACGTTATCCCCTAAAAAGCTGCCACCGTTACAAAGGGAAGCCGCGAAAGCCTCGTTGGCCCACACGATATCCCCTGCTGGGGCAACCACCGCCACCGGAAGGGCAAAGGCTTGGAAAGCCGCTTCCTCCTCGCCGGTGAGCACACGCTTGGCGCTTTTCACCGTGGTGGAGATGTTCCGCCGGTACAAAAAGTCGGACACCAACACCGCCAGCACCGAAAGGCCCGCCATGGTGCCTTCCACCAGGAACAATATCTTATTGTAACGCCAGCTTGCCAGCGCCATCAGCACCATAGCCCCCGCCATGAGATAAAACAGGGGGGAAACCACCCAAACCTTTTTCCGTCGCACCTTGCTTCACTTCCTCATTTGCCTTCGCTCCCGTGCCGCCCCGGTCACACCTCCATGATGATCGGCAGGATCATGGGGCTGCGGCGGGTCTTTTGATACAAGAAGCGGGAAAGCTCCTCTTTGATGCTCTGCTTCATGCCGCTCCAATCCCGCACATGGTTGCGGGCACATTCCTCCAGGGTATTATACACCAGATCACGGGCTTCGTCCATAAGAGCTTCAGATTCCCGCACATATACGAACCCGCGAGAAACAATGTCCGGGCCGGACACCACCTGTCCGCTGGAAGCGTCGATGGAACACACCGCCACGATCAGGCCGTCCTCTGAAAGATGGCGCCTGTCGCGGAGCACGATGCTGCCCACATCTCCCACGCCGAGACCGTCCACCATCACGCTGCCGGCGGGCACGTCGCCCAGCTGCTTCATGTGGTCCTCGTGCAGCTCCAGCACGTTGCCGATATCGCCAATAAAGATATTCTCCCGTGGCACGCCCATCATCATAGAAAGCCCCGCGTGTTTTCTCAGATGTTTCTGCTCCCCATGGACAGGGATGAAATATTTGGGGCGGGTCAAAGCCTGCATCAGTTTTAATTCTTCTTGGCAGGCGTGGCCTGAAACGTGCACATCATACATGCTTTCGTAGATAACCGTGCAGTCCTGCTTTAAAAGTTCATCTACCACGGCTCCCACAGTCTTTTCGTTGCCGGGAATGGGACGGGCGGAAATGATGATAAAATCGTTGGGGTTGATGGCCACCTGGCGGTGGTCGGAAAACGCCATGCGGGTCAGCGCTGACATGGGCTCCCCCTGGCTGCCGGTGGTGATCAGCACCAGCTGGTCGGGCTCATAACGGTTGATCAGGTTCAAATCCACCAGCACGCCGTCCGGCACATCCAGATAGCCCAGCTCGCTGGCGATGCCCATCACGTTGACCATGCTCCGCCCGGAAAGCGCCACTTTCCGTCCATATTTCACCGCACAGTTGATGATCATCTGCACCCGGCTGATGGAGGAAGCGAACGTCGCCACAATGATCCGCTTGCCTTCGGCCCGCATAAACAGGGAGTCCAGGGAATTGTTCACCGTTTGCTCAGTTTGGGTAAAGCCCGGCCGCTCCGCGTTGGTGGAATCGGCCAGCAGGGCCAGCACCCCTTCCTTGCCCAGCTCGGCGAACCGGGCGAGGTCGATCATGCCACCCTCAGCGGGAGTCATATCGATCTTGAAGTCACCGGTGTGGATGATCACGCCGGCAGGGCTGTGGATGGCCAGGGCCACCGCGTCGGCAATAGAGTGGTTCACATGGATCAGTTCCACATCCATGCATCCCAGCTTGATATGGGACCCTGCGGGAGTCACGTGAAGCTTTGCCGAACCGTTCAAATTGTGCTCTTTCAGCTTGCCTTCGATCAGGCCGATGGTCAAAGCCGTGCCGTAAACCGGCACATTCAGTTTTTTCAGCAAATACGGCACCGCGCCGATATGGTCCTCGTGGCCGTGGGTAATCACCACGCCCCGGATTTTTTCCCGGTTTTTCTCTACGAACGTAAAATCCGGAATAACGCTGTCCACGCCGGGCATATCGTCATCAGGGAACGAAAGGCCGCAGTCCACGATGATCATATCGTTCTGGCACTCATACAGCGTGAAATTCTTGCCGATCTCGTTTAACCCCCCAAGGAAATACACCTTGATAGGCGGTTTCTGAGATTTCTTCGGACGGCCCCGACCTTTGCGGGAAGCCCGTTTTTCCTGGGCTTCCTGCTGGGCTTTCATAGCCTCCACCTGGGCCGCTGTTTGGCTGATAGCGGGCTTCTGGCCCTTTCTTCCGCCCTTGGCTCCAGCTGTTTTATGGCCGTTCTCGGTCTTTTTCTTGCCCACAAGCCCTTGGCTTTTCTCCGCAGCCTTTTTAGATTCCGCTTTCTTCCCGTCTGTCCTTTTCGTCTCCGGCTGCTTGTTTTCCGATTTGCTCCGGGAGCGCTGCCCGCTCTTTTCCGAAGTCTTTTTAGGGCCTGCGATCTTCCCGATTCTCGGGGCGTCTACCGCGCCGCTCAAAACCTGATCCTGCTGGCGTCCGCTATTTTCCGATGACAGAGAGCGTCTTGTTCTAGTATTCTTTTTTTCTTTTTCTGACACGTACTGTTCCTCCTTACGCGAAGTGGTGTTAATTACATCACGTTTTGCTTTCGTGAAAGAGGCCAATGGTCCTGGAAAACGCCGCTTTCATAGCGGTGTTTGGGCTAGAAAGGCGTTCGGCAGCGCAAGCGCCGGATAAACTCTCCATTCCGGCGCCAACCTTTCCGCTTTTGTTCCGGACCGCGGGAGCTTCCCTGCCCCCCCTGAGCGCCCATTTCCAAAAATAATACAAGCGCTCCTGTTTCCGTTTCTACCGGCCCCTTTTTCCGTTCTATCAAAATACACGCGGCATTTGCCGCAGCGATGCCATAAAAAACCGTCGTCTCACAGGCATGGCTGTTCCAGCCAGTTGAGACGCAAACAATCATATGGCCACGGCGTGCCCGCGGCCCATTCCCCTTCATCCTGCCGCGTTGCAAGCGGCTTGGGGACCCACATGCCGGAGAACCTCTTCTCCGGGTAATATAGATATTGTACCGTTTTGCCTTTGCCCTGTCAAGCCGCAAGGCCAGAGGGCTTCCAGATATTCCTAGTTTCGTCCCGCCCCTTCCGCTTTATTCCGCCGACCCCTTCTAAAAACCTTTCTCAGACATTTGACACGCGAAATTTCCCGATATAAAGAGAAATTTTTTTAAAATAATCGCCTATGGGTATTGAAAAGTATACTAAAAAGGTGTATATTTAGTTCGACTCAAGTAAACACTGGTGGAAAAGGGATAAAAAACTACCTTTCCATCTACCTATATAGAAAGGATGATACTTTCATGAACAGAAAGGTCTACGCGGATAACGCCGCCACCACCGCCGTTTCCCCGGAAGTGCTGGAGGCCATGCTGCCTTATTATAAAGAAATATATGGAAATCCTTCCAGCTTATACGCCTTGGGCCAAGAAGCCAGAAAGCCCTTGGAAGAAGCCCGGGCCACCGTGGCGGAATGTTTGGGCGCCCAGCCCCGGGAGATCTATTTCACCAGCTGCGGCACGGAAAGCGACAACTGGGCCATCAAAGGCGCCGCCCACGCCATGAAGAAAAAGGGCAAGACCCATATCATCACTTCCGCGTTTGAACACCACGCGGTGCTGCACACCTGCCAGGCTTTGGAAAAAGAAGGCTTTACCGTCACCTATTTGGACGTTCACGAAAACGGCATCGTCCGGCCTGATGAACTGGAAAAAGCCATCACCGAGGAGACCGGCTTGGTCACCATCATGTATGCCAACAACGAAATCGGCACCATCCAGCCCATTTCTGAGATCGGCGCTATCTGCAAGCGCCATGGGGTTCTCTTCCACACCGACGCGGTACAAGCCGTGGGCAATGTGCCGATCGACGTAAAGGCGCAAAACATCGATATGCTCTCCCTCAGCGGTCACAAGCTCCACGCGCCCAAGGGCGTAGGCGCTCTCTACATCCGCAGCGGTGTTACCATCCAGAACTTTATGGACGGCGGCGCTCAGGAGCGGGGCCACCGTGGCGGCACGGAAAACGTGGCTTCCATCGTGGGACTGGCCACCGCTATGAAGCTGGCCTGCTCCACCATCGACCAGCGGGCGCAGCGTCTTTCCGCCATGCGGGATAAGCTTATTGAGGGCCTTTCCAAAATAGAGCGCAGCCGCTTAAACGGCGACCCTGTCCACCGTCTGCCCGGAAATGTAAGCTTCTGCTTCCAGGGAGTGGAAGGGGAATCCCTGCTGCTGATGCTGGACATGAAAGGCATCAGCGCTTCTTCCGGCTCCGCCTGCACCAGCGGTTCCTTGGACCCCAGCCATGTGCTGCTGTCCATCGGCCTGCCCCATGAAGTGGCACACGGCTCCCTGCGGCTCTCTTTTGGGGATTACAACACCATGGAGGACGTGGACTATATCCTGGAGACTTTGCCTCCCATTATCGAACGGCTTCGTTCCATGTCCCCGCTGTGGGATGCTATTGAGAGCGGCCGGGTAAACTACGACCAGTATATGTAAAACGGTGGACCGGCGCCATCTCGCTGGGGACCCGGATAACCACCGCATTACGGTTCCGGCCTGGTGGGCGCCTTCAAAAACAGCCACCACAACTTGATATTCAAAAGAAAGGATGACTTTTTATGGCATACAGCGCGAAAGTTATGGACCATTTCGCCAATCCCCGGAACGTGGGAGAAATGAAAGATTTCAGCGGCATGGGAGAAGTAGGCAATCCCAAGTGCGGCGATATCATGCGGATGTATATCAAAGTAGAGGGCAACACCATCACGGATGTATCCTTTATGACCTTTGGCTGCGGGGCCGCTATCGCCACCAGCAGCATGGCAACGGAAATGATCAAAGGCAAGACCATCGACGAGGCCCTCACCCTGACAAACAAAGCGGTTATGGAAGCTCTGGACGGCCTGCCGCCAGTGAAAGTCCACTGTTCTGTTTTGGCAGAACAAGCCATCAAGGCTGCCGTGGCCGACTATTATAAACGCCAGGGCATCGACCCCACCCCCATTGTGGGCGAGCTTACCGAGTGTGAGGAATGCGCCTGCGACCTTTAAGAATCCCCTAAGCCGGAAAGCGCGGTTGCCGCTTCCGGCTTTTTCTATGCCTTTCCTTCCACTTAAAAACGGGGAGCCCATCCCGTTGGGAACCATGCCCCACTCTAAAAGAAAACAATTTTCTATATTTCTTTTTCCTTTTTTGTGCTACAATAGCAGTAACATTCCACTTCCGCAAATGGGAGAATAAGGGAGGAAAAGATATGATTCCAAAAATTCTATTGCAAAAGGCCGAAGAACTGGAACAAAAGGCCGCCAAAAAATACCCCGCGCTGGCGCCTCTCGCCAAGCAGTGCTTTTTGAACACCATCGAAACCACGGTTACCCAGCTGGACGATGGCAGCTATTTCGTCATCACCGGGGATATCCCCGCCATGTGGCTGCGGGACAGCGCCGCCCAGTTAAAGCCTTATATCAAATACGCCGACCAGGACGAGGACTTGAAAGCCATCCTGAAAAGCGTGATCCAGAAGCACGCGTTCTATATCAATCTGGACCCTTACACGAACGCGTTCAACAGCCGTCCCCTGGAAAAAGGCTACAGCGAAGACGACCTGAGCAATTTCCAAAGCGGCTGGATTTGGGAACGGAAGTATGAGGTGGATTCCCTTTGCGCTTCCCTGTATCTGGCCCACGAATACTTCCAGGTCACTGGGGACAAGTCCATCTTCACCGAAGAATTCCGCATGATGATCCAGAAGATCGCCGACACTTTCTTCACCGAGCAACGGCACGACCGCTCCCCTTACTGGTTCGTGCGGGAAAACGCCTGGGCCCCCAGCGATACCCTGCCCATGTCCGGCCGCGGCCGACCCGTCAACTTCACCGGCATGACCTGGTCCGGCTTCCGGCCCTCGGATGATTCCTGCAAATTCGGTTATCTCATCCCCTCTAACATGATGGCCGTGGTAGCCCTGAAAAAAGCCATCGAACTGCTGCAAGCCGGCTACGATGATAAAGTGCTGGAGAGCCGCTGCTACAGCTTGGCGGAAGCCATTCAGGACGGCATCGAAGCATACGGCATTGTAGACCATCCCAAATACGGGAAGATCTACGCCTATGAGACAGACGGCTTTGGCAATTACAACCTGATGGACGACGCCAATTCCCCCAGCCTGCTGGCCATTCCCTACCTTGGCTACAAGCCCGCCGACGACCCCATCTATCAAAACACCCGGCGGTTCATCCTCTCTGAGGACAACCCCTATTATTTCGTGGGCAAAGCCGCCAAGGGCATCGGCAGCCCCCACACACCTCCCCGTTATATTTGGCACATCGGCCTGACCATGCAGATCCTCACCAGCACAGACCCCGCCGAAAAGCAGGAATGCCTGGATACGATTGCTCGCACCCACGCCGGGACCAACTTTATGCATGAAGGCTTTGACGTGGACGATCCCACTCAGTTCACCCGTCCCTGGTTTGCCTGGGCCAATACATTGTTCGCCCAGATGCTGGAAAGCGAGGTCGCGGACGCCTGATGACTTTGGAAGAACGGATGGAAAGCGGCAAGTTATACGACGGCGCATCCGAAGAACTGCAAGCCAAACAGCGCATTTTTAACGAATTGGTGTATGACTTTAACGCTACCCGGCCCTCAGAAGTGGAAAAACGCCTGGAACTTCTCCGCCAGCTCTTCGCCGAAGTGGGAGAAGGCTGCTGGATCGAGCCGCCCTTGCGTGCCAACTGGGGAAGCCACACCCATCTGGGCAACCATGTTTACGCCAACTTCAACCTGACCCTGGTGGACGATACCCACGTTTACATTGGCGACCACGTGATGATCGGCCCAAACGTGACCATCACAGCGGCAGGCCATCCCATCGAGCCTTCCCTGCGGTGGGACGCGGCCCAATACAATTTCCCAGTGCGCATCGAGGAAAATGTGTGGATCGGCGCGGGGGCCATCATCCTCCCTGGGGTGACCATTGGGAAAAACTCGGTGATCGGCGCGGGCAGCGTTGTGACGAAAGATATTCCCCCAAACGTAGTGGCTGTAGGGGTGCCATGCCGCGTGCTGCGGGAGATTGGCCCCAGAGACAAAGAATATTATTTCCGCGACCACCGAATCGAAGATGGCTTGAAATAGGCCCTCCAGCCGCGGAAACTTTCTATAACACTTTTTTCACGCCCCAGGAGGCTTGTTTATGAAAAACCAGGTTCTTTTGCCGGATTCCGGCTATTTTAAGGCGAATCTGCATTGCCATACCACTCTTTCCGACGGAGAATTCACCCCGGAACAGATCAAAGAGGCCTATCAGGCTCAAGGGTATTCCATCGTGGCTTTCACCGACCACCGGAAATATTTCCACCACACCGAGCTTTGTGACAGCGGATTTTTGGCTTTGGCGGCTTTTGAAGCCGACCTCACCCAGGAACCCACCCCTGGCCGTGACTGGCCCGTTTTGAAAACATATCACTTGAACCTTTTTGATACCGACCCCAGCCAGAACACTGCCGCGAAACAGACATCCCCCATACCCAACTGCTCCTATGAGGACTTGGACGGAATCAACGAATACATTGCCCAAATGAACAAACTTGGGTTCCTGGTCTGTTACAACCACCCCTATTGGTCCTTGCAGGACTACCGGGATTACAGCGGCTTGAAAGGGCTTTTCGCCATGGAGATCTATAACCATGGGTGCGAACACGACGGGCTCTACGGGTTCAATCCACAAGTCTACGACGAAATGCTTCGCAGCGGTCAGCGCCTTTATACTCTGGCTACCGATGACAACCATGACCGTCTGCCTTTGGGCCATCCCCTCAACGATTCTTTCGGGGGCTTCGTCATGATCGCCGCACCGGAGCTTACATACCCCTCTGTCATGGAAGCGCTGAAAACCGGCAGGTTCTATTGGTCCCAGGGGCCGGAACTGCGGGGGCTTTCCATTGAGGACGGTGTGCTGAAGGTGAAAACCTCTCCCGTGGAGAAAATCTTCCTCACTCTGGAAAACCGGGATTCCTACAAGGCTGTGGTATCCCCCGGCCAGACCATGACCGAAGCACAGTTCCCGCTAAATGGGAAAGAGGGCTGGTTCCGGGTGCAGGTCCGGGACAGCCGTGGATTGTTCGCCGGCAGCAACGCCTACTTTATCGACCAGCTGTAAGGGAAGGTTTTCCTGCCACGACGCTGGTTTCCCACATCACGCAAAAGGACCGCAAGGCGATCGCCTTGCGGTCCTTTTTTTACAGATCGGCCAGCGGCCAAAAGGTAGTTATGTCTCCGGCAGCCATACCCGCATTTGGTTCTCTCCACGGTTCCCCCAGGTATAATAAGGCACCATATGGATCATCTCCGGCTCTCGCTGAGGACGCTTCCGGCTGTAAAGCTCTTGGGAAGAGCAGGTTCTCCAGCCTTCCGCCTCCAACGGCACGATACCGCCCAGCAGCTGGGGGTCATACGCTCCTTCCCGCACAACGCCGTTTTCCGACAGGGAAAGGGACAACACATCGCCGCCATTGTCCACGCCTTCGGCGCAGTACACCACCGGCCCACGCTGCACCGCTGCGCAACCTGTATCTGCCGGGACCCGGCTGCTGGCGTAGACCTTATAGGGGGTCATATCAAAAACGATCTCTATCACGTCGCCTTCTTGGAACACACGGCTTACATAGGCGTAACCGTCTCTTGCGCAAGAGGACAAGTCCCAGGTTTCCCCATTGACGGTGAGGACTGTTTTTTCGCTCCACGCCGGAACATGGAACGCCAAGGTAGTTTCTTTCTCACCGTGGAAGGTGAACCGGGCGCTGCCCAGCCGGGGATATTCCGTCTCACAAGAAAGGCGGTACCCCAAAGCGCTGGTCACTTCTCCCCCCAGATACAAGTGGATGAACAACGTGTTGTCCCCTTCCCCATAGGCGTAGCTTCCAATAGAAGAAAGGAGCCGCGCTACATTGGGCGGGCAGCAGGCACAGGCATACCACGGGGGACGCTGGGGCAGGTCATGCTCCTGCGTAACCGCTTTTCCGGAAATGCCCGGGACCACTTCCAAGGGGTTCACATAGAAAAACCGTTTTCCGTCCAGCTGCATACCTCCCAGCACCGTGTTGTACAGGGCGCGCTCTATAACGTCGGCATACTCCCCTTTGGTTTCCAGCTGGAGCATTTGACGGGCAAAAAAGATCAGCCCGATGGAAGCGCACGTCTCGGCGTAGACCGTGGCGTTGGGCAGGTCATAGTCCACTGTGAAAGCCTCTCCCAGCACGGTAGAGCCGATGCCGCCGGTAACATACATCTGCCGGTGGGTAACGCTCTCCCACAAAGCGTGGCAAGCGTCTTTCAAGCCCTGGTCGCCAGACTCCCCGGCCATATCCGCCATAGCTGTGTAAAGATACACCGCGCGCACCGCATGGCCCACGGCGTCTTTCTGTTCCCGCACCGGCAAAGTGCTTTGGGTATAATCTGTATCCACCGTTTTGCTGGAGGAACTCCATAGGTTCCAGCCACGGGTGGCCTTTTCTTCCACAAAATAGTTGGGCTTCTGGCCCCGCACATCCAGGAAATGGGCGCATAAGTCTTTGTATTTTTCTTTACCGGTGGCACGATACAGCCGCAGCAGCGCCAATTCCACCTCAGGGTGACCGGAATAACCACGGGGATTCTTTTCCAAGAACTGCCGGTAAATACAATCGGCATTCTTCTCCATCACCTTTAGGAGCCTGTCCTTTCCGGTGGCCTGATAATAGGCGCAGGCCGCCTCCATCAAGTGGCCGGCGCAATAGAGTTCGTGGGCTTCTTGAAGGTTCGTCCATTGGCGGCCGGGCTCCTTCACCGTAAAATAAGAATTGAGATAGCCATCCTCCTGCTGGACTTCTTCCAGCAAATCGATCAGGCTTTCCACTTTCTCTTCCAATTCCGGATTGGGCGCCTGGCCCAAAGCGTAAGCGGCGGCTTCCAACCATTTCGCCACGTCGCTGTCTTGGAACACCATGCCGTAAAATTCGTCCGCCACTTTCTCCCCGCGGTTTTTGCGGGCCGCCAGACGAAGGTTTTCCAGGGCATGGCTTTTCTCCACCCCTTCCATCTTGTCATCCAACACCTGATACTGGTAGGGGATCACTACCTCCCGCACCAGCTTTTGATAAACTGGCAGCAAACCCTCTCCCGCATGGTAAGCGGCGACGGGCACTTCCCGGCTCACTTTCATCACAACTCGCTCCTTTCCATATAGCCCAGGGCAATTCCCCAAGCTTTTGTCACATCATACCACAAAAGAAATCACGCTCACAAGATGCTTGCCGAAAAAATGGAGAACCCCTTTTAGAACTCTTCGGGGCGTCCCTCCGCCGCTTGGAGCAACTCAGCAGGCGCTTCCGCAACCTCCAGCCGCTGGAAGCTTTCTTCCGGCATGGCTTCACGCAGATAGGGCAAGCTTTCCTCTAGATCGTTCGTCCGAGCGCCTACCGCCGGGCCTGACAAAAGCTTGAAACCGAATTCCTGATACAAATGAACCGCCCGGTAACAGCTGGGATGGGTATGCAGATAAATGGGAAATTCCCCTTCCCCTGCCTGGCTTAACACGTGGGACAGCAATCCCCGTCCAATCCCCTGCCCCTCATACTCCGGGAGGACTTTCAACCAGTGCAGCGTAGTGATTTTCCCATAAGCCCGCCACAGGAAACAAGTTCCCACAGGACGGTCCTTTTCATCACAGACAAATGTGCATTTCTGAAAAAACAGTTCTTTTTCTTTTGCGTAGACACGCTGGAAATAGTCGTCTAAAAACCCTATGGATTCAGGGTTTATACTGTTGAGCTCTTTCCAGCAGCACAGTTCTTCCGGGCGGCAGAGCCGGGCATGATATCCCTGGGGCAGTTGGCGGAATGCTTCCCGTCTGGGCTTGGGACACATCATAAACAAATTCAACGCCGGTATCTCGAGAGCCATTTCTTCCATCTCCTTCCAATGGGAACGCTTCACATAGCAACAGTATAGCACAACCCTTGGAAGGCGCAACCTTTTCTTCCGCAAAAGTCCGGCAAACACAAAAAAACGGTACGCAGTGTGCGTACCGTTTTTGGAGCGGAAGACGAGGCTCGAACTCGCTACCTCCACCTTGGCAAGGTGGCGCTCTACCAGATGAGCTACTCCCGCATATTTACTTTTGCGCCCTCTCTCGAGCGCTTGTTTATTATAAACGCTGGCTCGAAATTTGTCAAGGACTTTTTTAAAAAAATATAAAAAAACAAAAAAGAGGGATTTAAAACAAAAAACAAGGGCACAGCCCCGTATTGGGAGGCCGGCCCCTGTCTTTGGTCATTAAAGACTTAGATCTTCTGGACGTTAACAGCGCGCAGCTTGGAGCTGTTCTTGGGATCGGGCTCGGTCTCGAAGGTAACCTTCTGACCCTCTTCCAAAGTCTTGAAGCCGTCGGCTACGATAGCGGAGAAATGCACGAACACGTCGTCGCCGCCCTCGTCGTTAGAGATGAAGCCATAACCTTTTTCTGCGTTGAACCATTTGACTGTACCGTTCATAAATCGGCACCTCCTAGTGTAAGATCGTATTATGCTAGCAGCGCCGGCACCGGTTTCCCGGCATGTTAGAAGGCTTTGCGCTTCACCGAAGAGGGAGCCCCCCGGCTTTTAAAAAAACTCACAGCTTGTGTAAATCATTCAAACAGTCCAATGACTTACAAAAGCTGTGAGTCCATCTTCCGTGCTATCAGAATACATGCTCACTATATCATTCTCACGGCCCTTTGTCAACCGTTTTTGAAAAAATATTTTGGCAAAAAGCCTTTTATTTTTCCAATCCTCCTCTATTTCTTTGGGCATTTTGGTCCTTTTTCCACGGATGGTCTTTGAAACTTTTTTAGGATTTTTCTTTAAAGCATGGAGAATATCTTGTCCCCTTTCCCCAGATTATAGTATAATAGCTGAAAACATCCCTATTTTTCAAGGGGCCTTTTTGAGTATATCCCCTTCTTTCCAGACAAAGGCTTTTGCTGAAAGTTTCGGGAAGAATGACGAATAAAGACAGAGGAGGGAACCATCATGCTGCAACCCAAAGCCATGGCGGTGGTCAACGAGGTGCGCAAAGCCATCCTTGGCAAAGACACCATTGTGTGCAAGGTGTTTATGGCTATTTTGGCCCGGGGGCATATCCTGCTGGAGGACAACCCCGGCGTGGGAAAAACCACTTTGGCCCTGGCGTTCTCAAAGGCCATGGGCTTACATTATAACCGAGTGCAGTTCACCCCTGAGATCATGCCTGCGGACGTGGTAGGCTTTTCCGTTTGGGACCGTGAAACCGGAGAATTCTCCTACCGGCCCGGAGCCGTGCTGTGCAACTTGTTTCTGGCAGACGAAATCAACCGTACCAGCGCCAAAACACAAAGCGCCCTGCTGGAAGCCATGGAGGAAAACCAGGTCACCGTGGACAACGTCCGCCACCCCCTGCCCCAGCCCTTTACCGTCATCGCCACCCAGAACCCTGTGGGTTCTGCCGGGACCCAGCTTTTGCCCGAATCTCAGCTGGACCGGTTCATGCTGCGGCTTTCCATCGGGTATCCTTCCTTAGAACAAGAAATCCTTATATTGAAACAGACAGAAGGCGGGCGTCCCGTAGACGCTTTGCGCCAAACCACCACCTTGGAAGAAGTGCGCCAAATGCAGGCAGAAGCAGCCCAGGTCCATGTGGCGGAGGACCTTTACCGCTATGTGGCCAGCCTTTGCGCCGCCACCCGGAACCATCCCCTGCTGCGCCTGGGAGCCAGCCCACGGGCAGGGGGCGCGTTGATAAGGGCTTGCCGCGCTTCCGCCTGGATGGCTGGCAGAGACTATGTCATCCCAGAAGATGTGCGCCTGCTCTACTATGATGTGCTGGAACACCGTGTCACAGCCGACCCACAAGCCCGGCTCAGCGGCCGCAGCACCCACGCTCTGCTTACCGAAGTGTGGGACTCCGTGCCCCAGCCCAAACTGGTATAGGCCTCTAAACAGACGCTTCTGGCGCCATCCCGCGGAAAGGAGGGGAACTCTATGTGGAAGAGCCGGCTTCGCTATTTTCTGGTCCTTTTGGGGACCAGCACGTTCTTTATCTGCTTTAACGGATACCTTTCTTTGTATCTATGGGTCTTGTCATTGCTGCTCCCGGTGGTTTCCCTTCTGGTCTCCCTTCCAGGAATGCTGGGGACACGTGCCTCCCTCTCTGCCGGTGAGACAGGGGGCTCCGTCCCTGGGGCCAGAAAGGGGGAGACCATTCCTTTGCAGCTGGAAATCTGGAACGCCACACCTTTTTCCAGTGGGCGGGCACGGGCACGCCTTTCCGTGACCAACACCTTTACTGGGCTGCGCCAGCGGGAACAGTTCCTTTTTACGGCCGGCCCTCACCATCAGGTGTTCCAGCACCAGCTTTCGTCCCAAACCTGCGGTCAAGTGATCTGCCGGTTGGAACGCTTATGGGTCTGCGATTATCTGGGGCTGGTCAGTTTACCGGCAGGCAGGCCCAAGGAGGTCGCGGCTTATTTTTGGCCTACCGTCTACAACTTGGATTTGGATATTGAGGAAAGCCCCGTACCTGACGGCGAAGGGGAACGGTATTCCCAGAAAAAGCCCGGGGACGACCCCACTGAATTATTCGCTCTGCGGGATTACCGGGAAGGGGACCGGCTTTCGCGGATTCATTGGAAGCTTTCCCAAAAGCTGGGCCGTGTTTTGGTGAAGGAACTTGGGATGCCCCTTTCCGACCAGCTGCTGTTTTTGCTGGACTTAAACGGCAGCGGCCAGGAGACCGACATGCTGCTGGATGCTTTTGCCAGCCTTTCCAGTTTTTTGGCGGAACGGGAGGTGGCCCACCGGGTGCTGTATTGGCAGCCCCAGGCCCAGCAGTTCCAATGCCGAGAAATTTCCCAGGCTTCCGACTTGCTCCCCCTGTGGCAGGAGGTTTTGGCTTCCGGCAGAGGAGCGGCGCTCCCTATCCTGAAAGAAGAGTTCCTCCCCACTGGGATCTCCCATGGTTTATATGTATGCTGTTCTCCCCAAACGCAGCCGCTGCTGGTCTTGAAAGACTGTTATCCCAGCGCCCGGCTCACGGTGATCCAAACCGGGCCTCTCCAAGAAGAGGCATCCTTGGGAAAGCGTTTCGCCGGAATCTCTCACATCGTTTTAGAAACCGGGAAAACAGCTCAGAATCTTACCGGCGTGACTTTATAAGGAGGTGCGGCTCTTGGCAAAACGAACACAAGCGGCAGGCCGCCTTCCCCTGCTGGACAAGCCCCGTATCCTTTACGCGGACCCGGGGACATTCTCCCAAAGCTTATTTTACGGCCCCCTATTCTTGTTGGAATGCGTTGGGGCTCTTGGCTGCTTTTTCGGGACCTTTCAGGTCCCTATAACGCCTGCCCCGGCCATCGCCGTAGGATTGGCATGTTTTTTCTTCTCGCTGTTTCTGTTTTTGGCGAAGCGGCCTTCCTGGCTGGTTTCCCTTTTTGGAATTCTGGCGTGGCTTGGCGGCGTCTGGTACTTTTTCGACGACCTGGTGCAAGGCTGCGCCCACACAATCAACCTGGTGCTGGAAGCCTATGAAGAAAAACTGGGAATGCCTCTTCCTTTTTTGACGGTCACTCCCGGGCTGAGCAGCCAGGAAATCTCTTTTCAGTGCACCGTGTTTTTCTGCTTATTCACTTTTCCCTATCTCTTCTTTTTGGGATGGCTGCTCATCAACCGCAAAAGCGGTTTTGGCACTTTTTGCTTAACCGGGCTGATGTTGCTGTTCCCCATGGCCATCTCGCTGGTCCCTCCCACGCCTTACCTGGCGGCGCTCCTGCTGTTTTGGGCGGTACTGCTGCTGTCCTCCCACGCTTTTGGGGCGCGCCACCGGCTTTTGGAGGACAGAGGCCGGTTCCACGCGGGCGGAGGAGGAGGGGCCCGTCCCTCCATGATGGCGCTTCTGCTGGGCAGCGCTGTTCTGTCCATGGCGCTGACTTACTTTCTTGTGCCTTATTCCACCTATGAACGGCCCAAAATCGCCATAGATTTATGGAATGGCTTTACCCAGGGATTCGGTTTGAACGAAGCCCTGCAAGGCGGGGTGGGAAACGGCAACAACCAAGTGAAGTTATCTTCGCTGGGAGCCCGCAGCTACACCGGAAAGACGGCTCTGCGGGTACGTTATCAATGGGATGACACATCCGAGTTCCCAACCCAATCCACCAACCAGCAAAAGGACTATTTAAAAAGCTTTGTGGGCAGCGTCTACACCGGCGGCAGCTGGGAACGCCTCTCCTCTCAAGACAGCGCAGAGCTGCGGGAACTGCTCGGGGGGGAACACCCGCAAACGCTGCTGGACAGCTTTTCCACCGTCTTTTTTCCTCAAAGCCAAATCAAATACCACCTGGACGTGGAAAACGTCAGCGCGAACCCCCGGTGCGTCTATACACCTTACGGGCTTGTCGCCTCCAGTGTGGATGAAGAATCCCTAGGCTATGTAGAGGATGGCTTTTTGCAATCCACACGTTTCTTCAGCGGCACCCCTTCTTACAGCCTGGAAGCCTGGGGACTCCCCCAGCAGCCCCAGTATTATGGCAATCTGGTACTGACAAGTGTGTTCGACGGCTACCTGAACGCATTGGATGACAGCCAAAACCCAGCCAGCAGCCGGCAGGACATGGTCAACGACCTTTGGAACCGGGTGAAAGCGGACTTTTACACGGAAGACGGTGAACCTCTCCCCTCCAAGGATATAGAGCTGTGGACAATCCCCCAAGACCTTTTGGAATGCCTCGATGCGGAACAGCAAAAGCTTGCCCGCACTACAGAAGCTTACAACAAGTTCGTTTACGAGCATTATACCCAGCTGCCTGAGGATTTGCGGAACACCCTCATTCAGTTTTTGGAGGAACAAGGCATCATAACCAACGCCCCATCCTCTTCCCTGTTTTCCCAGCTGCTTCTAAGCCAGCAGATCGCCAACATCCTGGCAGCCCGGTGCACCTATACCCTGACGCCCCCTTCCCTGCCCAGCGGCCGGGACTTCGTGGAATATTTCCTCTTTGAAAGCCACCAGGGATATTGCGTCCACTTCGCCACCGCCGCGGTAGCCCTGTTCCGGGCTGTGGGGCTCCCCGCCAGGTACGCCGAAGGCTATGCCGTTCCCTCGGGGGAGGAAGGCTGGGTGGACGTACCCGATTATAACGCTCACGCCTGGGTGGAGATCTATCTGGGCGGCACCGGCTGGATTCCGGTGGAAGTAACCCCTGCCGGCCCGGACGCTCCTGCCGCAACGGCAAACGCCCGTCCCCCGGAGACCCAAGCGGCCACGCCGACTCCCACTCCAACACCCAGCCCATCGCCAACGCCTACTCCTACCCCGCAAGCTTCTCCCTCCGCCAAGCCCAGCCAAGCCCCCAGCCCTTCTTCCTCTCCTGCGCCAGGAGCCGCGGAAAAAGAAGGCTCTGAGAGCAGCGGCCTTTGGCACGCAGTTTTAGGCACCGTGGGCGGGTTGCTGTTGGCGGCCGCCATTGTGTTGCTGCGCCGGGCAATCATCTTGAAATTCCGGCTGAAACGGTTCGCGCAAAGAGACCGGAACAAGGCTGCGCTGGAACTGTACGCTTCCATTTTAGAGCTGCACCGAATCGGGAAAAAACTTCTTCCCCATTGGCAGGAAGAACTCCCCTCAGAGCTGAAACAGTTAGCCTTAAAAGCACGTTTCAGCCAGCACCGGCTCACGCAGGAAGAATACGCCGTTTTTTGGGAACAGCGGCAAAACGCTGTTTCACTGCTGAAAAAACAGCTGCCTCTTTCTAAAACATTGTGGTGCCAATATGGGCTATGCCTGTTCTAGGATGGGCTTAAGAAACAAAAAAACGGGCTTCCGTGGCATTCGCGGCAGTCCGTTTTCTTCTGTTTATTTTTGATTCTGGCCTGTCATTTTGGTAAGCAGACCGATCAAAGACGCGCATTCCTGGTCATCCAGACCAGCGGTTATGGTGCGCCCCCACTGGGCCATATATTCCCGTATCACCGGCACCAATTCCCTGCCTTTTTCCGTCAGATAAAGATTGTTCTGACGGCGGTCGTTCTGGTCCGTCTCACGATAGAGATATCCCAAAGTTTCCAACTTTTTTGTGCGCCGGGCTACGTTACATTTATCAATAAACATATGATTGGCTATATTATCCTGCGTGGTGCCGGGATGCCGCTCGATGTGAAGAAGAATGAGATACATCGCGCCGGAAAAGCCATAGTCCCGCAACCGCTCCGACATAAACCGGCTACGGCTGCGATGCAGAAACGTAACCGCCCGTCCCAGTTCACGGGTAAAATGGGGCGGTAGTTCTCTTGTTTCAGAAAGTTTCACTATATCCATCGTCTTTTGGGACCTCCTTTCGCCGAGACTCTCTTAATCCTGTATTATATCCCCAAAGCCAGCGCTTGTCAAAGAAAATCCTTGTAAAGCGCTTTTCTTCTTTTCACTGCGAAGTCACCCCATTTTTTCTGGTAAACGCTTTTACATCTTTATGAAAATGGGAATGGGAGGAAATGCCTATGCCCGGTTGCCTTTTCGACAAGATTCGTGTATAATATGGCTATTATTACGCTTTTCTAAAATTGAATTTACTTTCCCTATGGATTTCTTTTTTCTCAGCATTAAGAAGGAGTAAAACACTGTATGGATATGCTTAAAAGACGTAATCTTTTCTTGGCCGTGACACTGCTGCTGGTAGTGGCTATTGTAGCCGTTTCCGCCGTGATCCTGGCCCGGGGACCCCGGGAAAGCTCGGTGGAAATCGTCTCCCATAATCAAGACGGCACTCTGGTTGTCAACGATTTGAACGATGGCCAGATGACTATTCCCTATTACGACATCCCTGCCAACAGCTATAAGCCCGACGATTTCCAAGACGAAGGCAACGGGGTCATCACCTACGAGGGCGGCGAGTCGTATGTTGGGATCAACGTTAACGCGAAATCCGGCGATATCGACTGGGCCCAGGTAGCTGAAAGCGGCGTGGACTTTGCCATGATCCGGGTGGGCTACCGCGGAAAAGAGGATGGCAACATCGTTTTGGACACCAACTTTCAGACGAATATTACCGGCGCCACAGAGGCCAACATCCCCGTAGGCGTGTATTTTTACTCCAAGGCAGTCACCAATGACGAAGCCGACAAGGAAGCCGCTTTCGTGCTGGAGCAGATCCGGGGTTACAACGTGACATACCCCATCGCTTATTTTTGGGAATACGATACCACCGATGACGGCAGTGTGGACCAGTCCTCCCGCACCGTGCAGTGCAATGGCGACCAGGTCACTGGGTTTATAGACACTTTTTGCAGCAAAGTGGAACTGGCAGGTTTTACCGCCTGCTATTACGCTACCAAATCCATGGCCTATGAAAAGCTGGACCTTTCCAAACTGACCAACTATGACCTTTGGTATGCGGAATACCGTTCCAAACCCAGCTTCCATTACGATTTCGGAATGTGGCAGTACACCCAGGAAGGGAACGTGCCCGGCATCTCTAAAAGCGTGCCGATCACTTTGGCCCTGAAAAAGTACCCGAAATAAACGAGACCCGCCTGCTCGGGGCGGGTTTTCTTTTTTATGAGGGATTTTTCCCCAGATTAAGGAGGATTTATGGCAAGACATCATAACAGCAAACAGATTCCCCCTCTGCTTGTAATCGCCAGTGCCGCTGTCGCCCTGTTTGTGGTGATCGTGGTCATTGTTCTTTCCCTGGTAGGGGGCAACAACGAATCTCCCGTGGAAAGCGGACCCCAAATCCCGGATAACCAGCTTCTCGTCAACGATATCTACGAGGGAGAACGGCTGGCGCCGAAATTCGACATGGCCCTAAACGAATATGACACGGAAAAATTCGTGGAATCGGACGGTTACATACGCTACGACGATGGCAAGGCCATCCTGGGCGTGGATGTATCTGAGCACCAAGGAACCATCAACTGGCAGGCTGTCCAAGATGCCGGTATAGAATTCGTCATTTTGCGGGTGGGATACCGGGGCATGACAGAGGGCCTTTTGAATGTGGACGCTACGTTTGAGCAGAATTATCAAGGCGCTGTGGATGCCGGCTTAAAAGTGGGAGTATATTTCTTCTCACAGGCCATCACGGAAGAAGAAGCTGAAAAAGAAGCGGATTTTGTTCTGGAAACCCTGGACGGCAGGGAACTGGCTTATCCTGTGGTGTTCGACTGGGAAACGCCCATCCCCAGCGAGGAACTGCTCGCCGAGGACCTGCGGGCTTATGATATGTCCGGCGAGGAAGTGACCAGCTTTGCCAAAGCCTTTTGCCAGAGGATCGAGAGCAAGGGGTATGCTGCCTGTGTTTACACCAATAAGCACATGGCCTACAACTGCTTTAACTTGGAAGAATTAAAAGACTATCCCCTGTGGTACGCGGAATACCAGCCTGCCCCCAGCCTGTATTATGACTTCCGCATTTGGCAGTATTCCGCCACCGGTACTGTGCCCGGCATCGAGGGCAGCGTGGATTTGAACATCTGCTTTGAACCCTATTGAGGAAGGCGGCTTGCTCCATGAAGAAAAAGAATGCCCGTTTTTTGGCAGCGGCACTTTGCGGAACAGCCGGCCTGATATGGAGCGTCGTCACGATCTTGCATGTGGTGGTAAACTCTTCCGTGCAGCTGGTGTTGCTGAACCTTTTTTGCGCGGTGGTATGGTGGCTTGCCTGTATCATGCAGGTTTTGCGGTATAAAAACGAAAAATAAGCAAAATTCCCGGCAGGCGCTGAAATCGCGAAAAAAATGCCGGGAATTTTTATCATCAGCTTACCTTTTGGAAGGGAAGAACGTCTAATGGACATAAAGTGGGAAACTAGAGGAATTTGCCTCGGGGGAAGAAGGAGGATGTTTTGGAACGATTGGTGCGAAAGGCCCAACGAGGCGACAAAAACGCCTTTATGGACCTGATCGAGGAAAACCAGCTGGCCCTTTACCGGGCGGCAAAGGCTATCCTCCACCGGGAAGAGGATGTGGAGGACGCGGTGCAGGAAACGATTTGCAAAGCGTTTTATAAACTGAGTGACCTGCGGCAGCCAAAATATTTTAAAACCTGGCTGACACGCATTTTGATAAATTGCTGCTATGATCTTCTGCGGCAGCAAAAGGGCCTGGTGCCCTTGGAGATTTTGCCGGAAGAGGGCATGAACGAAGAACGGGAGACTTCTCTGGATGTGCAGCAAGTGCTGCGGGATTTGGGAGAAAACGACCGGCTTACATTGACCCTCTATTACTTAAACGATATTTCCGTGAAAGATATCGCCGGGATGCTCGCCATCAGCGAGGGCGCTGTAAAACAGCGGCTCTCCCACGGGCGAAAAAAATTCCGGGAAGCCTATGAAAAACGGGAACAGGGAAAGGTGGTGGCCCGCCATGAAAAAAGATGATCTGAGACGAACAAAGCGATTTAAAAAGCACCTTGCCCAGCAGCTTCAGGTAGAACAGCCGCCGGAATCCTATTTTCAGGCAGTACAGAACGCCTTTGACAACCTTCCCGACGAGCTTCCCGTCAAACGGCGGCCCTTCCATCAGACGGCCCTGCGCGCCTGCGCTGCCCTTGCAGCCTGCTTAGTGCTGGTGGCAGGTGGCGTTTACGGGACCTACCTGGTCAACCCCATGTTTATGGAAAGCCTGCCCGGCATAGGGCAGATTTTCCAGGAATGGGACAAAGAAAAGGCGCCTTCCCCCTCGCCTTCTCCTTCCCCCAACTGGGAGGAAGAAAGCCGCTTGACTGAAAAAGAAGCCCTTCCGGAAGTGCCTCCCTTTGACCCGGTATCCTTTGAAGGGAACGAAGGGACCCTTACGGTTCAAAACGCTTGGAGCGATGGAGTCTATCTTCATTTGGACTTGGCCGTGGAATGGCCGGATACGGATATGAGCATCCCCTATCTCACCCCCTGCTTAGAACCATACGCCCAAGAAACCGATACCAGCTCTGTGCTGATAAACGGGGAAGCCGTAAGCAATTTGCAACTTTCCCAACAAAGCGCCTTCACGCTGGGAGCCGCCCAAGCCGCCGATGAAAGGACGGCGGATAATCTCTCACCAGAAGCATCTCCCAACCCCACGGAACCAAGTAGAAACCCCAACGCCTACACTGCGTCCTGGATTTACAAGCTTCCGGAACAGCAGCCTCACAAAACGGAATTGACCGTGGAGCTATCCATCCCCACTTTAGTCGGAACGTCCGATATGGTTTTGGATAATTCGTGGCGTTTGGAGTGTGGCTTTTACGGTGATTTTACTGTCACTGTGGATGCCAGCCGCACACTGACACAAGAGCCCAACGTGGAAGATAACGGAGTCACTTTTAACAGCGTGGAAGTGACTCCTACCTGCGTGGTCACCAAGTTATCCATCCCCCAATTTGGATGGATGAATTCCACTTTGCTGCTCCCCTATTTTCAGAATATCGCTACGGAAAGCCCCGTCCCTTTGGGAATCACGCCACAGTTGACCACTTCTTCCGGGGAAACCATCCCCACTACCACCCTGCCGGTTGTGGATGGGTCCACTTCTTCCAATCCTTCCTTCAGTTTGTCCGAAACAGGCGCCTACGATTTAGTCACTGCGTTCGACGGGCTGCCGGAAGGGACTGACCAGCTGATCCTCACACTGTACGAATATGACCCCAGCTACCTTGACGGGCAATACACCTCCGCCAACCGTGTCACCGCAGAGTTCACTATCGACTTGAGCCAGAACACGGTCTATCCTTCTCAAAATTACCTGTCGGCCGGCCGGCAAAAGCTGGATTATCGCATTAGCTCCAGCCTTGACCGGACCCCTGACCCGGAAAACGGCTATATCTGTTCTATCCCCAATCCTTATGGGTCGTATTTGGAACTTATCCTTTATACGAAAGACAGTGAATATCATCCGGTAACCTTAAACCGGTACGAGAACGACCAGTTGATCAGTTACTACAATTCCGTGCCCCAGGAGGAATATAACTCCGCTACCGATGCCCATTCCATCTATCAAGACGCCAATTACGTGTTCTGGGAAGCCCCCTTGGATTCCCCCTACACCCCAGATGGATACACCATGCTCTGCTTCCAAATGTATGATGTAGATGTTCCTGCCAGTGCGGCAGGTTCTAGCTCCACTCGGTTTGAACTGGTAGACAGCGAAACCGGGGATGTTCTCATACCGGATATACAGCGCACTTACATGAAACAATGCGACCAGGTGTTTGGCACCGAGTATCAGTCCTCATATTACGGAGAAGCCTCTGCCTTTGAAGAACAAGCAATCGCATCTACCCCCTCTGACAATTGAGAAAATTTTTAATCCCCAAAAGCGGCGAGCGAATGACTCGCCGCTTTTTTTATTTGATCATTCCACGATTACAGCACATCCTTACAAACCGCCTTGTCCCGAACGAATCCATAATTTTTACCATATTTGAGCAAGATCAAAACAAAACGTTTTAGTATTTTGCAAATTTACTATTTTCCCTATTTATCAGCCTTATTTATTTGACAGAGCCATAAATTTGTGTTATCTTGACACTATCCAACTAACAACGTTTCTATATTATTGATAAGGAAGATTGCCTATGGCCGCTACCATCAAAGATATCGCCCGGGAAACCGGATTGAGCCTCGCTACTATTTCAAAATATCTCAACGGGGGCAGCTTGCGTGAAAAAAACCGGGTGGCTATTGAAGACGCCATCAAAAAGCTGGATTACCACGTGAATGAATACGCACGGGGGTTAAAATCAAAAAAGAGCCGCACAGTGGGCATGGTTCTTCCCGAACTGGCAAACTTGTTCAATATGAAAATTGTTTCCACCATTGAGCAAATGCTGCAAAAACATGGATACAGCGTGATCATCTGCGATTCCCAAAACAGCCTGGAACAGGAAGCCCGTTCTGTAGAATTTCTGTTAAACAAACAGGTGGATGGTATCATCAACATCCCCATGGGGAACAACAGCAAGCACCTGCGGCCGGCAGTGGAACACAATGTTCCCATACTGCTGTTAGACCGCCCTTTGGAAGATTTAAACGGCATAGCCAGTTGTGTGCTTATCGACAACCAAAGCGCTTCCCGGGGGGCGGTTCGCCGGCTCTTGGAAGCCGGGCACCGCAGAATTGGGGTTGTGGTTGGGCCGGAGGGAGTATATACGGCGGATATGCGCTTACGCGGGTATCGTGAAGCTTTGGAGGAATACGGCATTGCTTACGATGAAACCCTTGTAGCGCGGGCTTCTCTTACTGTGGAAGGCGGCTACAGACAAGTAAAACGGCTGCTGAAAGACCCCAATAACATGACAGCAGTATTTGTGACAAACTACGAGATGACCCTTGGCGCTTTGATTGCTTTGAATAAAGGCGGGATAAAAATCCCGGAGGAAATTTCCGTTGTGGGTTTTGACAATATTATGGACCTTTCCCAAGTATTTCGTCCATCGCTGACGATTGTTATCCAGCCTATGGAACAAATTGGGATGCAGGCCGCCCGGCTTATGCTGGAACGCCTTTCAGCAGACAACTCCGCGGCGCCAATGACCATAACCCTTTCAGCTTCTCTTCGGGAAGGGGCGTCCGTGGGACCTCACCTTCCCAAAATATGAGAAATAAGCTGGTTTCGCAAAATAAAATGGCCAGAGACAATGCATCGCCATGTAGCAGATTACCGCTTCTATTTCGACAGAGTCTCCATGGAACTGGGACCTGATGAGGACGATATCCCTACACCTCAGCGTTTGGCCCGCTGGGATGAAGATGTAGACCCCCAGCGTTACGCTTTGCTGTATCAATATGGGCGCTACCTTATTATTTCCGGCTCCCGTCCCGGCACCCAGCCCACCAACCTACAGGGAATTTGGAATCATCATTTGCGTGCTGCCTGGAGTTCCAATTTTACCATCAACATCAACACTGAAATGAACTACTGGCCTGTTGAAACCGCCAACTTGCCAGAATTCCATCAGCCTTTACTGGCATTTCTCTGTGATACCCTCCGGTTTACCGGCGCCCATACCGCTTTAACACATTACGGGGCCCGCGGTTTTGTATCGCACCATAACACCGATATTTGGGGCCTATCCAACCCTGTTGGGGAGCATGGCAAGGGTACCGCCAGTTACGCGTTCTGGCCGCTTTCCGCAGGATGGCTGAGCGCCCACGCGTATGACCATTATCTGTTTACCGACGATAAAGAATACCTGCGCAAAACCGGCTACCCCATTATCCGAGACGCCGCCCGTTTCTTTTTGGATGTACTCACCGAGAACACAGAGGGACAGTTAATGTTTTCGCCCTCCACTTCTCCGGAAAACACTTTCATTTATCAGGGAGAACACATCGCCGTGGCTGAAACCACAACCATGACCATGTCTATTGTGCGGGAAACTTTAGAAAATGCCGCGGCTTGCTGCCGTATTCTGGATATAGATGCTGATCTCTCCTCCGAATTGCAGAAAGCGTTGTCAAATCTGCCGGAATTTAAGATTGGCTCCCGAGGAGAACTGCTGGAATGGAACGAGGAATTGAAAGAATCGGACCCGGAACACCGCCACACTTCCCACCTTTATCCACTATATCCAGGCCATCAGATCACCCCTGAAACCACTCCCGAATTAGCCCAAGCATGCCGCCGCACTTTGGAACTGCGCGGTGATGAGAGCACGGGATGGGCGTTAGCTTGGCGCATCAGTCTGTGGGCTCACCTGCAAGACGGAGAACGGGCCTACAAGGTGTTAAAAAAGCAGCTTCGCCCTATTCATAGCGGCATATCCCAGATTTCCCTTTCCGGAGGCGGTTCTTACCCCAATATGTTTGGTGGGCATCCCCCTTTCCAGATCGATTCTAACTACGGGGCCTGCGCTGGCATCGCCGAGCTTTTTCTCCAAAGCTGGAACGGGCAAATCCTTTTGCTGCCCGCTCTTCCCACTGCTTTTGCCAACGGTAGTATCAAAGGGTTGCGGGCGCGTGGCGGCATAACGGTGGATATAAAATTCACAAACGGGAAATTAGAACAAGCAACTTTCACGAAAACCACACCAGGAAATGGGAAATTCACTTTCTGCTACAAAGGAAAGTTTATTCAAGCAACTTTAGAAGAAACTATTCCCCTCACTTTGGCGGGCTCTGACTTTTAACATTACTGTGATTATAAGCCGGAATATTTTCTCAATCTTCCCGGCGTTCTGCGCTTTCTCTTTCAACGCAAAAAACATCTCGCTTCTCGGCGGAGAAAGCTATCGGCCAGACGTTCTTCTAACCCGAGTAGTTTTTGCTATATTTTTAAGTGTATCTCCTCAAAAAACGGTTGAAATCAACACTATTACATAGTACAATACTATATAAAATAAATATAATTTTATATAGTGGGAGGTATTTCATTTTATGAAAGAGTTCGTGATGAGCAAAACCAGCCCCATTGTCTCTACCCCTAAGGGAAAGCTTCGGGGCTTCCTGTTTGACGGCGTAAACCACTTTTACGGCATCCGCTATGCAAAAGCCAAACGCTTTCAGATGCCCCAGCCTGTAGAGCCCTGGGATGGCGTGCGGGATGCCGGCAGCTATGGCATGAACTGCCCTGTCCTCAACGAGCCCATGCCTGCCGGGGAAGTGATGATCCCCCATCGCTTCTGGCCTTCTTCGGAACACTGCCAATACTTGAACGTTTGGACTACCGACTGCGACCCATCCGCTAAAAAGCCCGTTATGTTCTGGATCCACGGCGGCGGCTACTCCGCTGGCTCCGCTATTGAGCAGGTCTGCTACGACGGCTTCAATCTGGCGAAAAAGGATGACGTGGTGGTCGTCACAGTCAACCACCGGCTCAACGCTTTCGGATATCTGGACATGTCCGATTTCGGGGATAAATATAAGAATTCCGTCAACGTGGGAATGGCCGATCTGGTGGAAGCTTTACGCTGGGTAAGAGATAATATCTCCTGCTTTGGCGGAGACCCGGAAAATGTGACGATTTTCGGGCAATCCGGCGGCGGCGGAAAAGTAACGGTATTAGGGCAGATTCCCGAAGCCGAGGGCTTGTTCCACAAGATGATCGTCATGTCCGGCGTTATCCCCAGCAATGATTTCGCTTCCGACTGCACTCCGAAAGAACTGGTTTTGGAGATTTTGAAGAATCTGCGCATCGAGGAAAAAGACGCGGAGAAATTGGAAAAAGTTCCGGTTCCCCAATTCATCTGGGCAGTCAATAAAGCTTGCAAAACTATGGAACGCCAAGGCAAACGTGTCAACTGGACCCCCGTTCCCAACGAATATTACACCTGCGATCCGCTGCAAGGCGATTTCTCCCCTGCCTCTTTGAAAATCCCCACCATGGTGGGCACAGTCATCGCGGAGTTCGGCATCGTACATGATTATGGCGATCGTTCCCAGCTCACCGTGGCGGAACAGGAAAAATATGTGAAGGAGCTTTATGGCGAAGAAGGCGGCGAAAAGATTTTGACCGCTTTCCGCAAAGCGTATCCAAATACCAGCGAAATCTACGCCACAGATTTGGAAACGTTCTTCCTGCCGGATACTGTGAAGTACATAAAGAAAAAAGCCAAAGAAGCCAGCGCGCCTGTTTACAATTACATGTTCGCGAAGGTTTTCGATTACGACGGCGGCCGCGCTGCCTGGCATTGTTCGGACATCCCTTATTTCTTCCATAACGGCGAGTTGATCCCCATTTGCCATCAAAAGGGATGGGAAGAACTGGAGCGGGTCATGACAGGCGCTTTTGTAAACTTTGCCCGCACCGGCGATCCCAACGTAGAGGGCCTGCCTCAATGGGACCCCTGCACAGCAGAGAAAACGCTCACCATGGTGTTTGACGATACATGCGCCGTGCAAGAGAATATGCATGATGAACTTCTGCCTCTTGTGGAAAAATACAAACCGCCTTTCCAGCTCAACCACACCATCCCCGATGACGAGGACGATGAAGGCGGCAACGCCTGGGTGTTTTAACGCCAATCCAAACGGCAGAAATGCCTTCTAAAATCCAAAATTACTGCCTTGAGCATGGTTTTTTGAATAAGTCCACTAAAAGAAAAAATGCCCCTGGCGCAGCCTGTTTTTAAGCTGCTCCAGGGGCGTTTTTGCCTGGTAAAAAGATTTTGGGGTCACGGACGTTGCACCACAACTTCTCCCAACGCCCCATCCAAGTCCCGTATCACCTCTCCCACTTGGGGGACCACGATGCGGCCCCTCATGGGGTTCTTAATGCTGATCACCGGCGTAGTGATGGTGGCTTCCACCTCAGAACGTTCAAAAGCCAAGTCAGTATCTACCATGCGGCAGTTTATAAGCTTTAGACCTTTGCAATAGCACAAGGGCTGAGTACCTATGATCTCACAGTTCTCAAATGTGACGTTCTCACACTACCAGGCAAGATATTCCCCTTTCACCACGCTGTCACGTACCACCACGTTTTTAGCGTGCCAGAAGGCGTCTTTCGTGTCAAACCGGCAATTCTCGAACTGGGAATCCTCAATATATTGAAAGGAGTATTTTCCTTTCAAGCTTACATCACGGAAGCGCAGCCCTTGGGAGCGCATCATGAAGTATTCGCTTTGGACAGTGGAGCCAGCCATCTCTATGCCTTTCACCGACCAGCCGAACTCCGGGGAATCCACATCGCAGCCGGTCATAGTGACATCTGAGCATTCCCGCAGCGCCTTGATCCCATGCAGTTTCGTATCCTCAATGTGGATGTGATGGGAATACCACAGCGCCGCCCGGCAAGACCCTGTCATTTCCGAATTGCGTATATTCAGCTCCTCGTCGTGCCAGAAAGGATAGCGCAGGTTAAAAAAGCAGTGATCCACCTCCACCTGCCGGCATTCTTTGAACGCGCTTTCCCCATCCGCAGGGCCGTCGAAGGAACAATCCTTCACCAACACCTGAACGCTTCCATAAAGGGCACGTTCCTGGTCAAATGTTTGGTTTTCAATGGTTTTCATCAGAATAACCTCCCTCTTTCGCAGGCGTTTCCGTTTCTCCGCCTTTTTCCATTTCATACACCAGATAATCCAAGCAGCATATCTGCTGTTCTTTTCGGTGGACTGTATCAAGCAACTGTTGGCGGTGCTGTGAAAGCAGCCGCAGCTGCCCGTTTGTATCCCCACGCGCCCCTAAGGACAGGAACTCCTCTACAACCCTGCTACAGCATCCGGCGTCCCGCAGATTTTGAACCACGTTCGGTTTGGAAGCCCATGCTTTCACAAAAACCGCCTCATTTCCAAATCTTTTCAGTTTGTTCTGGTATCTAGTATAAGTCTAAGAAAATCAAATAGCAATTACTTATTACAAATAGATTTTTATAGTTGAAACTTATGAATCTATATGGCATACTTATGCAAAGAAAGGAGGTCTAAAATGGAACTTCGGGTTTTGCAATATTTTCTAGCAGTAGCCAGAGAACAAAATATCTCCGCGGCAGCCCAGTCCCTGCACCTGAGCCAGCCCACGCTTTCCACACAGCTCAAAGCTTTGGAGGAAGAGTTGGGCAAACAACTGCTGATCCGGGGCTCGAAAGGCTCCCGGAAAATCACCCTTACGGAAGAAGGGATGATTCTGCGGAAACGGGCGGAAGAAATTCTCTCCCTTGTCCACAAGGCGGAAGAAGAGATCACCCACTCTGACGAGACGGTGGTGGGCGAAATCGCTATTGGCGCCGGAGAAACAGATATTGTCCGCTATTTTGCCAAGGTCGCCAAGGCGCTTCAACCTCGTTATCCGGAAATCCGCTACCGCATTTCCAGCGGCAACGCCGAATATGTTTTGGAACGCCTAGATAAAGGGCTGATCGACTTTGGGCTGCTGTTCGGGGAGACCGACCCTCAAAAATACCAGTCCCTGGCCCTTCCCGCCAAGGACACCTGGGGTGTGCTGATGCCGGAAGATTCCCCGCTGGCAAAACAGGAAACCATCTCCCCCCAAGACTTATGGGACAAGCCTTTGATCGTATCCCATCAGCGGGGAGGGAGCCATCTGTTATCTCGCTGGCTTCACCGGGAATATTCCCAGCTGAACGTGGTCGCCACATACAACCTGGTGTTTAATGCTTCCCTTCTGGTGGAAGAAGGGTTGGGTTATGCCTTATGCCTGGATAAACTTATCCATACCCAGGGGACTTCCCTCTGCTTTCGGCCCCTTTCCCCGCGCCTGGAAGCTTCGGCTTATGTGGTTTGGAAAAACTATCAAGTGTTTTCCAAAGCCGCGGATACCTTTCTCACCTGCCTGCGAAAAACGCTGGCCCAAGAATCCCAGCAAGCACAGCAGCCCTATTGATATAAAAACAAAAATGCCTGCCATGGACAAACTTTCCACGGCAGACATTTTCTATTTTATCCCCAAAACAAAACTACAATATTTTTATGAAAACAAAGGTCAATTTACTTTCCCCTTGACCCCCATGGTGGGGTTCAAGCGGATACGCACAACCTCCCCCTTACGGGCGTAAAGCTCATAATTGGTTTCGTCCCCATTGCGTCGGAAATCTACCACCCATTTGTCCCCTTCAAAATGGCCCTCTTCCACCGTCAGGAAGTTCAGCTGGTTCGATTGCCGGCAGGCCATCCAGAAACGGGGCATTTCTTCATTCGGTCCTGGACGGGAAACAAAATCCAACGCCACGTTGTCGCCGGTAAGATAAAATTCCGTTTCCCCGGTCTGTACCAAAATACCCCGGCCGCGCGGCAGTGTTTCACGGGTATCCGGAATTCTGCGGCGAACATCAAAATGGGCGGTAATCCGGTAATCTGGAAGCTGGATGAGCTGCTCAGCCATAAATTCATCTTGGATGATCGGGTGGATATTCCCTGTGCCATGGTATTTTACCAACAGCGGGGCAATATTGCGCACCATCTGGAAAGAAACCGCTGTATCCTTTACGTCTTCCCGCAAATTTCCTTCCTCATCCAACGTGCTTTCCGCGCCAAAGCAGCAAATACCAACAGCCTCATATTGCGCCGCGGCACGAATCACATTCAGCGCTGCCGCAGTTCCTACAAAACCGCTTTCAGGAATAAACAAGGCATTATCTTCTCGACGGTACGCTTCGCAGAAATGGGTATAATGGTCACGAGCGGGAGTATAAATATCCGGGCAAAGCAGGTCAATGGAAGGGGCCGCTTTTTTCCAAATATCCAGCACCCGCACCGCCGGACCGCCGGAATTATAGGCCATGCCCCCCTCGCTGTAAGGGAAACCCAGCATAGCGTTTACATACATGGGAATGTTATAAACCTGTTTTCCTGCAGCGGCGATCTCATCAATGTATCTGGCTTGATACCACGCGGTAAACGCTTCGTTGGCATAGCGGCCAAACCGTCCCCGCCAGGAATTATCTTTTAAAGAAGCGCCGCTATCCTCGATCTCCACGCCATCCAGCTCTGCCGGCACAGGCTTTTCAAAATCCTGCTGCGCCTCATCGGAATAATCCCGGTCTGTTCCTCCCAAACCAGCTTCATTTTCCACCTGCACCGCCAACACGGTGCCATAATCCTCGTCTTCCTCTTTAATGCACTTCATCAGTTCCACAAACGCCCGCTGATCCGCGCGCATAGTGGCCTGGCAGTGGGGAGACATAGAAGGAACCGGCAAGCCATCGGGCTCCACCGCCAGACGATAGATATCGGGGCGAATTTTCACATATTCCGGCACATAGTTGGGATGGCCGTTTTTGTTGGTGGCAAACCAGAGGATTACCAAATACAATCCCGCTTCCCGTGCCGTGTGGATCAATTCCCGCACATGGGTTGTATCATAAACGCCTTCTTCCGGTTCCAGCCAATACCAATAGACAGGGGCTTCCAGCAGATTGCCGTGAAATTCCCGGATAGCGCGGATTGTTTGCTCCATCATTGGACTGCCTGTAGAAGAATTGTGGCTTTGTAAGCCGGTGAGCAGCAGAGGGTTCCCTTGCTTATCTTGAAAAAACGTTTTCATTGGTTATGTTTCCTTTCCATTTTCTTTTGGGAGATTACTATATTCAATTTCTTTTTTCCATATAAGCCCCGAAACAAAATCATTAACGCTCTAAAAGTTCCACCTCATAGGGGGGCAGACATACTTGGCCCTTATATTCCTTGCCGGTAAACAAGCCCCGTCCTTCCCCAAGGAAGGTTAAAGGTTCTCTCGTGGTGTTCACATAGAGAGTCTTGTCCTCATCCAACGCCCTGGCGGCAATTCCCAAAGGCAACCCGTTGAACGCCGGTTTGATAGCGCAAACATCTTCCAACAGTTTGCGCAGCATTTTTTCGTCGGCGGGAACGCCCACATAGATTGCTTTTCCTTTTCCATAAGGGTTACAGCTAATCGCCGTAGTAAATGGCCCTTCTGCTCCTTCATATTCCACAAGCGGCTGGGCTGTGGTAAGCTCCAAAAACTCGTGATAATTGATCTCATCCAGCCAGGTTTCCCCATTCTTGCCAATAGAGACTTTTCGCCGCAGCAGCTTCATGGGCGTCTTTTCCAGGCTTCCCACGTTAACCGCGGAAACATGGGTCACAGCCCGGTCAAATCCCCGGACTTTTACTCCAAACACATCGCACAATCTGCCTGGCAGGGAGGTATCGAACACTTGATTATTTTCGTCCACTTTGGCGGAAAAAGCGGTCATAATAACCGTCGCGCCGCCTTCCAACTGCTTTCGGATGGAAGCCTCTGTCTCCGGGGTCATCTCAGCGTTGCCGGGAAGAATGAGCACACGGTATTGGTTTTCAATCTCCCGCAAATCCACCAAGGCGCAGTCGCGGTTCAGCCGGTAAGCTGCGGTGAAGGCTTCCACCGCCTGATCACGATGGGAAACCGTATAGTAATCCTTGGCATATTCGCTGATAAGCAGATCTTCAAAAGAATAAGCGATCGCTATCTCAGGCTGTCGTTTTCTCGGAAACAGGCGTTTCTCTTCCAGAAGCTTGGCTTCTTCCGCGATCTGCCGGAATTCCCAAAGCTTCCAGCTGGGCTCGCCGTCATGGTCCAGCAAGCCAAAAAGATACTGCTCTTCCCCTCCCAGCATAGACCTCCAGGTCCAGGCCAGGATAGCTTGGCTGCCATAGATATAGGTGAGGTAAGCGTACATGCGCATGGCCTTTCGAGGGCATCCATAACCGCCGTTTCCCCCTACCTGGAATTCCAGGTTCCAGTCGGGCAAAGGATTTTCTACCGCCCGGTGAACATTGCAGAAACAAGCTCCTATAATCCCTTTCTCATCTTCCGGATTGATTCCCGGATAAAAACCCTGGCCGGAAAAATCTGTCAAACGGCGCCAGCTGTGGTTGTAGTCAAAGCCTACCGCCGGGTTTTCCGCCCAATGGTTGGAAGACACAGGGATTCCCGGCGCGAACCGGTTCACGGTGTCTTTCAAACCCGCCATATATTCCACCAGCTCTTGCGAGAAAAACCGCCGCATATCCAAATACCGTTCCGGAGCTCCTACCACTTCCCCGCCAATCGGGAAATCCACTTGCTCAAAGGATTGCAGCTTCCGGCTCCAACGGTGGGAAGCCCAGGCGTGGTTCAACGTTTCCAAAGTGCAATACCGCCGTTTCAGCCAAGCCACAAACCGCTCTCTGGCAGTGGGGCTGTAAGAAATAAAGCCAGAGCCCAGCTCGTTGCACATTCCAAACGCCATCAGTGCCGGATGGGAAGCATACCGCTGGGCCATTTTCGCCGCCAGCCTGTAGGCGTATTCCTGAAAATGGGGGTCGCCTACATCTTCCATATATCGGTAATGGGCGTTTTGGCGAATGCCGTTACGGTCCACTATATCGATAGAGGGGAATTTTTTATGCAGCCAGGTGGGCGCCGGCCGCGTGGGAATACACCAGCCAGAACAACGTGGAAGAAGAAGGCTTGTGGTGCGTTCCTTCTGAGATTTCTACCCGTGAGCCTACAGAGTCTCTGGCAGGCCTGGAGCCCAACTCCGCTTTATATATCCGCTGGGATCTGTATGAGCAGCTGGGATATCCGGAAATCAACACCCTGGAAGACCTGCTCCCCATTTTGAAAGATATGCAGGACCTGGCAGGCACCAGCGATTCCGGCCAGCCCGTTTACGGTATTTCCCTGTTTAAAGACTGGGACGGCGCTTACGCTTCCAACGTGGCTGAGCTGAGCTCTATGTATGGTTACGACCGCGTTGGCTACGCTTTCCATAAAGCCGATGGTTCCGGTGAGATCCAGAACATGCTGGACGAAGATTCCGAGTATATGCGCGCAATCCGGTTCTATAACAAAGCCAACCAGATGGGCATCCTCGATCCCGAATCCACCACACAAAACTACGATACCCTGACCGGCAAATATGCTGATGGCGCTGTTTTGTATTCTCAGCTGCCCTGGCATGGCGCCGTGGCCTATAACACCGACGCTCATACCTCCGAAGGCAAAGGCATGTATATGGCAGAGCTGAAAGACGCCACAACTCGTCAGTGGGGCGCTTACAATGTGGGTAACACCGAGGTTGTCATGATGGTGGGCAGCAAGGCTCAAGACCCCCAGCGCATGGTAGACTTCATCAACTGGCTCTATTCTCCCGAAGGAATCGCTTGCGCCACTGACCGTTACTGCGGTCCTGAGGGCGTGCTGTATACCGTTGAAGATGGCGAGCCTGTCCTTACCGATCTGGGCAAACAGTGCTTTGTGGACGGTGATGGCACCATGCCTGAAGAATACGGCGGCGGTTCTTGGAAAGACGGCGGTTCCAAGTTGGGCTACAAGTTCATTTCCGCTGGTGATGTAAACCCCGAAACCGGTGTTCTGTATGCCCCCACCATGTGGGATTCTTACGCCGAACTGACCACCAACCCGGCCATGGAAAAATGGAAAGAGCACATGGGCGCTGAAAATGCCATTGATTTCCTCACTCAGAAAAATGAGCTGATGGTATCTCCCGGTATTTCCTTTGCTCCCGAAGCCGACTCTACTGAGATTGCCACACTGCGTTCCCAGGTTGGTTCTGTAATCGTGGAAAACACTTGGAAAGCTATCTTCGCCTCCACGGATGAAGAGTGCGAGCAGTATATCCAGGCAATGATCGAAACCGCCAAGGGCCTTGGTTATGACGACGTTTACGCTGTAGACGAAGCAAACGCTCAAGCCAAACGCGACGCTTGGAAAGCAGTATTGGAATAATGAAACATTACGCGTGAGTTTTCCTCACGAAATCAGAAGGACCACCTTCCCAATTTGGAAAGGTGGTCTTTCTTTATGTCTTATCAGTTACACGGGCTGTAAAGGAAATGTCAATGTAAAACGGGTTCCCTGTCCCTCCCGGCTTTCTAAAGTCATGCCGTACTCTCCTCCATAGAACAGCTTGATACGCTGGTAAATATTGAACAAACCAATATTAGAGGTGACCATTTCCCCGTCTTTTCCGGCAATATGGTTGCGCAAGTCCTCTACTTTTTCCTGGGGGATGCCCACGCCGTTATCCTCAATGCGGATCACCAGCCGCCGCTCCTCTTCTTGAGGCTCCACAGAAATACGAATTATCCCCTTACGAGGACTCTCTTTGATTCCGTGGGAAATGGAATTTTCCACAATAGGTTGCAACAGCAGCGGTAAAATCTGATATTGGGCCGGTGAAAAAGAATCTGGTATTTCCAGCGTATAATTCACTTTTTCATCAAACCTCAATTTTTGAATAGCCAGGTAATTCTCGATATATCCCAGCTCCTTATCCAAAGTGGTTTGGGTTGTGCCGGTGTTTTCCAACACATAGCGCATGGTTTTCCCAAACAAGGCAGTAGCGCTGGCCACATCCTTGGCGCCTTCGCACAAGGCCATCATGCGAATAGTCTCCAACGTGTTGTAAATAAAATGCGGGTTGATCTGACTGGCCAACAACTTGAATTCCATTTTTTGCTGTCGGTTTACAAGCTCTTGTTCCTTTAGCTGAGATCGGTAAATTTTGGCTTGCTGTTCCCGCACGTTGGCAATCATATTCTGCAAGTCTACAAAAATAACAGAAAGTTCGTCATCCCCCTTAAAGGGACCTATAGTGTCAAAATCCCCTTGGGCAGCGTCGTGCATGGCGTTTTTCAAATGAGCAATGCGTTTGGTAAAGTAGTTTGTAAACATTAAAATCACCATGTACGGTACCACAATGGCAATCACCAGCACCAACACGCTCAGCAGCCAGAAATTTGTGATATATCCAGGGGCGTCAAAGTCTAAAGAAGTAAAATACAAAAATGTGTTTTCCGCTTTGTAAGGAATAAAACTGGAAATATACGAAAAGGCCTGTTTCCCCTGATATTCCAGTTTTCCGCTGCTTTGAAACAGCCGTGTATCATAGTCGATGGGGGCCGTCTCCAACGTCCCTTGCAAAGAACGCTGGGTGCAGAAAAAGATGGGCTGCTGGTTCAGCGAAAGAGAAATAAAAAGCTGGTTATTCTGGATACGGTTCTTCACATAGTTATTGCTCATGCGTATTACCAGAATAGCGGAATATTCCCGATCGGTAAAAGGGAAAGAGCGCACCATTGTCAGTTCCGATTCACCTGTCCCGGATTGTTCCGAAACACTGGTCTCCCAATAAACGCTTCCCGGAATCCGAACCTGCTGGAACCAGTCCTTTACTTGTTCGGAATTTGCGGATTGAATCTGCCCCTCCACTGGGAACGTATCGTTTTCCGTATACACGCAAATAGAAGAAATAGAAGCGTTGTTGGAAAGGGTTGTAGCCAAACGGCCATAAGATTCACGGGCAGACCGAGCTTCCGCCGCGGAAGCGTAATCTTTCTGCAAAATGCTTTTCAAAGTACTGTCGGCAATGATATCATCTGAGATACTGTAAAAGTTTAAAGTGACATCAAACAAAACGGATTTCGCTCTGGTATTGTCCGATTCTAGCTGCTGATAGGCCCGGTCATACAGGATTTCCGCCGTATGCCGGATGGTAAAAAAGCCTAAAAGCATCACGGGGAATACGACTGTCAAACAAAAAACGAAGTAAATCTGGTTTTTGATCTGCATCCGGCTGAGAAAGGGGATTCTCCGGATCTTTTTTTGAAACACGCTCAGCCCTCCTTCATCTGTCTGCGATATTCCGCAGGGCTGACCCCTTCGTATTTTTTAAATTTGGTAGAAAAGTGATCTACATTGCTGTAACCTACTTTTTCCGCTACCTCATAAATCTTTAAATCGCCCTGCTGAAGCGGGCATATCTATTTCTTAGAGGTCGGTAAAAAATCATCCCAGGGCAGCAAGAAATATTTTTTTAACAAAAGTTTGATAGATTTCTTGTTTTGGACCTGCTATACTAAAACCAGACCTTTTGCAAGGGGGTGCGCGCCAATGGCCGCGTTTTTCATCTGGACCCGCCAACAAGCGGGCACCGTATCCGCCCGCAAAACTCAACAGCCGCCTTACCGGGGATCCGTGCGCTCCAACGCCAGTTTCCGGTAATGGACGGCTGTTTTTGTTTGCAAAGAAAGGAGAATACCATTATGATTCCCTGCCAGTCCACATGCAACCGCTACTGCGAAGGCTGCCACAAGAATTGTGTCAAATGGAAGCTGCTCCAAGCAAAAAACCACATGGAAAACCAAAAGAAAAAAGATTACCTGCAATATTACAACCAACTCAACAGCGTGATACTCCACCAATTCCTCAGTATGCAGCCTCATGCCTATTACCGTTGAATCCGGTGTACATACAGTTACAAAAAGAGAGCCTTCTCAAAGGAGAGGGCTCTCTTTTGTTTTATCCCATTACAAATATTGGTTAAACTCTACTCGTTCCCCATTTGGCCCCAGAATAATGAAATATCTGACGCCATGTTCCCAGAATGGCAAGGATTCGATGCCATCGCTGACAACGGAATACCCCAATTCTCCCACCAGGGCGTAAACCGATTCCACATCGGTAACATCGATGGCGATATGGTCGATGGCTCCGGAACACAGCGCCGCTTTCCCGTTTTGATAGACCTCTAAAGTCAAATCCCCTAGCCGATAAAAGGCTACGTCTTCACCGGCTGCTTCATTGCGGGTGCGATAGACCTCCTCGAAACCAAGGCTCTTGTAAAAAGCATCTGTTTTTCCAAGGTCATTGGTGGGAATACCCACATGCTGCAACCCTTTGCACAACGATCTTATCTGTTCCGCAGTATTCATCCTGTTCCCCTCACTCTTTTAAGGCAGCTACGATTTGGTCGGTCTGCATCCCCCGGGAGCCTTTCACCAACACGGCGTCCCCTTCTTGGAGCGCTTCTTTCAAATAGGCAATCGCCTGCTGGTTTGTCTCAAACCACAAGCCGCCTTTACCGTATCCCGCCACGATTTCTTTCGACAAAGGTCCAATGCCTATCAGCAGGTCAACGCCCTTCTCCCGGGCGTACTCTCCCACCTCATAGTGACCCTGTTGGGCGAAATCCCCCAGCTCCAGCATATCTGCCAGCACTGCCGCCCGCCGTCCGGAGATTTTCCGGCTGGCAAGCACGTCGATGGCGCTGCGCATAGAATCAGGGCTGGCGTTGTAGCTGTCGTCGATGATGAGCAAGCCGTTTGCCTCCATCACCTGCTGGCGCATGGCCGGCGCTTTATAGGCAGAAATGGCCCGCACAGCGTCTTCGGCCGGGACCCCCAGATACCGGGCTACCGCCATAGCCGCCAACGCGTTGCGCACGTTGTGCTCCCCAGCAGCGGGGACAAACAGTTCCGTCCGCTCTCCCGAAGGAGCCTGACAGGTGAAAAAGGTGCCCCGGTCAGCTTCGTTTAAGCCATAGGCCCGCCAATCGCAGTTGGGCCCCAGGCCAAAGGTGACCACCTTGTTCCCCAGGGTTTCTTTTAAGGTGGGCAGAAGATCGTCATCCCCATTGACAAACAGCGCACCGCCTATTGGCAGATAATCGGCGATATGGGCTTTTTCCCGCAGGATATTCTCCCGGGTTTTCATAAACTCGATGTGGGAGACGCCTATGTTCGTCATAACAGCGCAGGTAGGCTTTACGACCGCCGCGATACGGGACATCTCTCCCGGCATGCTCACACCCATCTCCACCACAGCGGCAGTGTGGTCCTTGCGCAGCCCGCAAACGGTGATTGGCACCCCGACCTGGCTGTTCTGATTTCCGGCGGTCTTCATCACCCGAAAAGCCGCCGACAAAGCTTGGGCCACCATTTCTTTCGCGGTAGTCTTTCCCACGCTGCCGGTAATTCCCACCACAGGGATCTGGAACTGGTCCCGATACCAGGCTGCCGTCTTTTGCAGCGCCTCACGGCAATCTTTTACCAACACAATAGGCTTTTCCCCAGTGGGTATCTCATGGTCGGTAAAGGTAGCGGCGGCAGGCGCTTCCAGCACTGCGGGGATATAATCGTGGCCGTCGGCCCGCTCTCCCCGGATGGGCACAAACATGGCCCCCGCCTTAGCTTGGCGGCTGTCGGTAATAAAAGAGGTCACCACGACCCCTTCGTCTCCGCACAGAAGTTTTCCTCCTGTAGCTTTCAGGATATCAGAAATTTTAATTCGCATAAGTCACCCCAGTGGTGTTTTTTCATCCCCATTCAGGCCAAAGAGCCCATGGGGTCCCAAGGTTCCAGCTCGATAGGCTCTTGCGCCAGTTCGGCTGCCTGCTGGGAACTCAGATACTTTTTGTTCACGACCACTTGATATGTATACTCGCTGAACCAAGCGTCGCTCATCACATAATAGCCGTCCTCGCCGGCATCCTTGCCCCAGCTGTTCTCCACACGCCACCGCAGGGGCTGGCCGTTTTCATCCAGGTCCACGCCCTGGAACACCATAGCATGGGTCATCAGGCTCTCGCCGTAGTCCAAGCGCTGGGCTTTGTCCATAGCGAACTCTGTGCCGAAAAGCTCTCCCGCTTTGATCGCGTCCAAATCCATCACGCCGCCTTCCCGCAGGGAGCACTGGCCCACGTCACAACCGAACCATACAGGATGCCCATCCTGCATTTGGGCGATGGCGGCCTTCTTCAGCTCTTCCACCGGCAGGTTCAAATACTTTACGGGCCGGCCTTCCACCACGTTGCCCAGCAGCTTTACCGTGTAAGTCTTGTGATAAGGCTTATCAGCGGTGGGAGCGTTGATCAAGCTCACATAATCGGAAAGCTCCCATCCAATGTATTTTTTAAAGAATTCCTTGCCGGTAAGGTTCTCGTCCCGGATAAACTTCTTTTCTTTGTTCCGAACTTCCAGGGTGAAGGTCTTGGGCGGTTTGCCCAGAGCGATGCAGAGCATGTTGTAGATGGTCTCCATCATGGCGTTTTTTTCGCCCCGCAGCTGGTCGATGGTCTTGCCGTTCTGATAGCCGGTGCGCAGCGTGCAGGCGAACTCCCGCAGCTTCCGGGTCATATAGCCGGTCATCTCCCGGGTGGCGGAGGAACAAGCGGTCTCGGGCATAGCGTCCTTGGGCACTACGCCATATTTATCGATGAGGTTGCAGAACATATCCCACTGGCCGCCATCGTTGAGCGGAGCCATCAACAGGTGGGCGATGACCCGCCCGTTGGTGGGCTCATCCATGGTTTCCAGAATGCTTTCCAAGAAATAGTTGGCCTTTTCCAGCTTGTCATAAAACAAGGTATAGTTCTGAGAAAGCTCAAAAGTATCCAGGTCCAGCTTTTTCATCACGGCGAAACGCATGGTATTCAGCGCGGCGAACATCCAGCACCGGCCGCTCTGCTTCTGGTTGGTGATCTTGCCCTGTTCCAGAGAAACCGAGAACTGGTGGCGGTCCTGGCGGTAAACCTCGCTGTTGGTGGCAGCCTTCACCACACCGCAGTTGGTCACGGCGCGCATAGCCACTTTTTTAGCCAGGTCCCCGTCAAACGCCTTCTCGTAGGTTTCCAGCTGTTCCAAAGTGATGTTTTTGTCCATGTTCCCACATTCCTTTCTCTATGAAAATCTATTTATTATCCATGAAACGGCCCCAACTGGTCCGTTTCACACAAACTTTCCAAGGGTATTTTCGTTGTGCGTTTCAACACTTTGCCTGTGGAAATTTTTAAGCAGTCCCCGGTTTTGAAAACCCTTACTGGAATTGCTCTCCGTCCATTGGCAACTAATATAACTGTTGGCCCATCTTCCAGATCTTCCAGTGACGTGTTCATCTTCCGCAACGCGGAGAGGACTTGGAAAAGGAGTTCTTTACGTTTCATTATATATACGCCCTCCACGCGAACGCTGAATTCCTTTGGGGTATTCCACATGTTATCCTTGGGGAGTTTTCCCCATTTCTTCCAGAAGTTCCCGAATTACAACCCGCTCGTCGAAGGGATATTTCTTTCCCTGAATCTCCTGGTAATCCTCATGGCCCTTTCCGGCCAGGACGATGATATCCCCATCCTGGGCGTTTTCCAAACACCAGCGGATAGCCTCCCGCCTGTCGGGAATCTCGATATACTTGCCGTCGGTTTTGGCCATGCCGGTCTTGATATCCTCAATAATATCCAACACATCCTCAAACCTGGAATTGTCCGCGGTGATCACCGACAAGTCCGCCAGCCTGCCGCTGGCTTCTCCCATTTCATACCGCCGCACCTTGGGCCGGTTGCCTCCCGCGCCGAACATGCAGATCAGCCGTTTGGGCTGGTACTCCCGCAAAGTGGTAAGGATATTCTCCATGCTCACAGCATTGTGGGCATAGTCCAGCAGCAACGTGTAGTTTCCAGGCACAGCCACAGGTTCCACCCGGCCTTTGACCTTCACGGTAGCCAGCCCCTGCTTCATGGCCTCTACAGGGATACCCAGTTCATGGCAGCAGCCAATGGCCGCCAAAGCGTTATAGGCGTTGAACCGGCCTGGGATATCCACCTCGGCGGTAAATTCCTCTTCGCCAGATACATCGAATGCGATCCCCAAAAAGCCTGGGCGGGATAAATGGCGGCAACCCGATCCCCGCAGGTCCGCGGGCTTTTCAAAGCCATAGGTTTTCACCTGACAGGTATGGCCCCGCAAGATACCTTCCAAGCTTGCATCATCGGCGTTCATCACACCGGTGCGGCACAAAGAGAACAGCTTCGCCTTGCTTTCCATATATTCTTCCATGTCTTTGTGCTCCACGCCGCCGATATGGTCCTCAGAAAAATTGGTGAACACTCCCACCGCAAAGGGGAAACCATAGACGCGCAAATCTTTCAGCCCAATGGAAGAAGCTTCCATCACACAGTATTCGCAGCCAGCGTCTGCCATGCGCCGCAAATACATTTGTATATCGTAACTCATGGGGGTGGTGTTGTCCGTGGGGACCAGTTCGTCGCCGATCAGCACGCCGATCGTACCGATCACTCCAGTCTTATGGCCGGCGGCCTCTAAGATGGAGCGCACCATATAAGCGGTAGTTGTCTTGCCCTTAGTACCTGTAATGCCGATCACCGCGATATCCTTTTCCGCCGGATTCCCAAAAAAGGCAGCGCTCATCAGCGCCAGCGCCTTGCGGGTATCCTCCACCAGCACCACCTGGGCCCCCATAGCCTCCACCGGCTCTTGGGCGATGATAACAACCGTTCCTGCCTCCACAGCGTTCTTTGCGAACTTGTGCCCGTCCGAGGCGGAACCCTTTATGCAAACGAACGCGCTGCCCGGTCTTGCTTTCCGGGAGTCGTATACAATATCGGAAATCTCACAGTCCTGAAATCCCTTGGTAATGCCCAAAGGCGACAGCAAAGATGTTAAATTCATAAAAAACACTTCCTTTCCCAGGAAACTTTCCTTGGTCTCTGCGTAAAAAATCACGGAATTATCATACTCTTTTCCCAATATCTTGTCAATCGCCAAGGGGAATTTACGACGAAACGCAGAAGCTTTCAGCCTTAACACAAATTTTACATTTTCAGGCTCCCGCACTTTACAAAGGATGTTTATCATGATGGCCGTAGGTTAAACGAAGAACATACAACTTAGAAAAACCAAAAGGAAGGTCATTACCATGAAAAAAGTTCTTTCGGCTATTTTGGCAATCAGCTTGTGCGCTTCTATGCTGGCCGGCTGCGGCGGCGATAACGGTTCCTCCTCCAGCCAGGGCAGCAGCTCTGAGAGCAGCGCTTCTCAAAGCACTGCTTCTGAAAGCGGCTCCTCTTCCGAAGCTCAAGCAGAAGGCACTTCTGCCTCCGGCCCCATCACCGTGATCTCCCGTGAAGATGGTTCCGGCACCCGCGGCGCTTTTGTGGAACTGCTGGAAGTTACCGACGAGGAAGGCAACGACATGACCACCACCAGCGCTGAGATTTCCAACTCCACCGAAGTTGTGATCCAGTCTGTGGCAGGCAACACCGGCGCCATCGGTTACATCTCCCTGGGTTCTCTGGACGACACTGTGAAAGGCGTGAAGATCGACGGCGTGGAACCCACCGCTGAGAACATTGAGAACGGCACTTACACCGTATCCCGTCCCTTCAACGTGGCTACTAAGGGCGAATTGACCAACGAAGCCGCTAAGGACTTCATGAACTACATCATGAGCACTGAGGGCCAGGCCGTTGTGGAAGAAGAAGGCTACATCCCGGTAGACGGTGCAGAAGCTTTCACCAGCACCAACCCCTCCGGCTCTGTGACTGTTTCCGGTTCCACCTCCGTGTCTCCCCTGATGGAGAAACTGAAAGAAGCCTATGAGACTGTGAACCCCAACGTGACCATCGAGCTGCAGACTTCCGACTCCACCACCGGCATGACCAACACCATCGACGGAATGTGCGACATCGGCATGGCTTCCCGTGAACTGAAGCAGGAAGAGCTGGACCAGGGCTTGGTAAACACCGTTATCGCTACCGACGGCATCGCTATCATCGTGAACAACGAGTCTCCCATCGACGAGCTCACTTCCGAGCAGGTGCGTGACATCTACCTGGGCAACATCACCGATTGGTCCGAACTGGGCTAACGTTTCCCCGGCAAACAACGAATCACATAGAAAGGGGCTGCAGGCCGGCGTTCACCGCCTGGTACAGCCCCTTTTCTGTAGGAGGGCAGTGAATTATCTATGAACGAAAAAACAAAAGAGCACCGCAGCGGACGGATACGCGAAAGAGTGATGCAGATCGTCTTTTTGATCGCTGCGTGCATCTCTATTCTGGCTGTGGCCCTGATCTGTATTTACCTGTTCGCCAACGGCCTGCCGGCTATCTTTGAGATCGGCCCCCTGAATTTCCTTTTGGGTACCGATTGGCGCCCCAACGCCGATCACTACGGTATCTTCCCCATGATTTTGGGAAGTATTTACGTCACAGCGGGAGCCATCATCGTAGGAGTTCCCCTGGGGCTTCTGGCCGCTATCTTTATGGCTAAGTTCTGTCCCAAGCCGCTTTACAAATTCTTAAAACCTGCTGTGGATCTGCTGGCAGGTATCCCTTCTATCGTATATGGCTTCTTCGGCCTGATGGTGGTGGTCCCCCTGATGCAGCAGCTTTTCCCCAACACCAGCGGCAAAAGCATCCTCACAGCGTCCGTCCTTTTGGGAATTATGATTCTGCCCACCATCATCGGCGTATCCGAAAGCGCTATCCGCGCCGTCCCCGACAGCTACTACGAGGGCGCTTTGGCTTTGGGCGCCAGCCATGAACGCAGCGTGTTTTTCGTCACGGTCCCCGCGGCGAAATCGGGCATTATGGCAGGCATTATCCTTGGCGTGGGCCGGGCTATCGGCGAAACCATGGCTGTCATTATGATCGCCGGCAACCAGCCCCAGATCCCCGATAGTCTTTTAGACGGCGTGCGGACACTCACCGGCAACATCGTCATGGAAATGGGTTATTCCACCGGCCTGCACCGTGAGGCTTTGATCGCCACCGGCGTTGTGCTCTTTGTGTTCATTCTCATCATCAACCTGCTGTTTTCCATCATCAAGCGGAAGGAGCGTAAGGCATGAGCGATTATACCGAAAAAGCGGAAAAGAAAGGGCGTGCCAGCCAAATCGCGGCCATCAACAAGCCCACTTTTCAGCAGGCCTTGAAACAATACAAGAAATCACCCTTTTCTCTGTTTCTCCGGGTGGTTGTGACCTTGGCCACAATCATCACTGTGGCCGTGCTGCTGTTCCTGGTAGCCTACATTCTGGTGATGGGCGTACCCAACCTGAAGCCCTCCCTCTTTGAACTGGAATACAACAGTGAAAACGCCTCCCTGCTGCCGGCGCTGATCAACACCGTGATCATGACCTTCCTTTCTCTGATCGTCGCGGTTCCTATCGGCATTTTCTCCGCCATCTACCTGGTGGAATACGCCCGGCGGGGCAACAAGCTGGTGGGGGTGGTGCGCATCACTGCTGAAACGCTTTCCGGCATCCCCTCCATCGTTTACGGCCTGTTCGGATTCCTGTTCTTCGGCGTTTCCTTTGGCTGGGGATACTCCATGCTGGGCGGCGCTTTGACCATGGCCATCATGATCCTTCCCCTGATCATGCGCACCACGGAAGAAGCCTTGATGAGCGTACCCGATTCCTTCCGGGAAGGCAGCTTCGGCCTGGGCGCCGGAAAACTGCGCACCGTGTTCCGCATCATTCTGCCTTCGGCTATCCCAGGCATCCTTTCAGGCGTCATCCTGGGCGTGGGCCGCATTGTAGGCGAGACAGCGGCTTTGATGTTCACTTCCGGCACGGTAGCCCAGGTAGCCGTCAATCCCATGGATTCCGGCCGGACCTTGGCGGTGCATATGTACAACCTGTTAAACGAAGGTTTGGCCCGTGAGGCCGCTTACGCCACAGCCGTGGTGCTGCTGATACTGGTGGTAGGCATCAACGCGCTCTCCTCCTTTGTGGCTAAAAAATTCACCAAAACGTAAAACCAATAACGACGGGACGGGGCCTTTCCATGTATATGCGGGCCGCTCCCGCGATGAACTAAAGGAATGGATGGTTTCTCTTATGGATAAAATCACGGTCAAAAACCTGGACCTTTATTATGGGGACTTCAAAGCGCTGAAAACAGTGAACATGAATATTGCCCCCAACGAAGTGACCGCTTTCATCGGCCCTTCGGGATGCGGTAAATCCACCCTGCTCAAATCCTTAAACCGCATGAACGACCTGGTGGAAGGCTGCAAGATCACCGGCGAGATCCTGCTGGATGGGGAAGATATTTACGGGAACATCGACGTGAACCAGCTGCGCAAGCGTGTGGGGATGGTGTTCCAAAAGCCCAACCCCTTCCCCATGAGCGTCTATGATAACATCGCTTACGGCCCCCGCACCCACGGGATTCGCTCCAAGGTGAAGCTTGATGAGATTGTGGAAAAATCCCTGCGGGGGGCGGCCATTTGGGACGAATTGAAAGACCGGCTGAAAAAAAGCGCTTTGGGCCTCTCCGGCGGCCAGCAGCAGCGGCTTTGCATCGCCCGGGCCTTGGCGGTAGAACCAGAAGTTCTGCTCATGGATGAGCCCACTTCCGCCCTGGACCCCATCTCCACCTCCAAGATCGAGGAACTTGCAATGGAATTGAAATCTGATTATACTATTGTCATCGTAACGCATAACATGCAGCAAGCCGCGCGTATCTCTGATAAGACAGCGTTCTTCCTCTTGGGCGAGCTGGTAGAATTCGGCCCCACTGAGACCGTGTTCTCTATGCCCAAAGATAAGCGTACCGAAGATTACATCACCGGCCGGTTTGGTTGATAAGAAAGGATTTGCACTATGAGAACGAAATTGGATGAACAACTGGAAAAGCTCAATGTGGCGCTGATCACTACCGGCGCCCTATGCGAAGACGCTATCTCCACCGCTGCCAAAGCGCTTTTGGAAAACGATATGGAGCTGGCCGCGAAAGTGAAACCCATTGAACTGGAGATCGATCAGCGGGAACGGGAGATCGAGAGCCTGTGCATGAGGCTGCTTTTGCAGCAGCAGCCTGTAGCCGGCGACCTGCGGCAGATCTCTTCCGCTTTGAAGATGATCACCGATTTGGAACGCATTGGTGACCAGACCTCTGATATTGCCGAGCTGCTGCCTTACCTTCAGCAGGGAGACATTACTTTCAGCAAAGTGCACATCAAAGAGATGGCGGAAGCTACCATTAAAATGGTAACGGATTCCATCGAGTCTTTTGTGCGTCAAGACTTGCCCTTGGCCCACAGCGTCATGGAGTATGACTCTGTAGTGGATAACCTGTTCACCAAAGTAAAGAACGAGCTGATCCAGCTTATCGCTGAGAACCGTGAGAGCGGCGAGTTCTGCCTGGATCTGCTGATGGTGGCCAAATATTTCGAGCGCATCGGCGACCATGCGGTAAACGTGGCCGAGTGGGTGCAATATTCCCTTACAGGCACTAAGGAAAAAGCATAATCTTCGTTTTGAGAAAGGACGGTCCGGCCCCAGAGCCGGGATGGGCTATGATCTATTTTTTAGAAGATGACAACAGTATCCGCGAACTGGTAGTATACACCATGAACTCCACCGGTTACGACGCGGTCGGTTTCGCAAAACCCGCCGAATTTTGGGCGGCTATGGAACAAGAGATGCCCAGCCTGGTGCTTTTGGACATCATGCTCCCCGAAGAGGACGGCTTGCAAATTCTTAAAAAGCTGCGGGCAAACCCTCTCACCAAAAAACTGCCGGTAATGATGCTTACCGCTAAAGACAGCGAATATGACAAGGTGCTGGGACTTGACAGCGGCGCGGACGATTATGTTCCCAAACCCTTCGGCATGATGGAACTGATGGCCCGCATCAAAGCGCTGCTGCGCCGGGCCGGGCCCCAAGAGCCCGACGACAAAGAGTACATCCTGGACAAGTTGTACGTATCCCCCTCCCGACATCTGGTAAAAGTAGACGGCAAGGAAGTTTCGCTGACTTTGAAAGAGTTCGAGCTGCTTTGCTTCCTGCTGGAAAACGACGGCATGGTGCTCACCCGTGATAAGATATTGGCCCGGATATGGGGCTACGACTTTGACGGCGAGACCCGTACTGTAGACGTTCACGTGCGCACGCTCCGCCAAAAGCTTGGGGAGTGCGGCGCTTTTATCGAAACCGTGCGGGGCGTGGGATATAAAATCGACCGCCGGGATTAAGATTCCAGCGCAGAGCGCCAAGAAAGGAATTGACCACCTGTGAGAAAAAAGATCTTTAACAATATGTGCCTGCTGGCGTTGGTGACCATCCTCCTCTCCTCACTGCTTATCACCTTCGTTTACTATGGCAACTCCGATGCCCGCATGAAAGCAGAGGTGCGGGAAGAGGCCCGGTATATCCGCGGCGCGGTAGAGCTTTCTGGAAAAGACTATTTGGAAACGGTGAAAAACACCCCCAACCGCATCACATTGATCGACACAGACGGCACTGTGCTTTTCGACAACCAAGCTGACCCAGCCGCTATGGAAAACCACTCTGACCGCCAGGAAGTGAAGCAGGCCGTTACCGCCGGGGCTGGCGAAGCCACCCGCATGTCGGGCACACTGTCTGAAAAGAAGTTCTATTATGCCATAAAGCTTGAAAACGGCCAGATCCTCCGCATAGCCAGCGAAACCGCCTCCGTATTTGCCGCGGTGCTCTCCATGCTGCCGTGGATCATCGGCATCGCGGTTTTGGTGGCCGTCATCACGGTGCTGTTTTCCAATTTCCTCACCAAGAAGATCGTAACCCCCATTAACCGCCTGGACCTGAACCATCCCGCCGACAATGTGGTGTATGACGAGCTTTCCCCTTTGCTGAGCAAAATCAACCGGCAGAACGAAGTGATCGACCAGCAGATTCGTTCCCTGCGGGAAAAGCAGGAGGAATTCACCTCTATCACCGAGAACATGAGCGAAGGCTTTTTGGTGCTGGATAAAAACACAGATATCCTCTCTTACAATACCAGCGCTTTACGGCTGCTTGGAGCGGACGCCGCCCCAGCCGAAAGCCATGAAAGCGCTTTGGCCTTGAACCGCAGCGCCGGGTTCCGCAGCGCCGTGGACGCCGCTCTCTCCGGCAGCCGCAGCGAACAGCTGGTACGCCAGGGCGGGCGCTGCTGCCAAGTTATGGCTAACCCCGTTCTGCGGGAAGGCGAAGTGGAAGGCGCCGTGGTGGTGATTTTGGATATTACCGAACGGGAAGAACGGGATAACCTCCGCCGGGAATTCACCGCCAACGTCTCTCACGAACTGAAAACTCCTTTGACTTCTATCTCCGGATTTGCCGAGATCATCCAAAACGGCATTGTGAAACCGGAGGATATCCCCCGGTTCGCCGGAAATATCTATGTGGAGTCACAGCGGCTGATCTCCCTGGTAGATGACATCCTGAACCTTTCCCGTTTGGATGAAGCAGACGTTCAACTGGAACGGGAGGATTTTGACCTGGCGGCTCTGGCCCGGGATGTAGCCGGACGCTTGAAGGACTCCGCCAAGAAAAACGGCGTGGTGATCACCGTTATTGGCGACAAGACCATGATCAACGGCGTAAAGAGCATTGTGGATGAAATGCTCTACAACCTGTTGGACAACGCGGTAAAATACAATAAAAAGAACGGCCGGGTGACCGTCACCATAGAGAATGACCAGAACGGGCCCACCCTGGCCGTAACAGATACCGGAATCGGCATTCCCCAAAGCGATGTTGACCGGGTATTCGAACGTTTCTACCGAGTGGATAAGAGCCATTCCAAAGAGGTCGGCGGAACTGGCCTGGGGCTTTCCATCGTAAAGCATGGAGCCGCCTTCCACAACGCCAAGGTCTCTCTGGAAAGCACGGAAGGCAAAGGCACAACCGTGCGTCTGGCCTTTCCCAACTAACTTGCGAGTATAAGTTCTTCTCTGAAATATTTCCCCGAAAACGGAAAGGACCTCCACCCCCGGAGGTCCTTTCCTCTTTTTATTTCCAACGGTAATCCGGGTCCTCGAACAGGCAGAAAGGGTGCCCTGTTCCTCCCTTGGGGTCACGCATCAGCACCCAGCCCGGCTCCTGGGCGGTGATCTCCCATCCCAGCAGCTTAGCATAAAACGCGGACGTGGCCTGGGCATCCTGGCAATCTACCACAACTGTGCGAAGCTTGAGTTTCATCTGCGGTCTCTCCTCTTACCACAGTGTTGCCGCAATCAGGTACAGTGCCAGCCAATACAACACCATCACCCATTTATGATATTTTTTATTCAATCCTGAAAGCTGCCCTTTCGCCACCATCATATCTGAAATGAAAAAGCTCAGGGCACCTACAGCCGTAGGCAGATAGGCCATCCCCAGCAGGAACGGCAAAGGCAGCGCCAGCGCAAGGCTCGCTCCCAGCAGCGCCGGATATAAACAGAAGGGGACCGTCTGCTTCCCCAGGGTAGGCAGTTCTTTGCGGAACAGTACAGCCACCACAGCATAAGCCAACACCCACACCGCCAAACTCCACCAGGTAGGAGGCGTCACATTCCACAGCCACACCACCAGGCAAAGATGAGCCGCGCCAAATACCAGCATCCCGCTGACGAAATGAATCTCCAGCAAAGCGTCCGCAATGGTACACAGCACGAAGAACCAGAACACCAAGGGGACTTCCAGCACTCCACCCTTGGCAATGGAGGCAAACGCCGCGCTGCCCACCGCCAAGAAGCTTCCAGAGCACTTGGCGATCAAGCTTTCTTTTACCATCCCTGCTCCGCGCAGGTAAAAGTAGAGGGCAAACTGGGCAAACCACAGGGGGATGATAAATGCGGAAAAGGTGAGCAATGTCATGGAAAACACCTCCCGAAAGGTTTTCTGGTTCGATTATACCCGGCTTTTTCAAAAAGCGCAATGTGATTTTCCACTTTTCAAATATTGTTTTGTCTGATATGCTGGAAGAAAAAATAAAATTCTTGTAACGAACAAGCTAACAGAGAGTCTTATTGACGGAAGCGGGGTGAGGAGATGGATAATTTCGAGAAGATCTACTCGGACTATTACGACATGGTATACGGATACTGCCTGCGGCTGAGCCACGACCCATCCTTGGCGGAAGAGGTGACCCAGGAATCGTTCTTTAAAGCGCTGAAAGCTATCGATTCCTTTCACGGAGAGTGCCGGCTCAACGTGTGGCTGTGCCAGATCGCCAAAAACACCTACTTCACCCTGCTGAAAAAACGAAAACAAACCGCCCCACCTCCCCCAGAGGAATGGGCCGACCCTCAAGACCTGGAAGAACGTCTGGGGGACCGGGAAGAAGCCCTGCAAGTCCACCGGGTCCTCCACACCCTGCCGGAGCCTTACCGGGAGGTGTTCTGGCTCAGGACCTTCGGGGAACTGAGTTTCGCCCAGATCGGCGGGCTGTTTGAGAAAACCGAAAGCTGGGCCCGGGTGACCTACCACCGGGCAAGAATGAAGATCAAGGAGGAATTGGTATGAAAGTCCCTTGTTCTGTGATACGAGACCTGCTGCCCCTGTACCACGACAGCGTGTGCTCCCCGGAAAGCTGCACCCTCGTGGAGGAACACTTGAAAGACTGCGAAGCCTGCCAAGAGGAGTTCCACAAGCTGGAGGAAAGCCCTTTGCCCCAGGCTGTAAAGGAAGAAGAGGAACACAAATCCCAAGGGTTGAAAAAGGTAAAACGGACTCTTCGCCGAAGATGGGTGAAAATTGGGATTGCCGCGCTGGTGGTAGTGATTCTCTTGGGATTCGTGGGCAATATTGTGATGAGAATGCCGCTTTTAAGCCAGCCCATTGAGTCTGTGAAGAGCATTTCAGTGGAAAATGACCGTCTAGTCTTAGAAATTGTGGCTCCTGGTGGGATAGGATCTTTCCCGGCCCCTGTCACGGAAAACTCCACGGAAGACGGCACTTTGCTGGTCTTCGCTTCCGTAGATAGCCTAGAAAACAGGCTCAATCAGATTCTTTGGGGTGGCGGTGTGAATGACAATGCCATGTCCTATTTTACACCTTTGACTCCGGAAGCATATGTAAACTACGGCTATGAACCTTTTGCCCCAAAACGGGAAATGGACAAAGAAACAGAGACGCTCCTCTATGAGGAAGCAGAAAGTTCCTTCCCCGGCGGCGATGTTGTGGAAGCCTATTATTACACAGGCAATCCCCTGAAATGGGGAGACCAGGACTATGTCCTTTCCCACTTAGAAGACCAGTGCACGTTGATTTGGACCGCCGAGGACGGAGCGGTCTACCCCTAAAGACACAAAATGAAAAACCCCCGAACCAGTAATGGTTCGGGGGTTTTTGCGCAATTCAACAAGAGCGTGGACAGGATATTTTCCTCTTCCACAGAACGATACCGTCCAAAAGTGGCCGGCGGATTATCCCGCACAGTCATGCCCTGCAAACCAACCTGAGCACCCTGTTATCCCATCTTGTAGATCTTCACCTCATAGCCTTTCAATTCTACGGTGCCGTTGAGACTGGTTTTCTCCCCGGTAAGCAATTCGGTGGTGGGGCCGTGATAGGCGCACTCCATCTGGCAGGGATTCTCCTCGGCGTTCACCGCCAAAATGACTGTTTCTTCCGGGCACTGCCGCACCATGATCCACTGCTTGTTCCGCAGGGTAAGATTCTTAAAGTCGCCGTCTCTTAGTGCTTTGCTCTCCGTTTTGATGCGGGAAAGCTTGCCGATAAATTCTGTCAATTCATTTTCCTGAGGTTTCTCAAAGCAGGGACGCAGCGCCGGGTCGCCTTGATGCTTTTCGCCCTCAGCGCCCCACTCGCTGCCGTAATAGATGCAAGGGATACCAGGCATACAGAACAGCACGGCGTACAGACCGAAGATCTGTTTCTTATTCTGCAAAATGCTGTAAAGCCGGGTCACGTCATGATTATCGGCGAAGGAAAACAAGTGCATTCCCTTGTAGAGAGTCCACTGCTCCGGGCCGAACTGCCGGGCCAGGGAATGGGCGATCTCAAACATGTTCATAGAATTAAAAGCGGAATACAACCCTTTATAGCACTCGTAGTTGGTGGCGCTGTCCAACATCTCCGGGTTGACGATGCGCTTATAGTCCCCGTGGATCATCTCCCCCAGCAGGAAGAAGCCCTCGTCCTTTGCCCGCACATAGCTGTGAAGCCGCCGCATAAAGTTCTCGTCCAGCATGTAAGCCACGTCCAGCCGCAGGCCGTCGATGGAAAATTCCTCTATCCACTGGCCTACACATTCCAGCAGATGGTCCACCACCGCCGGGTTTTGCAGGTTCAGTTTCACCAGCTCGAAATGGCCTTCCCAGCCCTCGTACCAAAAGCCGTCGTGATAGCCGCTGTCGCCCCCGAAATTGATGTGGAACCAATCTTTATAGGGGGAAGCTTCCCGCTTTTCCTGCACGTCCCGGAAAGCCCAGAAACCGCGGCCCACATGATTGAACACACCATCCAGCACCACGCGGATGCCCGCCTGATGCAGGGCGTCACAAACTTCTTTAAAATCCTCGTTCGTGCCCAGGCGGCAGTCGATCTTGCTGTAATCCCGGGTATCATAGCCATGAGAATCGGATTCAAACACCGGAGAGAAATACACCGCGCCAATCCCCAGCTTCTGCAGATGGGGAATCCATTCTTTCACTTTGGAGATACGGTTGGCGGAAACGCCGTCGTTCTGAAAAGGCGCGCCGCAGAACCCCATGGGATAAATCTGATAGAACACCGTGCTTTCCGCCCAGTTTTTCTGGGCCTTACCCTGTAACATACAGTATCCTCCTTTGGAAAATATCGCTTACAGCCATCGAGCGCCGCAAAAACCCCGATGCCGTTTCACTGCCAGCATCCCGTTGTGTTTGTTCCAGGCCGTCATACGATCTGATAGGTGTCACGCCCCTGGCAGGTGACGACGCTTTGATAAAAAGCTTTCATGGCCCGGATCATGTACTCCAGATCCTTAGCGCCCGCCGTCTCATAAGGGGAGTGCATAGACAGCTGGGGCAAGCCGATATCCACTGTGGGCAAAGCCACATGGGAGCCGGACAGGTTCCCCAGCGTTCCGCCGCCGGGGATTTTGGAATGGTTATAATACACCTGCACCGGTACATCTGCCTGCTGGCAAATGCGCTGGAACACCCCGGCAGTCAAAGCGTCCGTAGCGTAACGGGGACTGTGCTTCACCACCACGCCGCCGTTTAAGTAGCAGCGGTTGGTAAGGTCGGATTTTTCCGGGCTGTCGGGATGGACGGCGTGGGCGTTATCCGCGGAGAGCATCATGCCTCCGGCGATAGCCCGCAGCATCTCCTCCCTATCTTTCCCACAGGCCAGGCAGACGCGTTCCAACACGTCAGAAAGGAAGGTGGAATCCGCGCCCTGGCGGGTCAGGCTGCCGATCTCCTCATTGTCAAACAAGGCGCACACCGTCACGTTTTCCGGGTTCTCCCCTTCCAAAAACGCTTTGGCCGCTGAGAACACGCATTCCAAATCATCCAAGCGGGGGGCTGCGATAAATTCTTCTTCCGCCCCAAACACCGTGCCCCTCTGGCGGCTGTACAAATACAGGTCCCAGGAAAGGATATCCTCCGGGGAAACCTGGGCGCTTTCGGCAACTAACTTTAACAAGTCAGCCTCGCTGCCCCCCAGCAGGGGAAGGGTATCCTTTTGGGTATCCAGCTTCACTCCATCGTTGACGCCACGGTTCATGTGGATAGCCACACCGGGGATCACCAACAGGTCCCGGCAGATATCCGCCAGCACCCCTTTCACTCCGGAATCGGTGCGCACCGCCAGCCTTCCCGCCACAGAGAGGGGCCGGTCTGTCCAAAGGGCCAGCTGCATCCCGCCATAAACTTCGGTATTCAGCTTGGTATACTGGTCATCCACCCGCAGCTCAGGGCTTTCCTTTACTTTGAAGCAAGGGGAATCACCATGGGGCGCCACAACAGAAAAGGCTTTAAAATCCTTTTTCGGCACCTTGAACGCCATCAGCGCGCTCATGCCCCGGGTCACGAAATACTTTCCACCGGCGGTAAGTTTCCACGAATCCGTTTCCAAAAGCTCCTGAAACCCTTGCGCTTCCAGCATATCCCGCACCGCGGCAACCGTATGGCTGGCTGTGGGAGAGCGTTGGATGAAGTCAAATAATTGATGAATCATAGCAGCCTCCTTTTATAAAATTCCAACGTATTTTTTCGAAAATATAAGCGTTAAAAAGCCCATCTGCACTCTGTCCATGGTAAACATCCGCCGTTTGCTGCATGTACCACGGAAGAGCGGTCCTATCTTTAAAACTCCGAATTTTTCCGTCCGCGAATGCTGAAAGAGCCAAAGCCGCCCCCTTACAGACAGATTTGGCTCTCTTTTTTTACAAACGCTTCTCGATCAAGCTGTTCAGCTGCTCCCGGGCCAAAAGCAGTTCTTCCGCCTTTTTAGGATATTGAGAGAACGTCATCTCTCCATAACCAGGCAGCACACAGGCGCCGGGGTCCTCCCCGGTCAAAGAACAGGCCAGCTCCAAAGCCCGCATGTCTTGCAGCCCGTGATGGAACACCTTCATCCGCAGGGACTGGACAGGCCCGTCCTCTCCCGGATACACGGAGAAGGGGTCGCCTCCAGGAAACGCCCCCAGGGCGTCCGTCACACGCCAGGGGTCCAGCTTTTTGCGGGAATTCTGGCTGTACCAGAAGTTATATCCCCAATGGAGGAAACCGGATATCTGGAATTTATGCAGCTGCCATCCCGTGATGCGGTTGCGGGCAGAGGGCATGGCCAAAAACCGGTTGGCCACATCCAACCCCTGGGCGCAGCAATAATACGCCCAAAGACCGGGAACTTCCCGCTCTAAAAACGGCCCGATATGGTTGGTAGCCACAACCGGGTGATCCACCAGACCCTTGTCGTAAAAAGCGGGGTCCGACAAAGCATCGTACAAGGGGAACTCTCCCAGATAAGGCGTTACCAGTTCCCTAGCCCGGCGGTAAGAATCCAAATGCTCCTCTCCCGGCTCATCGGAAATATGGAACACCGCTTTCCCGGAAAGCCCTTGCTTACGCAGGAAAGCTGTAAGCTCCGGCAAAAGCTGGCTCAAAAACCCAGCGTATTCCTCCGAGGCCGCAGGAGTATCCCAGCCAAAAAGCCTGCGCTCCACGCCATGCTCTGTCCCATAAACCGCCGGAGCGGATTTTGCTCCCCACTGGGTAAACAAATGGGACATTTCAAAATGCTCTACGCCGCAGCGGCGAGCCATAGCGATAAACCGCTCCAGCAGGGAGAAATCGAACCGGTACTGCTGCCCCTCTTTTTCCACGCCTACCAGCTGGGTGCAAGGCCGGGTCTTTCCCGGCTCCGTATCCAGGGGCGGGGTAAAGATGGGGGTAAGCACCATGTTCATGCCTTCCTCAGACGCCGCTTTCAAAAAGCGTTCCCAAAGCTCCCAATGCTTTTGAGAATACACCGGCGTGTGGTAATAATCGGCTAAACAGTCCCCGTGGAACCACTGTGTATACAAAAGCTTCTGCTCCGGCAAATCCGCCCCCACAACATGGAGTTCCACCGTGCAGGCTGCTTCCTCATTCCCGCCGGAAAACCGCAGCGTCACCGGGTAATCCCCTGCGGGGAACCCTTTGGGGATCTTCCCGTTTACCCACAGCACAGTGGGAAAGAAAGAGCTCAACTCCACCGTATTGCCGTCCACAGGCAGCAGCGGATCAGGGAAAATCCCCGGCTGAACCGTAATGTAGTTCCCATCTTGGGCATCGGTGGGGTAAGCGGGCAGGGAGCAAGGCACCTGGCCCACTTGGAATACTTCCACAAAATCCGCCAAGGGCGACTCCACCTGAATCTCCACCGGCACATTTCCCCAGCCTTCCCGCTGGAGCACCACCTGCCAGGCGAACTCTTCGCCGCCCAAGCAGCTGGCTTTCCGCCATGGAGATACCTCGATCTGCTGTCCTAGAAAGATTTTTTCCAGTGAGGAATACGCTTCCGCCTTCATCGTATATCCCAGCCTTTCCGGCCCCTTTTAAACAGGAGCGCCAAAATGTTTGATATGGTATATCTCAACGCGCACTCTCTCCCCCAGGGAAAGAGCCGCGCTTTTGCACTAACTAGGAACACTATTCGAATGAATGGAAGTCCGGAATATACTGCCGGCCTTTGGCTGCCCTCCCCTGGGTAAAGCCGTCCAGCCCCAGGTCGAACAGGGCGTCCTCCACCTTTTGCTGTTCCCGGCGGGTGATGGGCCTTTGCAGTTCGGGAAAACCGGACAAATCTCCGCAGGGAGTGTACTGTGCCATCAAGCTCACAGGGATGCCCGGAAACTCCCTTTTGATGCGTTCCAAAGCGGCAATGGAATTTTTCGTGTGGCCGGGCAGGATCAAATGGCGGATGATCACACCGCGTTCCATCATGCCGTCCTCCCCATATGCGGGAGCGCCTGCCTGCCGCACCATCTCGTGGATGGCCGCCCGGGCTGTTTCTGGATAATCCCTGGCCCGGGAAAGCCGGAAAGCCAGTTCCGGATCGTCATATTTATAATCGGGCAGGTAAATATCCACCAAGCCCTCTAACATGCGCAGTGTCTCCACCCGCTCATAACCGGAAGTATTATACACCACCGGCACAGGAAGCCGTTTTATAAGCAGCGCTTCCCGTATCTTGGGTACAAAATGGGTGGGAGTCACAAGGTTGATATTGTGAGCGCCCTGCTCCACAAGGGAGAAGAAAACGGCGCTCAATTCCTGGGGAGTGACTTCTTTTCCCCGGTTGGGGCCATGACTGATCTCCCCGTTTTGGCAAAAGACGCAGCCCAGCGTGCAGCCGGTAAAGAACACCGCCCCAGAACCCCTCTCCCCACTGAGGGGAGGCTCCTCCCAAAAATGGAGGGCAGCCCGGGCTATGCGGGCGGTTTCCCCGCTGCGGCACACACCGTTCCCAGTTTCCTCCCGGGGGACGCCGCAATTTCTGGGGCACAAACGGCAAGCGGCAATCATAAAGCGCCGCCTTTAAGGGCCAGCATGGCGCAGTTGCTGCCCCGCTGCCCACGGGTTTTCCGGTGGGAGAAGATCAAGTCGCTTTCGCACATGGTGCACACGCCGCCAATGGTGATGTTCTCAGCCTTTACGCCGGCGCCCAGCAGGAACTGCCGGTTGCACTCCCACAAATCCACATGATATTTCTCCCGCTCCGGGCCGGCCACGAATTTCTCCGCTCCGTCAAGCTTCAAAAATTCCGCCGCCACCGGCTCATCTACTTCAAAGCACTCTTTGCCAATAGACGGCCCTACAGCCACTTTCAGGCTTTCCGGCCTGGTGCCGAACTCCAAGGCCATGCGCTCCACCATGGCTTTCGCCATCCCCGCGGCGGTTCCCCGCCACCCGGCATGGGCAAGGCCAATGGCCTGGTGTTCCTCGTCCACAAAGTAAAGCGGCACGCAGTCGGCGCAATAGATCACCAGCGTGACTGCCGGGTCGTTGGTGCAAAGTCCGTCGATAGATTCCATATCCTTTTCCCGCCAAATGCCGATCCCTCGCTGGGCGCTGTCCACCCGGCGGATATTGATATGGTGGTCTTGAGCGCCGCACACCAAAGATTCCGGGTCAAACCCGGCGGCCCGGCAGAAGATCCGGTAATTTTCCGACACACGCTCCGGGTCATCGCCCCGGCCGAAACCCAGGTTCATCGAGGCGAATTCCTTTTCGCTCACTCCGCCGATCCTGGTGGTAAAAGCGTGGTTTACAGTAGAAAGTCCCTTCCAGGCGGAAAACCGAAGCACACCCACCCCTTGGGGAAGTTCCAGCTCCATGCCGCCCAAGGAACCTGCTACAGCTTGGCGGGGCTGTTCAATATCGGGCAATGGGAACGTTTTTTTATTCACGGTCAATCCCTCGTATTTCTGTTTGATGGTAAGCCGCCCGGCAAACAAATGGCCGCAGCGGGTACAGCGGAAATCCGCCCGGAAGCTTTTATTTTTCAAGCTCCAACGGGTAAGCCGCTGGCTCTCTTCGCCGCATTTGGGGCATGGAAACCGCAAATGGCTCTTTTCCACCAAAGGACTGTGTAAATCGCAGACATAAGTGGTCTTAAAGGTAATGCGCCGGTAGAATTCCTTGTCGCAGCTGTCGATATACGGGACAATAGCCTTTGCGTCATAGACTTTCCGCAAAACCGCCAAAGTCATCAGGCTGTCATCCAGCGCCCGGTGATGGTCCATACCGGAGACATCCAGCCCTAAAAGCTCCGCCGCCCGGAAAAGCCCCACCTGCTCTTTCCTTCCCAAACCGATACGGTCTTGGGTGAACGCCTGCAAATCGCAGTAACGTGAAAGAAACGGCACGGTCTCATCCCCGTTGAAATAGCGGCAATTCTCGATCAGTGTCAAAATGTCCGAAGTGCCCCAGGTCATCACCACACATTCCCCGGCCCAGCGCTTAAACCGACTCACCGCCTGCATGAACGTCATACCGTTGGTAAGGTTCTCATCAGTGATGCTGGTCAGGTTCGCAATGGTGCTGCTGATATGCTTTGCCACCTGAGGCTTGACAAAACAAGAAAAGGTGGACTTCTCCACAAGGCCGGGGCCGCACTTCACGGCGCCGAACTCAATGATCTCGTTGATATAACCCTTGAGCCGCCGGCTGTAGGTGCCGTTCCACTCAAGGTCCAAAATGACGATATCCAACCGGTCGTCTCCTTTCCGCACAGTGCCTGTGCTCTCGATTCGCGCCTGGGGGCGGTGGGCTAACGCCCACGCCTATGCAGGCCGTTTCCTCGCGTCCGCGCATAGTGCCTATGCTCTCGATTCCCGCCTATGCCAACCGTTCACTCGTGTCCACTCGAGGCGCCACGTGTCCAGCCCGGTCACGGGATTATTTTTTCCTGCTTGCCTGCTTCATCCGCAGCTCTTTGGAAAGAATGGCCTTGCGCATACGGATGTTCTTGGGTGTGACCTCCACCAGTTCGTCGTCGGCGATGAACTCTAAGCACTGTTCCAGGCTCAACACGGAATGGGGAGTCAGCTTCAAAGCGTCGTCAGAACCGGAGGCACGGGTATTGGTGGCGTGCTTTTTCTTGCACACGTTCACCACAAGATCTTCGTTTTTGGGGTTGGCACCTACGATCATGCCTTCATAAACGTCCACGCCGGGCCCGATAAACAACCGGCCCCGATCCTGGGCGTAGAACAAACCATAGGCGGTAGATTCTCCGGTCTCGTGGGCGATGATGGAACCCTGCACCCGCTGCTGGATGTCCCCCTTATAGGGCTCGTAGCTGTCAAACACGTGGTTCATGATGCCGTTGCCGTTGGTATCGGTCAAGAATTCCGAACGGTAGCCCATCAGTCCCCGGGCGGGAATCTTGAACTCCAGATGGGTGGTGCCGGATTCGCGGGAGCCCATGTTCAAAAGCTCCGCTTTCCGGGAACCGATCTTCTCCATCACGGCGCCCACGTAGTTGTCGGGAACTTCGATCATCAGCAGTTCCATGGGCTCTAAACGCTTGCCGTCTTTTTCCTTATAGATCACCGTGGGGCGGGAAACCTGGAACTCATACCCCTGGCGGCGCATTTGCTCGATGAGGATGGACAAGTGCAGTTCGCCACGGCCGGAAACCTTATAGGTATCGGAAGAATCGGTCTCTTCCACCCGCATAGCCACGTTGGTCTCCACTTCCTTGAACAGCCGGTCGCGCAGGTTCCGGGAAGTGACGTATTTTCCTTCCCTTCCGGCAAAGGGGGAGTTGTTTACCATGAACATCATGGACACAGTAGGCTCGTCGATCTTCACAAAGGGCAAAGGCTCCACACAGTCGGTGGCGCAGGCGGTCTGGCCGATATTCAAATCGGAGATACCCGACACGGCAATAATATCCCCCAGCTGGGCAGACTGGGCTTCCACCCGCTTCAAACCCTCAAACTGGTAGAGCTTGGTAATGCGGGCGTTTTGGGTACCCTCTTCCCCGCCGCCGCAGATGGTCACGGTCTGCCCCACCTGGATGGAGCCCCGCTCCACACGGCCAATGCCGATACGGCCCACATACTCGTCATAGTCGATGTTGGAAAACAGCACCTGGGTAGGGCCATCCAAATCACCTTCCGGAGCCGGCACTTCTTTCAAAATCATCTCGAACAGGGGGCCCATGTCCGTACCGGGCTCGTTGGGGTCCAAAGTGGCATAGCCGTCACGGGCGGAAGCGTAAGCCACAGGGAATTCCAACTGGTCGTCGTTGGCTCCCAGTTCAATGAACAAGTCCAGAACCTCGTCCACCACTTCCGCGGGACGGGCGCCGGGCCGGTCGATCTTATTGAGCACCACCAAAGGCTTTTTGCCCAGGGCCAGCGCTTTTTTCAGCACGAACCGTGTTTGAGGCATGCAGCCTTCAAAGGCGTCTACCAAAAGGAGCACGCCGTCCACCATCATCAGCACGCGTTCTACTTCGCCGCCGAAATCCGCGTGGCCGGGAGTGTCCACAATATTGATCTTGGTGTCATGATACATCACTGCTGTATTCTTGGAGAGGATGGTGATGCCCCGTTCCCGCTCCAGGTCGCCCGAGTCCATCACCCGCTCGGCCACAGCCTCGTTCTGGCGGAACACGCCGCTTTGCCGAAGCAGCTGATCCACCAAAGTGGTCTTGCCGTGGTCTACGTGGGCGATAATGGCCACGTTGCGTAAATTCTCTCTCTTTGCCATGGTATCCCATCGTTCCTTTCTTCATCGCGCCTCCCCCATGGGGAAGCTGTCCCAGCCTTTCTCGGGACGTTCCAAAATTTCTCGTTGTCATTAACCGATTTATTATACCACCAAACACAGCGCTTGAAAAGAAAAAACTTGAGGAAATCCCCGAAAACTGCTAAACTTAAAAATTAAGAAACATATTGCATTCCCCTCTGCCCTGCCAGAGGCTTTTCAGAAAGGAGCCGTGCCCCATCCCATGACAAGCGCCCAGACCAGCGATTTTTCAAAAGGAAGCGTCCCCAGCAACATCCTGCGGCTGGCCATCCCCATGACGGTAGCCCAGCTGATCAACGTCCTCTACAGCGTAGTGGACCGAATGTATATCGGGCACATCCCCAACGCCGCCGCTCACGCCCTTACCGGCGTCGGCCTTACTTTCCCCATCATTTCCATCGTCACGGCCTTTGCCAACCTGTTCGGCATGGGCGGCTCGCCCCTGTTCTCCATGGAACGGGGCAGGGGCAACGTGGACAAGGCCCGGAAGATCATGGGCAACACGTTTGCACTGTTGGTGGGGACAGGCATACTGCTCACCGTGGTGATCCTGCTTATCAAACGGCCGCTGCTTTACGCTTTTGGCGCCAGCGATGTCACCTATCCCTATGCGGACGGCTATGTCACCATATATCTGTGCGGCAGTATTTTTGTGATGACGGGGCTCGGCATGAACAACTTTATCAACGCCCAGGGCTTTGGCCGCAAGGGCATGATGACGGTGCTGCTGGGAGCAGTGACCAACATCGCCCTGGACCCCCTATTTATTTTCGTGTTCGGCATGGGAGTGCGGGGCGCTGCCTTAGCCACGGTGATCTCTCAATTCATCTCCGCTGTTTGGGCCGTTTCTTTCCTGTGGGGGAAAAAGACTTTGATCCGTTTGGAATGGCGCAGCATGGCGCTGGATCTCAAGCTTGTGTGGAAGATCGTCGCTTTAGGCTTTTCCAGTTTCATCATGGCTGTTACAAACAGCATCGTGCAGATCACCTGCAACTCTACGCTGCAAACCTTCGGCGGCGACCTTTATGTGGGTGTGATGACCATCCTCAACTCGGTGCGGGAAGTGGTCTCTACCCCCATCAACGGCGTAACCAACGCTGCCCAGCCGGTCATCGGCTTCAACTATGGCGCCCAGGAATACCGGCGCGTGCGGGCCGGCATCCAATTCACCAGCGTTCTCTGCGTCATCTACACCACCCTGGTCTGGCTTCTGCTGTTCCTGTTCCCCCAATTCTTTATCGGCCTGTTCAGCAGCGAGGAAGCTCTGCGGGAAGCGGCGGTGCCTTCTATGCACATCTACTTTTTCGGCTTTTTCATGATGAGCCTGCAAATGGCGGGACAAGCTGCCGCGGTAGCGCTGGGCCGTTCCAAACAGGCAGTATTCTTCTCGCTGTTCCGCAAGGTCATCATCGTGGTGCCCTTGACACTGCTGCTGCCCAATCTGTTTGGGCTGGGAGTCAACGGCGTGTTCCTGGCGGAACCCATCTCCAATTTTATCGGCGGCGGGGCTTGTTACATCACTATGCTGCTCACTATCTGGCGGGAGATGGTGCGCAAAGAGAAAGCACAAAACGCCTCGGCCAAATAATTTTTTATATAATGCAAGAAGTCCCCAGGAAAATACTGGGGACTTCTTTTGCGCTTAAGGTCAATTTTCACCGTCATCCGGGAAATGCTCCATGATATCCTCTACCTTACAGCCTAAAATATTGCACAACCGATCAATCGTGCGAACTTCCACATTCTTGTTGTGCCGCAGGCGATTGATCTGGGAACGGTTCACGTTATAATACGTATACAGTTTATATTCCGAAAGCCCTTTTGCTTTCAACGTTTGCCAAAGCTTGTCGTATTTGATCATATTTCCTCTCAACTTGTCGAACAGCTTTTCTTGCTTTTTCTGTATTATGCCGCTAAAATTGAGTTGGAAACAGTGTCTTTATAAACACACTATCATACACTAAGGAGGTACTCGCTTTGGACCCATATCAAAAAATGTACACTACACTATTTAACTCCATTACGGATATTCTTAACCTGATGGACACCACCCCTTCCCTCACCGTGGAACAGATAACCGAGCTTTTGAAGCAAGCCCAAGCCCAGACGGAAGCGATATACATACAAAACGGCCTATTTTGAAATCTTGCCGCTCAGCTGCCGCCAGCAGCCGGCTGCTTCACTTTATCTTTGACAATTTTTTATTTATCCCGTGCATCTCTTGCTACTTGCCTTTTTTTCGGTTACAATGAAACACGAGAAAACTCCGCCTGCATTTTTAAGCTGGGCGGGGCTTTTCAGCGACCGAACAAACGAAAGGCTGGAATGAAGCAATGGAGTTTCCAAAACGTCCTTTCCGCACCCACGGCGGAGCGGCGGTGCCCCATCATAAAAACACATGGGCCATCCCTACCGCGACCATGCCGCCTCCGGAAAAGATCATCCTGCCAATGCAGCAGCATATTGGCGCCCCATGTGTCCCCACGGTAAAGAAAGGGGACCATGTTTTTGTGGGCACTATAGTAGGCGATAACGACGCCTACGTTTGCGCCCCTGTACATTCTTCCGTCTCCGGCACGGTGACGGAGATCACCAGCGTCATGCTCACCGGCGGCCAAATGACCCAAGCCGTGGTCATCGAATCCGACGGGAAAATGGAGCATGACCCCAACATCGCCCCTCCCACCGCCATCACCTCCAAAGAGGAACTGGCCGCGGCGGCGCGATCTGCCGGCTTGGTAGGCTTGGGCGGCGCGGGCTTCCCTGCCCACGTAAAATTGAACGTGCCTGAGGGCAAAACCATCGACACCCTCATCGTCAACGTGGCGGAATGCGAGCCTTATGTCACCTCCGACCACCGGGAAGCCCTGGAAAACGGCCGGAACGTGCTGGATGGGATCTATAAGGTAAAAGATATCTTAAGCGTGCAGCGCGTCATCATCGCCGTGGAAAACAACAAGCCCGACGTCATTGAAAAGCTGACCGAGATCGCCGATGACCCCAAGCGGGACCCGCTGGACCAAGTACGGGTTCTGCCCTTGAAGAGCCGCTATCCCCAAGGCGCGGAAAAAGTGCTGGTACAAGCATGTACCGGCCGCCGTGTACCGGAAGGGAAGCTTCCCGCGGATGTGGGATGCCTGGTGATGAACATCGCTTCCATCTCTTTTCTGGCAAGCTACATGCGCACCGGCATGCCTTTGACTTTAAAGCGGGTCACCATTGACGGCTCTGCCATACAGAACCCCCAAAACGTCATCGTGCCCATCGGCACACCCATCAAAGACGTGGTGGCTTTCTGCGGCGGGTATAAGTCTGAACCCAAAAAGCTGATCATGGGCGGCCCCATGATGGGTGTGGCCATCACCAGCGATGAGCTCCCCATTTTAAAGCAGAACAACGCCATTCTGGCCTTTGACGCGAAAGAAGCAGCTTTGCGCCAGCCCACCGACTGCATCCGCTGCGGACGGTGCGTGGCGGCATGTCCCATGCAGCTGATGCCCACCAAGCTGGAGCAGGCCTCTCAGCGCAAGGACGTGGAAACACTTAACTCCTTGAACATCATGACCTGCATGGAGTGCGGCTGCTGCTCGTTCTCCTGTCCCGCGGGACGGAGACTGGTTCAGGCTATCCGCCTGGGCAAAAGCTATGTCAGAAGGGCGGCCCCAAAGAAGGCGTAAGCTCTTTCCGCTTCTGGGAAAATCCTTTTCCGTTCCCGCTTTTGCGCGGGGACGCGGCGGCTTTCAGCCCGGGATATTTTCAGAGCACATACAATTCCGTATGCTTTCTGGAAAGGATGTAATGTAAATTGGACAAGCTGATCGTATCTTCTTCCCCCCATTTCAATGGTGGAAAGACTACCCAAACTATTATGCTGGACGTGATCATCGGCCTGGCCCCGGCCATGATCGCTTCCGTGATCTTATTCGGGCCCCGGGCCGCGGTGGTGATCGTGACCTGCGTGGCCGCCTGCGTGCTCAGTGAGTATTTGTCCCGCAAAGTGATGAAGCGTCCCCAGACCGTGGGCGACTTGAGCTGCGTGGTCACCGGTATCCTGCTGGCGCTGAATCTGCCGGTCACCATCAACCCCCTCATTGCCGTATTCGGCAGCGTGGCGGCTATCGTGGTGGTCAAGCAGATGTTCGGCGGTATCGGCCAGAACTTTGTAAACCCCGCCCTCACCGCCCGCATCATCCTCTTGAACTCCTTCCCCTCCCGGATGACCCACTGGGTGCAGCCCTTTGATTATTCCGCCACCGCCGATGCTGTGACCACCGCCACGCCTTTGGGCATTTTGAAAGAAGGCGGCGGGGCTTTGCCTTCTTACATGGACCTGTTTTTGGGCAACACCGGGGGCTGCCTTGGGGAGACCTGCGCCCTGGCACTGATCCTGGGCGGGGTGTACCTGATCGTCCGGCGGGTCATCAGCCCGGTGATCCCGGTGACATATTTGGCCACCGCGGCGCTGTTCTCTGCCCTCTTTGGCCGTGACCCCTTATTCGACCTGCTTTCCGGCGGCCTGCTGCTGGGCGCTTTCTTCATGGCCACCGATTACACCACCAGCCCCTTGTATTTCTGGGGAAGGGTCGTGTTCGCCTTTGGCTGCGGCCTGATGACCATGGTCATTCGTGAGTTCGGCTCCCTGCCTGAAGGCGTTTCCTATTCCATCATCTTGATGAACATCCTCACCCCGCTGATCGAGCGGTATATCAAGCCCCGGCCCTTTGGCGCCATGAAAAAAGCGAAGAAAGGGGGCGCCAAAAATGAAGCTTGACGCGAAAAGCATCTTGAAGCCCACAGCGGTATTGTTCATCATCTGCGTAGTGGTTTCCGCCGCTCTGGCAGGCACGAACATGCTCACCGCGAATCGCATCGCCCAGCAGGAAGCGCAGAACGCCGAGGGATCCCGGATGATCGTGCTTCCCACTGCGGATTCCTTTGAATCCCAGGAGGATGGCGCCTACTACACCGGTCTTTCCGGCAGCGAACTGGTAGGCTATGTGTTTGAAACCGAGGCCAGCGGCTATGGCGGCAAGGTTGGCGTTATGACCGGCATTGATACCGAAGGCAACATCACCGGCGTGGTCATCCTCAGCCACAACGAGACTCCCGGCCTGGGAGCCAACGCCCAAAAGCCCGACTTCCTCAACCAATACTTGCAGCCTGCCCCGGAAGGCGGCCTCTCCGTCATCAAATACCAGGCGCCCGCCGAGGGACAGATCGAGGCTATGACCGGCGCTACGATCACTTCCACCGCTGTCACCAACGCGGTGAACCAAGCTATCGAACAATATTATTCCGTGAAAGGAGGAGCGTAACATGGAGAAGAAAAAGCGTTCCCTGCTTCACGAGTTTACCAAAGGCATCATCAAGGAAAATCCGGTGCTCCGCCTGGTTCTGGGCTGCTGCGCCACTTTGGCCGTCACCACTGCCGCTTCCAACGCCATTGGCATGGGCGCCGCCACCACCTTCGTGCTGGTGTGCTCTAACGTGGTGATCTCTCTGCTGCGCAAGGTCATTCCCGACAAAGTGCGCATCCCCGCATTTATCACCATTGTGGCGGGCTTCGTCACCATTGTGCAGCTGTTCATTCAGGCTTTCTCTCCTGCCCTGGACCAAGCCCTGGGCGTGTTCCTTCCCCTGATCGTGGTGAACTGCATCATCCTGGGCCGCGCGGAGATGTTCGCCAGCAAGAATAAAGTGCTCCCGTCCCTGCTGGACGGCCTGGGCATGGGCGTTGGCTTTACCGCCACCTTGCTTGCCATGGGCATCATCCGGGAACTTCTGGGCGCCGGCACCGTGTTCGGCATCCCTGTCCTCTCAGGGTTTATGGAGCCCATCATCATCTTCCTGCTGCCTCCCGGAGGTTTCTTCGTGTTCGGCATGCTCATCGCTTTGGCGGGCAAGCTCTCCAAAGAGGGCAAAGCGCCGGAATCCACCGGCTGCGCCAGCTGCCCTCTGGCAGCTTCCTGCACCAAACTGCAGCAGAAGGATAACGGAAAGGAGGCCGCTCACTGATGGACGCGCAAACCATAAAATCTCTGGTTGCCATTTTCCTGGCGGCCATTTTGACGGAAAACTACGTGCTCAACAAATTCCTGGGCATCTGCCCCTTCCTGGGGGTCTCGAAGAAACTGGACACCGCTGTAGGCATGAGCTGCGCCGTTACCGTGGTGATGGTGATCTCCACCGCTGTGACCTGGCCCCTTTATATGTACCTTCTGGTACCCAACGGCCTGGCCTATCTGCAAACCATCGTGTTTATCCTGGTGATCGCGGCGCTGGTGCAGCTGCTTGAAACTGTCTTGCGCAAGTATATGCCCCCGTTGTATAACTCCCTGGGTATTTACCTGCCCCTGATCACCACCAACTGCGCCGTGCTGGGCGTAACCATGCTGGTGCTGGAAAAAGGCGCCGAGGACCCCACTTTCGGCTATCTCCAGTCTTTGGTGAATGCGTTTGGCTCTGGCGTAGGCTTTTTGGTAGCCATGGTACTGTTCGCCGGGGTGCGGGAGCGTTTGGAGAACTGCGACATCCCCGAAACCTTTAAGGGCCTGCCCATCACTCTGGTGGCCGCTTCTTTGGTGGCGGTCAGCTTCCTGGGCTTCAACGGCGTGGTCGACGGCTTGCTGTAAGGGAGGAAACTGCTATGGAAATTATCACACCCATTCTCATTGTGGGCATCATCGGCTTGCTGGCCGGTGTCATCCTGGCGGTGGCTTCCATCGTCATGGCGGTGCCCAAAGACGAAAAAGCCGAGGCCCTTGAGGAAGTCCTGCCTGGCGCCAACTGCGGCGCTTGCGGTTTTTCCGGATGCCCCGGTTACGCCGCGGCCATGGCCAAAGGCGAAGCCCAGCCCGGACTTTGCTCTCCCGGCGGCGCGGATGTGGCCCAAAAGTGCGCCGAAATCCTGGGTGCCGGCGACGTGAGCGTGGAATATAAAACCGCTTTGGTCCACTGCTTGGGCAGCTATGACAACACCACCGATAAAATGGTCTACGATGGCATTCAAAGCTGTTCTGCGGCGGCTTTCCTTATGGGAGGCATCACCAGCTGCCGCTATGGCTGCATGGGCCTGGGCGACTGCCAGCGGGCTTGTGAGTATGGAGCCATCGAGATTTGCAACGGCCTGGCCCGGGTAGACCCCTCCAAGTGCAAAGGGTGCTCCAAATGTGTGGCGGCTTGCCCCAAAGGCATTATCAGCCTGGTGCCGCTCAAGGTGCAAGCTGTGGTCCGATGCTCCAACTGCGACAAAGCCAAGGGCACCATGGCCGTGTGCAACATTGGCTGCATCGGCTGCGGAAAATGTGCCCGTACCTGCGAGTTCGGGGCAGTCACCGTAGAAAACGGCGTGGCCAAGGTGGACCCCACCAAATGCACCGCCTGCGGCAAGTGTGTGGAAGCTTGCCCCCGCCATGTTATCACTATGGTGGAATCTTAAAGTTACGCGCAAAAAAAGCCTACCAAACGGTAGGCTTTTTTATTGCTCATTTCGCGGTTTTCGGCGCTGGACCGGACCGCTCTTTCAAGATTTTTCCCATGCAAAGGAAGTAAACCACCACTGTGACGAGGGGCCCCAATATATCGGAAAGGGGCTCGGCATAAAAGGCCGATCTGGCGCCAAAAGCTGCGGGAAGAAGGAAAATAGCTACAAAATACACCAGCTTGCGCCAGAAAGATAACGGCAGCGACAGCCGCACTTGACCAATCCCTGTAAAACCGTCTACAAGTTCATACTGTACACCCAGCGGGATAATGGCAAGCGTACATATCTTAATGGCGTCAAAGGCTTCCCCTGCCAGTTGGGGGTCTTGGGTAAACAGCCGCACAAACAGCGGTCCGGCTATGCGGGCCAGAACAAACAAAATCGTGGTATAGCCCGCGCACAGCCCCACGATATATTTTTGTGCCTGCCGTACCCGCTCTACTTGCCGGGCGCCATAATTATACCCTAAAATCCCCTGTGTTCCGCCGCTGATGCCTCCCAAGGGCATGGTCACCACCAGCATAAAGCTTTGCACAATGGTGTTGCATGTCACCAGCATGTCACCTTCCGGGCCGCCGGTACGCTGCAAAACGGCGTTCATAGCGATGATCATCACATTGTCAATGGCGATAATCAGGAACGGCGTGAATCCCATAACCAATACCCGTCCCATAATACGCAGATCATATCCGCCAAAGGTGATCGGCACCATCACCCGCTTTCCAAACAGGAACAACACCACATACGCGGCACTGGCCGCTTGGGAGATGACCGTGGCAATAGCCGCTCCCCGCACTCCCATATCAAACACAAAAATAAACAGGGGGTCCAACACAATGTTCAGCGCCGCTCCCAGCATTACCGAGGCCATTCCGATTTTGGCGAAACCTTGGCAAATCACAAATTGATTCAGTCCCGTAGCTGCTAAAGCAAACAATGTCCCGCAGAGATAGGCGGTAAAATAGGCTTCGGCGTAAGGGTATGTAGCGTCGCTGGCGCCGAACAGACGCAGCATAGGCTCACGCAAAGGCAAAATCACCGCAATCAGCAACGCTGAGAACACACACAGCATCAAAAAGCAGTTGGCCAACACCCGTTTTGCCTCTTTAAGATTTCCTTCCCCCATGCGGATACTGACTAGCGGCGCTCCGCCTACGCCTACCAAAAAAGCCACCGACCCTACCAAGGTCACTACCGGTCCGCAGACTCCTACACCGGCCAACGCCACATCCCCTACCTGGGGGATATTTCCGATATACATCCTGTCCACAATGCTGTAAAGCACACTGACAAACTGTCCCAGCATACTGGGGATAGCAATACGCCACACCAGCCGGCTGACTTTGTCTTTGCCCAAATCATTTTCCGCCGCCATGCTCTCACACCTTTTCCCTCAAAACTCCGGCTTTCGCCAAGCATCCCTTATCTTACACCATTTTCACGCAAAAGCAAATATTTTTCATCACAGCTTTGGCAATATAAAATGAGGTCCCGCCGAAAAGCGAAACCTCATTTTGCATAAGATTTTTATTTTTTACCCAGCTGTTCTTTTACCCAAGCCACTGACTGTCTCAGATAGTCTAACGTCATGTTGGAACCGTAGTGCTCAATGGTATAAATCCCATCGTAACCGTCCCGTTTCAGCAAATCCATAAGCTTTTCCAAAGGCAGGTCGCCGCCCCCTACAGGAGCGGGATACATGGGCACGCCGTCCACAGCCATTTTGGGCTCTTCCCCGTTGGACTGGCTGTAAGCCCGGTCCTTCAAATGGACATGGGCAATACGGTCTTTTAGCAGGTCGTACGCCTCCAGTAAGTCCTGGGCGGCAAAACGGAAATTCCCCGAGTCAAAAGCCGCGGAAAGGCCAGGGCACCGGTCCAAAAACCGCCGTACTCCTTCCATCGTGGAATAAGGAGCCAACTCGCTGTCATATTCCTCCATCACCAGAGAAACCCCATACCCGGCGGCCAACTCCGCCAGCTTGTTGACGCCTTCTTCCATGCACACCAACTGGGCTTCCCGCTGTTCCGGAGAATCCTCTTCCGCGAAAAATCCGGGAATCACCAAAAGCTTATCCGCCCCCAAAAACCGGGCCGCTTCCAAAATGGGGGTGGCTTGGCGCTCTACATCCCCATCCCTTCCAAAGTCGAAATAAGCAGGCACAGTGGAAATGGCCATATCCGCCATGGCCAACTCTTGACCCATCTCATCTTCCCGGCCTACGATATTATTTCCAGAAGCTTCTACCGCTTCCACTCCCATTTCACGGGCAAGCTTTAAAGCTTCCACTGTGGATATCCCCTCTTGCCGGGAAATATCGAGAATATGGTCATAAAAGGTCGCGATTTTCATTACAAGTCATCCCCTTACAAAGATTGTATTACAACTCTTTCAAACGCCTGCCTGTTTCTACTGCCACGGCAATACATTTGTCCGCCATGCTCGCTCCTTGCCGGCCCAGCACTCCAGCGTCCCATACCGGGCTATCAAGGTTATCCGTGACGTAAAAAAATTCCGCAAACCTCACACCCCGGAACTTGGCCACCGCCGCCAAGGAAGCGCATTCCATCTCCACGCAGACACAGCCCTGCTTCCGGCGGCGTTCTACTTTCCCCCGGGTCTCCCGGTAAAAAGCATCTGTTGTCCAGGTTTTGCCTTCTGTAAACGGCAGACCCAAACTCCTCATTGCTTGCCGGCATACCTCCACACAGGCGGGATCAAGTTCCACCTCATCCGCTGGGGGAAGATAGTGGTAGGAAAGCCCCTCGTCCCGGACAGCAGCGGTAGGCAGGATGAAACTGTTGAATGGGATATCCCGATTCAAAGTACCAGCCGCGCCAAAAAACACGAAATACTTTCCGCCCATAGCGCGCACTTCTTCTATAAATGGGGAGGCGGAGGGTCCGCCCACATGGGGCATCCCCAGGGTAAGCGTTACACCGTTGATTTCCATGCGATAGAGCGGTTCTCGTCCTGTGCAAAAAGCCACATGTGCGATCTCTTCCCCTCCATAACGGGAAAGGCAATTCTGAACGATACGTTTGGAAAAGGGAAAAACACAAATCTCCGGGAACCCTGGAACAGCGGCGATACACTCCTCCGGATTTATAACTGCTTTCCGGTCCGGGTCAAAATCGTCGCAGAGCATGAAAAAACCTCCTCAAGAAAAGATTTTGTCCATTGTAGGCCAAAACCGAAAGAGAGTCAAGCCCTGCCCTTTAAATCGTTGACTTTTACGCGAAATACCAGCTATCGAACAATTCCAGGGCGTTGGCATACTCCCGGGTAGTGGGAGAACCGGAGATCACGGGGAAATACACGGCAAACAACACCAGGCATGCCCCGGTAAAAGCCACCATGAGCAGCGTGGAAACAGAACATTCTATCCCCCCTGGAAGCGCCAGCCGACGGGCAAAAGGCCCACGGCAGGAAACCACCGAGAACACCCCGCACAGGGCCACCACCAAAAACGGTACCGCGGTAAAATAGTGATAAATAAACGTAAGCCGGGGCACCAATACCCAAGGCAGATACACCGAACCAAACCCGGCCAGCACCACGCCGGCCCAGCGGCGGCGCTCCCTCCACCAAAGCCAGGCTGTCCCTATCAGGGCAGGGATTCCCGCCCACCACAGCAGGGGATTCCCAAACGCTGAAATGGTACTGTAGCCCTCCTGGGTGTCCCCGGCGAAATACCAAATAGGCCGGGCATCCACAGGCCACTCATACCAAGGGGAAGCGAAAGCGTGCTCTGCCACCAGATGGGCATGGTAATTGAACATGGTGGTTTGATAGTTCCAAAAAGCCCAAAGGAGCTTCCCGGCGTTATGGGGCAGCGTAGTAATAGGCAAAAACGCGGCAAAATAGATGGCGAATGGCACCACAATGAAAAACAGGCAGCACCAAAGGCACAGCTTGCCATATTTCATCATCACAGGCTTAAGTTGCCCATTTTTGCGGGAGACTTCCAAGGCGGTGAACGCCAGCTTTCCGAAAAACAGAACCGCCAGCCCCAACGCGCCATAGGCCGCCGTCCATTTAGAGGCCACGCCCAATCCGGTGAACACGCCGCAAGCGGCCAGCGGTGGCAAAAGCTTTCTCCAGCCATCCGCCAGCAGATCCCGGTTCAAGAACATCACCATAGCGTCGTACATCAGCAGCAGGAAAAACACCGCGTAGGTATCGATGGTAGCAATACGCGTCTGGGTAAAGTGCATAAAGTCGAAGGCGAACAGCACCGTGCCCATCACGCAAAGGCGTGTTCTTCCAAAAAGCTGTTTGAGCAGATGATATAAAACCGGCAGCATCAGCACGCCGAACAACGCCCCCACACACCGCCAGCCAAAGGGGTTCATTCCAAAAACACGGATTCCCAAGGAGATGAACAGCTTTCCCAAGGTGGGATGGGTGTTCTCATAAGGCTCCAAACCCAAAATGTGTTCGTATGCGGTGCGGGCGTGATAGATCTCGTCAAAATAGGTGGAATTCTCATAGGTGGTCTTTAGGGGGACCACTTCCTGTTCGTCCGTAAGGGCCTGGGCTCCCGGGCCTTCTCCGGTGACGGAAGCCACCACCGGTGCCCCGGCGTACTTTAAGGAAACCTCGTTCAGCGTGACGTTTTCATCCAAAGCGGTGAGCCTTACATACCGGCCCAGCGCAGGAAGGGAAAACTGCTTCCAGGCAAACACGCTGCCATCCGTCAAAGTGCCGCAGTCTACCCAGGCGGTACCATCCTCACTGGTCTCCACCTGCACATTCACCCCTACCCGGGCGGCATAGTGGGCCTGGTCTGGGGCAATGCCCGGCAAATAGATCAGGGTATCGCATTCCCCGTCCGCTGTGATGACCACACTGTCTCCAGCATCCGGGGTCCAGGAGGTAACAGCTGTTTGGGTATCGCCCAAATGGTAAAAAGCAAAACACGCGTACACAATGGTGACCACCGCCACCGCCACCCAATCCTTTTGAAAAAAACGGCGGTCCACAACCGTATGGTCTATAACAGGCCGGGGATCGGCCGCCGTCCCCAAACGCACTTCCCCTTTTAAAAACACGCGGTATCCCGCCCAACATAAATATCCAATGGCAAAAAGCTGCAAAGCAGAAAGGGCCATGGTCAGCCAGGTGTTGGGATTATAGCCCCCGAAAAACTCTTGGAACAAATAAAGGACATACGCCACGTTCACATAGTTGACCGTCGCCAGCAAAGCGAACGCCCGCAGCAGGCGTTTATCCTGGGTGAATACAAAGGCCAGGATGGAAAACAGCAGCGCCGGGAACAAATACCGCTCGTGCATTTTTACGGAAAAAGCATACATCACCGCCATGAGCAGCGCCGGGCAGTAGTACAGCACTTCCTTTCTTTTGGAACGGAAAACCGCCACACCACAGAACACCGTGGCGATTATTGGGCCCACAAAGTCCATCAGGCTGCCCAGAAGGCCCTCCGGCAAGGTTTTCCAGTTCCAGCCGATAAGCCCCCAGAAGTTGTAAGCGTTTACCGAATAATAATTGTAATATTCCAGCGTGGCTTGATAGCGCTGCAACAGCCACATAAAATTGAACCCCTGGGTAAAGGGCAGCGCCACCAAAAGCACCGTGCCCAACGTGACAACTATCCCCAAAATGAGCTTCAGCCATTTTTTCCGCTGCCATGTGATAAACAAATATAACGGCGCGAACACCAGCATCTGGGGCTTGCACACAACAGCAACGCCATACAGCGCCGCCGATGGAATATACCGCTCCTTGTCAAGCAGCAATACAGAGCCCAAAAGCACCGCCGTGCAGAAGGAATCCACCTGGCCCCATTGGGCAGAATTCAGGAACACCGCCGGACAGAACAGGTAGGCTCCCGCCAAAAACAGAGCGCTTTTTTCCCCAAGCCTCCGCCGGGCCAGGAACAACACCGCGCCCGCGCAGAACAAGTCTGAAAAAACAGAAGGCAGCTTCAATAAAAGCGTATACCCCTGGGATTCTGCGGGAAGCCCCAACAGCAGGCGCAGTTTCTCCAAAAACACCAGCACATACAAATATCCCGGCGGATAATCCAGAAAGATATTCTCGTGATAAATCTGCTGGAACCCCACCGTGTTGGTCAGATAAGCCCAAGATTTAAAAGTATCGGTATCGGTGGTAAACCCCTCCGAATAATATCCCAAAAAAATGCGCAGCAAAAGCCCCGCCGAAAATAACAAAACAGACCATAAGGCAAACCGGTTTTCTTCCAGGGAATCCCGTGAAAACCGGCGGCCTGCCCAGAAGAGCACCGCGCCGCCAAACACACCGGCAGTCAATGCCTCTACGCCCATGGAACCACTCCTTTCTCATATTGTGAAAAACCGCCAAATATTTTACGTTTTTCTCAAAATAATGATTGACGAATAGGAAAAATCATTGTAAGCTACAGGTATCCAGTATAACGTTTCTCCCTGGAAAAATCAAACATTTCCGGGGATAAGTACAAAGATAAGTACAGAAAGGATGAGTTACATGAATCTGAAACCCCATCATTTCCATGAGGACCCGGAAGTCCTTCACGTTGGAACTTGTCCCGACCGCAGTTATTATATCCCATTTGCCGAGGAGAAAGAAGCCGAAAACGGCTGTTCTTCCCGAGTGATCTCTTTGAACGGACCTTGGTCTTTCCAGTATTTCGACTCTTACAAAGACGCCATCGACCCGGAAGAGGGCCTTTCCTTTGACGAAGAGGGGATGGGCGTCATCCCTGTGCCTTCCTGCTGGCAGAACCATGGTTTCGGACGCCATATGTATACCAACGTCCGTTACCCCTTCCCCTGTGACCCGCCCTATGTCCCCGAGGAAAACCCCTGCGGGCTGTATGTGCGGCACATCCAGGTAGAGGACCCCGCCGCTTTCCATTGGTATCTGAACTTTGAAGGCGTGGATTCCTGCTTCTATCTGTGGGTCAACGGGGATTTCGTCGGCTACAGCCAGGTATCCCATTCCACCTCGGAGTTTGATATTTCCAGCTTCCTCACCGCCGGCGACAACACCCTGGCTGTGCTGGTGCTGCAATGGTGCGATGGCAGCTATCTGGAGGACCAGGACAAGCTGCGCATGAGCGGCATTTTCCGGGATGTCTATCTGCTGGCCCGGCCAGAAAACCATGTGCGGGATTTCTTTGTAAAAGAGAGCTTTGAGCCCGACTACACCGCCGCCAAAGTCACGGTGGAACTGGACCTTTCCGGCGACTGCCAGGTGACCGCCTCTCTGTATACCCCCTCCGGGGAAAAAATCGGAGAGACTTCGTCCACCGGAGACGCCCTTCAATTCAACATTGACCATCCTGTATTGTGGAACGCGGAACAGCCCGCCCAATACACGGTGATACTCTCCACTGGGGAAGAAGTGATCTCCCAAAAGGTAGGCCTGCGGGACATCCGTATTGAAGACGGCGTCGTCCTTCTCAACGGAGTGGATATCAAGTTCCGTGGCGTGAACCGTCACGACAGCGACCCTGTTACCGGATACACCATCAGCCGTGAGCAGGCTCTGAAAGACCTGGCCCTGATGAAGCGCCACAACATCAACGCCATCCGCACCAGCCACTATCCCAACGCCCCCTGGTTCTTGCAGCTCTGCTCGGAATATGGCTTTTATGTTATCGCGGAAGCGGATATCGAAAGCCACGGCATGGCCACAAAACTGGGCCGCTATGAGATACAGTGCTATCCCGACGCTGCTGACGACCCTCAGTTCAAAAAGGCGATTCTGGACCGCGTCCAGCGCAGCGTGATCCGGGATAAAAACAATGCCGCCGCAGTGATCTGGTCCCTGGGCAACGAAAGCGGCTGGGGCGAGAATTTTGAAAATGCCGGCCGCTGGGTAAAAGAATACGACCCCTCCAGACTGGTGCATTATGAGAACTTCCTCACCTATCACGAGAACCGCACCCCCGATTTCTCCATGATCGATCTCTATAGCCGGATGTACGCCCCGCTGGCAGATGTGGAAAGCTATTTCAACGGCGGCGAACTGGACGAGAACCTCCATGGGCGGCGGATGCCCTTCATCCAGTGCGAGTACATCCACGCCATGGGCAACGGCCCCGGAGACGCTGAGGACTATCAAAAGCTCATCATGAAGTATCCCGGTTTCTGCGGCGGTTTTGTGTGGGAATGGTGCGACCATTCCGTTTATGGCGGCACAACGCCCGATAACCGGCCCATTTACCGTTACGGCGGCGATTTTGGGGAATTCCCCCACGACGGGAACTTCTGCATGGACGGCTTGGTCTATCCCGACCGTACTCCCCACACCGGCCTGTTGGAATTTAAAAATGTCATCCGTCCTTTGCGGGCACAACGGGTAAACGGCAACACTTTCCGTTTCCACAATTACTTAGATTTCACCAACGCCGAAACTTTCGCGTCTATCTCCTATGAAGTTTCCCAAGATGGCGAGACCCTGTTTGGCGGCAATGTAGAGCTGCCTGTGCTTCCTCCCCACGGGGAAGCGGAGATCACCCTGCCTGGCGACCTGCCGGAAGGCGGGACCGCCACTGTGACCTTCTTCTACACCGCCAAGGCAGACGGCACTTTCTACAAAGCAGGCCATCCCTTGGGATTCGACGAAATCATTCTTTCGGAAGAGCCTTTCTTCCTGGATGCTCCCAGCGAGGAAGGCGCTTTGGAAGTGGAAGCTGGTCCCGAAGAGATCGTGCTTACCGGCGAGGATTTCCGCTATGTGTTCGACAACACTACGGGACTTTTCTCCTCCATGGTCTATAAAAACCGTAACCTGCTTTCCCGTCCCATGGAGTGGAATACTTACCGCGCTCCCACGGACAATGACCAATATATCGACCCGAAATGGAAAGAAGCCGGATATGACCGGCCTGTGGTACGGGTTTACAGCGTAGAGCAGGAAGGCGCTTCTATCTCTTGCCATTTGGGTATCGCCGCTCTCTGTATCGCCAAGTTTGTGGATGTGCAGGCTGTGTGGACCGTAGGCCCCAAGGGCCGCGTGGATGTGAAGCTCCACTGCCAGCGCGACGCCCGGTTCCCCTTCCTGCCCCGGTTCGGCCTGCGGCTGTTCCTGCCCAAAGACTTCGGCGGGGTGGAATACTTCGGCTATGGCCCCTATGAGAGCTATGTAGACAAGCATCAAGCTTCTCGGCTGGGCATTTACGCCCAAAGCGTGGAGGCCATGCACGAGGATTACCTTATGCCTCAGGAGAACTCCTCTCACATGGGATGCCGCTATGTGACCCTCACCGACGGCGCTTATGCTTTGACCGCCGCTTCTGAGCAGCCCTTCTCCTTCAATGTCTCGCCCTACACCCAGGAAGAGCTGGCGGAAAAACGTCACAATTACGAGCTTGCCCCCTGCGGCGAAACCGTGCTGTGCGTAGACTATAAGATGAGCGGCGTGGGCTCCAACTCCTGTGGGCCGGTACTTCTTCCTCAGTACCGTTTGGAAGAAGAAGAGTTCGACTTTGCTTTCTCTTTGTTGGTAGAATAAGGAGGCTTCCTTCATGGCGGTTTCCTCTGGGGTCATATGGATGTTCCTGATGGCGCTGTTTATGACCTTGCTGTTCCCTATCCTGCTGCTCATCGTTTTGGGCGTGAAGAAAAAGATCTCCGCCCGGCCTCTGGGACTGGGGTTCGCCTCGTTCTTCCTGTCTCAGATCCTGCTGCGTATCCCTTTGCTCCAGTGGTGCTCTGGTCAACAGTGGTACCAGGACCTGGCCGCTTCGGCGCCCATTGTCGTTGGGCTCGTTCTGTGCTTTACCGCCGGACTTTTTGAAGAATCCGCCCGGGTGGGAGGCGCGGCCCTGCTGGGCCCAGGGAAACCGGCCTATCCCGGGGGACCGCCCCGTCCCGGCTACCGCACATGGCAAGGAGCCCTTTCCTTTGGGTTGGGCCACGCTTTTTGCGAAACCATCCTGTTGGTGGGGCTGACCCACGTCAACAACCTGATTCTCTGCGTGTTGCTTGGGTTGGGCCAAGACACTTTGGCAGCTTTCCTTCCAGCAGACCAGCTGGACTTGGTGCTGGAACAGTTCGCCTCGGTAACGCCGTCTTTGATTCTGGCGGGAATCCTGGAACGTTTCTCGGCAGTCTTGTTCCATCTATTTGCCACCAGCTTGGTATTTCTGGCCGTGGCACAAAAGCGATGGCTGCTGTATCCGGCAGCGATCTTGTGCCACACCTTGTTTAACTGTGTGGCTCTGCTCCCCTTGGGCGTGTGGCCCATGGAAACACTTCTTTTCCTGCTGGCCCTGGGGTGTGCGTTCCTCTTTTGGAGGAGCCGCAGATGGTTTCCCGCTGTAGCAAACACTTAAATTCTCAAACGAAAAGAGCTCTTCCGATGCCTTCGGAAGAGCTCTTTTTAAATCTATACTATATTTTATCCCAGCAGAGCGTTGTAAATGCTTTCCACTTTGCCGTGCTTTAAATAGACACGGGGCACACGTTTGGAAAAACCGCACACCACTTCATAGTTGATGCTGCCTTCCTTCTCCGCCAGTTCATCGGCGGTAATTTCCTCCGAGCCGTCCCGACCGATCAGTGTCACCAGGTCGCCCACTTTTACATCTTCCAGGGCGCTCACGTCCGCCATGAGCTGGTCCATGCAGATGCGCCCCAAAATCGGGCATCTCTTCCCGCCGATGAGCACCTGGACTCCACGGGAAGCTAAAATCCTGGGGTAGCCGTCTGCGTAGCCCACAGGGACGGTTGCCACTTTCATTTCCCGGTCTGCTGTAAACATGCGGCCATAGCTGATGGTAGCCCCTGGCTTCACCGTTTTCACATGGGAAACCACCGAACGCAAAGCCAGCACCGGGGCAAGCTCCGGACGGTTGCGCAGTTCGCCGGAGGGATACAACCCATAGATGACGATGCCCGCCCGGACCATATCCAAATGGGAAAGAGGATAATCAAACACCGCGGCGGAATTGGCACAGTGCCGCACCTCAAAGGAAACATCCTCCCGCAGCAGGGATTCGATCATTTCTTTAAAGCAGCCGAACTGCCGCATGGTGAAGGCGTCGCCTTCTTTTCCCTCATCAGAAACGGCGAAGTGGGTGAAGATCCCTTCGGGATAAAGTCCAGGCAGTGTGCAGGCTGTTTTGACCTCCTCCACCGTTCCCTCATCCCGGCTGATATCTTGATAATAGAATCCCAAGCGGCTCATACCTGTATCGATCTTCACATGGATCTTTACGGTGACCCCGGCTTCTTCCGCATAGTGGGAAAGTTCTCGGGCATAGTCCAAACTATAGACGCACTGAGAAACGTGATGCTTTGAGAGAGAAGCCGCCTCTTCAGGGGGGGTATATCCCAGCACCAGTATGGGCTTCTCGATGCCCCCCAGCCGGAGCTGCAACGCCTCTTCCAAATTGGACACGGCAAACCAGTCCGCCCCCAGAGATTCAAATTCCTGGGCCATGCGCACAGCCCCATGGCCATAGGCGTCCGCCTTGACCACACAGCACACCTTAGCGTTTTTGTCCGCAGCCCGGCGCACCGCGTTAAAATCATGAGCCAGAGCGTCAAGATCGATCTCCGCCCAGGTCCGACGTAATATTTCTTTCATAAAAACGTATATCCTCCTTTCCCGCCCCTAAAAAGGGACGGCAAAGAACACACTTTCTCCCCATGGGCCTGCACTGAAAGCACGGTCAGCACAGGCCTTGACCCGCCCTTCAAGGCGCGGATGGGAAGCCCAGCCACTGGGCTTATTTAAAATACTTCACACCAGACTCAAACAACAGCTGGTCTTTCTCGCCGGGGACATTCTTATACAGATTCACGCCCTTGCGCTCAGAATGGCCCATCTTGCCCAGCACACGGCCATCGGGGCTGGTAATGCCCTCGATCGCGCAGACAGAGCCGTTGGGGTTCCACAAAATATCGCCGCTGACAGTGCCTTCGTGGTCCACATACTGGGTGGCGATCTGGCCGTTCTCGATAAGCTTCTTCAACGCCTTTTCATCGGCCACGAACCGGCCTTCGCCGTGGGACACGGGAACAGCGTGGATATCCCCCGCATTGACGCCCGCCATCCAGGGAGATTTCACACTGGTGATACGGGTATACACCATCCGGGACACATGGCGGCCTAGAGTGTTGAAGGTCAGGGTGGGGTCATCCTCCTTGGGCTCGGTGATCTTGCCATAAGGCACCAGGCCCAGCTTGATCAGCGCCTGGAAGCCGTTGCAGATGCCCAGCATCAAGCCGTCACGGGCTTCCAGCAGATCAGTAACTGCCTGGGCGATCTTGGGATTGCGGAAGGTGGTGGCAATGAACTTGCCAGAGCCTTCCGGCTCGTCGCCGCCGGAGAAACCGCCGGGGATCATGATGATCTGGGCGCGGCGGATGGCTTTCTCCATCCGGTCGATGGTCTCCTCAATATCCTTGGCGGACAGGTTCTTCACCACCAAAATCTCGGTCTCGGCGCCGGCTTTCTCAAAAGCACGGGCGCTGTCCACCTCACAGTTGGTACCGGGGAAGGCGGGAATAAACACCCTGGGACGGGCGGTTTTGATAGCGGGGGCTTTGTTTTCCCGCTGGGTATACAGAGGCACATCCGCAGTTACAGGCACAGTTTCCGCACCGTTGGGGAAAATCTTCTCCAAAGTACCCATCCAAGCGCCGATCAGTTCGTCGAGGGCGATCTTCTCCCCATCCAGTTTCACATCCTCTTTGCTGGTGGTATGGCCCAGCAGCACCGGGGACAAGGCAGGGTCGGTAGAGAGATCTGCTTCGCTGGAAAGCTCAACCACCAGCGCGCCTTCCTGGGGAGCATACAGCGTTTCTTTGGAAAGGCCCTTGGCAAACCGGAAGCCTGTCTTGCTGCCAAAGCACATCCGCAGTACGGCAGCGGCGGCGCCGCCTTCCCGCACCACGCCGGCGGAGACGATGTCTCCCAATTCTATATGCGCCAGCACTGCTCGATAATACGCTTTCAAAGCTTCCCAACGAGGCATACCCTCTTCCGTTTCGGGAATGGGGAGCAGCATCAAAGTAGAGCCAGGTTCTTTCACGCTGGCGGAAAGAGTCTTGCTGGCTTTTGTCATGGCCACTGCAAAACTGACCAAGGTGGGCGGTACATCCAAGTTTTCAAAAGAGCCGGACATACTATCCTTACCGCCGATAGAAGGCAGGCCCATGCCCAACTGGGCTTCCAAAGCGCCTAAAAGAGCGGCGGCGGGCTTGCCCCAGCGCTGGGGCACATCATGGAGCCGTTCAAAATATTCCTGGAAGGTGAGCCGGGCCTTTAAGGGGTCAGCACCTATAGCCGCCAGTTTGGAAAGGCTCTCCACTACGGCGTAAGCAGCTCCCGCAAAGGGGGAATACCGGGCCACGCCGGGGATATAACCATAGCTCATGGCGGTAGCGTCGTCCGTCTCGCCCTTTTCCAGCGGGATCTTAGCCACCATAGCTTCTTCAGGGGTGAGCTGATACTTGCCGGCAAAAGGCATCAACACCGTGGCAGCGCCAATGCTGGAGTCAAACCGCTCGGAAAGGCCCTTCTGGCTGCAAACTTCCAACCGGGCCATATTGGCTTTCAAAGCCTCTACGCCCTCTTTGCCTGCCAAAGCTTCCGGCACGGACTTCCGATAATCGCAGCCCTGGGGCGCGGTGATCTCCGCCTCCGCGTTCTGGGTAACGCCATTGGTATCCAGGAAGGCCCGGGACAGGTCTACCACCTGGTCGCCCCGCCACTCCATACGCAGCCGGGGCTCTTCTGTGACAATCGCCACCACCTGGGCGTCCAGGTTTTCTTCCCCAGCCTTCTCGCAGAACTCCGCCACGTCTTTGGGGTCCAGCACAACGGCCATGCGTTCCTGAGATTCAGAAATGGCCAGTTCGGTGCCATCCAAGCCCTCGTACTTCTTGGGCACTTTATTCAAATCGATTTCCAAACCGGGAGCCAGCTCGCCAATGGCCACGCACACACCGCCAGCGCCAAAGTCATTGCAGCGCTTGATCAGGCGGGCAACAGAGGCGTTCCGGAACAGCCGCTGGATCTTCCGCTCGGTGGGGGGATTGCCCTTTTGCACCTCGGCGCCGCAGACTTCCACGGATTTCTCCGTATGGGCCTTGCTGGAACCGGTAGCGCCGCCGATACCATCACGGCCAGTAGCGCCGCCCAACAGCACGATCACGTCTCCGGGCACAGGCTCTTCACGCTTTACGTTGGCCTTGGGAGAAGCGCCGATCACCGCGCCGATCTCCATGCGCTTGGCAACGTATCCGGGGTCATACAGCTCGGTGACCTGGCCGGTAGCCAGACCGATCTGGTTGCCATAGGAGGAATATCCCGCCGCGGCGCCAGTGGTGATCTTACGGGTGGGCAGCTTGCCGTGAAGGGTCTTGTCAAAGGGAACGGTGGGGTCACCGCTGCCAGTGACACGCATGGCCTGATACACATAAGCCCGGCCGGACAGCGGGTCGCGGATAGCGCCGCCCAAGCAGGTGGCTGCACCGCCGAAGGGCTCGATCTCGGTGGGATGGTTGTGGGTCTCGTTTTTAAACTGGATCAGCCACGTTTCCGTCTTGCCGTCAATGGTCACGGGCGCTTCGATAGAACAAGCGTTGATCTCGTCGCTCACGTCCAGGTCCGGGACAAGGCCCTTCTTCCGCAGATACTTGCCGCCGATAGTGGCCATATCCATCAAGGAAACAGGCTTATCCTTACCGGCGTACAATTCATCCCGCAAGGAAAGGTAGTTCTTTAGGGCAGCTTCCACAGCCTGGCTCAGCTTGCCTTTCTCAATGTCGATTTTATTCAACCGGGTAAGGAAGGTGGTATGGCGGCAGTGGTCGCTCCAATAGGTGTCGATCACCCGCAGTTCTGTCACAGTGGGGTCACGGTGCTCCTGGTCCCGGAAGTAATCCCGGCAGAACGCCAAGTCGGAAAGAGTCATGGCAAAGCCCATGGAATCAAAATATGTTTTCAGTTCCTGCTCGTTCCAGGTGATGAACCCGGTCACCCGGGCCACGTCGGCAGGCTCGTCGGCTTTCATTTCCAGGGATTCCGGTTTTTCCATAGACGCCACACGGGATTCCACCGGGTTTACAAGATACCCTTGGATTTTTTCAAATTCCTGGTCGCTGATGTGGCCTTTCAGAGCCACTACCTTAGCGGAAAGCACTGCGGGGCGTTCACCCTGGGTGAGCAGCTGCACGCACTGGGCAGCGGAGTCTGCCCGCTGGTCATACTGGCCTGGCAGATATTCCATAGCGAATACCCGGTACTCTTCCGGAAGTTTATAATCTTCCCCATAGACGCTGTCCATGGTAGGCTCGGAGAGGATGGTCCGGGCCGCCGCCTGGAACTGCTCCTCATTAAGGCCCGCCACATCATACCGGTTGAGGATACGCACTTCCTCAAGCCCGGAGATTCTCAGATTCTTTTTCAAATCTGAAAGCATATGCTGGGCTTCGATGTTAAACCCTTTTTTCTTCTCTACAAATACCCGTGTAACCATGACTTCATCCTTTCTCCAGCGGAAAGCTGGGCAAAGAGTTTTTAGACAGAACTGCCCAAAAAGCAGATATCAAAGCGATGCGCTCTCCCTGCATCCGTCAAAAAACGCGGACATTCCGTCCGGCGCCACTCTACCAAGGAAATGAGCGCAACATACAGACCCGCGTCTTACCCACCGCAGGCGCGAGCCTTGCGTCCAAGCGAAACCTGGCCCCTTGTGTGTACCATTGTAACACAAGGGGCCAGGTTTATAAAGCGTTAAATCAAAGTTTTCTGTTTTTGCGGAACTTCCTCAGTTCCTGGGGAGAAACACTGCCCATATCGCCAATAGACAGAGCCACCGAATGCTTGATAGGTTTCCACTCGATGTTGCCGAACACCGCCACCAGCATGGCGATGCCAAAGCTGAACACGAAGAAGGGGAACGTGAAGGAATAGGCGATCTTCTTGCCCTTGGAGCAGCGGATGTTCTTCCATTCCGTGGCCAGGGTCATGGCGCCCATCAGGTACATGGTGGCGTAAGAATTCACCGCGGACATTGCCAGCGACATGAAGAACACACCCAATTCCTGCCGGGCGGAGGTGACGCCCACGACCAGCATGATACCGTTGAGCACCAAGCTGATCACTGTGATGACCACTGCCGGGATGGTGCACATCAACATATCGAAACAGCCAAAGCTGCCTTCGCTCAGCATTCTGCGGGTCATGCTGCCGCCCCGCTTAGCCACCACTTGCAAATAGCCTTTCACCCAGCGGGAACGCTGGACAATAGACTGCTTAAAGCTGGTGGGCTGCTCGTCATAAGCCACCGCCGTGCCGCAATAAGCGATCTTCACGCCACGGGACACCAGATCGGCGGTAAATTCCAAGTCCTCGGTGAGCAGGAAATATTCCCAGCCGCCCAGCTCGTCCAGCAGGTCCTGGGCAAACAAAAACCCTGTGCCGGATACGCTGCAGCTGGTTCCCAGGTAATCTCTGGGCCGGTTTAAGTATTCGGACTCGCGCAAAAACCACAAGCCATATCCGGCGGTGATCCAGTTATCGCCAAAGTTCTTGGTATTCCGATAGCCGGTGACCACCTGGTTCCCATTGGAGAACACCTTGTTCATCTCGGTGACATAATGGGGGTCCAGAAGATTGTCGGCGTCAAAAACGAAATAGCCGTCATACCGCTCTTCCGGATAAGTCTCTTTGATCTTTTCCAGCAGGAACCGCAGGGCATATCCCTTGCCCACCTGCTCTTTATTCTGGCGCTCAAAGACCCTGGCCCCGCAAGAAGCGGCGATAGCGGCGGTATCGTCGGTGCAGTTATCCGCCACCAGATACACATCCAGCAATTCCTGGGGATAGTCCTGCCCCCGAATGCTCTCCAACAGCTGGGCGATCACAGCGCTCTCATTGCGGGCCGCGATCAGCACAGCATACCGGCACAGTTTCTGCGCCGTAAATACCCGATGCTTTTTTAACAGCCGTACCACAGCGAACACTGCCTGGTAACAGTAACAAGCCACGAACAACGCTGCCATAAGGAAATTGATAGTCGATAAAGTTTCCATAAATCTCTCCTCCCCCCGCTTACACAAGCAGGCAAAGAATTTTTTCAATGCTTCAACAAATCTCGTTACACACCAAAGGGTTCCTCAAAACACAACCGCGCCTTGCCATTTAGCGCCAAAAGCCTTTTGCAACGAACAAAATAAAAAAGTGATTCAGAAATCAGTATGGCAAAAAGTTTTCAAGTTTTTCTAAACGATCTATCTGCTAGGTCTTTATTATAGCACACCTAAATGATATTGTGAACGAATTAATAACAACACGACGATTTTCTTAAGAATTCATTAAGCCGACGCCTAAAAATCAAAAAAATTTGTAGATTTGCAAATTAGGGCTTGCAATTTCTCTCAAAATCGTGTAAACTTATCTAGCAACAAAAAAGGGCGCTTAGCTCAGCTGGCTAGAGCACCTGCTTGACGTGCAGGGGGTCAGCGGTTCAAGTCCGTTAGCGCCCACCATCTTTACTGGTCAAAAATGAAACCACCCCGAAAAAAGCCCGGAATTCCGGGCTTTTTTCGCGTTTTCAGGGCCAAAAAAGGCCCGTCACGGCGTGACGGTTTTGAATGAAACCGCACCCGTCTGAAGGGATTCGAACCCTTGTAAATCCATTCCATAACCGAATGATCCCAAAGAGCATTAGGATTCTATTTGCGTATTGGGAAATGGATATGAGAGTCATGACTAAATTTACCGTTGTGAACATAAAGGAGTAAATTATGGAAAACCTTGCTGTAAACGGTTCTTCTTTCTGCTATCATCTTAACCTAAAGCAGAACAAAGTCATAACAGGAACATACAATTTTGCAGCCCTCATGGAGAAACAAGCTGCATTGGCAAAAGAAGAACCTCAAATCGGAAAGGGGACGGTATCAGAAGCGCTGCTCAAAGAATTGGCAAGGAAATACGACCCTTCTGAGATGTCTCAAGACGATTACAACCACTTCATTGAGGACTTGCGCAAGCATGATATCCTTGGAAAAAGCGAGCTCAACGACATTGGACTTGATAGGGTCGTTCTCGGTCCAAGTCATCTCTGTTCCGGTGGCATTGAACCCAACCTTTCCGAAGATGAAAAAGGAATTCATACGATTGCAGACGCAAACGGAAATGCTCTTACTTGGGTTGAAATTGCCCTGAAACGTTGTACAGGTCTTTACGATTCCATAAAAAAGAATGCTCTATTGAAAGTGTCCGATATCCTTAACCAGATAGCCAAATTGCAATGAACTCATCAAAAACGGCAATCGTGGCATAACGTATTGCTCAATCTACCTGCTCGCATCCGAATGGGCCAGTAAAAAATCAGACAGTAGAAAGGCCCGTGATTTTCAGGTTTTAAAGTGACAGAGGCCAAGTCTATATAGGAAGTTGGCCTCCGATGGAGACTGTTTTACTTCGACCAAACCGCGCAGGGGAACGCTGGTTTGCATTCAATCAAACACAAGCCCTCCAAGGATTTACTTGGAGGGCTTGTGTTTAATTGATGATATTTACAAAGGAAGATATGCGAAGCTAACACTGTCTCAGAGTATTAGCCGAGACTTCTCCGGATGAGAAATCTTTACATGGGGTCAGTTGCATTATCGGCCAGTGTTACCAAGCTATCAAAGTAACCTGCTTTACCATAGTAATTTATAGACGCGCCAGGCTCACCCTCTTTATCATCCAGCTTAACCCCGTCAGACCAGAACTCAAAACCTATCCCACCAGATTCGGTTTTAAAACCTATATAATAACCGCATCCAGTTGCCGGAGGGATTTTTTGTGAAGCAATATATGTAAAATCATTTACTAATTTTACTATCTCTTCAATTTGCTTTCGTTCCGTGATTGTGACTTGAGTCAGCTTACTATCACCGTTGTCCACTGTAATTGATATCACTTCCGATGGGTCTATATTAAAAAGTGTTTTCTCTCCTAAACCGTTTACTACCTTTTCGTGAAAAGATTTCATAACAGCGGCCATGTGAGAACGCTCCGTATTTCCGGCGGGATCTAACAGGTTACTTCCAACCCCGGAAATGATGCCTTTCCCAATTGCCCAACTAAGAGGAGTAAGCGCATATCTGCTGGCCTGATCTCCATCGGAGAAAGCGAAAACACTTCCCTGCGCGGCCAAATCATATTGCTTATACCGGGCATACTGATACAGAATGGTAGCCAATTGCTCCCGGGAAACAGGGGCATCCGGGCCAAATTTTCCATCTCCATAGCCGCTGACGATTCCATTTGCGCTTGCCCAAGCAATTGGAGCCGCATACCATTCATTCGCGGGCACATCTGTAAAAGGCGAGTTGGATACTTCCGGCTTCCCTTCCATATTGTACAGTATCGTCACCACCATTCCGCGCGTGGCAGCTTCATTAGGAGAGAAATTATTATTGCCAGTTCCACTCATCAAATCATTTTCATAAACATATTGAACGGCATCGCAAAACCAATCTGACGTATTTACGTCTTTGAATGGAGATGCTGCTTCGGCAGCCAACGCTGTGCTCTGAAATGCTCCAAAAAGCACAGAACAAACAAGCAGAAAACTTAATGCCTTTTTTCTCACTTTTAATAACGCCTCCTTCATAGTGCATGAGTTTTTAATAGTCCTGCTATATCTCCGTCAGTTTCTATAGCTTGAAATGTTGTCCCGGGTTTTCTTGCCAATATAATTCACATGGGGTCGGTTGCGTTATCAGCAAGCGTTACCAAGGAATCAAAATACCCTGTTTTGCCATAATAAAGTATAGATAAACCGTCCTCATTACGCACCCTTACTCCACTCTCCCAGAACTCAAATGATGTCCCACCTTCCAGAATTATAATATAACTCCATCCAGTTGACGGAGGTAATTCTTCTAAGGAAGTATACGTAAAACCATTTACCAATTTTACGATCTCTTCAATTTGACTTTGATCCGTAATGGTAACTTCAGTCAACTTATCACCATTTTTTATTATAATCGTTGATACTTCTGACGAGTCCATGTTAAAGAGTTTCTTGGGACGGTTAACCATTGTCACTCCTACACAAGCACCTATGACAACTATAATAGCTACTCCTATCAATACCCATATTATTTTTTTCTTTATAGGTTTAGTATTCATAGATATTACCTCTTCTTGTGAAAACCTATAAAATTAAAATTTAATCTCCCAATATTTATCATATTCTGTCCCTCTTTTAAGAAGTGATAGCTCCAAGTACCTACCGCTACGGTTATGTCCATCAGCAATTTTGATAAAGTGTTTATCTCCCAGGTCGCTGCTTCTCGTCATGCGACTCCATGCATATCCAAGCACACGATGGTTACCATATGGCCCCTTGCACTCTCTCGGCCTGCTAAACTGTTCATTGGAATCGCCTTGCCTTTCTGGTTAAATCGATACTTGTATAGACGCACAAGAAGAACTATTCAATAATTCACATATCCAGATACACTGATTGGATACAAAGAATTATTTTTACAGAAAAGATATAATACCCATCTTGACATCATTTTAATGGTCTTGTCTACATTATCGCCTGTTTCAGTATATGGTAGCACTGTTTCCGCTATAAGATATAAAGCAGTCATTCTGCGCTTCTGATTTGTCTATATTCTATCACAATATTTATTAACAAACAATAATATTGTATAAACCGTATTTATTTTGGTTTATTTTGCCGCTGGAGCAAATCGCAAATCACAGTCTAGCAAAAACAATGCTCCCTGATTGATACAGAGTGTGGAAACAGGCACAGTGCAGATATGCATATAGAGTTATTTTACGAGAAGTTATAACTTACCAAATACGGTTCCTCTGCGTCTAATGATATAATGGTTCATTCGTCCGTTTCGGAGGTTTTGCCTATGAAGAAGAAAAAAGTTCTTGTAATTTGCGGTGCTGTGGTGCTGTTTGCAATAGCAGCCGTGGTGCTGGTCAAGCTGTACCCAACCCTGGAACTGTATTACACTGCCAAACGAACTGGCCAAGACGTGATCACAGTCACCAACTCGGAGGGGGAAACCTCCCAAATGCTGGGTATCCAGGACTACACGCCGCCCACCATTCCACCAGATGCCCTGCAAGAGGGAAGCAAAGGCACCACCCATTCTTTCTCTTTGGCCAGTGGAGGGAGCCTGGATTATACCCTAAATGACGTTCATTTTTACGATTCGTTTGCGGACTCCGGTATCGACCCATCGGAACTGATGCGCAGCGAAGGTGTAACCCAACTTTTGGAAGAATATCAATTCTTGGTGGCAGATTTTACAGTAACCAGTCACGGAGCTGTTCCAGACTACGAATTGAACAATGGCTCTCAAGGATTTCTCATGGATATTGGCCCATACGAACATCCTGAAGTGGAAGGACAATACACCATACCTGGTGAAGTACTATGCTATTTCAGTGCCCATCCTCCCATTTCAGATACCTCTACAGACTACTTTGCATTTACTCTGGAGGATGGAGAATCCCTGGACTTTCAAATTGGCTGCCTGGTGCCCTCGCAGATCGTGGAGGACCAGCGGGTCAGTTTGATTTTAGGGCCTACAGATTCCGGCTTGGTCTATGACCTGTTTGACGCGGATTCTGGGGAGGAAACATCATGATGGGAAAAACTGTGAAGTTGGAACTGAAGAAGGCTTTCTCTAACCCCTGGTTCTTTCTGAGCCTGGCGGTGTTGTTACTCTGCGCCCTGATGAGCACAGCATACAGCATCGACAGCTACCAAAATATCCTCCGTAATGGCTTCCCCCATTACTTTGAAAATGGGAAGATGACGGTCAACGAGTATTACGCCACCTGGAACTGCTACCAGAAGTGGATCGGTTCGGAACTGGTGAGTTTGGCCTCCACCCTGTTTTTCACACTGCTGCCTGTCTGTGCGGTGCTACCCTATGCTTCCGCTTTCCACCAGGAGCGGAAGGCCGGCTATCTGCGGGTGGTGGTTCCCCAATGCGGAAGAAAGCCTTACTTCTTGGCAAAAACTCTGGCGGTGTTTCTGACAGGAGCTGTGGTGGTCATCCTCCCTCTGGTGGTGAACTTTTTAGCCGTGTCCGCCTTTGTCCCAGCCACAGCGCCCCAGGTCAACTATAGCTTTTATAATTATGTCCTTTTCGGAGACTTGTGGGCGGACCTGTTTTTTGATCAGCCGCTGCTGTATGTTCTCCTGTACATCCTGCTGGACGGCTTGTTTGGGGGGCTGCTGGCGTTGTTTGCTTTCGCTTTGTCCTTTCTGATCCCCAACCGGGTGGTGATCCTGGTGCTGCCCCTGCTGCTTTTGCTGGGGCTGGATTACCTCTCCACCATGGCGGCGGGATTCTGGTCAAGCACTCCCATGACCATCTCTCTGCTGGACCTGCTTCGGGCCGCCCACAACGCCACTGCCAAAGGCTGGGTGGTGGCTCTGGAAGCTGGTATCCTGGCTGTGTTCTCTGGGGCAATCATTTGGCTGCGAGGTGTACGCAGTGAAGTTTATTAAATTTTTTTATCTGGACTTCCGCCGGGGGATGCACACAGTCTGGCGGCTATATCTGTGTGGAACCATTCTATTCGCCCTCCTGTGCCTGGACTTCTGGAACCGTTCCCGTATTTTTTTAGAACTATATCCCGATGCCTCTCGCAGTCTGGGTGACTTAGCTCTGTATATTTTTGGCGGCATGAAGAAATTTATCCCCACTCCAGGAGCAGTATTTCCCTTCCCCACGGTTTGGCTGCTGGTGATGGCCCTGGCCTGCTTTTCTTCCCTGTGGTACCCCTTGGAGGATTTGTACGGGTTTGGGAAAACACTGCTCACCGCCTGCCAAAGTCGCAAACGGTGGTATCTGGCAAAAGCGGTGTGGTGCGGTGTGACCGTGTCCCTCTATTTTTTGCTGGGATGGGCCGTGCTGCTATTTGGGTGTTTGGCAATGGGAGGAAAGTTTACCTGGACCATTTCCCCCTATATGATGGAGCTGATGGAGATCACAGACGTAGCCAGCACAGTAGAAGATTGGCAGCTTACCTTGCAGCTGACCTTGTTGCCCTGGCTGGTGGCTGTAACATTGTCCCAGCTACAGCTGTGTCTTTCTTTGTGGATGCAGCCAGTGCTGGGGTGGGTGATATCCATGGTGGTGCTGCTCAGTTCGGCCTATTATGCCAGCCCCTTCCTGCTGGGAAACTACGCTATGGCTCTGCGGGACCAACAAGTCCTGACAGATGGGGTAATCTGGCAGGTGGGAGTTTTCTACTGCATGGGGCTGCTGTTACTTTGCGTAATTGCGGGGCTGATCTCCTTCCAACAAACGGACATCTTGGGAAAAGAGGGGAAATCATGAGTATCATTTTTGAAAATGTCACAAAAACCATCCGTGGGAAAACAGTCTTGCAAGGCGTGACTTTATCCTTGAAAGCTGGCCGCGTTACGGGACTGCGGGGAATCAACGGTTCCGGCAAGACCATGCTGCTGCGGCTGTTGGCCGGGCTGATCCATCCCACAGGAGGGAAAATCACCATAGATGGGAAAACGCTGGGAAAAGACATGGAGTTCCCTCCCAGCATGGGACTGCTCATTGAAAATCCCGCTTTTCTAGGGCAGTATAGCGGTGCCGAAAACCTAGAAATGCTGGCCTCCCTGCACCAAAATGTAACCAACGAGGATGTGCAGGCATTGTTGGAAAAAGTGGGGCTTGCCGCCGATGGGGACACCAAGTACCGAAAGTATTCCCTGGGGATGAAGCAGCGGCTGGGGATTGCCGGAGCCATTTTGGGAAAGCCGAAACTTCTCCTTTTGGACGAGCCCACCAACGCTCTGGACACCAAGGGTGTGGAACTGCTTCGGGATATTATTGGGGAGGAACGGCAGCGGGGAGCCACAGTGGTGGTCGCCTGCCATGACGCTGCTTTCTTGGAATCCGTCAGCGATGAGATCTACTGCTTGGAAAACGGTCAGCTGACAGACCACCTGATCTTCCACGAGGAAGGGGGCTCGGAACAGTGAAAAAGCTGGGAATCCTCACTGGTGCGGTTTGCCTGCTTATGATCGCGGGTCTATGGGTTTGGCGGTTCCAAATTACGGAGAAAGAGCGGGTGCAGACCACTGACGTGATCTATTCCGCTGGAGAGGCCGTTCCATTTGGGGAGAACTTTTTCTGGAGCAACTCGGAAAACGCTAACGGTTACACCATCACTGTGGACAGCGCCCAGACACGCAATGTCCGGGAGTTCTTGGAAGAGAACGGCTCCTCTTGGAAGAAGGTCTATCCGGAAACAGAAGAGAGCCTGCCTCGCTCAGAAAGGGTCTATCTCGTTACCGCCACTGTGAAAAATGAGAGCAACGAGGACGGCATGGTGCAGTTTGGCAACTTTATGATGACCAGCGGTTCCATCCTCTTACAACTGGACGGGACATTGAACAACTTCTCTGCCCCGGAGCTTGCCAACGCGGGCTCTTTTGTGCTGCCGGTGGGAAAAGAACGTACCTTTACCTTTGCTTTTACCCCGGACAGCGCCACAGTGGCGGCAGATGCAAAGGGCTTGTACCGCCGCATGGAGAAGGGGGATTTTTACTTGTGTATTTCCCAAGTGCCGGAACGGCGTTTGATTGCGCTGCCCTGAAAAACCGGATAGGCAAAAAAAGCTACCGTTTCATCAACAAAACGGGTCAGTCCAATCTGCGTGCTATACTAAAATGAAAACTTATTGAAAGTGAGGTAGATTCCCATGAAACATACAACATCTTTACGAAAACGGCTGCTGTGCTCTGCTTTGGCGGTTTTGCTGGTGGGCATCACACCGCTGTCAGTTTCCGCGGAAACGTTGGAGGAAATCCAGGCACAACAAGACCGACTCCAGGCAGAAAACCAGGAGTTGCAGGCCAAGCTGGATTCTCTCCGGGAGGATGAAGCACAGAAGCAGGCGTATCAGGATACCCTTCAAAATCAGATCGATGTGGTGCAGGAACAAATCCTCACTACACGGGAAAACATCAACGACCTGAACGGCAGCATCCAAGAATTGACCATGAAACTGGACAAGTCCCAGGAAGCGGTGCAGGATACCATCGACAAGTTCAAAGAACGGTTGGTAGCCCTTTACACAGCAGGTAACGTAAGCACCCTGGAAATTCTGTTGGACTCCCAAAGTTTATCGGAGTTCACCACTCGGATGACCATGGTGGAGACCATGACCTCTCACGACCAACAGTTAGTCGACGAGCTGGAAGCATACATAAAATCCACCCAAACCGACCGGGAAGAGCTGCAAGCTCAAAAAGAAGAAGTGGCCAAGCTCCAGGTAACACTGGAAAACAAACAGGATGAGCTAGACGATCTTTATGAGGAAAACAAGGCGGCTTTAGGAGAAATCCAAGGGCAGATGTACGCCACAGAAAACCAGATGGAGATCAACGAGGAAGAGCTAGCGGAGGGCGAGGCAAAGATTCAGGCCGCCATTGAGGCACAGAAAAAAAGCAGAGGAAGAAGCCAAGAAGAAAGCAGAAGAAGCTGCCAAGCAGCAAACAGGCAGCAGTTCCGGAAATTCCTCCTCAGGCCAAAGCCCTATCGTCAACCCGCCCTCGGATGGGAGTAGTGGGGGTTCTGGATTCCACTGCATCTGGCCCCTGCCGGGAGTGACATACGTTTCCGCCGGTTGGAACGGATATCCCGGCCACAAAGGCATGGATATTGCCGGCCCTTGGGGGACTCCCATTGTAGCCGCGGCTGACGGCCAGGTCATTGAAGCTAACGACTACGACAGCTGGGGCTATTCCTGGGGGTATTATGTGCTGATTTACCACAACGGCACCTACTCCACCCGCTACGCCCACATGAGCTCTGTGGCGGTGTCCACAGGGCAGTACGTCACGGCGGGAACCATTATCGGCTATGAAGGGGAAACCGGGAACGCTTTCGGCGCCCACCTGCATTTTGAGGTGTATGAAAATGGCACCCGGGTAGACCCAGCGAGATTTCTTTAATTTTTATGCCTGCGAGGAGAGAAACAATGATTCGTTTAGCGGTGTGTGATGATGAGGCAAACTCGCTCAATCAAGTTGAACAGCTTGTTTCTGAGTATAACCAGAATAGGACTTCGGAAGGAAAGGTGGTTATCTCCACTTTTCTTTCCCCTAAGGCTTTACTTGCCAACGTAAGTGATGGGGATGACTACGATGTTTACATTCTGGACATTGAAATGCCCGATATGGATGGCCTGACGTTGGCGCGGGCTATTCAGAAAATTCAGGAACATGCAGTGATTATTTTTTTAACATCACACAGCAGTATGTCCTTTACTGTGGAAACAGTGAAACTCGGGGCCATCCGTTAAAGTAAAACCGTCTCCATATAAAGTAAATGCTCCCGCCGGATTCCCAGCAGGAAGCAAGATAAAAAAGGCCCCTTCCCACATTGAGAAAATGCTACTCCATTCTCAACAGTGGGAAAGGGCCTTTTACAGGCAGCCACCAATCAAAGCATTTTACAGGCGGAAGATCACCGACTCATAAGGACGCAGGGAACCTCCCTGGTATCCGCCCTGCCGGTCATAAGAAGAAAGCAGCACCTGGCCTGACTGGGGCAGAAGGGCTTCCGGAACTTCCGCCGGCTCCGCTGAAAAATTATGGAACGAAAGCAGCACCTCTCCCTGATAGCTGCGTTTTAAGGCAAACAGCGTATCCGTGGGAACAGGGAGGATTTCCAAATCCCCTCTGGAAAGGGCCCGGCTTTCCTTGCGCAGAGCGATCAGCGCTTTGTAACAATGATAGATAGAATGGGGGTCCCCTTTCTGGCTCTCTACATTGATTTGCCGGTAATTGGGATTGATTCCCAGCCAAGGCTTTCCTGCGGTAAAGCCGGCGTTTTCCGTCCCATTCCACTGCATGGGAGTGCGGGCGTTGTCACGGGAGATCATTTGCGCCTGATGCAGCGCTTCTTCGGGCGTAGCGCCTATCAAAAGCTGCTGGCGGTAAGTGTTTTTCGCGTCGGGATCGTTATATTCCTCAATGGTGGGAAAACGCATATTGGTCATGCCGATCTCCTCCCCCTGGTACACAAAGGGCGTCCCAGGAAGGAAATGCAGCAGCATGGCCAGCATCTTCGCGGAAACTTCCCAATACTCCTGGTCGTTGCCGTAAAGGGATACCTGCCGGGGCTTGTCATGGTTGCTGAAAAACCTGGCCCACCAGCCGTCATCCTTTAAGGCGGCGTAATCCGCGGCGATATCCTGCCGCAGCTTTTTGGGCGACCATGTGCTGATCTCCACCACGGGGGCCACAAATGGAATGGCCATGTCAAATTCTTCCCGCTGGGTGGCCACATACCGGGCAAGTTCTTCCGTGTCGGGAGCGGCTACCTCCCCTACGGTGAGCACGTTATAAGGGGAGAAGATCCTCCGGTTCATGTCCCGGATATACCCGTGAGTTCCAGGGCGTCCGTTGACCAGGCACGCGCTGAAAGAATATCCATCGGGCTGGGGCGGTTCCGGCGAATCGGGGAAATCCTGGGGTTTGTCCAGATAACTGATGGCGTCCACCCGGAACCCATCCACTCCTTTTTTCACCCACCATTCCATCATGGAAAAGATCTCTTCCCGCAGCTTGGGATTGGCCCAATTCAAATCCGGCTGCTTTTTCGAAAACAAATGGTAGTAATACTGTCCCCGTTCCGGCACATACTCCCAGGCGCTGCCGCCAAACACAGAAGCCCAGTTATTGGGTTCCTTCCCGTTTTTGGGGTCACGCCAGATATAATAGTCGCTCTTCTCATTATCCCGGGAAGATTTCGACTCTATAAACCAGGGATGCTCGTCAGAAGAATGGTTCACCACCAAGTCCATGATCACCTTGATGCCCCTCTGATGGCACTCCTGGCAAAGCTGGTCCCAGTCCTCCATGGTGCCGAACTCTTCCATGATCTCCTGGTAGCCAGAGATATCATATCCGTTGTCATCGTTGGGCGAACGGTAAACAGGGGAAAGCCAAAGGGCATTGATCCCCAGATCGGAAAGATGGTCCAGCCGGCAGATGATCCCGGGGATATCCCCTATGCCGTCCCCGTTGGAATCCTGAAAGCTTCGGGGGTATACTTGATAGATCACCAAATCCTTAATCCAGTCTTTTTTCAGTTCCATACAACATTCCTCCTTGCGGCGCTCAAACGCCGCGTTATATTTTACAAAACCACAGGGTTTTATCTTAAAAAAAGTTCTCCGTGTACCCACACTTTCTAAACGCTTCGCGCCAGATTATAAATGGGCACCCCGATGCAGCTGTCCTAAAATCACTTTTCTGCGGAACAGGACTACTGCCAAAAAAGAGCCGACCCCCATGCACATACACAAAAGTGAAGGCCATAACACCCCAGCGCATCCCGTAAAAAACAGCACGGCAGAAACGACGCTGTAAAGCAAGTCTAACGCCACATACTGAACTATGTGATGGTCTTCCCACCGGAATCCCCAATAGTACACAGCCAGCGCCATCATAGAAGCTGTACTGAGCAGTGGCACGCCATACCCGGCGCTCCAACCCCGCCAGCCCGTCAGCAGATCCAGCAGCAAAAGCAGCGCGCTGAGAAACAGTGTTTGCAAAAAAAGCTGTTTTGGCAGGTTTCCCCGCTTGGTCACAGCGGTTCGTAAGCAAGACCAAAGATACAGAACGCCACACAAAACAATCAGGGACCAAAATCCTGTTTGGGGAAAAACCAAATTCACGATACCAGCAGCAACGCAGCAGGCAATGGAAAACAGAAACAACGGAAACAACAGTTTTTTATATTTCTTCCGCAACAGAGGCACTTTCGGGTAAATTTCCCGCTCTTCGCCGGGTACTTTCTCCAGAGGTTCTCCGCACAAGGGGCAACGCCCTCTTATTCCCGCCACTTGAACGCCGCAGTCCTCACACCGCCTCATAACGTTTCCTCCCAGTGGTCTGTAATAATCTCGATCTCTATCCCTTCGCTGGACAGCATCCTGAAAAAGCGCCGTTGTACTCCCGGCTCCCGGAAGGGATCGGAAAAGGTAACCATCATAGCATCCTCAAAGGAACACATGCAGATTTGCAGTTTATCCGTAGCTGTAAACACATCGAACAATCGAATATACGGGCAGAAAGGTTCGGGCATTTTCACCTGCCCCACATTGGAAAGAGCCGCTGTCTCCCCCATCCCCGCAAGAAAACCTCCCAAACGCATGAACAGGTTTTTCACACCTAACGGCACCGCCCTGGCCACAGGATTTTTTTCCATGGCAATAAGGGAATTGATATGCTCTCCCAATTTTTCTTTGGTAAGCTGCTGCTGGAACTGCTGGGAAACAGAAGCGGCAATCTGGGAAAATTCCGGCGAATTTCGCGAAAAATCATACCGTATCTGGATAAGCGTAAAAAAATTACGGGAGCTATCGGAAGGGAAATAGTTTCTCAAATTGACCGGTACGGAAATCACTACAGGCCTTTTGCGGCGGCTGGCGGGCATTTCCTGATAAATAGCCAGAAGCAGCATAGCCGTGAGCATAACTGTAATCGTTGCCTGTTGCTTCTTCGCCAAAGCCTTTACCTGCCCCACCGACATGAGGCCACCAATAGCCCTTACCCGGTGTTCAGGAAGCTTCCGCCCGGAAAGCCGAAACGCCCGCCCTAGCCGTTTGCCTTTTTCCCTGGTTTTCCCATAATGGGCACTATAGCTGTCCTCCTGCCGGCGGAAAATTGGCGGTGCGCATTCTTCCTTGCGCCATTTATCCCGCAGCTGCGGATGGCTTAAAGAAAGATACCGGCACACCATCTCTTCCAAAAACCACATAGCGCCGGTGCCGTCGGCCAGCACATGGTAAACTTCCAAATTGATGCGGGGACCAAAATAAGTTACCCGAAACAACAATCCGGGACGGTTTTTCTCATACAACGCGGCACATAAAGGTTCCTGCTCTTCTTCTATAACAGGCAAAAAATCGCTTTCTTCCAGATAATACCAAAAAAGCCCGCGCCGCATGACAGATTTAAAGTTCGGGAAACTTTCCAAGGTTTCCTCTGCCGCTTGCTGCAGCAGCCGGGGCCGCACTTCTTCCCGCAGCTCGCAGACAAACCGGAACACTTTATGGTCACGTTTTGTTCCTGTGGAAGGGAAAATTTTCGCGGCGTTGTCAAGTTTCATCCATGGTGCGTTGTTCTTGGCCATGTTCCATTTCCTCCAGCCGCTCCGGCTCTTCCAGAAAAGCCAGCAGAATCTCAAATGTTTTCTTTACCGCCGGGGCGGTGGCAGGTAAAGAGAAAAATCCATGCAGCGCGTTTTCCATTTGGAAAATCCACACCCGGTTCCCCGCCTGGCGCAGCCGGGCACCATAATCCTCGCCCTCATCCCGCAAGGGGTCCAGCTGAGCTGAAATAACCAGAGTCTCAGGCTGGCGGGAAAGGTCCTTTGCCAGAAGAGGGGCAAAATAAGGGCTTTCCCGGTCCGCGGGGGAACGCTGGTATAACTGCACGTATTCCTCAATACGCTGGGAAGTAAGAAGATAATCGCTTCCGTTTTCCACAACCGACCCATATGGCGAAGCTTCCGTATGATCTGGATATGTGGCGGGATACAGTAAAATCTGGCGCCTGGGATAGAACGCGTGCTCATCCCTGCCCTTTAAAGAAGTGACCGCCGTCAAGTTCCCGCCGGCGCTGTCGCCCATCAGAACAATATCTTTTGGATGGATATCCAGTTCTCCCAAGCTGTTTTCAAAGAACCACCTGGCAGCGTCAAAGCAATCCTCCACTCCTGTGGGGAATTTATGCTCCGGGGCAAGGCGGTAATCCACCGAAGCCACCAAATATCCTGTTTTTCTGGCTGTAAGGGCACACACGCGGGTGTAAGTCTCCACGTCGCCTGTTACCCACCCGCCTCCGTGGTAAAACAGAATCAGGCCTCTAACAGTTTCTCTCTGAGGATAAAACAGGCGTACCGGAATTTTCCCGTTTCTGCCTTCCACAATCATATCCTTCATAGGATACAGGGGTTTCAGCAGCGAAGCTTGGCCCAAACGATCAATCGCCCGCTGCAATTTATATGTTTTCCTTACGTCCGGTTGAATGGAAGATACCGTCCTTAACGCCGCTGCGATCGCCTTTTTACCAAGTTTCATATTCCGATTCCAATCTCGCCGAAATTTACGGCGCTGCCTGCAACAATTCAATGTCGGTGTTTACTGTTTTCATTATACGCTTTTTCAAACCGGTTTACAATGAGCCTGCATGCTTCCGTTTAAAAAAGGAAAGCATCAAAAACGGGGCCATTCCTATGTTTTTTCTTTTTCAGCTTGGAAAAACGAGATAAATTCAAATTCTTAAATTTTTATGTCTTTCCTTTTTGGCCCCCATTGCAAACAGGTTATAGAAGGTTTGAGCTTGACAAAAACCGAAAAACCTCGGAAACACAGCCACACATGCCATATTCCGAGGTTTTCCATCATCTTTATTCTCAAAGTTTTTGTATTTGTGATCAGGCTTCCATTTCCCCGCCCATATAATCGATATACCACTTCTGGCGGGAAACCGGCGTTTTGCCAGTCATCAGCCGGCAAAATCCTTCTGCAGATTCTTCCGGCTCAATCTGAGCGGTAGTGGGCCCCATGTCCGTATTCATCCTCCCGGGATGGACGGAATAGAAGTTTACGTCCGAGACAGAAGCGTTTAAAATTCCGCTGACTTTCGTAGCGGCTGTTTTTGAAAGGGCGTTTTTGTACTCTTTCCAGTTAAAAGCTGACCAGATAGCAACGGATAATAATGATGCTCCTTGATCACTTTCATGACCTTGTTGAAAACGCGTGTGTATTATGCTATGATGCTCTCAATAAAACGAGCGCTGATGAGCGCTCTTACAAAGAGGGAGAAGCTATGGCAGAAACAATCGACAAATCCAATCCTTGGTACCGCGACGACGATGAATCGATCTTGGAAGTTTACGATGTGGAAGCGGGAACGCGCACCGTTCTGAAAGAGTTTGGCTATTTGATAGAAGCGCCCAACTGGTCTCCCGACGGTAAATTCCTAACGTACAACAGCAACGGCAAAATATTCAAGTTCGATCTCGAGACAAAAGAAAGCCGTGAAGTCTTTACAGATTTCGTTACAAACTGCAACAACGACCATGTGCTTTCACCTGAAGGCGACCGCATCGCGGTAAGCCATGGGACAAAAGAAGATCAAAAATCCAGAATTTACACAGTGCCGCTGACCGGCGGCATACCCCGGCTGATCACTCCCCTGGCGCCCAGCTATCTGCACGGATGGTCACCGGACGGAAAAACTCTTGCGTACTGCGCGGAGCGGAATGGGGAGTTCGATATTTACACCATCCCCGTGGACGGTGGTGAGGAAACACGTCTCACAGATGCCCCCGGCTTGAACGACGGCCCGGAATATGACAGCGCGGGAGAGTATATCTGGTTTAATTCTGTGCGAAGCGGGCTGATGCAGGCTTGGCGCATGAAACCGGACGGTTCGGAGCAAACACAGATGACCTTTGACGAAAACTGGAACACCTGGTTCCCCCATATTTCACCGGACCGTACCAAGGTGGTCATGCTGGCCTACCGCAAAGAAGATGTGCGTCCTAATGAACACGTGCCCCATAAGCACGTGGAACTCCGCTTGATGGATGCCGCAGGCGGTGCGGTAACAACAGTTGTCAAATTGTTTGGCGGGCAAGGGACAATCAACGTAAACTCCTGGTCGCCAGACAGCAAAAAGTTTGCCTTTGTCAGCTACAGAATCCGTGGCCAGGAACTATAAGGCCAAATCGGCGCTTCATTTAAGGCAGTAGCAGTCCAACAGCCGCCTATCATATCAATCAATTCAGAGTAGAGGACATTTATGCTTTGTCCTTTCCGGTACTGTTGCCCATAACAACTACGTCACGCTGACCGGCCTGGACGGGCGCAATGCCTTGGCCTTTCCGGATATGCGCTATTAGAATTTCAGTTCCTTCAAAAACTGGCTGGGTGTTCTGCCGGTGATTTTTTTAAAATGGTTGCAAAAAGAAGGGGAATCGCTGAACCCGCAGGATAAAGCAATTTTCCCCACAGAATACTGCTGGGTGCGAAGCATGTTCTTGGCGGCATTGACACGCACCAAAAGCAGGTAACGTTTGGGAGACACCCCTTCGCGGCTTTGGAAAATCTTATACAGATACGTCCGGTCTATTCCCACATACCTTGCCAGGTCCGTGATCTTGACAGAGTAGCTGTAATTGTTTTGGATATAATCCACCGCTTTCCGAAAATACTCCTCCTCGAAGGTGCCTTCGTTCTCCCAGCGTTCCAGTTGGGACATCGCCCCGTAGAAGCCGCTCAAAATACGGTATTCGCTGTTCCCGCCTTTTTCAAACTCCCGGATGATCTGGGACATACAGCGCTGGAAAGCTTCCGGGTCTGGGATATCTGCCACATAGCGCTCCTCAAATCCCGTCCGCCGCACGGTTTCTTTTCCTTCAATCCCGTCAAAGGCCATCCACATATATTCCCACGGCGCTTCCTCATCTGCCTGATAATACGTCAGTTCAGAAGGTTTGATCAAAAAAGCCTGGCCTGCCGTTACAGAATATGTAAGCCCTCCCACCGTGTACAGGCCTTTTCCCGAGATGACATAATGCAACAGATATTGTGTACGCACCGCCGGACCAAAGCTGTGACCGCTGGCGCATTTCTCATAGCCGCAATAATACACGGCAATGGCTTTTGACATAGATTTTTGTGTTTTCCAAATTTCTGTTCTCGGCAATGAGCACCCTTCTTTTCCCTGTATAATCCCTTAAAAACCAATGGTCCTGTCCCCTGTCTGGCATTGGCTGTTTTCATCATTTTATCATATAGCTCTTTAAAATGCTATCTCCTATTTCCAGTTTCATTCCTATTTGGAAGCAACAAGAAAATTTTTCTTGCAACAAATCAACAATTATAGGAAACAAACAGCGATTGAAAACCCGCCACAGAATCAGTAGAATGTGACTAAAGCCGGAAAGACGGGCCGGAGAACAAAAAAGGAGTTGTTATTATGCCAAAAATTACATTCATGGGAGCGGGCAGCACCGTATTCGCCAGAAATGTTTTGGGTGACTGCATGTGCACCCCTTCCTTGCGGGAAAGCGAAATTGCCCTTTATGACATTGACGCTGAACGGCTGGAAGAAAGTTACATCATCCTCAGCGCGATCAACCGTAACATCAATCAGGGAAAAGCCAAGATCAGCAAATACTGCGGTGTGGAAAACAGGAAAGACGCTTTGCGGGGCGCCGATTTTGTAGTCAACGCTATTCAAGTGGGCCTTTACGAGCCCTGCACCGTAATCGATTTTGAGATTCCCAAAAAATATGGCTTACGCCAAACGATTGCCGACACCCTGGGAATCGGCGGAATTATGCGCGGATTGCGCACCATTCCGGTAATGGCGGATTTCGCACGGGATATGGAAGAGGTCTGCCCTGACGCCTGGTTCTTAAACTATACCAACCCCATGGCCATCTTGTCCGGCTATATGCAGCGGTATACCAACATCAAAACCGTAGGGCTTTGCCACAGCGTGCAGGTTTGCTCCGAAGGGCTTCTGAAATCTTTGGGCATGGAAGATAAACTGGAAGGACGCCGGGAACTGATCGCCGGCATCAACCACATGGGCTGGCTGCTGGAACTGAAAGACAAAAACGGCAACGATTTGTATCCCGAAATCCGCAAGCGGGCCGCAGAAAAGAACGCTTCTGAAAAACACAACGACATGGTGCGCTTTGACTACATTCAGAATTTCGGCTACTACTGCACAGAATCCAGCGAGCACAACGCCGAATACAACCCCTTCTACATCAAATCCCGCTACCCTGAGTTGATCGAGAAGTTTAACATCCCTCTGGATGAATATCCCCGCCGCTGCGTAAACCAGATCAAAGGCTGGAAAGAAGAAAAGGAAAGCATCCTCAATAACGGCCAGGTAACCCATGAGCGCTCTCGTGAATATGCTTCTTATATTATGGAAGCTATTATTACCGGCAATCCTTATAAGATTGGCGGCAACGTGATCAATACCGGGCTTATCGACAACCTTCCCGCCGACGCCTGCGTAGAAGTCCCCTGCTTGGTGGACAACCGGGGAATCAATCCCTGCCATGTAGGAAAACTTCCCGTCCAGCTGGCTGCCATGAACATGACCAATATCAATGCCCAGCTGTTGACTATCCAAGCCGCAGTAACCAAAAAACGGGAGGATATTTATATGGCGGCTATGCTGGAGCCGCACACCGCCGCCGAGCTTTCTATTGATGACATCAAAGCTATGGTGGATGAATTGATCGAAGCCCACGGGGAATACATGAAAGATTACCAGTAAATATACCTTTTCAGTATAGCGTTCAAATAGCAAAAAGAGCGGATTCTGCCACAACAGCAGAACCCGCTTTTTTTACTTTGCGTTGTCCCTGCCAAGAGGAAGCCTGGGTCATCCAGCTTCCTGCAAAAATAAAGCGTGCAGCCCAAGCAGCACCGAGTGTTCGGGATTTTTCGCCAGCCGGAACTGGAGCTTCCCCCAGGGCGTCCATACCCGCTCTTCTACCGTATGAACCAAACGGTCCGTAAGCTGGGGACCCCAATTCATCACCCCGCCGCTGAGGACGATGAGCTCCGGGTCATAAGCGTAAACCATGGAAATAAGACAGTTGGCCCAGTAAGCGCAGCATTCTTCAAACAGGGAGACCGCCAAGGTGTCTCCCTGGTCCACATAGGTTTTCAAGACTTTGAAATCCACCTGTTTTTCCGCTTTCAGAGGGCTGTCTAAATTCGACTCCGCCACCATCAGCGGCAACGCCCAGGTGCTCGCTTGGGCTTCGGCACAGCCCACCCCGGGACAGCCCGCGCATTTCCTGCCGTTCACTTTTAGAGGGAGATGTCCAAACATATTCCCTGCCTGGTAATGCTTTCCCCGGACAAGACGGCCATTCATCACCGCCGCGGTGCCGATGCCAGTGCCCAATGTCATCAGCACAAAGTTCTCCACTCCGGCAGCGCTGCCAAAGGCCCCTTCACCCAAGGCGGCGGCATTGGCATCGTTTTCGATTACCATGGGCAGGTGAAACTTCTCCCAGGCCCACCGCGCCAAATCTACCTGGGCATAATCTGGGAATTTCCCGTTGTGGCCCAATATCTTTTTCCGGTCCACGTCTACCAGACTGGGGAAAGCGATGCCCAGCCCTTGGATAGAATACTCTCCCACCCACTGGCGGCATACTTCCTCGATCTTTGGCAGAAGAGGTTTCAGCCCTGCCTGAGAATTGGACTCCACCATGGCCCAGCGGACCACTTTTCCGTTGTCCACCACTCCCATTTTTACCCAGGACCCGCCAAGATCGATGGCTATGGTTTTCATGTTCTCACCCTCTTACCGGGAATTTTCCACAAGTTCCGGTCTCCCCTGTTTACAAACCACCCGCACAGGGAAGCCGCTTTCCGCAATAGTATCGTAATCGTGGCCGGCGTCGGAAGGCCAGCAGGCTCCCACCACTAGGTCTGAGTCCCCGGTGTTTACCAGCCGGTGGGCGATGTGCCCGCCGATATAGTGAAGAGAACCTTTTTCCACCGCTTGGGCTTTGCAGTTCCCCTCTTCGTCCAGAAGCAGCAGCACCCCTTCCCCGGAGATGCCCCAGTAATACTCCGCTGCTTCCCGGCGGGCATGGAAATGGCCTTTCGTCATGAAATACTCTTCCCCCACCTTGCCGGGATGGATACAGCTGGTCCCAAAGAACAGCCCGCCGGGAGTCCCCTCAGGGACCTCTCCATGAGTGCTGACTTCGTACACAATCGTGTCCGGGGCCATGCTCTCAGCCGCCTGCCGGTCGGCAAAGATGGACGTGATCTCCCCCAGCTTTTTCTGGGCGGAACCGGTGTTCTTCCCCGAAAGAGCTCCTGTCTCCAAATCATATCCTGTCAAGACTTTCTCGATCTCCATAAGGCGTCACCTCAAATCATGGTGCTGTTGTGGATTATCTCGGTCATTTCCAGATGCCAATCCTTTTCCCGCCACATGCCCACAAACTGGGGACCGCAGAAGTTGCTGGTGGCAATTCCCGCCCAACAGCCGGTGGCAGCGGCGGTGGTAACGCCCAATTTGTTTAAATCTAAAATCCAGTCCCAATTCAGCAGGGGCCAGTCTTTATAATCCACCACAGACCAGCATTCTGTAGTGACCAAGGGCTTTTCCCACCGCTCTGCCCACTGGGCCACCCGATGAATCTCATCCACCAGGCATTGGTCGTAATGCTCCTTGGACTCCCGGTAGATACGCTCGCCATTGAGAGCCATATTGGTGTAGCCACGGTCGTCGAAGCGGGCGAAATCGTAGCCTACCTTCTCGTAGAATTCGCTCCCTGTGGTCATCCAGGTGTGCTGCTCGATGAAATCCAGAAAGCTTACATCCATGTCGCTGTTGCGCACGGAACAGGTAAAGGAAAACGTGGCCGGAATTTCCGGATAATACTTTTTAAACTCCTGGATGGTCTCTTTCATCCACCAGATAGAATCCTTCCCGTCGATGCCCTGGGGGCCGTACTGCCGGGTAAAGAAGGGAGCCCACACGTCCAGGGGCCACTCGTTGCAGAAATCCACATACAGGATATTGTCCAGCTCGCCCCATTCCTTGATGTAGTCCAAGGTCTTGATCCAAATTTTAGCATGGTCCTGAGGGGTAAGGATGCTCATCAGGGTGTTGTCTTTGTCCCGCCGGAACCAGGTGGAAAGCCCCACCCGCACATTGTGGCGGCGGCAGGCCTTCAAAAATTCCCGCATATCATCATACAGGGTGATCTTGTTCACGGCCGGGCTGCCCCAAGTCTGCAAATTCCATACCGGGTCCAAGGTCCACTCCCGCCGGGCGTCCCAGGCCATCAGGTGGGGGAACGCGTCGATGCGCACCGCGTCATAGCCCCGGTCTGTCAGTTCGGTGAGGGCCTGGTCCCAATCCTCATAGCCCGCTCCCGGCCAGCGCCGCTCGATCCAGGAAAACTCCCACATGGTAATAGCGAAGGGCCGGTCGATTCGAAATAATTCTTTTGCCTTTTGGCTGATCTTCGTTTCGCTCATACGATTTTCCTCCCAAGTTATGTGTTGTTTTTATCGGCGATACCCGCATAGATCACATAGGTATAATTAGCGCCATTATAATAAGAAATGGTATACTCCTGAACCTGCAAATCCTTGTTAAACGCCGTGCGCACCCGCTTCATCACCGGAGCGCCTACAGGAATGTTCAGGGCTTCTCCGATGGCTTCATCGGCTACCATGGCTTCAAACTGTTCCTCCAATCCCACCGGCTGTGGGATTCCCTGCTGTTCCAAAAGCCCATATAGAGAATCGTAATACAGCCCATCGTCCATGGGGAGTTCCCCCTTCACGGACAGGTAGGTGTCGAACAGGACGATAGCCTTTCCATTGGCGGCGCGCACCCGCTTCACCCGATAGAGAGGGGACCCCACCGGACAGGAAAACACGTCCGCCAGTTTCTCATCCGTTTCCACTTTGCTTATTTGGGCAAATCTCGTGCCGGGCACCATGTTCCTTTCCCGAATCTCCTCGGTAAAGCTCTTGATCCTGGTCAGCAGTTCGGTGATCTTCTCCTGTTTAGCCACCACCGTCCCCTTGCCTCTGGCGCGTATCACCAGGCCCTCCTGCTCTAAAACCTGAATGGCCTGCCGCACGGTGATACGGCTGACCCCATAGGCTTCTTGCAGTTCAAACTCCGTGGGGATATTTTGACCATAGCCATAAACCTTGTTCTCAATTTTATCTTTCAAATCTTGATAGATCTGCACATATAAGGGTACCGCGCCCTTTGAGTAATCCAATGGTTTCAAAAAATTCCCTCCCTGGTTTACTTGACATAGGCCCGGACCACTTTTACCGGCCCATGAGACAAAGGCCGTATGGTGTAGGCCCCCACGCCTGCGGGCACGATAAATGTCTCTGCGTAATGGACCTCAAAGGGCGAGAACGCCCCGATGGGGCTCTCGATCACAGCAGCCTCCCCTTCCACCAGGTTCAGCATGTTCACGTTGTTCTCTGTGTCCAGCTTGCAGGCTTCCCGGATGTGATACCGCCTGGTCTCGATGAATTCCAGCTCATGGAGTCCGGTGTGCTCTTCGGTATAGGTCGGGTTTTCCTCCAACACACGGACCTGATCCACCAGATTATCCTTCACCCACTGGGTGCGGCGGTCCCATTGGATGACCTTCTCCCCGTGGTCGATATGGATGGGCCGGGGTCTGCCGTCCAATCCCAGACGGCCCCAATCCCACAGCTTCATGGTGAACAGGTAGGGCGTGGCGCTGATCTCCAGCACCATGCAGTTTTTTCCGGAACAATGGATGGTGCCCGCGGGGATGAGGAAATGGTCGTGTTTTTTCGCCGGGAAACGGTTCACATACTGTTCTGCTGGGAAAGCATCCCCGCCTTCCTGGGCCCGGCGCAGGTCGCCAAGCATCTCCTGGGGAACTGTTTCCTCCTTTACCCCCAAATATACGCAGGCATCCTCTTTGGCATCCAGGATGTAGTAGCTTTCGTCTTGGGTGTAATTCATGCCGAATTGGTTGTGGATGTAGTCCGTCAGGGGATGGACCTGCAAACTCAGGTTCTGACCGTCCATGGTATCCAAAAAGTCAAACCGGATGGGGAACTCCGCCCCGAAACGGGCATACACCTGGGGTCCTAACAGCTCTTTGGGACAGTAAAACACCAGGTTGATAGCCGGGGACTCCACCAGCACCCCGTTGACTTCCAAATAAATGCTGTTCTCTTCCGGCACGCCGTCAAAGGACCAGGCGTAGTTTTTCTGCTGTGGGTCCAGGCCGCAGACGGTTTTCATCCATTGGCCGCCCCACACGCCCGGGTCGAAATAAGGCACCGTGCGGAAGGGGCCTGTCACCACCTGCCGCAGCGCTGCCCGGAACACCTCTCCGGTGAGCATGCTGGGGTCTTGAGGACGGTTGGTGTCCAGGTAGAAATCCAGCTTATCGTAGAGCTTCCGTTTCAGCTTGTCTGCCATGCGCCACTCGAAAAAGTATCCCTGCTTGATCTTTTTCAGGTTGTCCTCGTTTCCGTTGTCGGTGTAGTAGTTGGGCATCCCTTTCCGGAAACGCTGCTGAATCTCCCACCGGGCCATGTCCGCGTACACCAGGATATCCGGCTCTACAAGCTGAGCCGCACCCATGCCCCAGATGATAATGAGCCCGGAAGCCTCTTCCGCTTCTTTCCGAAGAGCTTCCACCTGCTGGGGCTGCTGGAAATCCTCAAAGGTCCCGTAAAACATCCTGCCGAATACCCGGTCATCCGTTAAAAAGGGGTAGATACGACGGCGGAACTCTTCCTTACAGCAGAGGGTCCGGCGGGTATCTAGCACCAGTTGCGGCCCCAGAGCTTCCAGCGCCGGCACCAGCTCCTGCTCGTCCACTCCTGGGTACGTCTCCACAGCCAGCACGCATTTTCCATTCCGGGACTTCTCCTGGACAGCCTCCCTCAGTCTATTTAAAATGCTATCGTAGCCACGCCACGCTTGCACGGTGTCCGTTTGCACCTTGGTCACGGGATATTTATCATAATTCATTGTCTCTCACTGCCTTTCCTGCGTAATCAGGGCTTGTAGTTTTCCCACAGTTCCGGAAATTCCTGGGGATTCGTCACGAAACGGAACAAATCCCGGTTCTCCTCATATTGGCGGTAAATGGGCTTTCCGGTAGCCAACCCAAACTCCGGATACGTCCGAGCGTCCTTCTCCACCAGTGTTCCCGAACGATAAGCCGGATTTCTCACCCAGACCAGCCTTTCCCCTTCCCACAGAGGGAAAAAGGCGATCCCGTTGTGACGCCGCACTTCACTGTACTCAAAGCCGTAATCCCGGACGCACCAGGCGCCGAAAGACATGGGCTGATCTAAAGAGGCGTTCACCGTGGCATGGACCCAGCCAGGCGGGACGATGATCACATCCCCCGGCCCGCCGTAAACAGCGTAGCAGTTCCCAGCGTCATCGCTGCCGCTTTCCTGCATGTAAACGCAGGCTTTGCCGTCCCATATCTCATACACCTCGCAGGTGGACGCACCGCAGGATGGGGAGACAGCATGGATATGCCCTTGGGACCTGACAGGTTCTTTCCCCAGCTTGCCTTTTTGATAGGTCACCGCACCGTACAGCAGATTCCTTTCTCGCAGGTCTGGCAGGTCCTTCTCCTTTGCCACATCCATAGCGATGCAGTAAACCTCTTCCGGGCCGTCGCACTCAGGCTCCATCAGCGACGGGCGAATCTGCTCCAATGTGCGGACCTCCGGCACTGGACCACTTAAACCTTCTCCATAGCAAAAGCCCATAGGGTCCTGTGTGATCGTAATGTCAAATCCTGGGTCAAAACGCAAAACCACTCTTCTCCTTTCTTTGGCAAAGATATCTTCCCGCCTTATTTGTTATAACATTATGATGAAAGTATAGAATCTTAAACAGTTTCTGTCAAGAATTTTTTTATGTTCTGGTTGTAATGCTTTATAGGCTTTCTTATAGAAAATTTCCATTCACAATATTTTCACAATTTTCCAAGCTTTTCTTGACAAACAAGCTATCTCTACATTATACTTAAACTCTGCTCGGAATTGAGAATTTCCGAGAAATTTACGTGAAAGGTTTGCGTGATTTATTATGAAAAAGAATTTTGTCCGCATCTTCGCAGCTGCTCTGGCACTGTGCTGCGTTGTGTCTCTGGCAGCTTGCAGTGGCAACAACAATTCCAGCACTTCTTCTGGAACCAGCACCACCAGCACTACTAGCGAGACCAGCACCACTAGCGAGACCAGCACCACCAGTGAGACCAGCACTGCTCAGGAAGATTCCAGCTCTACCGCAGAGACTGGCGCTACCGGCACTGCTATGTACTCTTCCATCGAAGAGTTCGTGAACTCTGATGAAGTTCAGAGCCAGCTGAGCGCTATGCAGTCTGACGAAATGGGCGTTGACGTAACCGGCGAAGACAACAAGCTGATCTACACCTTTACCTTTGCGGAAGGCACCGATACCGAAGGTCTGGCCGACGCTCTGAAGACTGGTTTGGAATCCCAGGCTTCCACTTTCGAAGCCATCGCCGCTTCCATTCCCCAGGCTGTAAACGTAGAGAACCCCATTGTGGTTGTTACCTACAAGGACAGCGCAGGCAATGAGATCTATTCCGCTGAGTTCACTGCGGAATAAGCTTAAGCTTATACATACGAAAAAAAGCCGTCAGCAAACTGCGCTGGCGGCTCTTTTTTATTTTGTTTTTCCCGTAAGGCCATGCAAAGACATCAACTTATCCGCTGCCTGCTCTGGAGAAAGTCCGTCTACCCAAATCTTTTCTGTGTTTAAACTTTCATAAAGGGGAAGGCGTTCCAGGCTGCGGTCCAATACGTCCCAAGTGCGCAGCCCACGTTCCACGTCACGGCCGATATGTTCCCGAAGGGTTTCAGGTTTTGCCAGCAAAGAGACACTGCACACCTCTACTTGGTCCAACGGCAGACCTGCCAGCAAGCTGTCGATAATCCCCTGTTGGTGCATCACCCAGCAAAAGATCACCGTTTCATATGCGGAACACCCCAAAAACTGCTTTAACAAAAATGTGATGTTTTCCTCCACCATTCTGCAGGTTTCCTCTGTAACTTGAAAAGGTTCCATGTCCCAGCACCAGTCCCCATCTAAAAAAACGCTGGGGGCTGTAAGCTTTTTCAAACACTGGCATACGGTCGTTTTGCCCACCCCCATGGGGCCTCCTATAAGATAGAGCCGCTTCATTGTTTCTCCTCCCTTCCGCTTTTGTTTTCAGTATACCTTCTTTTTTTGGATTCCGCAAGAAATATCCTCCCTATCCCCCTTGACACAATAATATGGTGATACTATAATGATATCAATCCGAAATCTTGAAAGAGGGGTTTTGTATGGATACCAATGAACAGATCGTCAACCGTTACACAGAAAAACCGATCAAAACGATTAACGGCTTCCTGATGCTCTTTCTCATTTTGCTGCTGCTTTTAGGAAGCATTGCCGCGTTTATTTTCGGGCCGTTGCTTTTGGCAGAAACCAATCTCCCTGCTATGGCGGCCCTGATCGTAGCAGGCGTTATCGTTCTGATTGTGGACCTGGTGCTCATGTGCGGGCTGAAAATTCTCAACCCCAACGAAGCCCTGGTATTCACCTTGTTCGGCAAATATCACGGCACGTTGAAGCAAGACGGCTATTTCTGGGTAAACCCCTTCTGTGAAGGGATCAATCCCGGCGCCCAGCCCGCCTCCATGACCACAGTCAACGGCAATACCAGCTTCAGCTTCGGGGGCAGCAAGAAGATCTCACTAAAAACCATGACGCTGAACAACGAAAAGCAAACGGTCAACGACGAGCGGGGCAACCCCATCATCATCGGCACCATCGTTATCTGGCGGATCGTGGACACCACCAAAGCGGTGTTCAACGTGCAGAATTACCGCACCTTCCTTTCTACCCAGTGCGATTCCGCCACCCGGAACATCTCCCGCATGTACCCTTACGACCTGCTGGAAGATGACAGCATCAACGAAAAAACTCTGCGGGGCAGCAGCCAGGAGATCGCCGACATGATGAAGCAGGATTTGCAGCAGCGTGTAGCCATGGCCGGCTTGGAGATCTTAGAGGTGCGCATCACCCATCTTTCCTACGCGCCGGAAATCGCCGCCGCCATGCTGCAGCGCCAGCAGGCAGAAGCCGTTGTGGCTGCCCGGAAAAAGATCGTGGAAGGCGCTGTAGGCATGGTGGAAATGGCCCTGGCCCAGCTTAACGACGATCAGATCGTGAACCTGGACGAAGAGCGTAAAGCCGCTATGGTAAGCAATCTGCTGGTGGTGCTGTGCGGCAACAAAGACGCCCAGCCCATCGTCAACAGCGGCTCTATCTATTGACCGTGACTCTGTTTCGATGTAACATAGAAGAAGAAAGGGGGAACTGTATTGGAGGAAAAAGAAAAAGCGAAGAAGCAGATCCTCCTGCGGATCTCCCCCACTCTTTGGAAGGAGCTTTCCGCTTGGGCAGAAGATGACTTCCGGTCCATCAACGGGCAAATCGAATATCTGCTGACAGAATGCGTACGGAAACGGAAAAAAGGGCACTCTGAGGAAAAATGAGCTGATGTTCCCCACCGGACTTGCAGACCCGCAAACCATCCAGCACTTGCTACAGCCTATCAAAAAAGGACACACCAGAAACAACTGGGTGTCCTTTTTCTTTTTTCCATACTCCGCCAAAGGGGACAGTGGCTGGCTATCCGTTTCGAAGGCGCTTCAAATAACGGGGGCTTTTCAATCGTTTCTTATTTCTATCTGGCAAGCCTTCATAGCCTCCAGCGCTCTTTTATGGCTTTCCGGAGTCACTCCCGCGCAGCAGCTGGCGTCCACTGCCAGCTTTACTTCCGGCAAATACGCTTTCAACAGCAGCGCGTTGGAGATCACACAAATATCGGTACAGACGCCGATCAGTTCGATCTCTTGCAGCGGCCCCTCATAGGTGTTCCGGGCTTTCAGCACGTCGGCCAGGCCCTTGCTCCCAAAAGTGTTTTTCTCAATAGGGGTGCTGGACCGCACCTCTTCCACACGGGGTTCCAGTTCCCAGCCCCAGGTGCCTTTGATGCAGTGCTCCACCGGCAGATTCTTTCCTTCCTGGGTCTCAAGGTATTCTTTCCCGTGGGTATCCTGGGTGAAATATACGGCGCCCTCAAAGTTTTTGATCTTCTCACACACGTTGGGCACGATGGCTTGAGCTTCTTTCGTCCCCAGCGCCCCAGTGATGAAATCGTTCTGCATATCCACTACCACTAAAACCTTCTGTGTTTTTTCCGCCATGTCCAGCCAACTCCTTTCCAAATTTCCAACAGGTTTCCCTCATTCGCACAAGGAACCGCACAGCTTCCCCAGTTCCGCCACTGTGGACACGATCCAGTCCGCGCCGGCATCTTCCAGTTCTCCCGCCGGGGCGAACCCATACCTTACGCCGATGGTCTCCATCCCGACCGCTTTTGCCCCCAGGATATCGTGCTTCCGGTCACCGATCATCACCGCTTCATCCACAGAAGGGCCGCCCAGCTTTTCCAGCACGGCGGCGATCACTTCCGCTTTATCCGTGCGGGAACCATCCAATTCCGCTCCTACGATCACCTGAAAGCAAGACAGGACTCCCTGCATTTCCAAAATCTTTTCAGCGAACACCTGGGGCTTGGAAGTAGCAAGGCACACTGCCGCCTTTTGAGAAAGCTCCTCCAGCAGGCCGCCCATACCGGGATAAAGATGATTTTCCAGCACGCCCTTTACCCGGTAACGTTCCCGATACTTTTCTACAGCGGCAAAGGCCTGCTCTTGGGAAAAGCCGTAAAACTCCATAAAAGACTCATGCAGCGGCGGCCCCACAAACCGGCGGAGTTTCTCTTCCGGTTCCTGAAAAATCCCGAAAGAGTCCAACGCGTATTGGGCAGATTTCAAAATTCCCTCGCCATTATCCGCCACTGTGCCATCCAAGTCAAAGAGAAAAAAACGTTTCATAAATCACCAAAACTTTCTCATCTACGGGGTTTCTCCCCAGCAAAGAAGGGTCTTGCCAGCCACCGCCCGCAGACCCTTCCCAGCCACTGTTTTGTTCAAAGCTTTTATCTTCTGCCGGCTCCGCCGCCACGGCTGCCGCCTCCGCCATGGAAGCCGCCACCGCCGCCACGGAAACCGCCGAAGCCGCCTCCACCGCCACCGCCGTGGAAGCCGCCAAAACCACCTCCGCCTCTGGGAGGCCGGGGACCAAAGCCGCCTGGCGGGGGCGGACGCCAACCGCCTCTTCTATGGCTGCTGCCCAGCAGATTCCCCAGGAACAGACCGGTGAAGAAACCGCCTCCACCGCCGCCTCCGGACCGTGGGCCGCCCCGTCCGCCGCCGCCCATGCCGCGTATCACTGCGGAAATGATGAAGATGATCACAATGACCACCACGATCCGGAACACAGAACTCATGAACCCGCCAAAGAAGCCGCTGATCCGGTCGCCCCAGGTAGGCTCGTAGTCATAGTAGTAATCATAATCAGGAGCTGTTTCCCCAGAACCGGGCGTGTATTGGTCTGTATAGTTGGCGTAATAGCTCTCCATTTCCGAAAGGGCCGCTTCAAAGAACTTTTTGGCCCCGGCATCGTAATCCTTAGCTGCGAAATCGGGCTCCAGATATTCGTTGAGCATCCCTTGCAGCTTGGCGCCGTCGAAATAATCCTCGATGCCATAACCCGAAGTGGCGTAGTAATTGTCCTCTCCGATAGCCATCAGCAGCAGCAAGCCGTTATTGCGCTCTACCGACCCAATGCCCCACACATTGAACAGGGAATTGGCATAATCCTCGATGGCTTCCCCATCCAAAAAGTCTACGGCTACCACCGCGATCTGAGCGCCGGTCTCTTCAAAAAGCTTTTGGTTTTTGGAGATGATCTCCTGTTCCGTCTCGTCCGAGAGCACTCCGGCCTCATCCAGCACATACTGGTTTTCCGGCCGGTCAGGCACCACCGCCAAAGCAGGCAGGGCCAAGCAGCAGGCCAGCGCTACAGAAACCATCAGCGCCAGCGCCATTTTGCTGGCTTTTTTCCACGGGACTCCCACTTTCATGGGGGCACATCCTTTCCTTTCATTCATAATCATAAGTGGCAAGAGGTTCGATCCCCGCCACGCCGCGCAGCACGTTTACAGGGAATTTATCCAGCCGGGCGTTGAATTCCCGGGCTTCCTCGTTATAGCTGGAACGGTTGATCTTATCCTGTTCCGACTCCATCTGGGCGATCAGCTGGTCTGGATATTTGGCGTCTTCCTCGGAAAGCTGTGTCTTTTTCAGTTCTGCATACAGCGCCTGGGCTGCCTGCCCCATCATTTTGTTGGCTTCCGATTTCTCACTAAAACTGCGGCGGCTGCCCTGGCAGAGACGAATGGAATAGTCCATGTCATCTATCAAAGACACTAAAGCTGGGTTTGCATCCGTATAGCGTTTGGCCACAGTGATCAGATTATTCCCAGCAGCTTCCCGGACCTCGATGCCGTCACTAATAGCGTAGCCGGTCTTATCATAGTAATAATAATCTTCAGCTTGTGTCCGCAAGCCGGTGAGGGAAGTGTGTACCCCCAGGGGCACAGCCAGCAGGATCATCCCTACCATAATGCAGGCTCCCACAATATTCCTCTTTTTCAATTTAACAAGCCTCCCATATTACTATACGCGATTGTGTAAAACATTTTCTCAGGTGTGGATATCCAGCAGCTTTTGTTTGAGCTCGCCCTCTAGCCGGCCGATCTCCGCTTCCGCGGCCCGGCGCCGTGCCCGGCCCTCGTCCTGGATTTTTACCACTTCGTCCAACGTCTGGATCAAAGACTGGTTGGTCTGCCGCAGGGTTTCCATGTCCACCACGCCCCGCTCGGATTCCCGGGCTGTTTCGATGGTGCTCATCTTTAACCGCTCGGCGTTTTTGCGCAGCAGTTCGTTGGTCATGTCAGACACTTCCCGCTGGGCTTTCACCGCCTGCTCGGAATGGGCCAGTCCCAAAGCCAGCACCATTTGGCTCTTCCACAGGGGGATAGTGTTCACCAAAGTAGACTGTATCTTATCCGCCATCAGCTTGTCGTTGTTCTGCACCAAACGGATCTGGGGAGACATCTGCACGCTGACCATACGCGTCAGTTCCAGATCGTGCAGCTTTTTCTCAAAGCTGTCGCACATCTGGGCATAGTCGTTGGCCGCCTGAGCATCCTCGGCCAAACCGGTCTGTTTGGCTTTGTTCTGCATCTCCACCAAAGTGGTGGAACGTTCCTTTTGCAGCTTCTTCTTGCCCGCGATGATATACATGGAAAGCTCTTTGTGATAGCTCAAATTCATCTCATACAGTTTGTCCAGCATGACGATATCCTTCAAAAGCTGCACCTGATGGCTCTCCAGGGCGCCGGCGATCTTATTGACGTTGGCTTCGGCGCTGTCATACCGGGCCTTCATAGCGGTGATCTTATTGCCCGTGTTCTTGAAGAACCCAAAGATACCCTTCTTTTCCTCTTCCTGAATGTCAAAGCCTTTCAGTTCCACCACCAGGTTAGAGATCTGGTCGCCCACTTCACCCAGGTCTTTGGTGCGCACGTTATTCAACGTATTGTCTGAAAAAGAAGCGATCTTTTTCTGAGCGGCGGAGCCATATTGCAGCACCAAGGTGCTGTTGGTCAGGTCGATCTTTTCGGCGAAATCATCCACCACTTTCCGTTCCTCCGGCGAGAGAACGCTCTCATCCAACGTGGAAATCTCATCCTCCTCCACCTGTTTGGGCGCCGGAGCCTCTTCCTGGCCCAACGTCAAAGAAGGTGTCTCCACTCCCTCCAAAGTCAGGGAAGGCGCTTGGGGCGCTTGCTGCTCCAGGGTCAATTTGATCTCATCAGCCATATGTGATCTTTCCTTTCCTCAATCATTCCTATACCAAAATATTTTACGGGCACAGCCAGCGTCCCGTTATTTTGTTTCTTCCTTTTTCTCCTCGTCCACAAAACCTTCCTGTTTGAGAAGGGTTTCAAACACGGTGATATCCGCCGAAATATCCATAGCTTCTTCCGAGAACAAGGAATCCAGCTGCTTTTCGAAAGCGTCCGCCACAGTGTGCATCATTCCGGCAATATTGAACATAGTAGAAGTGATATTCTCGCCTTTTACCGACTGGCTGGAAAGCCGCTGGTAACTATTTAAAAGTTTCAGCGTGGTGGGCAGGTAGTAATTCATGAATTTCCGAATCTGCGGGGCTTTTTCGGGATGGTCGGCGATAAAGCGGAAAATATCCGCCGAAGCCCGTTCCATCCGGGTAATGCACTCACTCAAAGCCTCATCCGGGATAGCGTCGTCGGCAGCCCGCAGTTTTTTCAAATATTCCCGGCCCTCGTCGATGATCTTATCCACCTCTGGGTTGCCGGTTTGGGATTTCTCCTCTTTCTGGGGCTTGGGCTCTTCCTTGGGCTTTTCAGGCTCGATGGGCACAAACATTTTTTTGCCCCGGAACAAAGCCCCGGAAGCCAGGAACACCAAAACGAGCACCGCCGCGAATATGACGAAATGCTGCGGTTCATACAAAGGCGCGCTTAAAGCGTAAATGAGGGCGGCGGCTCCGGTTATATAAAACTTGGCCGGGCTTCCCTTGCGCACCATCTTCATAGGCACTCCAGGGGCGGGAGCTCCCTGCTGAGGAGCGTTCCCCCTGGGCTGCTTATAAACCGGAGGCTGGGGCGGCCGGGTCTGCCGCGTCTGCCCTTGAGGGGCCGGCGGAACTTGCTGCCGGGTCTGCTGCCTGGGCGGCTGAGGCGGCTGGGCCTGGTTCCCCTTCACATAGCTGTAGTGATAATAGCCGTTCCCTGTTTGGCCCGGGTTATACTGCGAAGGGTTCCGCGGCGCCTGATAATTGGCCCCGTTGGGAGGAGGATTCCGCTGGGCCCACCCGTTTTGGGGCGCCCCTTGCTGGGGCGGCCTGCGGTAATTCCCCTGTCTGGGGGGCTCCTGATAAGGGTGCCCGCTGGGGTTTCCAGAAGTGCCGGAACGCACGCCCGAAGCGAAACCATCCACCACTTGCCCCAATCCCTGGGTAGCTTTATCCAGCCCATCGGCGATCTTCCCCGCCACGGGGATGCCGGAACCTTTCAGCACATTATAAACTTGAGAGGAGCGCAGCTCCTCCCGAAGAGAGTCATTACCTTTCTTCTCCATGGATTCTCCTCCATATCCCAAAAATCACACAAACATTCCGGGACGAATCACTATCATTGTACTTTGGAACACCGGTTGGTGTCAACTGGATTCTAGACTGGAACCTGGCTTTTCCAGCGATTTTACAAATCCCCTACAGAGCATGGGGATTTTCCACCGCCGGGAACTGGGCTTTCACCTGGTCACCTGTGGCGATCCCCTCTTGAAACGCCGTAGCGGAACCGGCAGCGACGCCCCATTTCAAGCCGCCCTCTAAAGTGCCGTGCAGCCCCAATCCAAAGAGGGTGCCGGCAACCAGGGAGTCTCCCGCTCCCACGGTAGAGACAGCGTCTCCCCTCACCCCATGGCAGAACAGGCAGCGCCCGCTTTCTTCCAACAGCAAAGCGCCTTTGGCACCCAAAGAAACGATCACGTTCCTGGCTCCCATGTGTTGGAGACGCCCAGCATATTCTTTTACTTCCAGCACGCTCAGCGGCCCTTCCAGCGAGAAGATCTCCCGCAGTTCCTCATCGTTTGGCTTGATGAGGTATGGCCGGTAGGGCAGCGCCGCCAGCAGCGGGTCGCCGGACATGTCCACCACCAGCCTGGCCCCGGCTTTGCGGACCGTTTCCAAAAGCCGGGGGAACGCCGTTTCGGGCAGGCCGGCGGGCAAGCTTCCCGAAAGCACCAAAACGTCCTCTCCGCTCAAACCGGAAAGCTTGTTCAAAAAAGCGTCCACCGCCTGGGAAGAGATCTGAGGGCCCTTCCCGTTGAAAGCCGTCTCCACTCCATCGGCGGTGCGCAGCTTCACGTTTACCCGGGAAAGCCCATCTTCCAGCAGGACAAAATCCGTCTCGCAGCCTGCCTCTTCCACCAGGCGGACGATCTCCCGCCCGGTGAACCCGGCAGCGATACCCAAAGCCCGGTTCTCCACCCCCAGGGATGACAAAAGCATGGAAACATTCACGCCTTTCCCTCCCGGAATGAAGGCGCTCTGGGAAAACCACTGGATCGCGCCGGGCTCGAAGCGTTCCAGTGGGATTTGATAGTCTAACGCGGGATTCAGCGTCACTGTAATTATCATGATACGTTCACGCCCTTACAAGATTCTTAAGGTATTCTATCATTTTCAAAAAAGTTTTTCAATCGCGTGCCTGTGGATTTCAACCCGCCGGAAATGTATAGTTCCTCTTTTTGGGGGATACACTATCAAAAGGCCGAACCGGTAATTTTATGATTGACGGCACGGGCCAAATCCATGAAAGGAACCTTTCAAAATGTTTCGGAACAAATTGATTGCTTTTACCCTTTGCGCTGCATTGGGGCTCCTTCTCGCCGGCTGCGGGGAGGAAATGAAGAACGACGTGTCCAGCACGGTCTCCCGAGTGGAGAGCGGTGTGGGCGAAACTGTTTCACGGGTAGAGAGCGGCATGGAAGAAGCCGGCAGCAAAGTGGGTTCCGCGGTGGAATCCATGATGGACCCCGACAGCTCCCACAAAGAGGATTCCTCCCGGGAAGAAAGCGTCTCTTCTCAGCCTACCCCCGCTCCCGAACCCCGCTGATCTCACGCAGCAGCCGTCCTGTTGGGACGGCTGTTTTTTTATGTTTTGGCTGTCCTTGCGCTGGAAAAAGGTTTCTGCTATACTGGGACAGGAAGCAAAAGAGGAGGGAAACTATGATTCGCTGCTGCATTTTCGACGCTGACGGCACCCTGCTGGATTCCATGCCCATGTGGCGGGACATCACCTATGAATACGCGGCCCAGAAAGGGGTCCGGGCCCCGGAGGGCATGCACAAGACCCTGAACCGGCTGAGTTTGGAACAATGCGCGGAATACTACCAAAGTTTGGGCGCGGCAGGTTCTGTGGAAGAGATCGTGAAAGAACTCTCCGCCTGCGCTTTAAACGGATACCGCACACGGGTGCGGGAAAAGCCCCAAGCCAAAGAATTCCTGGAACTGCTCAAGGAAAACCGTGTGCCCATCGCAATCGCCACAGCTTCTAACCGGGAAGCGGTGCTTCTGGCCTTGGAACATTTGGGGATGCTCTCTCTGGTAGACTGTTTGGTTACTTGCGACGAGGTAGGCAAGAGCAAGGAATCTCCGGATATTTTTCTCTACTGCGCCGAAAAATTGGGAGCGGCCGCAAAAGAGAGCGTGGTGTTCGAAGATTCGGCCTATGCCATCCGCACAGCGAAAAACGCCGGGTTCCCGGTGGTAGCTGTCGAGGACCAGGTTTCCATCCACGGAGAGACCCCTCTCGAGACAAAAGAAGGGATCGCTTCCATGGCCAATCTCTATGTGCGGGACTATGGCGAGCTGATTAGCCGCCTGGCTCCGGCAGAAGACCTTTCCCTCGGTTTGGGAGACCTGTTGGGATAAGGCGCATCTACTTTTGGGAAACAAGGAGAATTGAGAATCACATGACCAGCTTGAGGAAAAAACTGATCGGCACCCGGGCGTTTTACGCCTCGGTCTTAGCTCTGCTCATCCCCATGATCGTGCAGCAGGGCATCACCCAATTTGTAAACCTTCTCGACAACGTGATGGTGGGCCGCTTGGGAACAGCCCTCATGTCCGGCGTAGCCATCGTCAACCAGATTGTATTCATCTTCAACTTGACCATTTTCGGCGGCCTTTCCGGCGCTTCTATTTTTGGAGCCCAGTTCTTCGGCAAGAAGGACCAGGAAGGCATTCGGAATACTTTGCGCTTCCGGCTGGTGTTCAGCGTGGTGGTATGCGCTTTGGGCATTTCGGTGTTCCTGCTTTTCGGACACCAGCTGTTCCAGCTTTACTTAAACGAGGAAGCTTCTTCCCCTGAGGAAATCGCCGCCACTTTGGAGCACGCCAAAGATTATATGGTCATCGTTTTGTGGGGGCTTCTGCCCTTTGCCCTGGTCCAGTGCGTATCCAGCACCCTGCGGGACGTTGGCGAGACCTTCTCCCCCATGGTGGCCAGCATCATCGCTATCTGCGTGAACCTGGTGGGCAATTACCTGCTGATCTTCGGCAGTTTCGGCTTTCCCCGCATGGGCGTGGCCGGCGCCGCTTTGGCTACCGTCATCGCCCGTTACATGGAAATGGCTTACCTGCTGCTGCGCACTTACCGCCGCAGGCAGCAATTCCCCTTCGTGCAAGGGCTGTTCCACAATTTCCACATACCCATGTCCCTGGTCAAGCAGATCGCCATCACCGGTACGCCGCTGCTTTTGAACGAGACGTTATGGTCCATTGGCACAGCCGCAGTGAACATGTGCTACGCTTCCCGCGGTTTGGAAGCCGTAGCCGCCACCAACATCAACAGTACCGTATGGAACCTGTTTGCCATCGTGATGATGGCCATGGGCAACGCCATCGGCATCCTCTCCGGCCAGCTGCTGGGTGCCAACGATATCCCAGGGGCGAAAGACACCGTGCGCAAGCTGCTGTTTTTCAGCGTCTGCATCAATCTGGTGATCGGCGGCATGATCGTGGCTGCCGCGCCTTTTATCCCCTATATCTATAATACAGAACCCGCTGTGCGGCAAACGGCCACATACCTGCTGATGGTCTCCGGCGCGTTTCTCCCCCTTACCGCTTATGTCCACGGTGCATACTTCACCATCCGTTCCGGAGGCAAAACGTTCATTACTTTCCTGTTCGACTGTGTGTTCACCTGGGTGGTGAACCTTCCTGTAGCCTTCTGCCTGTGCCAATTTACAGATCTTTCTGTGGTATGGGTATTTTTCTTCGTCTCCTGCGCGGATATCATCAAAGCTGTTATTGGGTCTGCCATGCTGGTTTCGGGAATATGGGCCAAAAACGTGGTAAGCGGCTCGTAACAAGCAGGTTTTTACATAGGATTTTCAGAAAGGAAATGAGCATATCATGGCACAACAAAATCAGGAATTCCCCTATCGCTACGAAACCCATTGCCATTGCTGCTGGGCCAGCGCCTGCGCGGTCAGCGAGCCCCAGGATATCGCCCGGGCTTATTATGAAAAAGGCTATGCGGGCATAGTGCTGACCGACCACTTTATGAAAGGCAACACAGCGGTAGATCGGAGCCTCCCCTGGGAAGAGCAGATGTCCCGCTATTGGGAAGCCTATGAAGCAGCTCGGGATTGGGGCAAAGGCCGGGATTTCCAGGTGTTTTTCGGACTGGAACATCACTATGGCAGCGGCAAAGAGGTGCTCACCTACGGCATCGACCTGGATTTCCTCCTGGCTCATCCCGGCCTGCACCTGCTGCCCCTTTCGGAATACGCCGCAAAAGTGCACCAGGCGGGAGGCTTCCTTTCCATAGCTCATCCTTTCCGTGACAAACCCTATATTGACAAAAACGTCCTGCCCCAACCGGAATACCTGGATGGCGGCGAAGCTTACAACGCGGACAACAACGACCTGGAAAACCGGCAGGCCGAAGAATTCGTCCGTAAAAACGGGCTGATCCCCACTTCCGGCGGAGACGTACACCGGGCGGATGACCCAGCCATCGGCATGGCGGGGGTGGCTCTGCGCCAGCGCGCTGCTTCCATGGCGGATATCCTGGCGGCATGGAAACAGAAAGATTACCGGCTCATCATAAAAGGGGAGCTGGTGGAACCATAAAGCAAAGCAGAAAGGGCAAGCCTTCAAAAAGGCCTGCCCTTTTTTATTCTCGCCGCATCTGTGATTCTTTCCGCTTTTACAAGTCAATCTTGGGAAGCTGTTTGAAACTTTCCTCCAACTCTTCGTCGGTGGGAATATAATCTGACATCTTGCCGTCGTTGAACTTCTGATAAGCAGTCATGTCGAAATATCCAGTACCGGTCAGGCCAAACACGATGGTCTTTTCTTCTCCGGTCTCTTTACACTTTAGGGCCTCGTCAATAGCCGCCCGAATAGCGTGGCTGGATTCCGGCGCGGGCAAAGTGCCTTCTACCCGAGCAAACAGCTCTGCCGCCTGGAATACAGAAGTCTGCTCCACGGCTCTGGCTTCCATCAGGCCATCGGCGTAAAGCTGGGACAGCACGCTGCTCATACCGTGATACCGCAGGCCGCCAGCGTGGTTGGCAGACGGGATAAAGTTCGAGCCCAAAGTGTACATCTTCTGCAGGGGGCAAACCATACCCGTATCACAATAGTCGTAAGCGAACTTTCCTCTGGTAAAGGAGGGGCAGGAAGCGGGTTCCACCGCGATAAATTTGTAATCGGCTTCGCCCCGCAGTTTCTCGCCCATAAAGGGAGAGATCAAGCCGCCCAGATTGGAGCCGCCGCCAGCACAGCCGATGATGATATCGGGCTTGATGCCGTATTTATCCAAAGCCGCTTTCGTCTCCAAGCCGATCACCGATTGATGCAGCAGCACCTGGTTCAACACAGAGCCGAGCACATACCGGTAACCTTCCAGGCCGGTGGCCACTTCCACCGCTTCACTGATAGCGCAGCCCAGGCTCCCGCTGGTGCCGGGATGGGCTTCCAGGATTTTCTTGCCGATCTTGGTGGTTTCTGAGGGAGATGGGGTAACGGAAGCTCCATAGGTGCGCATGACCTCCCGGCGGAACGGCTTCTGCTCATAGGAGACCTTCACCATGAACACTTTGCAATCCAGGCCGAAGAAAGAGCAAGCCATGGAAAGGGCTGTTCCCCACTGGCCGGCGCCAGTCTCGGTGGTGACGCCTTTCAGACCCTGCTGCTTGGCGTAATATGCCTGAGCGATGGCGGAATTCAGCTTGTGGGAACCGGACGTGTTATTGCCCTCGAACTTGTAATAGATTTTCGCCGGGGTATCCAAAGCTTTTTCCAGGAACTCGGCATGGATCAAGGGAGAAGGCCGGTACATCTTGTAGAAATCCAAAATTTCCTTGGGGATTTCAAAATAAGGGGTGGTATCGTCCAATTCCTGTTTGACCAATTCATCGCAAAAAACAGGACGCAGCTCTTCAAACGTCATGGGCTTCATAGTTTCGGGATTCAGCAGAGGGGCCGGCTTATTTTTCATGTCGGCGCGCAGATTGTACCATGCTCTGGGCAATTCGCTTTCTTCCAAATAGATTTTGTAAGGGACCTTTGTCATGATAAACCATCCTTTCAAACTTGGAATTTCAGCTCAACCAACATGAAAAACGAAAAAACAAAACGCACCTGTCCTAAAAAATCTTAGGACAGGTGCGCGAAATTTCGCATCTGCGGTGCCACCTAAATTCGCCCCACCATGGGACGCGCCTTATCGCGTACACAGGATACGCTCGCTGCTGTAACGGTCAGCCTCCGTCTCGCCTAACGCGTGGCTTATTAAAAGCGTGCGCTCGGTTTGCCCTCGCGGGTCCATTCTTTTTCCCCTGTTCCGCCATGCTCACACCACCCACAGCTCGCTTTGGAAACAGTTCCGGAAAAATACTCGTCCCGGTCACAGGTTTCAAGTTGATTGATTGGTGTAACTATAGCACTATCATTTCCGTTTGTCAAGGAATTTTTTGTGGTTTTTTTAGAGCGCACATGAAACACGTCAGTTGTCTGGGATGCAACCCCCGAGTGAGATGACAAAATAAATACCCGCTGCAAACGCAGGCCGCAAGGCAAAAGAAAAGGCCAAGCTCTGGAAAGCGGTTTGCGTCCAGACTCATCCTGTAAGCAGGATGCCAAACTAATTGCCGAGCAATTAAACACAAAAAAAACGCTGAACCCAAAACGAATCGGGTCCAGCGTCACGCTGGTCGAGGTGACAGGACTCGAACCTGCGGCCTCGTGGTCCCAAACCACGCGCGCTACCAGCTGCGCAACACCTCGATAAAGCTTCCATTTTTGGGAAGCTATCATTTATTATACTTTATAAAACAGTTCTGTGTCAACAGGTTTTACTCAACATAAATTTTCGCAAGGCCGCCTTCGCTTGTCTCGCGGTACTTGCTGAACAAATCGCGGCCTGTCTCGTACATGGTCTTTACCACCATATCAAAGGAGATTTTCCGGGTATGGGTAAGGAAATTGGCCAAGCTCAGGGCGTTGATCGCCCGCATGGCCGCTACCGCGTTGCGCTCAATACAGGGAATCTGCACCAGCCCGCCTATAGGGTCGCAAGTCAGGCCGAGGTGATGCTCCATGGCTACTTCCGCCGCGTATTCGATCTGGTCAAGGTCCATGTGATAAAGCTCCGCAAGCCCAGCCGCCGCCATGGAACAAGCGCTGCCAACCTCCGCCTGGCATCCGCATTCCGCGCCGGAAATGGAAGCGTTGGTCTTGATGATGTTCCCTATAACGCCAGCAGCTGCCAAAGCGTGCAGCACATCTGTGTCGGAAAATCCCTGCTGCTCCTGCTTGAACAGAAGCACCGCCGGCAGCACGCCGGAAGCTCCACAGGTGGGGGCGGTGACTACCACGCCGCCACTGGCATTTTCCTCGCTGACCGCGAAAGCGTAAGAGCACACTTTCCGGTTCTCCCTGGTCTCGGCGCTCTCGTCTATGTGGCGCTGGCGCACCAGATACTTGGCTTTCCGCTGCACCCCAAGCCCGCCGTGAAGCACCCCTTCTGTGTTCAAACCGTTATAGACCGTGCTTTTCATCTGCTTCCACACGTCCCGCAGATAATCCCAGATCTCAGGCCCTTCATATTCCTCTACGAACTGCCACAAGAACTTCCCGTTTTTCTGGCAATATTCCTTGATCTCCTGAAAGGTGCTTAATGGATACACATCCTGAGGGGCTACCGAAGGACGCCCTTCGATGGCGATCTTTCCCCCTCCTACACTGAACACCCGCCACTTGCCCAGCGAGTCCTCTCCCAAAAAGGCTTCCAGCGTCATCGTGTTGGGATGGGGCAGCGACTCTTCGGGAGTTTCCGTATCGAAAAGAATCTCTGTGGGCAGCGGCTCGAAAGCGTCTTTGATGGCTATATCCGTCAAATGGCCCTTGCCGGTCTTTGCCAAAGAACCGTACAGCACCGCCTGGAACCGTTCTGCCTGTGGGAATTCTTTCCGGAACAAAACCGCCGCGTGGGACGGCCCCATAGTATGAGAACTGGACGGCCCCCGGCCGATGCGATACAATTCGCGCAATGATTCCATAAAAAATACCCCCACAAAGCTAGAAATCTTTCTTTACGTATTCTCCCACAAAGCGGGAGGAAAATCAAGTGGTTCCCCAAAAGGGGGATTTTTCATTCGATCACCGAATACACCAGGTTCTCCCAACGGAGCTTGGTCCCCACGTCCACCCCATCGGGCAGAAGGGCCATAGCGATCATCATGGGCTCGCCGGTGTCATAAATATCGGTGCGCTTTAGATAAGCGTAATCCCCCTCGATGCTTTCCACCACATATTCGTAAGGTCCCATGGAACATTTCTCCTTTTCCATTTGTTTTCTTTCATCCTACCTTATCTTTCCCAAAAACGCAAGCCATTGTTCCGCCTTGACAAACGTGATTTTTTTGGGATAATGAAACAGAAACGTTACTTTACTTATAGAAAGGGTGCCCCTTTATGGAACTTGTTACATTTCAGCCTGTCCCGGAATCTGCCGGTCAAGTTACCGGATATCTCCACACACCTATTTTGGAAATGGAGACCCGCCGTGAAACGTTTCCCACTGTGGTATTGTGCCCCGGCGGCGCTTACGCCATGTGTTCCGAGCGGGAAGCCGACCCGGTAGCCCTGCGCTTTTTCGCCCGGGGATACCAAGTGTTCACCCTGCTCTACTCTGTGGGGGAGCAGGCCCGGGACTTCCATCCGTTAAAAGAACTCTCCGAAACATTCCGGCTCATCCGTGAGAACGCGGCCCAATATCATGTGGACCCGGAAAAAATAGCTGTATGCGGATTTTCCGCCGGCGGCCATCTGGCGGCTTCCCTGGGGACCATGTGGAACGACCCGGAATTGTTGAAGGTCTATGACAACCACGGCGGCCAAAACAAGCCCAACGCCATGATCTTGTGCTACCCGGTGATCACCGCCGATGAGTTCGCCCATGTGCAATCCATAGAAAATGTCAGCGGCTGCAAACAGGGAACGCCCGGCTATGAATACTTCTCTTTGGACAAGCACGTCTCTAAAGATACCTGCCCCGCCTTTTTGTGGCACACCATGGAGGATGACTGCGTCCCGGTGGAGAACAGCTTGAAGATGCTCTCCGCCCTGCGGAATGCCGGTGTACCTGCGGAAGCCCATTTCTTCCCCCACGGCGGCCACGGCATGTCCGTCTGCACAGAGGAAACCGGCTCCCAGGATGATTACAACGCCCGGTGGATGGGCCTGTGCCTGGATTGGCTGGACAACACTTTTGGATACCATTTGTAAAAGAACCGTTTCACTATATGGGATTCTGCAAGGGAGAAAAAGACCATGGTGTTAGGTCGAATCGTAACTGTTACAGTTGACAGGGAAATGGGGACGTATCACCCTGAGCATCCCCACATGTATTACCCTATCAACTATGGGTATATCCGTGGAACCGTCGCCCCTGACGGCGAAGAACAAGATGCCTACATTTTAGGTGTGGATAAACCCGTGAAAGAGTTTACAGGAAAAGTAATTGCTATCATTCACAGAAATGATGACATAGAGGAGAAATGGGTCGTTGCGCCTGTAGAGCGCTCCTTTTCAAAGGAAGAAATCGCGGAAAAAGTGCATTTCCAAGAACAATACTTTGACTCCCACATCATGGTATAGAAGAAACCGCCCTTCTCGGATATTTGGGAAAGGCGTCCTCTGCGGAAAACGGTTTATCAGATATAACGCCATACTTGCGGCCAACCGGAAAAGACGGTATAATAAAGGGACGAAAACAGCATTTTTTATTATAGAAAGAGAGGGAGCCGAGAGTTTTCCCGGCGAAGCTTCATGAAATTAGGTATCGGCGTTCAGACACCAGATTCTATATCTCCATACCTCCCCACAAACGCCGCTAAAGCCTGATATAGCGCCGTTTTACGCAAAACCAACCAAATTATAAGTTCATGTTTCTCTATGCAGCCCCACGCGGAAATGGCGTAAAAATGGCGTAGAGGAATCGGCTAA
>CAJFSY010000004.1 GCA_904419785.1 uncultured Neglectibacter sp.
AGACTTTAAGCATGACTTCAATTTTGCCCGCTTTTAGGGGGCTGGGTTTTGTGCGCCTTTTTTCGGAATGGTGCCTAAATTACAATGTTTCAACCTTATACCCCTTCCAATTACAGTTCCGTAATGAGAACTTCCGTGAGTTCCCCAGTTTCCGGGATGACCTTCAATGTTTTGATTTCCTGGGACGCAAGGGAAATCTGGGCATCTACCCCCAAAGAAGGTAAAGACACACGCCCGTGGGCGTTTTCTCCCCCCGTTTCATACAGCCGCAAGATGTAGCCATTGCCGTCTTCCGCTTCTTTTACTGCCGAAATAATGATGTTGCCATTTTCTGTTTGAGCCCCCTCATAAACAGGTTCCAATGTTCCTTCATGATGGGTTTCCATCAGTAATTCAGGCCCCATATTCAGCAAATTAGCCCGGCGAGTAGTAGAAGCTGGGTTTGTGTCCGGAGAAAGGGTATAACAGAAGAACTGTTCGCCCTGATCTTGATATTCCACCAAATCATCTCGCACACCATAGTGGTCAGCATAAATGCAGCCTCGCGCCACGGTCATGCGCAGCTCAGCACCTTGGGGATGAGGCACAGTGGAAAAACTATACTTGCTGTCATTGCACAGGCTGACGCCTTCTTTGTTGGGAACAGCTGCCATAACCCACTTGTGGGCGGGAAACTCCTCCCGGCTGAGAGGATGTTCTTCAAAACCGTAAGGAATGGAATATAAAGCTTTCAGAGCGCTTGTCCGAACAGGGAAGGAAAGCTTTATCAATTTCAAGTGTTCTTCCATATCCAGCCGGCAATCCACTTCCAGCTCCCGGGAATTGGCAGACAACCGGAAATCCTGCCGCAAAACAGAACCTTGATACCGCACTGTCACCCGGATAGCCGCCCGCAATGGTCCATTCTCAATCACCGAAAGCTGGGCCCGGCTCATTTCCCCTACTACTTGATCAAAGACCGTCAGCCCATGAGCCCAAGTATCCGGTTTTTCATCATCGATGACCAACGCTTTGGCCATGGGACCCGCCGCCAATTCCCAGTTTCTTTCTTTGTCAAAAAAGCTTGTAATGCAGCCACTATATGGGTCAAAACGCACTTTCAAGTATCGGTTTTCCAAAACATAATCTTCAGCCCGGACCGGATGCTGCAAAGGCACCTCAAAAGACTGATCTTTGAACACGTAGAACAAGGCATATCCCAACGCAGGAACTTGAGCGTCAAACAAGGTGTTGAACCGGTCTTTTCCATTTGTTTGGGGACCCCGAACAAGTTGGCAGGATACAGGACGTCCCTGGGCATCGCATACCCCGGCCACTGTGGTATTCAGCTGTATGGGCTGGCGGATAGGAAAAGAGTGAGGGTTAAAGACCATCACCGGGGCTCCTTCCCCTTCTTTCTCCCAAAGGATGAGAGCGTTTTTTTGACAAGGTGTGTTTGAAAGGCCCCTGGTAGTCTTTACATTCCAGGAGATACGGTGCAAAGCTTCCTGTGTAACCTCCCAGGCCGTATCACAGGCAGATGCCAAGGCGTTTAGCGCGTCCCCATAGGCGTCTTTAATGGAACATCCCGCCAGAATATCATGAAACTGGTTAAACAGCACTTTTTCCCACGCCTGGCGAATACGCGCCATAGCGCTGCCGCTTCCCGTAAGGCGTTGGGCCAGCACGTCAAACTTTTCCGCTTTCAGCAACGCGTTTTCCGCCTGACGGTTTGCTCGTTTAATGGCGGAGTTCGCCGCGTAGCAGCCGCTGGCATGGTGAAGCAAGCTGCCCTGTATAACGGGCAGAGACTGTTCCAGAGAAGAAGCTTTAACATCCTGGAAATATTCCCCAGTAGAAGCAAACGTCACTTGGCTGTTCTTTCCCACCACCCCTTCTAACACTTTCAAACCACGGATTGTCGGCCCGCCGCCGTGGTTTCCAACGCCGTAGAAATCCATATAGGGAATATGATTCTCTTCCGCGAGGTTTTCAAGCAGTTGAATTTTCCCAGTTAAAGGTTCCTCACCTTCCGGAGCTCCCCAAAAATCAGTGTATTCATATTTGATTTTGTGAGTCAACACTCTGCTGCCATCGGGAGCTTCCCAATAGAAAAGGTCCGGAAGCTTAGCGTTTTCGTGATTGCCAGGACGCATAAACACATACGAATCCATACCAGATTTTTTTAAAAGCTGTGGGAGCATTCCGTTATGTCCGAAAGAGTCCACGTTGTACCCTACTTTGGCGGTAACTCCCAATTTTTCTTGGAACAGCCGTTGGGAATAAAGGGTATGGCGGCAAAAGGCTTCTCCCGAAGGCAAATTGCAATCCGGTTGAATCCAAAAACCTCCGGTAACGGACCAACGCCCTTCTCTTACCCGCTGCTGAATCTCTTGAAACATAGCCGGATCGATGGTTTCCACCCAATGGTAATAGTAGGCGCAAGCGCTGGTGAAGATATAATCGGGAAATTCTTTCATCCGGTCTAAAGCGGAACGATAAGTAGCAAGAATTTCCGAAAGTCCTTCGCTTTTTTTCCAAAGCCACACAGGATCAATGTGCGCATTGCCAATCAAATAGATAGTTTTCATAAAGCTTGTTCCTTTCTTTAGATGTATAATAAAAGCCAAAAGCCACAGCATAAATATTTTTTGAATTAATTAATTTAAAAAGTACAGCTGCATTATAGTCTAATTTTTTTAATCAATCAAGAATATTTTCTCAAAAATAGTAAATTTTCTTGACTTAAATAAATAAAAATGCTATTCTATAGCCAAAATTACTTAACTCAAAAAATATATTTAACAGATCAAAGCTTAGAGATATGGCAGAACACCCACTGAGAAAATGGAGCATAGGAGGTCTTTTTGTGGAGATTATCAATTCATTGCTGGAAAGATATCCACCATTGGTTTCTCAAGAAACCCAACTCCGGAAAGCAGGAGAAATTCTCTGTTCATCTGCGCGGGCCGGAGGAAAGGTTCTGACTTGCGGTAACGGAGGCAGCGCGTCAGACGCAGAGCATGTTGTAGGCGAATTAATGAAAGATTTCAAACAAAAACGCCCCATCTCTGAAGCATCTAAAAAGAAGCTTCTTGCTTCGGATAAGTTCCCAGAAGACTTGATAAACAGTTTACAAGAAGCGGTTCCGGCCATTTGCTTAAATTCCCAGACATCTTTGCTTACTGCGCTGATTAACGACGGAGACCCTGATATGGCCTTCGCCCAGCAAGTTTATGGATATGGAAAACAAGGAGATGTGCTGTTGGCTTTCAGCACATCAGGAAATTCCAAAAATGTATTAAACGCGGTACGTGTAGCCCGTGCTCTGGGTATGCGTTCCATTCTAATTTCCGGGAAATCCGGGGGAAAAATCGGGGATATTGCAGATGTTTCTATTTGTGTTCCTGAGACAGAAACTTACAAAGTGCAAGAGTTGACTTTACCTGTCTATCACGCATTATGCATTTTGGTAGAACAAGAGCTTTTTGGAAGTCTCTGAAAAGAGGTTTACCAACTTTATTTTCACATAAAAAGGTGGCAGGCGTGAAACCTGCCACCTTTTTAACGCATTAAAAGAATCGTGCTTGAATCCAGCACTCCCTTTTCCCCGGACTTCCAGGACCACTCTTGCGTTTGGCCGTAACTATTAAGGAACATCTGGCTCACCCAGCACATCCCAGGGAGTGAGCATACCCAGCAAAGGTTCCCCCGGATGGCCGTGTTCTGTGATAAAAATCACCGATATCCGCTTATTCTTGCCTCGCACCCTTTCAAACAGGCGGCGCACAGCAATGTATGTAGTATCCTTTGAGACGAATTCGTAGTTTTCCATGTGGGCATCCACAGCCAAATGTTTGCCAAGTTCCGCTACTGTAGTCTCAGGGCTGATGCCCTTCCCACCACTGCGCAGCATATATTGGAACACCGTGCCCACACTGAACACACCGCAGAATTCCCCTTCCCGCATAACCGGAATATGAGAATATCCGTTTTTGTCCATCACTTCCATCAGCCTCAGCACTTTTTGATGCATATGGGCTTTCATAACCTTATCGCCTTTTGTGGCGTAATCTATTGCCAGGGGCGGGCGTTTGACAAACTCCAGCACATCCCGCATGGCTTCCACCACAGGCCCAGAAGGTTCAACAATCGGCTCCCCGTCCAGATTGGCGCTGTGGGTCAGCAGGTTGCGGATCTCCCTGCAGATCTCCAGCTTGTCCCGCACCGGGGCGCTGTCATAATCCTTGATGAACTCGAACACCACGCTGGAATAATGCCGCCGTGCATTGCGGTATTTTTCCTCCAACACATCCTCGAGCTGTTTATACAAATCCAAGAACTGGTCGATACGCCGCAATTTCTGTTCCATTTCCATAGCATTTCCCCCTTTGGCGCGTCTCATGGCCTGGCGTTGGACTTATAGAAGTTTTTGAGAAGTCAATTCTCCCAACCGCTCCAAAATCTCTTCCGCGTCTTTCACCACCGCCTCGCGAAAGTTTTCCCGAAAACGCCGCAGCGCCTTGATATCCTCGATAAGCCCGTCACGCTCCTGTTCCAATTCCCGGCATACCCGGCGCTGACGCTCTTCCTCAGACTGTCCCTTCCGAAGCTCCAAATCACTTTTCGCTTTTTGCAATTCTTCTTCCAGACGGCTTTTCTCAGTCCGCAAAGACCGAGCCTCTTCTTCCAGCCGCTCCATCTCCCGGTCATCCTCTTCTGAATACACAGAGAGTTCCTCTAAAAAAGAATCCACCTGCTGGGCCAGATACCATTTCCCCTTGGCCCGAAACTGAGCACCCTCTATGGCTTCCTTGGCGCGGTTCATGATTACGGTTCCTCCTTTTTTAAAAGGGAGCAAAGTTCCTCCCGGGTATACAAGGCATTTAGCGCCTGTAAGAGACCATTGGCCGATAACCGTTCCGGCAGCCCCAAGCGCCGCTGCAATTCTTTCCGCCTGGCACCGCTGTCGGGCTGTCCTGTAAGGCCCCACTCAAACAGATCCGTTTTGGTGATCCCCCCATCCGCCGGCGAAGCTGTTCTGCCGCAGGATTCTTCCACTGTGGCGCCCGCGCGTTCCAAGGCCCTCTGCAGGACTGAAAGTTCCATTCCTTCCACTCCCAGCTTTCCCTCTTTCGAGGGCGCGGCCTTACGCCGCTCTTTGCCCAGGATATCCGGAATATAAGCGTGCTTCAACTGGTCCGGCGGGATGCAGGAAGAAAGCTTGTGGCGAATGAGGAACCCTGCCCCATCGCTGTCTGTAAGAACGATCAAGCCCCGTTCCCGGGCCAGGGTTCGGAGATATTGCAGCTTTTCCCGGTCTTTGAATATCCCAAAGCCTCCTACCTCTATGATAACACCTTCCACCAGCGAGGAAAGCTTGATTTTGTCGTATCTCCCTTCTACCACAATGGCTTCTTTCACCCGAATCATACCCGTTCCCTCCGGGCGGCCAGCAGAAGCTTGGCCACCAACTCGTCCAAGATGATACGCTGGTCCAGCCGGGAACCTTTCAAAGCCAAGTCGGCGTCCAGCAGCAAATGCAGGCTTTCCCGCAGCACCTGCTGGGAAACTCCCCGGCCATTGCGCTGGGCGTTCCGCAAGCGAAAATCCTTCCCTTTATAATCTCCATACTGGGCGGCTGCTTCATAGGTCTGGCCGCTTTCCAGGGCAGCCCTCACACGATACATATCCAGATATGAAGCGCCCAAGGCCCCCACGATGGCGATGGGCTCTTCCCGCTGGTAAAACAGGGCGTCCAGCAAGCTGTAAGCTGTCTCATACTCTCCGCCCACCAGCGCTTTGGCCATCAAAAACACCGTGGTCTCCATGGATTTGGCCACAAGTTCCTCGATCATCTGCCCGGTGATCTCTGTCTCTCCCTGGCCCAGGGCGTAGGAACAAAGCTTTTCCAGTTCATTGCGCAAAGCCGTTAGGTCTTGCCCAGCGTATTCTAAAAGTTTCAGGCCGCTTGGACGTGACAGCACACACCCGGCTTTTTCCGCCTCACGTGCAAGGAACCGCAAAAGTTCCTGCTGGCTCCTGTGTTCGCAGAACACCACGGTGCCCTGCTCCTGGGCCTGCTTGAGGAATTTCCTCCATTTGGCAGAGCGTTTGGCGTCAAAATCCAGGGTTGGATACCAGAACACCAGCGTAGTGCTCTCTGGGGAGAGCTCCCACAACTCATACAGCTTGTCCAGGTCTTGGGAATTTTTCGTCTCCACGTCGAAATCCGCCACACTGACGCATTTCCGGTCTGAGAAAAAGGGCAGCGCCTGGGCTGCATCCCCGATGCTGTCCAGAGCGGATTCATCCGTGAATGCCTGATCGTTGAACTCTGGGAAAGCTTCTCCTGCGGCCCGTTTCATCAACTGCCGCGCCAGCCGCTTTACCATGTATTTTTCCTGGCCGGCCACCACAAAAAGGCCGCCCAATTCCCCAGAAGCGATCTGCTTTTTCAATCCATTCTCGTCTATCTCTGGCATCAGCTTTCCCTCCTCGCGGTGATTTTTCCTGTTGGCGCGATCTCCACAGCCAGACACCCGTCCTCTACGGGCAGCACTACGCTTTCCCCATTTTGAGAAAAGGTCCAGCCTTGACCGTTTTCTCCTATTATAGCATCGGTCTGCCAAACAGACAACGAAGAATTTACCTGGGTCTGCTGTTGGTTCGTAAACAGCACTTGGCAGTTTTGCCCGGTTGTGCCAGCCCATTCCACCAGCGTGTCCACTCCGTTTACCGTCAGCCGCAACCCTTTCCACTTAGGCAATATCTGAGCCGTCATCCCTTCCATCACTGAAAAGCTTTCCCCAGCGGAAAGGAAAGTGACTGGCGTTTCTTTTGCGGCCAGTTCCAGGTCACGGCCTACATATGCTCCTTCCGGCAGCACCAGGGAACCGGCGCCGTATTCCTCCAGCACCTGGCAGGCGGCTTCCCGGGCATCGGAGTCCGTCAAGGGCATACAGACCGCCGTGACCTGCGTCACATTATGGCGCTGGAGAATTTCGTTCACCGCCCCGGTCTGAAACCCGCCCAAAGACAACACCGCCGCCTGATGGTTGCGCACCAAGACCACACAGGAAGCGTCCTCCTGATATGGCACCGCAAATACTGCCTTGTCACGGTCCAGCCAGTTTTGAAACAGCCCGCCGAACAACACCAGAGCCACCATACATCCTGCGATGACTGCCCGCAAAGGCTTATCCCTCCCCACAAGGCCAGCCATCATCAGCAACAGCAGCAGCCCTACCGTTACCGCCAAAGCAGCCCCGCTGGTCAGCGGCAAGAACGTACCCTTCCACTGGGCGAGAAACGAAGCGATTCCCAGCATCAGCCGGGCGGCCCACCCAGCTATCCACACAAAGGGCGCCGCCAAAGGAGCTGTGACCGGAAGCACCTCGAAAAACACACCGCAGAAGGAAAGATATAAAAGCACGGTGCTGGGGAACACCATCAGGAAATTGGCCAAAGGCAGCAGTAACGGGAACCCTCCAAACACTCCCAGCTGTGCGGGAAATGTTCCCAGCAGCGCGGAAGCAGTAGCTGCCAAAGAAGCAGCGGCAGGCTTCCACAATCTCCGAAAAAGCCCAGTGAGGCGTTCCCCCAGGAATGCCCGGTACAAAGGGCGGTACAGCAATATGATGCCTAACGTTGCTGTCACCGACAAGGCAAATCCTACGTCCCCGCCCGCAAAAGGATTTCCAGCGCACACCACCAAAACCGCCAGTCCCAGAGAATTCAGGCTGTCAGACCGTCGGCCGAAAGAATCCGCCAAAAGCAGCACGCCATACATCACCGCGCCTCGAGTTGCGGAAGGTTGGAACCCGGAAAGCATCAAAAAGAGGAAAAGAAACATTCCTGTCAGCAAGTTTCCCACTGCTTTGCGTATGGGAAACCGTTTTAAAAAGAACTGCAAAAACCCAGCCAGTACCGTCATGTGCAGCCCGGATACCACCAGCACATGAGACACGCCCAGCTGTCGGAAGTGACTCATATCCTCTTGGGAAATGCCACTTCCGTCACCCAGCACCATAGCCCGCACCAAACCGGCTTCTCGGCGTGGAAGAAGCCTGTCAAGTTCCCTGCCCACTTGGCGGCGGGCCTGTACGAGCAATGCTCCCGGCGAAACAGTTTCTGCCTCTTCCACCGTGATGCCTTCAAACTGGGAAAGATATCCTCCTGCTTGAAAACCATCCGCCAGCCGGGAATTTCGGGTGGAATAAAGTCCGCCTCCCGAGTCAAAAGCATAAAAGGTAACGGCACACTCCACCCAGTCATAGGGCTGGCACGCTATGGGCATAGAAGCGGAGAGCCGCAGCTGAAATGGCTCTACCCTTTGGGGTTCTCCCTCTTCCTCCCCCAAGCCTTCCACTCGAATCTTGTAATAATACCGGTGATACTGTTCATCAGGATACTCCAGAACTTGGCCCCGTATTTGCAGCCGTTCCCCTTCCAAATCTTGAAGGGGCTCTACTGTTTGCCATTGCAGCGCACACATGCCGCAGGCGCCTCCGGCCACAGCCAGAGCCAATGCGGCCCAAAACATCCGCCGCAAAACAGAAAGAGCCTTTGGGCAATATCCCAAAAGCTCTTTGGACGCAAAACGACTTTTACGGCTCACACCCAGCAACACACGGCACAAAGCCGTGGCGCAGGCCAGTCCCAGGCACAGCAACGCCAGGGCCCAAGCAGTATTGGGCCCCAACGCCGCACAGAGAACCAAAGCCCCGTAGGCGGAAAATCCCAGCAAAGCAAACGGCCGTATCACCGTTTATTTAAAAAACAAAGGCAACGGCTCTAAGTAAATGATGTCCGTGCGGTCTTTGGCGTCGCCTTCCGCCAGAACGCAGGCTTTGCCCACCACTGTGCCGCCGATGGCATGGAGCAATTCTTCCATAGCCGCTAAGGACTCGCCGGTAGAAATCACATCATCTACGATCAAAATGCGTTTCCCTTTCAGGTTTTCGCAATCAGCCTTGGAAAGATACAGCTTCTGCACATGGTCTGTGGTGATAGATTTCACCTCCACATGGATAGGGTCCTCCATGTAGGCTTTTACGCCTTTGCGGGCCACCACATAATTGCGGCAACCAATGCGGGCCATTTCATAGGCCAGGGGGATTCCCTTAGACTCAGCGGTGACGATCACATCATGTTCCGGGCATTTTTCCATCAAAGCCTTGGCGGTTTTCTCGGTGATCTCCACATCGCTGAACATCACGAACCCCGCGATATCCATATGGTCGTTAATGGGGCAGATGGGAAGTTCCCGTTCGCACCCCGCTATGCTCATTTTATAAACTTCTCCCATTTTCCTTTCCTCCATTTCTTGCTGACCATTCAAAACAGTCAGCCTCAGTGTGGCGCCAAATGCGCCTTCCACTTTGGACGGTTTATTTCTCTGGCGCCGTTTTTATGATTCCACCGGGAAAGGAGGCCAGCCCATCTGACGCTTGCCCAGCAGATGGAAATGAATATGCTTCACGGTCTGCATACCGTCTTTTCCGCAGTTGTTTACCACACGGAAGCCGTTTTCCAGGCCCAGGTCTTTGGCAATTTTGGGGATAGCTTCAAAGACTTTGGCCACCACAGCGCTGTTTTCCGGAGTGATATCCATAGCCGAGGAAATGTGCTCCTTGGGAATCACCAGCACATGAACGGGGGCCCGAGGGTCCTGGTCGTAAAAAGCGATAACATCCTCGTCCTCATAAGCGATCTTAGATGGAATTTGTCCTTGGGCGATCTTACAAAAAATGCAGTCAGTCATGAGAATGCTCCTTTCTAAAAATAATTGTATCCAGCGGTTTTTAGCCGATCTGTTTCTTTACCAGTTCCGGCACGGCAGCCAAAGCGTCATCCAGTTTCGACTGGTCTTTCGCGCCTGCCATGGCAAAATCGGGACGCCCGCCTCCATTGCCGCCGCAAATCTGGGCCACTTCTTTCACCAGCACGCCTGCTTTCAAGCCCTTTTCCTGAGCGGCTTTGGTGCACACTGCCGCCAAGGTAGCCTTTCCATCGGACACACCGGCAAATACTCCCACGATAGCCGCCGGGCGCTCTTTGGCTTTATCACACAGAGCGCGGAGGGCATCACTGCTGGTACCGGAAAGAAGGGCATAAACCACCTTCACGCCAGCTACTTCCTGCGCGTTCTGGAACACGCCTTCCAAACGGTTTTGAGCCAGCTTGGAATTCAGAAGATCGATCTGCTTATCTTTCTCCTTGGCTTCAGCCATCATCTGACGGGCATGAAGAGGCAGTTCCATGGGATTGGCCACTTTCAAAGCCTGGGCGGTTTCCCGCAAAGTGGTGCCCTGGGCCCCCAGCACTTCCAATACACCCATACCGGTAACGCCTTCAATACGCCGCACACCGGAAGCCACGGAGGATTCGGAAATGATTTTAAACAGTCCCAAACGGGCGGTATTGTCCATATGGGTGCCGCCGCAGAATTCTTTCGAGAAGCCATCCTCTACGGACACCACACGAACAACATCCCCATATTTCTCACCAAACAAAGCCATAGCGCCGCTCTTGCGAGCCTCTTCGATTGGCATCTCCACCATGGAGACAGGCACGCCCTTTAAGATCTCTTGGTTTACAAGCATTTCTACCTGAACCAATTCCTCGGCGGTCAAAGCGGAAAAATGGGTGAAGTCAAACCGCACATGGCGATCGTTGACCAGCTGGCCTGCCTGTTCCACATGGCTTCCCAACACTTCCCGCAAAGCCGCTTGCAGCAAATGGGCAGCGGTGTGGTTGCGCATGATGGCCCCCCGGCGGGAAGAATCCACTTTCGCTACGAGAGAATCCCCTACATTCAAAGTGCCTTCACCGACCACAGCCCGATGCAGATAAACGCCCTCGTGTTTGGTGGTATCGATCACGTCCACGGAAACGCCTTCCGCTTCCAGCACGCCGCTGTCGCCTACCTGGCCGCCGCCTTCCCCATAGAACGGAGTCTTATCCAAAACCACCGACACTTCGGCGCCTTCGGCAGCGGAATCCACACGTTTTCCGCCTTGGATGATGGCCAGCACCTTGCCCTGATCCTCCATCTTTTCATAGCCGGTAAACACAGTCTCCGGCAAACCAGATGCCGCGCTGCCCTCGCCTTTCCAGGCATCCGCCCCAGCGTCTTTACGGGCGTTGCGGGCGCGCTCCCGCTGTTCCTGCATCAGCTGGCGGAACCGCTGCTCGTCCACTTCCATGCCACGTTCGGCCAAGATCTCCTTGGTCAAATCCAAGGGGAAACCATAGGTATCGTTCAATGTGAAAGCGTGCTCGCCGGAAAACACCTTAGAATCCGCCTTATCGATCAAGGCATTGAGCAAAGTCAAGCCCTGGTCAATGGTCTTGGAGAAGCTCTCCTCCTCGAAGGCCACAACTTTCTTGATGGTCTCCCGCTTTTCCACCAGTTCAGGGTAAGCGGTGCTGTTTTCCTGGATGACCGTATCCACCACATCCTGAAGGAACGCACCCTGAATCCCTAAGAGCTTACCGTGACGTGAAGCCCGGCGGAGCAGCCGGCGGAGCACATAGCCCCGGCCTTCGTTGGAGGGCAGAACACCGTCGCCGATCATAAACACAGTGCTGCGGATATGGTCGGTGATCACCCGCAGGGACACGTCCTTCTTCTTATCCTCGCCATACTGTACCCCAGCGATCTCACAGATTTTCTTCATGATGTTCTGCACGGTATCCACTAAGAACAAGTTGTCCACGTCCTGCATGACGCAGGCCAGACGCTCCAGACCCATGCCGGTATCGATGTTCTTCTGCACCAGGTCAGTATAGTTGCCCTGGCCGTCGTTGTTAAACTGGGAGAACACCAGGTTCCATACTTCCACAAACCGGTCGCAGTCGCATCCCACGCCGCAGGTGGGCTTGCCGCAGCCATGCTTCTCGCCCCGGTCGAAGTAGATTTCCGAGCAAGGGCCGCAGGGGCCGGAACCATGCTCCCAGAAGTTGTCCTCTTTGCCCAGACGCTTCATGTGGCTTTCTTCCACACCCACCTCTTTGGTCCAGATATCCCAGGCTTCGTCGTCATTCTCATACACGGAAATGTACAGCTTTTCCTTGGGCATTTCCAGCACCTTGGTGAAGAACTCCCAAGCAAAGGAGATGGCCTCCCGCTTGAAGTAATCCCCAAAGGAGAAGTTGCCCAGCATCTCAAAATAGGTGCCGTGACGGTCGGTGTAACCCACGTTTTCAATGTCGCCGGTGCGGATGCACTTCTGGCAGGTGGTCACACGCCGCCGGGGAGGAGTAACTTCCCCGGTAAAGTATTTCTTCATGGGCGCCATGCCGGAGTTGATCAGCAGCAAGCTGTTGTCCCCCTGGGGGATCAGCGAAAAGCTTTTCAGCCGCAAATGTTCTTTGGATTCAAAATACTCCAGAAATTTTTCTCTCAGTTCGTTTAACCCTGTCCACTGCATGTTTGATGATCCTCTCTTTATTCACGGGTTTTCCCCGTTGACTTTTCTTTTTTAAACTGTGGTATACTGCCACAAAAGCTTCAAAGTATTTTCAGCGCCTTCCACATGGGAACGCTCATAACCGTGGGAAGCGTACACCCCCGCGCCGATCAAGCCGTGGCGCACGTCGTATCCTGCCCGCAAAGCTGCCTCGGCGTCGCTGCCATAGTGGGGATACACATCCACAGCGTAAGCAGCCCCGGCTGCCTTGGCGGCTTCTACCAGAGCCGTGGTCACGGTGTAATCGTAAGGCCCGCCGGAATCCTTGGCACAAATGGAGACCTCCCGCTCGGTGCAGCGAAGGCCCTCGCCCACGCAGCCCATATCCACGCTGATCAGCTCTTCCACATCATCCGGCACAGAAGCCGCAGCGCCGTGGCCTACCTCTTCGTACACGGTAAAATGGAGATACACCTTCCGCTTGGGGGAAACACCCTGGTCTTTCAACTCTTTGGCATAAGCCAGCAATATGGCGGCGCTGAGTTTGTCATCCAGGAACCGGCTCTTGATATAGCCCGATTCCGTCACCACCGTGCGGGGGTCGAAGCAGACGAAATCTCCTTCGCAAATGCCCAGTGCCCTGGTCTCCTCGGCGTTTTTCACCGGCTGGTCGATGACCACTTCCATGCCTGGGAATTTACGGCCCTTGCTGCCGTATTCCCCGTTAACATGGACAGAGGCGTCGTTAAGCTGCAAGCAGCCGGTGTACACCCCATCGAAACGGGTATAAATGCGGCAGTTTTCCGCCTCGCAGTTCTCCGGCTGCAATCCGCCCACCGGAGAGATCACCAGCCGCCCGTTGCCCTTGATGGATTGGACCACTCCACCCAGAGTATCCACATGCGCCATCAGCAGCAGGCCCCGGCCTTCCCCGCCCAGGCAAACGGTGACGCCGCCTTTGCGAGTCTTTTGAGGTTCATACCCCAACCGAGCCAATTCTTCCATCAAATAATCCGCCGCCCGCTCCGTGAAACCCGAAGGGCTGTCGATGGCGCAGAGGGCTTTCACTTGCTCCACACAATATGCTGTATTCATAAATCCACCTTTCTTTCAAACCCGGTCCCCCGGCAGGAATTCTTCCTTTGAAACCATATACAGATAATGGGGCATATCCCCGTTGTAATACCGGGCGACAAATTCCTTTTCTCGATGCATCCCCAGGCTTTCTGCCACACGGATAGAGGCAGCGTTATCCGTCTTGATAACGGAATGCACCCGATGCGCTCCCAACACCTGGAAAGCGTAATCCCGGCACCCGGCAGCGGCCTCCCGGGCGTAACCCTGATGCCAGAACTTACGTTTAAGCAGATAGCCTACTTCCAGCACCTGGGCCCCTTCGCACTTCTGATAGGTCAATCCCGCCTGGCCCACCATCCGGCCACTTCCTTTTAAAACAGCGGCCCACAATCCGAAACCATACTTTTCGTAGCGATCCAGCTGTCGGGAAAGCCATTGCTTTACATCCTCATCTGTAAACTCGTGCTCATACGCGTACATCACTAAGGGGTCTTGCAGCATTTGGGCCAAATCCGGCAAATCTTCCCAGGTCATTTCCCGCAGAAGCAATCGTTCTGTGCGCAAAATTTCATTCATGGCAAGCCCCCCAGCTGGAAAAAGATAAGGCTTCTCCACCCCAAACAATGGGACGGAGAAGCCCGTGGTACCACCCAAATTGCGAACGCAATACGCACGTCCGCCGCTTTCTTCCCTTTAACGGAGGAACACCGTGCCGCTCTTCGCGGCAAGCGCCAAAAATACGCTGTTTTTTTACAAAACAGTGGGAGCGGCCTGCCCTTTCTCCCCAACGGCCTCGCACCCACCGGCCGTCTCTCTGAAGAAGGAGGACTAGGACATCTTCTCCGCGCAAAAACTCAGTATGCAACTGTGTTTTTATTATATCCCGCCAAAGGCTTTCTGTCAATTCCCTTCCTTTAAAGAAGCCAATAGCGCTTCTGCAACTTTTTTAAATACCCTGGCAGTGCTTCCCCCATCGTCTGGTGTGGACTCCCGTAAGACCGTAACGCAGTACCGGGGGCCAAAATCATCGCAGACGAAACCGCAATACCAAAAGTGGAGCAGTTCTTCTTCCCCCTCGAACACGCCGGTCTGAGCAGTACCTGTCTTGATGCCTGCCACTCCGTTTTCCGGGGTCCCCGGCCGGGCGGTGCCTTCCTGGGCAGTGGAAATGAGAGCTTTCTGCAACGTCTGCGCGGTGGAAGCTTTCATCACCCGTATGGTTTTGCTGGCGGAAGAACTCAGTTCTGTCAGTTCCATATCCCCATTGACCAACCCTTCGATCAATTCCGGGGAGGTATACACTCCTCCGCTGGCTATGGTATTCATCATGGCGCAAAGCTGTAAAGGCGTGGTGGTAAGTTCCCCTTGTCCAAAAGAAAAGTTTGCCAAAGCCCGGGAATTGTTCAGGTCTTTCAGCGTGGGCAGGCCCCCGGCAGACGCCCATAGCCCCCGGCCAAATTCCTGGGCTTGGCCGAATCCAAGGTTATAAGCCATAGAAAGAACTTTTTGTCCACCCAGCACGCGAGCGGCGTTGATGAAATAGCAGTTGCAGGATTTCTGCAAAGCCCCTTCCAAATCCAATTCCCCGTGGGCGGTGTTGTCGATGCAGTGGAATTGCAATCCCCCGGCGTTTAAGGAACCTACACAAGTAAACGTGGTATCGCCCAATCCTTCTTCCAGCAAGGCAGCAGCCGTCACCAATTTGAACACCGACCCTGGAGCGTAAGCGGAAAAAGCCCGGTTCACCAGTGGGGAATTTTCGTCCCCAGACACGGAACTCAAATCCAAAGGGGTAAAATCCGGCACACTGGCCAACGCCCGTATCTCACAGCCCGGCACCTCGGTGACGATCACCGCCCCTTTATCCAATTCCTGAGCAGCTTCTTGGACCACTTGCTGCAGCTGGCTGTCCAGCGTTAAGGCTACGCCGCCCACAGTTTCTTCCATCGTGTTCACGATCTGCCGCTTCTCCCCTGGGATGGCCCGGCCCAAAGCGTCCACCCGGTATGTGACGGAGATCTCTCCCTCATACTGCCGCAGCACATCGTCCATGGCCAATTCTACACCGGCCGCCCCTCCGCCCAAGCTATCCAAATAGCCAATGACATGGGGCGCCAGCTGGTCCTCTGTATAGCGCTGGGGCACCTGGAACACATCCACCCTTGGATCTACCACAGGCTCTTCCAAGGTCAGCTGAAAGGGCCTGCCATCCTCTAAAGCCAATGCCAAACGGTCCCGATACTGGCCTTCGGTAGCCATTTCAAGGGCACCAATCGTCTCGATGGTGGGGGCTACCGCCGCCACGCATTTTGTATCCCCGCCTACCAGTGGCACAAGATTCCGGTCGTAGATGGTGCCCCTTGCTTTGGCAACGTCCAAACGGTATAAGCTTTGGGCTCCGGCAGCAGCCACATATTCTTCCCCGTGGGACACCCGCACAATCGAAACACAAGCCGCGCACAGCAGCAGCATTAATACAATAAACAAGGCATACGCTTTTTTCTTTATCATGCGAAAGCTCCTCCTTCTCTATAGGTTCAGTATGGAAAAAGAAGTGGCGTTTCATGCGAAAAACGCGCGTTTTTTTCAACATGGTTTCCCGCTGCCGTGGATAACCTTCCTGCGGCGGGGAATAATGGTTCTATTCCATTATTTTTTATGGAAAGGAGGGAACAGTTTGAAAGGAAAATACGCTCTTACAGGAGGTTTGGCGGGAATCGCCAACGGATTGTTCGGTTCGGGCGGCGGGCTGTTTTTAGTCCCCCTGCTGACCCATTGGGCCAAATTGCCCCAACGCAAAGCATTCGCCACTTCTGTAGCGGTCATCCTGCCTTTGTCCCTGGTATCGGCGGTGGTTTACTGGTTCAAGGGCGGGCTGGACCTTACCGGAGCCTGGCCTTATCTGGTGGGCGGCGCTTTGGGCGGACTGCTTTCCGGCAGGCTGTTCCAACGGGTGCCTTTAACCTTTTTACGCCGGGCCTTTGGGGCGCTGATCATTTACGGCGGAATCCGGGCGGTGCTTGCCTTGTGAACTGGCTGTTTTCCATTTTGGCCGGAGCCGCTACCGGCGTCTTGTCCGGCTTTGGAGTAGGCGGCGGCACGTTGCTGCTTTTATGGCTGACTTTGGTGCAGGGGATGGGCCAGTTCCAAGCCGGGGGCGTCAATCTGGTTTATTTTATCAGCTGCGCCCTGCCCGCTTTATGGGGGCACTTCCGCCAAGGGCTGGTGGAGAAAAAGGCAGCTCTATGGTGTATCCTTGCCGGGGTCCCCGCCTGCGCCGCAGGAGCCTTCCTGGCCTCCCAGCTGGAAGTGGAACTACTGCGGAGAATATTCGGAGTGTTTCTGCTGGTAGTAGGGATACGGGAGCTTTTTTCAAAATCGGAAAAAACTTCCAAGAAAGCCGAATCCAATCCGCATAAATGAGCAAAAAACGTCCACACTAGCCTTGAGACCCAACCCGGACAATCGTTCCGGGAAATCTACACAAAAGGGGTAGTATAACATGAGTATCTTAGATCGGATCGCTCTGGCCCTGGTCGTCATCGGCGGCATCAACTGGGGGCTGGTTGGTATTTTCCGTTTTGACCTGGTCGCCTGGATCTGCGGCGGTCAAGCGTCCATTGTGGCCCGGATCATCTACACCTTGGTGGGTATCGCCGCCTTGTGGTGCATCAGCCTCATCTTCCGGGACAGAGACAAGATCGCCGAATAGCACTTTGACCAGGCAAGGGTCTAACAAACGAAAGGAACGCGCTCCCCTAAAACCGGGAACGCGTTCCTTTTTGCCTGTAATGCATGGTTGTTATTTTGTAAATTTCAGATCGATGTTCCCCATGCTGGTCTCGACTTCCAAAACGCAGGCGCCTCCAAGCTGGTCTTTCAAGTTGGAATTTCCCATGTCTGTTTCCTGCATGATCTGGTAATCTTTCTGATCACCCAAAATGGAACCGGTAATATTTCCGGAGTCGGCTTCCAGGTGGATGTCCGGGGAAGAAAGCTTTGTCAATTCCACATTCCCCATGCCGGTGGCGCAAGTCACCGTCTCACTAGCGGTGACATGGTCCAGCACACAATTACCCATATCGTTTTCCACATCCAGGGTGTTCCATGTGGAATCTTTGGATTGGATCGACCCTGAACTTCCCGTCAATTTCCCATTCTCAAACTGGCAATCGTTGATATCCGTATTGCTCATGTCACTGTCGACAATCAAATCGCCGCCTGTGCAGGCTTGCAACTGGACATCCCCCATAGAGGAAATAATCTCCATTTTATCGGCGGCAGACACTTCTGTCACTTCCACATTTCCTGAATCCGTGGTTGCCGAAACGCTTTCCCCTTGCAGCTGGGAAAGCTGGATACTCCCCATATAGGTGGTAATCGTCACGGTGTCCAGCTCTTTAGCAGGCAGTGTGATGGTCACATCGTAATCGCCCCCAGGACTGAGGTTCAATATCTGGTACCAGTTCATCTTTCCCGGACCGTCCGCTATAAAAGAATCCTTATCTTTCACCACCAGAGCGCCGTATTCCATATAGATATCATACACATTGGAAGCGGCGTCCACTTGGAGTTCCTCTGCGTTTTCGTCTTTCCGGATCGTCACATTTCCCGAGTAGATGTTGACTTCTATCTCTTTGGGAGAATCTTTATAAAACACAGTCTCTTGGACCGCCTTCCCACCTTTGGGATGGGTAAAAGCGTTCAAAGAAAATCCCATAGCCGTAAACCCGGCGCCGGATAACAGTATACCGATCCCCAGCAGGATACATCCCACAATCGTCATCAACCGAAGGATTTTTTTGCTTTGCTTCATACCAATACCCTCCCTTTCTTGGTCAGGCTGCGCCACAGCCAGCGCCAGATCCATTTGCTCACCCGCACAATGCCCTTTGTGGTGTAATACAATCCCACAGCTGAGAGGACGCTAAGCCCCAGCAACGCCACAGCCATCCCCAGCTGAAACAGCCCCGCGGGCAAACCACCGCTGAGAATCCCAACGTCTAAAACCAGGAATGGCGTGCCCACCATGCCCAGCAAGGCGGCGGCCAAAAATCCCAAGGCTAAGCCCACCAGCACAATCACCGGCACAAACAGCAGGATGTACAACGTCAGCAGCAGGCACAGGCCTGTGAGCAGCAGACTTCCCCACAAAGGGAACCCCAACACCAACAACACGATGACCCATACTCTCCGCCCAGTGCCGGTGGAAACAGGCGCTTCTTCCTCCTCCCCCAAGATTTCACGGGCCACGCTTTCGGGGTCTCCCAAGCCGCTCACCGCTTCTTCTTCGTTTTGCCCATCTTCCATCCGGTCGTCGATAAGCTCGTCATAATAGCTTAACGTGCGGTAACGCTCTTCCCGAGGCAGGTTGTGAAGGGCTGCTGCCAATTCGTTTAAAAATTCTTGCTTTTTCATGTTATTCCATCCTTTCTCCCCAAGCCGTCAGTCTCTTCTCCTTCTTGCGAGGCCGCAATGAACCGGTAAGCTTTCATAACGTCCTGCCATTCCACCAAAAAATCCCGGATTCGCTGCCTGCCTTCCGCTGTAAGTCGATAGTATTTTCGCAGCCGGCTGTTGTGTTCCATAGAATAGGTGGTCACCATCCCTCCGGCCTCCAAACGTTTGAGGATGGGATACAACGTGGATTCAGAAATCTCCACAATGGGCGATACATCCTTGATGATTTGATACCCATAGGAATCCTTGGCTTGCAGCGCTGTGAGCACGCACACTTCCAAAAGCCCTTTTTTCAGTTGGGCGTCCATTTCCTCGCTCCTTTCCTCTGTTATCACTTATATTATACATCGCATAGTATTGTGCGTCAAGAGGTATTCCTTTCATTTTTCTTACGGCTTCTTTGTAAAAATAATACGATTTCTTCCCCAGGCTTTGACACAAAAAAAGACGGCCTTTCGGCCGTCCTCTTTCTAAAGCGATCATAAACAGTATTCCATCTGGCAGTCGCAAGGTTCCTTCTCCACATGGGAAAGAAGATATTCTCCTGCTTCCTGGCAGCCCATGGCATGGTAAAACGCCTGGCTTTCCACGGAAGAATGGGCAGAGATATACAAGCTTTCTCCACCTAACCTCCGTGCAGATTCCGCCGCCAGCAAAAACAGCCTTCTGCCCAGACCATGGCCCCGCACATCGGCAGAAACATGGAGGCTGCTCAGGTCAGCGTACTGGTTTCGGGACCCTGCCAGCTTTCCCTCCACCGAGGCAAAACCTTTCAGCTGCCCCGCCAAAAAGGCGCCCCACACCTGCCCTCCGGAACGCAATGTGTTCTTCAAACAACCACACAAGGTTTCATAATCTCTTTCCGTCCACCGCTCGGTAAAGGCGATGTCTTTCACAACCCAGTTTCCATCTTCCTTGCGCCAGCAGCGCTCCACGATCTGGAAACGGTCAAAAAAGCGGAACAGGCAAGGGGTGAGTTCCCCTTCCCCTATGGGACGGAATTCCCGAGGCCGCAGCTTTTTGGAAAAATACAAAATCAGATCGTCGTCCGCGGCGCAAGGGGCATATTGTTCCATCTGCGCGTCGTGATACCACACCCCGGAACCATCCGGTACATACCCCCGCTTGACGTAAAGCCGCTGGGCAGCTCCATACCCATTGTGGAGCCCTACTCCCAGGCAAATGGTGTCGCTGGTTTCTCCCGCCAAATCTTCCGCCACTTCCAAAATTTGATTGCCAATGCCCCGCCGCTGGAACTTTTCCAGCACATTGAAGTCGCACACTTCCGGCCAGCCTTTCCCAGCGAAAGCCCCGGCTGGGGCTTCTGGAAGCAGTGTGGTATACCCGGCCTGTTCCCCGTTCCAAAGGGCCACCAACACTTTCCGTAAGCCTTTTTGCTGCTCTTCCAAATACCGCTGGAACTGTTCCAACGGTTTGTTCCAACCCTGTGACGCGAACCCCTGGCAAAACGCCTGGCAGTCCGGCTCTTCCATAGAGCGCACAATCAAGCTCTTGTCTCGATAATAAACCATCCTCATGCCCCTCCGAAAAAAGCGGGCGCGCCTTTCAGACACGCCCGCTCAAACATGTTTATTTTCCTTGCCCGTAATAGGCATTGGCCCCGTGCTTTCGCAGATAATGCTTATCCAGCAGTTCCTGCTGCATAGCGGGCAGAGCAGGGTCCATCATCAAAGAATGCCAGGCCATAAAGGAGATTTCCTCCAGCACCACCGCGTTGTGCACAGCGTTATAAGCATCGGTGCCCCAAGTGAAGGGACCATGGCTTTGCACCAGCACCCCGGGGATGTCATCGGGATTCTTGCCTTGGAAGGTCTCCACAATCACTTTGCCTGTTTCCAGCTCATATTCCCCTGCTATCTCCTCGGGAGTCATCTTGCGGGTGCAGGGGATCTCCCCATAAAAATAGTCCCCGTGCGTGGTACCCAAAGGGGGAACGCCACGGCCCATCTGGCTGAAAATAGTAGCCCAACGGCTGTGGGTATGCACCACGCCCCCAATGTTGGGGAAAGACCGGTACAGTTCACAATGTGTATCGGTATCGGATGAAGGGTTCCACTTGCCCTCAACCTTTTTGCCGGTACGCACGTCCACCAGCACCATATCCTCCGGAGAAAGCTTTTCATACTCCACACCGCTGGGCTTGATGGCCATAACGCCGCTTTCCCGGTCGATCCCGCTGACATTGCCCCAGGTGAAGGTCACCAGATGATGCTCCGGCAGCAGCATGTTGGCCCGGTACACTTGTTCTTTCAGTTGCTCCAACATACGAAACTCCTCCTCTATAGAATGCCCCTCCGCGCAAGGGTCAAGTCTTTACTTTTGCAGCTTTTGGATACGCTCCATGGCTTCGATGGTCTTTGCCGCGTCGCCAAAAGCGGTAAGGCGGAAGTATCCTTCGCCGTTTTTGCCAAAGCCTTCGCCAGGAGTACCTACGATCTCCGCGTTGTGCAGCAGATAGTCGAAATATTCCCAAGAGCCCATACCGCCCGGGCACTTCAACCAGATATAGGGGGAATTGGTGCCGCCGGTGAACCACACGCCCATTTTGGTAAAGGCGTCCATCATCACCTGGGCGTTCTTCTGGTAATAGGCAATGGTATCCAAGATCTGCTTATGGCCTTCGGGAGTGAACACGGCTTCGGCGGCCCGCTGGGTGATATAGCTGGTGCCGTTGAACTTGCAGCCCTGGCGGCGCTGCCACAGCTTTGAAACCTGTACGCCGTCCATTACCAGCTCTTTGCGGATGACAGTATAACCGCAGCGCATACCGGTAAAGCCGGCAGTCTTGGAGAAGGAGCAGAACTCGATGGCGCACTTCTCCGCACCGGGAATCTCGAAAATGCTGTGGGGCAGTCCGGGCTGGGTGATAAAGGCCTCATACGCCGCGTCAAACAGGATGACCGCCTTCTGGTCCAGGGCGTAATCCACCCAGGCTTTCAGCTGTTCTTTGTTGTACGTGGCGCCAGTGGGGTTGTTGGGAGAGCAGAGATAGATAATATCCGCTTTCCGGCTGGGATCGGGCAAAGGCAAAAAGCCGTTTTCCTCGTTGGCATCGATATACTCGATCTTCCGGCCGGAGATGATATTGGTATCCACATACACGGGATACACCGGGTCGGGCACCAGCACGGTGTTGTCCACATCGAACAAATCCACAATATTGCCTACGTCGCTCTTGGCGCCATCGCCCACGAACACTTCCGAAGGGTCCATATCCACCCCGAAATTTTTATAATATCCGGCGATGGCTTCCCGCAAAAAGGGATAACCGTCGCTGTCGGGGGAGTAGCCGTGGAATGTCTCTTTATGGGCCTGTTCCTCAGTGGCTTTGTGCATGGCTTCGATCACCGCAGGCGCCAAAGGCATGGTCACGTCGCCGATACCCATTTTGATGATGCTGTTCTCCGGATGTTCCTGCGTATAAGCCGCGACCTTCTTGGCGATGGTCACAAACAGGTAGCTTTGTTGTAAATTCTGAAAATTGCCGTTCAGTTTCATGCCCCTTCGATCCTTTCTAAAAATCGTATTGTTTTACTCTGGTATTTTCAAAGTGCCCATCACTTTTCCCGGGCCGCGCGGTATTCCACCGCGGCGCTGATAAACCCTTTGAACAAGGGATGAGCCCGGTTGGGCCGGGATTTGAACTCCGGATGGAACTGCCCTGCCACAAAGAAATCGTTCTGGGGGATCTCCACCGTTTCCACGATGCGCCCATCGGGGGAAGTGCCGCTGATCACCATACCGGCCTTCTCCACCGTTTCCCGATAGTCATTATTGAACTCATACCGGTGGCGATGGCGCTCTTGGACAAGCTCTTTACCATAGCACTCCATCATTTTGGTACCAGGTTTGATTTGGCAGGGATAACTTCCCAGCCGCAAGGTTCCGCCTTTATTGATGTTCTTATTCTGGTCAGGCATAAAATCGATAACCTTGTTCAGGCCGTACTCGTCAAATTCTCCGGAGTTGGCGTCTTTAATGCCGCACACGTTCCGGCAGAACTCGATAACAGCGATCTGCATACCCAAACAGATTCCCAGGTAAGGCACGTTGTTTTCCCGCGCGTACTTTGCCGCCAGCACCATACCTTCGATGCCACGGCTGCCAAACCCACCGGGCAGGATGATACCATCAATGCTTCCCAGCCGGGCGGAGATGTTCTCTTCGGTAAGGGTTTCGGAATCCACCCAATCGATCTCCACGCGGGCGCTGTAATCATACCCAGCATGGCGCAGAGCCTCCATAACGGAAAGGTACGCGTCGTGAAGCTTCACATACTTGCCCACCAGGGCGATGCGCACCAGTTTTTTCCGATTGCGGATCTTTTCCACCATTTCCAGCCATTCCGACATATCCGGCTCCGGGGTCTCAAGGCACAGTTCCCGGCAGACAATATCTGAAAAGTGGTTCTTCTCCAACATGATCGGCGCTTCATACAGCACAGGGATCGTCAGGTTTTCGATGACGCAGTCCGGCTGCACATTGCAGAACAGGGCGATCTTGTGGAAAATGCTCTGGTCGGTAATGGGTTCGTCGGTGCGCAGCACAATGATGTCTGGCTTAATGCCCATAGACTGCAATTCTTTTACAGAGTGCTGGGTGGGTTTTGATTTGTGTTCCCCGGAACTTTTCAAGTAAGGTACCAATGTCACGTGGATAAACAGGGAATTTTCCTTTCCCACTTCTTGAGACACCTGGCGGATAGCCTCCAGGAAAGGCTGGCTCTCGATATCGCCGGCGGTGCCGCCTATCTCGGTGATGACGATATCCGCGTTGGACTTCTGACCAACGCTGTAGATAAAGTTCTTGATTTCGGAAGTAATGTGGGGAATCACCTGGATGGTCTCTCCCAGATATTCGCCCCGGCGCTCCTTATTGAGCACATTCCAATACACCTTGCCGGTAGTCAAGTTGGAAAACTTGTTCAAATTCTCGTCGATGAACCGCTCATAATGGCCCAGGTCCAGGTCAGTTTCCAAACCGTCCTCCGTGACATACACTTCTCCATGCTGGTAAGGACTCATTGTGCCTGGGTCCACGTTAATATAAGGGTCCAGCTTCTGAGCGGCCACTTTCAGCCCACGGGCTTTCAGCAGGCGTCCCAAGGACGCCGCGGTAATTCCTTTTCCCAAACCGGAGACCACTCCTCCGGTGACAAATATATATTTCGCCAAATCCTTCCACCTCCTGTCAGATCTTCACAGTTCCTTCAAACACAGTAACGGCCTCACCGGTCATCCACACGCGGCTGCCCTCCACTCGGATGGTCAGATCACCGCCCCGCAAACGCACCAGGATATCTTCCCCGGCCGGGCAATGGCCGCAAAGGATCGCCGCCACCGCGCTGGCACAGGCCCCGGTACCGCAGGCCATGGTCTCGCCGCTGCCACGTTCCCATACACGCATTTTCAGCGTGTGGGAATCCAGCACCTGGATAAACTCCGTATTCACCTGCTGGGGGAAAATGGGGTCGTGCTCAAACAGAGGGCCTATCTCGCACAAGTTTAGGTCGTCCGGGTCCCCGCCGAAAATTACGCAATGGGGATTGCCCATGGACACACAGGTGATCTCATAAATGCCTCCCGCCACTTCTACGTTCTGTCCCACCACACGTTCTCCGGGCAGGTTCACCGGTATATCTGCCGGGGTGAGGATGGCGTCGCCCATATCCACGGTAACAGACCCAGCTTCCCCGTTCTGCTCATGGATCAGGCAAGTCTTAATGCCGCTGAGGGTCTCGATCTTCAGTTCCTGTTTCCGGGCGATGCCGTGGTCATACACATATTTCGCCACGCAGCGAATGCCGTTGCCGCACATCTTTCCCTCGCTGCCATCCAGATTGAACATGCGCATTTTTGCGTCCGCCACTTCCGAAGGGCAAATCAGGATGACCCCGTCGCCGCCAATGCCTTTGTGCCGGTCGGATAACCGCACCGCCAAGGCGCTGGGGTCCTCCACCTGTTCCTCAAAACAGTTGATATAAACATAGTCGTTGCCGCAGCCGTGCATCTTTGTAAACCGCAGTATCTTATCAGCCATTGCCTTCCCCTTTCTCGCTGTGTTCTTTTCATTTCTTCGGGAAATCCACAAAGGACTTTCCAAGGGGAAAGTCCTTTAGGATTTTTTCATATAGAACCGTCCGGCGTTTACACTTCTACTACGCCGTCATAGACCTTTTCGGCCTTGCCGGTCATCAAGACACGCTCGTCGGTATAGTTGATTTTCAACTCGCCGCCCTTCAAAATCACCCGGATATCCTTTCCTTTCTCACAATATCCGTTGAGGGTGGCCGCTACCACGGCGGCGCAGGTACCAGTGCCGCAGGCCATGGTCTCGCCGCTGCCACGCTCCCAAATGCGGGCTTTCAAGGTGTGCTTGTCGATGACCTCTACAAAACCTACGTTCACCCGCTCGGGGAACATGGGATCGTATTCGAACTTGGGACCCAGGTCCTCCAAATCCAGCTTGTCCACAGAGGGCACAAACACGGTACAATGAGGGTTGCCCATAGAGCAGCAGGTGATCCGGTATACGTTGCCGCCGATGGAGATGGGCTTGTCCACCACTTTATCCCCTTCCAGACGTACGGGGATCTTCTCCGGGGACAGTTCCGCTTTGCCCATGTCTACCGTCACCTTGGATACCAGGCCGTTCTTGGTCACCACAGTGCATTCCTTTACACCGCTCTTGGTGTCGATGTGCAGCACATAGCGGCCCTCGCCCACCTTCTCGCCCCGGGCGATGTTGTTGTCGAACAGGTACTTGGCCACGCAGCGGATACCGTTACCGCACATCATGCCTTCGCTGCCGTCCAGGTTGAACATGCGCATCTGAGCGTCGGCAACATCCGAGGGGCAGATCAAGATCACACCGTCGCCGCCCACGCCGTTGTGCCGGTCGGACAGGAAGATGGACAAGAACTCGGGAGAAGCCACTATATTGTTCTTCTGGTCAAAACAGTTGATATAGATATAGTCGTTGGAACAGGCGGACATTTTGGTGAACCGCAGTTCCTGCTTGTGCTCTTTCAGGTTGTTGATATCGATGATCTCCGTATTCTCAGGAGTATAACGGCTCATGAGAGAATCGGCCAGGGCGTTGGCAGTATCCAGCGCTGTCAGACAGGGGATTCCCAAAAGGCTGGCTTTCCGGCGGATCTTCACGCTGTCCCGGGCGGGATTGCGGCCCTTGGCGGAAGTGGAAATGACATAGTTGACCTTGCCGCTTTCCAGCAGGGTGATGGTGTTCACCGAGCTTTCGTGAATCTTGTCCACGATCTTCACAGAGAGGCCGACCTTGGCCAGCACCATGGCGGTGCCGGTGGTAGCGTAAAGCTGGAAGCCCATCTTGGCGAACTTCTTGGCGATCTCACCGATTTCGGGCTTATCCTGGTCACGCACGGTGATGAACACGCCGCCGCCTTTGGTCATCTTGTGGCCGGAAGCGATCAGGCCCTTATAGAGGGCTTCTTCCAGGTTGTTGCCGATGCCCAGCACTTCGCCGGTGGATTTCATTTCCGGCCCCAGGTGGGTATCCACGTCGGTAAGCTTCTCAAAGGAGAATACAGGCACTTTCACCGCCACATAAGGGGAGGGCTTGAACAAGCCGGTGCCAAAGCCCAAATCTGTAAGCTTGTAACCCAGGCTGACCTTGGTGGCCAGGTCGCACATGGGCACGCCGGTCACCTTGCTGATATAAGGCACAGTACGGGAGGCCCGGGGATTCACCTCAATGACATAGATTTCCCCGTCCATGATGATATACTGCAAGTTGATCAAGCCCAAAGCGTTCAGTTCCCGGCAGAGGGTCTCGGTGGTAGAGACGATCTTGGCGCTCATGTCGTCGTCGATGTCGGAAGCGGGATACACGGCAATACTGTCACCGGAGTGGATGCCGGTACGTTCCACGTGCTCCATGATGCCGGGGATCAAGATGTTCTCCCCGTCGCAGATAGCGTCCACCTCGATCTCCATGCCCGACAGGTACTTGTCGATCAGCACGGGGTTGTCCTGCTTGTGGGAGAGGATAATGGCCATATATTCCTGGATGTCCTCGTCACAGTAGGCGATGATCATATTCTGGCCGCCCAACACATAGGAAGGCCGCATCAGCACAGGATACCCCAGCTGCTGGGCAGCGTTCAGGGCCTCTTCGGTAGTCATGATGGTATGGCCCTTGGGCCGCTTGATGCCGGAACGCTCCAGCAAAGCGTCGAACCGCTCCCGGTCCTCGGCCATATCGATGGTATCCGCGGAAGAGCCCAGGATGGGGATATTATTCTGCGCCAGGGTCTTGGTCAGCTTGATAGCTGTCTGGCCGCCGAAGGCCACCACAACCCCCACAGGTTTTTCAATTTTGATGATGTCCAGCACGTCCTCGGGGGACAGGGGCTCAAAGTACAGCCGGTCGCCGGTGTCAAAGTCGGTGGAAACGGTTTCCGGGTTGTTGTTGATGATGACCACTTCATATCCCAGCTGCTGCAGGGACATGACGCAGTGGACGCTGGCATAGTCGAACTCAATGCCCTGGCCGATACGGATGGGACCGGAGCCCAGTACCACTACCGTCTGTTTCTGCCGGTCGCCGCCGATAAATTCCAGCGCCTCGTCCTCACCACCGGATTCCTCGGTGTCATAAGTGGCGTAGAAATAAGGCGTGTGAGCGGCAAACTCGCCGGCGCAGGTATCCACCATTTTAAAAGTAGGTTTCCGCTGGAACTTCACTTCACAGCCGGACAGCCGTGCAATGGTGCTGTCAGGATACCCCAGCTGTTTGCCCTGAGTGTACAGTTCTTCCGTCAGCTGGCCCTTTGCCAGTTCCCGCTCATAGTTCAAAAGGTTCATCAGCTTAGAGAGGAACCAGCAATCGATCATGGTCTCTTCGTGCATTTTCTCGATGGTCACGCCACGCTTGAGCAATTCATACACAGCAAAAATCCGCTCGTCGGTGGCGTGCACCGCGATGTGCCACAAGTTTTCGTCGCTCTCCGCGGCAAACTTGGGCAGGTTCAGAGTATCCAGAGAGATCTCAGCGCCACGGACAGCTTTCATCAGGGCCATCTCAAAGGTATCGGCAATGGACATGACCTCGCCGGTAGCCTTCATCTGGGTGCCCAGGTCGCGCTTGGCGTATACAAATTTATCAAAGGGCCACTTGGGGAACTTGACCGCAACATAGTCCAAAGCAGGCTCAAAGGCGGCGTAGGTCTTGCCGGTAACCGCGTTTTTGATCTCATCCAGAGTGTAGCCGATGGCGATCTTGGTAGCCACCTTGGCGATGGGATATCCGGTAGCCTTGGAAGCCAGGGCGGAAGAACGGGACACACGGGGGTTTACCTCGATGACAGCATACTCGAAAGAAGTGGGATGCAACGCGAACTGGCAATTGCATCCGCCTTCCACGCCCAGCTCGTTGATGATCTTCAACGCGGCGGAACGGAGCATCTGATATTCTTTATCAGAAAGAGTGACCGTGGGGGCGATAACGATGGAGTCGCCGGTGTGCACACCCACCGGGTCCAGGTTCTCCATGGAGCAAACGGTGATGGTATTGCCCTTGCTGTCACGCATCACCTCGAACTCGATCTCTTTCCAACCGGCAATGCTCTTTTCCACCAGGATCTGCGTAATGGGGGACAATGCCAAACCATTGGCGGCAGTCTCCCGCAGCTCTTCCTGGTTGTTGACGATGCCGCCGCCGCTTCCTCCCAAGGTAAAGGCGGGACGAATGATGACGGGGTAGCCGATCTCCAAAGCGAAAGCTTCGGCGTCCTCCACGGTGGTCACCACTTTAGAGGGGATGCAGGGCTGGCCGATCTTCTCCATGGTGTCCTTGAACATCTGCCGGTCCTCAGCCTTGTCGATGGTCTCAGGGGATGCGCCCAGCAGCCGCACGTTGTGTTTTTCCAAAAATCCCTCTTTTGCCAGCTGCATGGAAAGGGTCAGGCCGGTCTGACCGCCAAAACCGGACAAAATGCTGTCGGGCTTTTCTTTTTCAATGATGCGCTTGACTGTGGTCAAAGTCAAAGGCTCGATGTATATCTTGTCCGCCATAGCCTTGTCGGTCATGATGGTGGCGGGGTTGGAGTTTACCAGCACGATCTCGATGCCGTCATCCCGCAGGGCGCGGCAGGCCTGGGTGCCGGCGTAGTCGAATTCCGCGGCCTGGCCGATCACGATGGGGCCGGAGCCGATCACTAATACCTTTTTAATATCTCTATTCAGTGGCATATTAGTCCCCCTCCTTCATCATGGCGAAAAACTGGTCGAACAATTCCTGGGTATCCAGAGGACCGCCGCAGGCTTCCGGGTGGAACTGCACAGAGAACGCAGGGCAGTCCGTGTAACGGATACCCTCGCAGGTGCCGTCGTTCACGTTGATGAACAATTCTTTTGCCACGCTGCTGTCGATGCTGCTGGAAACTACCGCGTAGCCGTGGTTCTGGCTGGAAATGTACACCCGGCCGGTCTCCACGTTCTTTACAGGCTGGTTGGCGCCCCGATGACCGTATTTCAGCTTTTCGGTTTTAAAACCGTGAGCCAGGGCCAGAAGCTGATGTCCCAAGCAAATGCCGAACAGGGGAATCCCCAGCTTGCAGATCTCTTTCAGATTGCCGATGATCTCAGTGTTCTCAGCAGGATCGCCGGGACCGTTGCTGAGCATGATGCCGTCTACTCCCATGGCCTGTATGTCCTGGGCGGTAGTGGTGCAGGGACACACCGTAACTTCTGCCCCGCGCTTTACCAGCTCCCGGTAGATGTTCTTTTTCAGGCCGAAATCCAACAGGGCGATCTTCTTTTTCACCTCTCCCTCAGGACGCACCACATAGCGCTCTTTGGTAGAGGAAGCTTTCACAGCCCCTGTAACACGATAGGCTTTCAGCGCCTCGAAATCCACCGTGGAGGGGTCGTCGGTGATGATGCCGTTCATTACGCCGGCCTCGCGGATGATCTTCGTCAAGGTGCGGGTATCTACGCCGGAAAGGCCGATGACGCCCTTTTCTTGAAAAAAGGTGTCAAGGCTGCCCTCAGAACGGAAGTTGGAGGGAGCTTGGCACCAATGTTTTACGATATACGCGCAGGGACCAATGACGTCGCTTTCAAAGTCGGCGGGGATAACGCCATAATTGCCAATAAGGGGGAAGGTCTGCACTACCATCTGCCCCCAATAGCTTCGGTCGGTCAACGTTTCCAAATAGCCGGTCATACCTGTGGTAAATACCACTTCCGCGGTCATTTCGCCTTCGGCGCCAAAACGCTCGCCACGAAAAACCTTCCCGTTTTCCAGCACAAGATATCCAGTTTTCCCCATACGCTCAACCCTTTCTCTCTCGTTTTAGACGCTCTGCCGCCTAAAGCCGTCCTCTTTCCCCGCAGGACAAAACCAAGGCGCGTTTGCTTCGTCTCTCACAGTTATCAATAGTATATCATACCCGATAGGGAGAAAACAAGCAAGAAGATTTTTCGATTCTACACTTTACACAAAGCTGTTCGGCTAAAGAAGAAAGATTTCCACCTCTTTTTCCATCGTTATAATTTCTTTTCTCGCAATGCTTTTGTTTTACCGGGGTCAATATGCATATTTGATTTTTACAACTTGCAAAATTACGGCAAATAAAATATTTTTCAAAAAACACATATCTTACAAAAAATCAAGCTTTAACAAGCCTAGAAACTTTTTATCAACAGGAAATATTATAGAGCTTTCTTTTTAGGTTTTCAAGCCATTTTGCATATTAGAATACATTTCCCGTCATTTAATAATTATTTCCCCGGAATTTTCCATAAAAAGTTTTCCCAACTCCCACCCCACTTCTGTTCACCCTAGAGAAACCCTTCTTACCTTTAAAAAACTGTTGACAAAGGCGCTTTTCCAGGTATAGAATACGATATAGAACAGCAAAGGCGCTGAAGGGGTCCCCCTCAGCGCCTTTCGTGTTAAAGGCGCTTCTCCTTTCATAAGCATTATTAGCAAAAAAGCGCCCAATCCTTTAGGAAAGAGTGGTAGGCTATGACTTGTTCGGAAAACCGCAAAAGCATCCCTGAGCTCTTCGGCAGCTCGGTCTTTAACGACGACGTCATGCAGGAACGGCTGCCAAAGGACGTGTACAAATCCCTGCGCAAAACCATTGACGAAGGCAAAGATCTGGATTTGAACGTGGCCAACGCTGTGGCCAACGCCATGAAAGATTGGGCCGTGGAAAAGGGCGCCACCCATTACACCCACTGGTTCCAACCCTTAAACGGCATCACCGCAGAAAAGCACGACAGCTTTATTTCCCCCACCACCGACGGCCGGGTCATCATGCAGTTTTCCGGCAAAGAGCTGATCAAAGGCGAGCCCGACGCTTCCTCTTTTCCTTCCGGCGGTTTGCGGGCTACTTTCGAAGCCCGGGGCTACACTGCCTGGGACCCCACCTCTTACGCTTTTGTAAAAGGAGATTCCCTCTACATTCCCACGGCATTCTGCTCTTACAGCGGTGAAGTGCTGGATAAAAAAACCCCCCTGCTGCGCTCTATGGAAGACTTGAGCAGTCAGGCTGTCCGGATTTTGCGCCTTTTTGGTGACAACAAAACAAATCGGGTTATCACCACGGTTGGGCCCGAACAGGAATATTTCCTGGTGGACAAAAAACTGTACGACCAGCGTCCCGACCTGCAGTTCTGCGGCCGCACGCTATTCGGCGCCAAAGCTCCCAAAGGCCAAGAGCTGGAAGATCACTATTTTGGAGCCATTAAGCCCCGAGTGGCGGCGTTCATGAAGGAACTGGACGAAGAATTGTGGAAGCTTGGCATCCTTTCCAAAACAAAGCATAACGAAGTTGCCCCCTCCCAGCACGAGCTGGCTCCTATCTTCACTACCACCAACATCGCCACCGATCACAACCAGCTGATCATGGAAACCATGAAGAACGTGGCGGCCCGCCATGGATTGGTGTGCCTGCTAAACGAAAAGCCCTTTGAAGGGGTCAACGGCAGCGGCAAACACAACAACTGGTCTGTTTCCACAGACACAGGCAAAAACTTGCTGGACCCCGGCAAAGAGCCGGAAAAAAACACCCAGTTCCTGCTGTTCCTGGCCGCTGTCATCAAAGGCGTGGACGAATATCAGGATCTGCTGCGTATTTCCGTGGCATCTGCCGGCAACGACCACCGTTTGGGCGCCAACGAAGCGCCTCCGGCTATTGTGTCCATGTTCCTGGGCGATGAGCTCTCTGCCATTTTGCAATCCATCGAGGATGACGTGCCCTATACCGGCATTGAGGAAAAGAAGCTGCAAACCGGCGTTCATGTGCTGCCTGACCTGAACATGGACACAACCGACCGGAACCGCACTTCTCCTTTCGCGTTTACCGGCAACAAGTTCGAGTTCCGTATGTTGGGTTCCGCCATTTCCATTTCCTGTCCCAACATTATGCTGAACACCCTGGCCGCTGAGGAACTCCGCCAGTTCGCCGACGAACTGGAAAACTCCACGGATCTGGAAGGCGATGTTCGCAAGCTGGTGCGCCGCGTTATGAAAGAGCATAAGCGGATCATCTTCAACGGAGACGGCTATTCCGAAGCTTGGACGGAAGAAGCTAAACGCCGGGGCCTGCTGAACCTGGCTACTACGGTAGACGCTCTGCCCCGGTATCTGGACCAGAAAAATGTACAGCTGTTTATCCGGCACAAAATTTATACCGAAGCTGAGATGGAAGCCCGCTATGAGACGATCCTGGAAGAATATTCCAAAACGCTAAATATCGAGTCTTTAACGATGAGCAGCATGGTGCGCCACGACATTTTACCGGCAGTCAGCGCCTATGTAGCCAGCTTGGCGGAAGCAGTAAACGCCAAACGGAACGTCTGCCCCAATTTGGCCTGTACTGCGGAAGTCACGTTAATTGAAAAGCTTTCCTCCTTGATGGATGAGGCATTCCAGAAAGTAGAAGCCTTAGGCACCGCCACTGCTGACAGCAAGGCCGAAAGCTATAACGCTTTGACCGCCGCTACCTACTACAAAGATGTGATCATCCCTGCCATGGAAGGCTTGCGGGCAGTCGTTGACCAAATGGAAGTGGACACCGCCTCCGATTTCTGGCCCTATCCCAGCTACGGCGATTTGATGTTCAAAGTGTAATTTTCCGGGCGTATGGGAATTTTCCCGTATCAATAATTTTGCAAAATCAACTATAGACAAGGCGTGTAGGAGAGTTTCTCCCACACGCCTTTTTTACGCGATCAATCCTGTTGTGTCATGTCTGTTATGTAAGGGCTGCTGACTTTTGCCGGCAACGGAGGCAGTTCCGGTTTTCCTACATATTCCATGCCGGGGAAAATCCAATCCAAATAAGAATCCGGGAAGTAGGTGTCGAAAAAGACTTGTATCTGATTTGTTGCGGGAATATCATTGTGCCGCTCGCTGCGGCGATACACCGCCCCAATGGACAACAAGATGTCCACGGCCATCAGAACACTGACCACCACTGTTGCAATACGCCCTGCTTTCTTGGGAATCTTCTGTATCTCACGAGACATCATGGGATAAAGGTCTTTCACCCATACCAAGCCCAAAATCCCCCAGAAAAAGGAATACATCAAATTGGTGCGCCCGCCAATATTGAAAGCGGAATCACTGTATTCCCAAGAAACCGTACCAAATACCGCTTGCTGCAAAAAGCTGCACAAATATTCGAACGCGCCGCCGATAAACATGCTGGCTAAGAAAATCATGCTGTCCTTCTGCTTATACAGCCGGGAAAGAATTAGTGTGATCACCACAGCGCCCATGCCGTACACCGGGATAAAGGGGCCAAACACCAACCCTACCCGCACCTCAAAGTGGGAAGTGGTCACCAAAGCGTAGAGCGTCTCCAAAACAAAGCCTACAACGTTTCCCGTCATAAATATCCAAAACAGCTTTGAATAGCACAGCCCAAAAGCAAATGGACGTTCCTCGCCCGGCGCCAGACGCAGCTCATAAGCCGCCCGGGCATCCTCGTTGCGCTTGCGCATGGCTTCCCAGGAACGGCGGCGCAGCTCGTTCATATTCTGCCGCAGTTCTTCCAGCTGCTCGTTATATTTCAAAAGCTGCAAATCAGGGAAAGCTTTCAGCAAGCGGCGGCGCAGCCGGTTATTCTGCAGGTTCTTCTCATATTTTTCCTTCAGACGAGCCGCTTCACGCTGCCAATCTTTCTCCAAAACCTGCTTCTCTTCCAGACGCTTCTCATGCAAAGCGATCGCGCTTCTGGAAAGATCCTGACCCAGCCGGTCGGAACCCTGCCGAAGTTTCCGGGTCACATATTCCAAATTCCGCAGCTTCCGGTTCAAGCCGATCAAACCAATAGCTGTCACCAGGAAATCCAGCACCAAAACGCTGCCCAAAATAATCAGCAGTATCCAGCCCAGCGTCTGTGGGATCAAAGAGAACAGGTCATGAGCCGCCGGCATGATATACCGCACGATCAAAGCCCCGGCAATACCCCACAGCACGCTGAATTTCAAGCAGATATACCCGTTAAGGTTGTGGGGATTGTCAGAATAATCCCACCACTTTTGGTGGAACAGTTTTTCCAGCAAAAATCCGGCCAGCCATTCCAACGCCGAACCCAGCAGCATAGAGCCCACCAACAACACTGCCAGGCTTTTTCCAAAGGGCCGCAGCAAAAAATCCATTGCCACAACGCCGATGCCGTAGATGGGGCAGAGAGGGCCGTTCAAAAAGCCCCGGTTCACAAAGCGTTTCTGCCGAATAGCGGCGAACACAACCTCACTACACCAACCCAAAAAAGCAAATAAAAAGAAGCACCACAAATAAGTATACATCCGCATTCCCCTGTTCAAGAATTTCCCAATTATCCAAAAATATAATTTAACAAGTTTACCAGACTTTCACACATTTGTAAAGCTCACTATCACTTTCTTCCATGGATATGCACAACCGGGCGTGAAAAGACATGTTTTGAAAGCCGCAATCCAAGGGGCTTTATGGTCTCTCCGGCGGGAACTCCCGGAAAACCTCTGGCAATACATCTACCAGATCGGTGGGAAGCATGGCGCGCTGTGTGTATTTTTCCGCGCAAAGGTCCCCCGCTCTGCCATGAAGATAGGCAGCCAGCACCGCTGTTTCAAAAGGCGCCACCCCCTGGGACAAAAATGCCCCCGCCATCCCAGCCAGCACGTCTCCGCTTCCCCCTTTGGCCATGCCCGGGTTGCCGGTGGGGTTCACGGCGCACCGTCCATCGGGGGAGGCAATGACAGTAGCCGCCCCCTTCAAAGCCACCACGGTCCCAGTTTCTCTTGCCTTCTGTTGGGCAGCCCCCAGCCGGTCCGACTGAATTTCGGGAATGCTGTCATCGCAGAGCCGGGCCATCTCCCCAGGATGAGGCGTCAGAACCAAGGGGATAGAAACATTCTCCAGAAAACCGGGATGTCTCGACAAAAAGTTGATGGCGTCCGCGTCCGCTACCATAGGGCGTCTGCAATGGGAAAATACCAGCGGGCACAACAATTCAGACCGTTCTCCCAGACCGCAGCCCATCACGCAGGCCGTGCATTTCTCCAAAGCGTCCAGCAAGGCTTGCTCGCTCTCTTCCCTGCGGTTTTCCCAATCCAGCACCAAAAACACCGCCTGGGGTACAGCTTGGGCCAAAATGGGATACAACCGTTCTTCCACAGCGATTTGCAGCAGACCTACGCCGCAACGCAAAGCCGCTTTCGCCGCCATCACGCAGGCGCCGGCCATCCCCCAGCTCCCACATACCAGCAAAAGCTTGCCCATATCCCCTTTGTTGCTCTGAGGGTCTGGGAGGGCGAGACATGCGGCAGGAAAAGAATCGTCCGTCTCAAACAAGCGCGTTTCCGCTCCCTCCACCAAGGCTGGGGGGACCCCCACTTGACGCACCACTGTCTCCCCGCAAAATTCTTTCCCTGGATACGACACATTAGCGGGCTTTTTCCCTGTAAAGGTCACCGTCACATCTGCCCGGAACGCCCCGGCGCTGACACGGCCCGTATCGCATTCCACACCGCTGGGCAGGTCGGCGGAGACCTTCAAACAAGCTAGGTTTCCGGCGTATCCCAAAAAATGGGCCGGCACCCCGGAAAGCTCCCCGCGGAAACTGAACCCAAACACACAGTCCACGATCACGTCCGCTGTGTCCATGGCTGCCTCTGCGGCTTCTTTTTCCTCCCCGCCGGAAAGCACCCGCACTTGTTGCGGCAGGTGCGCAAAGGCTTCCCGGGAAAGGTCTGTGGCAGGCTCCCCCTGGGTGAGTATCACCACGCAGGCTATCCCCTTCTGGGACAAATGCCGGGCGCAGACAAAACCGTCTCCACCGTTGTTCCCTTTCCCGCACAACACAGCCACCCGTTTTCCAAAGGCCGGGCGGCAGCGGCTCTCCACCTCTTGGGCCAAGGCGGTTCCGGCGTTCTCCATTAACTGGGCCAAAGTGACCCCCGCGGTCACCGCCGCCATCTCCAAACGCTGCATTTCATCGCGGCAAAACAGCTTCATAGCTTCTCCTCCTTGACAGGCGCAAAACTCTGTATTAGAATGATACCAGCAAATGATCTTCGGGGCAAGGTGCAATTCCTGACCGGCAGTAAAGTCTGCGAACGGAGAGGTCTCCTCTCCGCCGAACCGGTGTGATTCCGGTACCGACGGTAATCCGCGTTTCGCGGGAAAGTCCGGATGAAAGAAGATTGGAAACGGCTGTTTTTTACCCATTCCGGTTTCATCGTAAAGGCCCCGGACCGTCTTTTTTGGCGGCTCCGGGTTTTTTGCCTTTTTTCCACCCCTTCGGTCTTTTGCGAACCAAATTTTTTCGAAAGGGATGGTTCCATGCAAAAGAAAGTCAACGTAAGAACCCTGGCCATGACCGCTATTTTAGGCGCTGTGGCCACCGTGCTGATGTTTATCAGCTTCAGCCTTCCCATCATCCCCAGTTTTGTAAAACTGGATTTCTCCGAGCTGCCCGCTTTGATCGCCGCTTTCACTATGGGGCCGGTCAGCGGGGCGGTAGTATGTCTCATCAAGAACCTTGTAAACCTGCCCTTTACCTCCACCGGCGGTGTGGGTGAGCTGTGCAACTTTCTCATGGGCGTCACCTTCGTGGTGCCGGCAGGACTGATCTACAAGTACCGGAAAGACCGGATAGGCGCTGTGGCCGGTTCTTTCGTCGGGGCGGTAGTGATGGCAGCCTTGAGCTTCCCCATCAACTACTTTATCACCTATCCCTTCTACGCCGCCACCATGTTCCCCATGGAAGCCATCATGGCTGCCTACCAGGCTATAAACCCCAATGTAGAAACCCTGGCCCAGGCTCTTCTGTGGTTCAATGTGCCTTTTACATTCTTCAAGGCTCTGTGCAGCGTGGTCATCACCTTCCTGATCTACAAGCGCATCTCCCCGCTGATCAAGGGGAAAGTCTAAAACATCTCAACATACAGCCCGCATAAAAAACCGGCCAAGCCGCACAAAGGCTTGACCGGTTTTTCTTCGTCAATTTCTGCCGAACTTTTCGAACTTCAAAGGCCGGGGAATAAATTTCTTGATGGCTTCCAGCATTTCCTCATCAGGATTGAACACCACCAGCGTTTTTCCCGTTTTGGGGCTGCGCACGATCATGTACCAGGCATCCCGGTGGTCGCTGTATTCCGTAGCGAAAATACGGGCGTCGAAGCTTTGGTTTTTCAACCGGGCCTCGTTCTGAGGATATTCCCCAATGTCCTCCGCTGTGTTGCACTCAAAAGCGGTCATCCGCTTGCGGCTGGAACGGTTCATGATCTTATCCACCGCCACATAGCCGTTGGTCAAGCTGTATTCATATTCCAAAAGCCGCATGGTCATCAGCTTATAGCCGCCAAAACCAGCGCCCAAAGCCACCAGCATAGTGAGCATGGGGAAAGGAACGATCAAAAAGCCCACCACAAACCCGATGAGAACAGCCACGATTATACCCAGAATAATGCCCACCAAAATCAGCATATCCGTAGACTCGAATTTCTTTTTTATCATGCGCTCAATAAATACGTCACCCATTTTTCAGATTCCATCCTTTCGTCGCTGCGCCGCCCTTTGCAAGGCCGCGGCGCTCCATGGGATGTATCATACCACAATTTTTTAGAGGATTCAATAAAACTTTTGTGAACGAAGAGAAAACATCACTTCTTTTTTCTGGCGGCTTACCGGGTGTGTTTTCCCTTATAAAATTGGGGCTTACACTTGAATCGTATGAGGATTTGTGGTATGATGAAAAAAACGCGTGGAAAAAAGAAAGTACCCCTGCCCCGTCCGGCCAGAGAGACCGCGTCACCGGCTGCAAGCGTGGTTCCGTGGCAAGCGGGGGGAAGTTCCTTTTGGAGCGGCGGCGCTGAACCTTCATAGTAGGCGCCGACGGGAAACGGTCCCGTTACAGGCCGGGAAAGGGCAGGCGCTTTTGCGGCCTGCTGAATTTGGGTGGTACCGCGAAGAAGTCACTTCGCCCCTTATGCTGGGGGCGGAGTTTTTTTGTCCCCAAAATCTCCTACGATCAGGAAGGAAGGTCAGCACATGAAAGAAACAATCGAAGCCCTGCGGCAAAGCTTTCAAAAAGAACTGCACGCCGCCGGGAACAGCGACGCCGTGGAAAAACTGCGGGTAGCATATCTCGGCAAAAAAGGTTCTGTCACCGAACTTTTAAAAGGCTTGAAATCGGTGGCGGGCGACCAAAAAAAGGAAATGGGCCAGCTTATCAACCAGTTGAAAAAGCAGGTGGAAGAAGGCATCGCCCAGCAGGTGGAAGCTATCCGCGCCGCGGAAGAGGAACGCTTGATCTCTTCTGCGGAGCAGTATGACGTGACCCTGCCCATGGACCAGTCTGAGGGTTCTTATCATCCCATCACTTTGGTACAGCGGCAGCTGGAGGAGATCTTCTCCTCCATGGGCTTTACCATTGAGGATTATAAAGAGATCGTCACCGACTATGAATGCTTTGAGGCGGTGAACATCCCCAAGCATCACCCTGCCCGGGATATGCAGGACACCTACTATTTGGAAAACGGCCAGCTTTTAAAGACCCACACCTCCGCCGCACAGAACGCCATTATGAGAAAATACGGCGCTCCCCTGCGGGCGGTGTTCCCGGGCCGGTGCTTCCGAAACGAAGCCACCGACGCCTGCCATGAGAACACCTTCTTCCAGATGGAGGGCCTGATGATCGACAAGAACATCTCCATCTCCAACTTGATCTATTTTATGAAAACCATGCTTTCGGAAGTGTTCGAGCGGGATATCACCGTGCGGCTGCGGCCCGGCTTCTTCCCCTTTGTGGAACCCGGTTTCGAGCTGGACATCTCCTGCCTGATCTGCGGCGGCGAGGGCTGCCCTTCCTGCAAGAATTCCGGCTGGCTGGAGCTTTGCCCCTGCGGGATGATCCATCCCAATGTGCTGAAAATGGGCGGCATCGACCCTGAGGAATACACCGGCTTCGCTTTTGGCCTGGGCCTTACCCGCCTGGCCATGATGAAGTATGGCATCAAGGATATCCGGGACCTGAACAGCGGCAATCTGAAAGCCCTGTCCCAGTTCCGCCACGAATAAGAAAGGGGGAAAGAACACCATGTTGATCTCTATGAACTGGATCGGGGATTTCGTCGATCTGTCCGGCCTGGACCTGGAAGCCCTGATCCACCGCTTTACCCTTTCCACCGCCGAGGTGGAGGACGTTTACCACATGGGCCAGGACCTGCAGGACGTTGTGGCCGGCAAAATCCTGTCTGTAGAAAACCATCCCGATTCCAAAAAGCTGCACCTGCTGAAAGTTGACGGCGGGGATAAAATTTACGATGTCGTCTGCGGCGCCCCTAATGTGCGGGAAGGCATGATCGTCCCCTTTGTAAAAGAAGGCGGCATGGTCAGCGGCCAGGAGATCGCCTGCGCCAAGATCGCCGGGCAGGAATCTCACGGCATGTGCTGCTCGGAAAAAGAACTGGGCATTTCCGATGACCACTCCGGCCTGATGGAACTGCCTGCCGATACCCCTGTGGGCAAGGATATCTGTGAGCTTTATCCCATTCACGACACTGTGTTCGAAGTGGATAACAAATCCCTTACCAACCGTCCCGACCTGTGGGGCCATTATGGCATCGCCCGGGAGTTCGCCGCCCTTTCCGGCCGGGAACTGCGCCCCTTGGAAACAGTTTCCCTGGAAGCTTATGACAATCTTGAGCCTATCCAGATCGACGTGCAGGACAAAGAGCTGTGCTTCCGCTACACTGGCCTGAACGTACGGAATATTCAGAAAAAAGTCAGCCCCATGGAAATGCGCATCAGGCTGTTCTACTGCGGCAGCCGCGCTATCAACCTGCTGGCGGATTTGACCAACTACCTCATGTTGGAAATAGGCCAGCCCATGCACGCTTTCGACTGTGCCAAGGTGGACCAGATCGAGGTGAAGCGCTTCGATAAGCCCTTCCAGTTCACCACACTGGACAGCCAGGAGCGCATTGTGGACGAAAACACCCTGATGATCTGCTGCAACGGTGAACCCGTGGCTATTGCCGGCATTATGGGCGGCCTCGATTCCGAGATCGAGGACGGCACCGACAGCCTGCTGCTGGAATCCGCCAACTTCGACGCGGTAAGCGTGCGGAAGTCCTCCACCCGGCTGGGCCTGCGCACCGACGCCTCCATGCGCTATGAAAAGACCCTGGACCCGGAAATGACCGTCACCGCCATCGGCCGTTTCTTAAAGCTTCTGCTGGATATCGACCCTGACGCTCAGGTAATCTCCCGGCTGACCGACGTATACTGCAAACGGTATCCCACGGTGTCCCTGAGCTTCGACAAGGCTTATGTGGACCGCTACACCGGCATCGAGATCGGCAACGATCGAATCCTGGAAACTTTGCGCGCTTTGGGCTTTGAAGCTTCTTTCGACGGCAGCCAGTTCCAGGTGGAAGTGCCCTCCTGGCGCGCTACGAAAGACGTGACCATCAAGGCGGATATCATTGAGGAAATCACCCGCATCTACGGTTATGACAATTTCCAAATCACCACCACCCACAGCGCTTTGTATCCCGAAAAGCGCAGCGCCGGAAATAAAGCCGATAATTTTGCCAAAGATATTCTTGTGCAGCGTTTCCACCTGCACGAAGTCCATTCTTATATTTGGTTCGACGCCAAAAAATGCAAGGATCTGGGACTGCCTTTGGAAGAGAATGTAAAATTGCTGAACGCCCAAACGCCCGACCATGAGGTGCTCCGCAACAATATGGGTCCCACGCTGCTTTCCTTCGTCAACGAGAACAAGTCTTTCGCGCCGGATTTCGGTATTTTTGAAATTGGCCGGGTCTGCCAGGGCTTGAAAGAGGACGGTTTGTGCAACGAGCGGAAAAAGCTGGGCATTGCCCTTTACAGCCGGACCCGCAGCGAAAAAGAGCTTTACCTGGAACTGCTGGAGATCCTCACCACGCTGGGCCGGGACATCAAGCGGGCGGAATTCACCTTCCAAAACGTAGAGCCCCGCCACGCATGGCAGCATCCCCGGAACACCGCCGGCGTTTCCTTTGGCGGCAAAGAGCTGGGCTGGCTGTGCGCTCTGCATCCCTCTGTGGTTTCCAAGCTGGATAAAAAAGCCGCCGTGGTCTGCGCCCAGCTGGATATGGATGACTTCGCCGCTATCCCTGGCGCCGACATCGCCTATCGGGAGCCTTCCCGTTTCCCCGGCATCGACATCGACCTGTCGCTGGTCATGCCCCAAGGCTTGACTTACGCCCAACTGGTACCCGCCTGGGAGGACATCGATCCCGAGACCCTCACCGGCGTAACGCTCATCGACTCTTTCCAGCAAAACGGCCAAAAGAGCATTACCCTGCGGTTCGCTTTCGCTTCCAAAGAGCGCACGCTCTCCAAGGAGGAAGTGCAGCCCATGGTGGACGCCATTGTGGAAAAAGTGGGCAAAACCGGCGCCGCTCTGCGCTCTTAACCGCGGCTTAAAAGAGCTTCCCGCAAAAAGGGCTTGCAATCGCCGGGCAATTCCTGTATGATATAAGGTAGGAAATTTTGGGACGATACGGAGGTGTTCCCCATGCCGGAAGATTATTCCAACAACACCATAACCTTTTCCATGGATGAGGTGCGCGAAGCGGACATGAAGCGTATTCTGCTGACGGTTTACGACGCGTTGAAGGAAAAGGGGTATAATCCCATTAGCCAGATCGTGGGATACATCCTCTCGGAAGACCCCACCTATATCACGACCCACAACAACGCCCGCAGTCTCATTCGCCGGATCGACCGCGACGAGCTTTTAAAAGCCATGGTGCGTTCTTACCTGGGCGAGTGATCTTTACAGCAAACTTAGAAAGCGCGGTGATTCTTTGAGCGAACAGAAAAAGCAGAGCTTCCCCACTTATAAGGGAAAGCCCCTGGTGCGCAGCGGGGATACCATCTACTATGGCAGCATGAAGGATAAATACGTCATCAAGATGGATATCAAGTCCAAGAAAAAAGTGGGCGATCTGGAAGTGGCCGACAAGGTCACCGTACAGCTGATGTACACCGACCCGGAGATCCGCACCCGGAAGCAGATTGTAAAAACCAGCGAAAAAAACGGCCTGTACCTGGCCCTGGATATTGCCGAGGCCTGGCTCAGCCGGGCGCTGGCTGAATAAACGCTCAAAAAGGGCTGTTGCGAAATGCAACAGCCCTTTTTTCTTGCCCTTTTAGCTAAGAAGTTCCTTCCTTTCCCTTTGAAAATCTCTGCCCACTTACTGGCTGTTCTCTTGCCATTTTGACGAAAATGTGATACTCTTATTGTTAGTTGCGCGAGGCAATTCTCATCTTTGCCAATCTTCATGTATTTGCGCAGGTTTATGATAATTTTTTGTCAATGTTTTTCTTTTTTTGGCATTGACCCAGTTGTTTCCTGGAATACTCTTCCATCAAGCTGAAAATCCTATGATATGCGAAAGGAGCAAAGATATGGTTTATACAAGAAATATCAGTGACGCAGTTGTGTGGGTAGGCGGCAGCGACCGCCGTTTGGCTCTGTTTGAGAATCTGTTTCCCATCCCCCGCGGAGTATCTTACAACTCTTATGTGATCTTGGACGAGAAAACCGCTCTTCTGGACACGGTGGATTCTTCCATCGCTTTGCAGTTCATTCAGAACGTGCGGGCCACTTTGGGCGACCGTCCTCTGGATTACCTCATTGTCAACCACATGGAGCCTGACCACTGCGCTACCATCGAGATGCTGCTTCCTTACTACCCCAACTTGAAGATCGTGGGCAACCAAAAGACCTTCACTATGATCCGCCAGTTCTACGATTTTGACGTGGACAAGCATGCGGTGGTAGTGAATGAAGGGGACTCTTTGGAACTGGGCAAACACACCCTGCAGTTCTACACTGCTCCCATGGTTCATTGGCCGGAAGTAATGGTGGCCTATGAGGTAAAGGAAAAGATCCTGTTCTCTGCCGACGCGTTCGGAACTTTCGGCGCTGTGGACGGCGCTTTGTTCAACGATGAGGTGGATTTCAACCGCGATTGGCTTCACGATGCCCGCCGGTATTACAGCAACATCGTGGGCAAGTTTGGTCCCCAGGTGCAAACCGCTTTGAAAAAGCTTTCCGGTCTGGATATCGCTACCATCTGCCCCCTGCACGGGCCTGTGTGGCGTGATGACCTGGGATATTTCCTGAACAAATACGACTTGTGGAGCCGCTATGAGCCGGAAGAAGAAGCTGTGGCTATCTTCTACGCCTCTATGTATGGCAACACAGAAAACGCAGCCAATCTGCTGGCCAACTCCCTGGCCGAAGCTGGCGTGAAAAATATTTCTTTGTACGACGTGTCCAGCACCCATGTGTCCGACCTGATCGCCGAAGTATTCCGGTGCAGCCATTTGGTCTTTGCTTCCCCCACTTACAATAACGGTTTGTATCCCGCTATGTACAACTTCATCCACGATATGGAAGCTTTGCAGCTGCGCAACCGTACCGTGGGCATCATCGAGAATGGCACCTGGGCGCCTGTCAGCGGCAAGCTGATGCGTGCTCAGCTGGAAAATTTGAAGGATATGACTATCCTGGAGCCTGTGGTCACTTTGAAGTCCTCTCTGAAAGCCGAAAGCAAGGCTCAGCTGGAAGCTTTGAAAGATGCTATTGTGAATTCTCTGAACAACGCTAACTGATTCAGGCTTATCGAAAAACAAAAACTCTTGGGAATCCATTTTCCCAAGAGTTTTTTCATTTCTTTGTAAGCGCTTTATTCAAGATAGCCTGGTTTTAAAATCCTCGTACCCAAAAGAGCGGATGACTTCTACTTCTCCATCCTCCCGCCGAAGAGCGATGGTGGGCAGATTCATGCCGTTAAAGGTGTTGGTTTTCACCATGGTGTACAGGGCCATATCTTCCAGCACGATCTGGCTGCCTTCCGTCAAGGGCTGGTCAAAGGAATAATCCCCGATGACATCCCCCGCCAGACAAGTGGGGCCAGCCAGCCGGTAAGTGTAGGCTTTTTCTCCCGGCTTGCCGGAATCCCGAACCGGAGGCCAGTAGGGCATTTCCAGCACGTCGGGCATATGGCAGGCCGCGGAAGTATCCAGGATGGCGATCTCCATCCCATTGCGCACCACTTCCAGCACAGTGGACACCAGGAATCCAGCGTTCAAGACCACGGCTTCCCCCGGTTCCAGGTACACTTGTACACCGTACTTCTCCCGGAAATGCTTTACCACCCGCACCAGTCGGGGGATGTCATATCCCTCCCGAGTGATATGGTGCCCTCCCCCCATATTGAGCCATTTCATAGCAGGAAGGAACTTGCCGAACTTCTCTTCAAAGGCGGCGGCGGTAGTTTCCAGGGCGTCGGAATCCTGTTCGCAAAGGGTGTGGAAATGCAGCCCATCCAATAAAGGCAACAGGTCTTCCGTAAAATTCTCACGGGTGGTCCCCAAGCGGGAACCGGGAGCGCAAGGGTCATAGATGGCGTGGCCCTCCTGGGTAGAGCACTCCGGGTTAATGCGCAGCCCCACCTGTTTGCCTGCTTCCTTGGCCCTTGGCCCAAACCGGCGAAGCTGCCGGGGGGAATTGAATACAAAGTGGTCGGCGCAGGCCAAAAGCTCTTCCCATTCCCGCTCCTGGTAAGCCGGGGAAAACACGTGCACTTCCCCCGGGAATTCCTCTTTGCCCAGACGGGCTTCAAACAAACCGCTGGCGGTGGTACCGGAAAGATACCGGCTGATCAAGGGGTAACAGGCAAACATGGAAAACGCCTTTTGCGCCAACAGGATCTTACAGCCGGCTTCTTCGCTCACCTGGCGGAGAAGTTCCAGATTTTTCTTTAACAGCCCCTCGTCCACCAGGAAGTAAGGGGTATGCAGTTCCTTCCCCATTTAGTCCACCAGCGCTGGAGAATCGTCGATCTGCCAGGGCAGGCCCCATTTATTCAGCGCGTCCATATAGGGATCGGGATCGAACTCTTCCACGGTATAGACGCCGGGTTTTGTCCACTTTCCGGTAAGGAGCATCATGGCGCCCACCATAGCGGGAACGCCGGTGGTATAGGAGATGGCCTGGGAACCCACTTCCTTATAGCACTCCTGATGGTCGCACACATTGTAGATATAGGCGGTCTTTTCCTTGCCGTCCTTCTTGCCGGTGAAAATGCAGCCGATATTGGTCTTGCCCACAGTGCGGGGGCCCAGGGTAGCCGGGTCGGGCAGCAACGCTTTCAAGAACTGGATAGGCACGATTTGATGGCCTTCAAATTCCACAGGCTCGGTGGAGAGCATACCCACATTCTCTAAACACTTCATATGGGTAAGATAGCTCTGGCCGAAGGTCATAAAGAACCGGATGCGCTTCACGCCAGGGATATTCTTGGCCAGGGACTCGATCTCCTCGTGGTGCAGCAGGTACATATCTTTCTGGCCCACCTGGTCGAAATCATACTCCCGCTTGATGCTCATAGCGGGGATCTCCACCCAATGGCCGTTTTCCCAATAGGAGCCGGGAGCGGACACTTCCCGCAGATTGATCTCCGGGTTGAAGTTTGTAGCAAAAGGATAGCCGTGATCGCCGCCGTTGCAGTCCAGAATATCGATGGTGTCGATCTGGTCGAACAGGTGCTTCTGGGCATAAGCGCAATAGGCCTGGGTAACACCGGGGTCAAAACCAGTGCCCAGCAAAGCAGTCAAGCCGGCTTTTTCAAATTTATCCTTATAGGCCCACTGCCAGGAATAATCAAAGTAAGCGGAGAAGCCTTCTTCCTTGCAGCGCTTGTCGTAGGCCTCCCGCCAGGCGGGATCGGTGATATCCTCAGGCTCGTAGTTGGCGGTATCCAGATAATTGACGCCGCATTCCAAACAAGCATCCATAATGGCCAAGTCCTGGTAAGGCAGGGCAATGTTCATCACCAGGTCGGGCTTATATTCCCGGATGAGGGCGGACACCTGATCGGCGTGGTCAGCGTCTACCTGGGCGGTGGTGATCTTGGTGGCGGTTTTCCCTTCCAAATCAGCTTTCAAAGCGTCGCACTTAGACTTGGTACGGGAAGCGATGCAAATTTCGGTAAAGACATCGCTGCATTGGCAGCATTTACGAATCGCCACGTTGGCTACGCCTCCGCAGCCAATGATTAAAACTCTGCTCATAGAAAACAACTCCTTTATGATGTAATAAATAGGGGCACGCCAAGCGCATAAAAGTTTTTCAGGGCTTGGCGTGAAACCTCAAGGTCTTACAAGCGTAAAGAAACAAGCTGGGCAAAGAACTTCCTGCCGCTTCGCGGTTTCTTTTAGTTCAAAGCCAACAGCATTTCTCTTACGATCTTACACGCAACCATGGTGCTCACGCCGCTTTGGTCACAGGGAGGGCTCAGCTCATTCACGTCGCAGGCAATGACGTTGGCTTTTCCACACACCAAAGTCACGGCTTTCCGCAATTCGTCAAAGCTGATCCCACCCGGTTCCGGCGTGCCTGTACCTGGGAACACGCTGGGGTCCAGCACGTCCAGGTCAAGGGTGAAATACAGGGGCGTATCTCCCAGCCGGTCCAAGGTCTCTTCCAGGCCCACCAGGTCGAACTTGTGGGTGGTTACATGGTCCTTCCCCCAGCGGAACTCCTCCCGGTCACCGGAACGGATGCCAAATTGAAAGATTTTCCCATCACCTGTCAATTCCCAGCAGCGGCGCAGTACGCAGGCATGGGACAGCTTCACGCCCAGGTAATCGTCCCGCAAATCAGCGTGGGCGTCAAAATGGAGGATGTTCACCTCTGGGAAGCGCTGATGTACCGCCCGGAATGCGCCCAGGGTCACCAGATGCTCACCGCCCAACAGGAAAGGTCGCTTGCCCGCATCTAAAATGGCGCCTGCCCGTTCTTCGATCTGTTGGAGGGAAAGGGAGGCATCCCCCAAGGGCAGTTCGATGTCGCCGCTGTCAAAGACGGCCATATCCTCCAGATCTTTGTCCTGGTAAGGGCTGTAACTCTCAATACCATAGGATTCCCGCCGGATAGCCGCGCTGCCGAACCGGGAACCGGGACGGTAAGAGGTGGTAGAATCAAAGGGCGCGCCGAACAGCACGGTTTTGGCTTCTTGAAATTCGTTATCGCAGCAGAGAAAAGTTTCTATATTTTTATTCCACATGTTTTAAAAGCTCCTCCACATAAGCAGGGATATAAAAAGCGCCTTTGTGCAAAGTGGTGGTGTAATAACGGCAGGGGATCTCCCGCATGTTCCACTTTGTCTCGTTCAAATCTTTCAAAGGGTGATATTTTTTAGAAGCGAACCCAAACAGCCAATGGCCTGAAGGATACGTGGGGATATGGGCCTGATACACCTTGCTGATGGGGAAGCTCTCCACAATGTTTTTGTGGGCCCGCTGGCAAGCCGCGGCGTCTTCAGGATAGAAGGGGCTTTCGTGCTGGTTGATAAGGATACCGTCCGCTTTCAAAGCTTTGTAACAGTTGCCGTAAAACTCTCTGGTAAACAGGCCTTCCCCAGGGCCGAAGGGGTCGGTGGAATCCACGATGATCAAGTCATACTCATCCTCCCGGGAACGGATAAACTTCAGCCCGTCCTCATAGTGGATGGTAAGCCGGGGATCATCCAGCCGGCAAGCGGTTTGAGGCAGGTACTTTTTGCACACTTCCACCACCAGGGGATCGATTTCCACCATGTCGATATGTTCCAAATCCCCATACTGGGTCAGTTCCCGAATAGCTCCCCCGTCCCCCGCGCCGATGACCAATACGTTCCGCACATGGGGATGCACCGCCATAGGCACATGGGTAATCATCTCGTGGTAGATAAACTCGTCCTTTTCCGTCAGCATCATATAGCCGTCCAGGGCGAGGAACCGGCCGAACTCCGGAGAATCAAACACATCGATGCGCTGAAACTCGCTTTTCCCGCTGTAAAGCTGCCGGTCCACCCGGATGGAAAACTTCACATGGGGCGTATGGTGTTCCGAAAACCAAAATTCCACTGTTTTAATACACTCCCTTCAACACGTTCAGCCGCCGGATATCCGGGTCCTCCGGTCCGGTCATGCTGCATCCCTTCTCCTTGGCGTATTGGATATATTCCACGATCTTTTCCGTAATCCGTTCCCCTGGGGCAAGGATGGGAATCCCAGGCGGATAACACATGACAAATTCACTGCACACGTGCCCGGCGGACTCCTCCAAGGGAAGGGAATCTTTTTCCGCGTAGAAGGCGTCTTGAGGAGAAAGTACCACTTCCGGCTCGATGTATTCCTGGCGCATAAGCCCGGCGGCATCTGGCCGGCCGAACCTTCTGCGCACCTCAGACAAAGCGCTGACAAGCCGCTCGATCTCCCGGGGCCTGTCCCCGATGGAAAGGTAAGCCAGAAAGTTGCCCAAATCTCCGAACTCGATCTGGATATCATATTCATCCCGCAGCAGGTCATAGACCTCAATGCCCGCCAAGCCAACATTCAGTGTGTTCACCGAAAGCTTTGTGCGGTCGAAATCGAACACGCTGTCCCCGTTGACGATCTCCTTGGAGAACGCGTAATACCCGCCGATCCGGTTGATCTCGTCCCGGGCATAATCCGCCAGGCGCACCACCTGGCCGAACGCCTCCCGGCCCCGCAAAGCCAGGTTCCGCCGGGAGATATCCAGGCTGGAAAGCAAAAGATAAGACCCACTGGTAGTCTGGGTCAGGTTGATGATCTGCCGCACGTGTCCCTCCTGCATGGCAGGGCCGGTGAGAAGCAGAGAGCTTTGCGTCAGGCTTCCCCCGGACTTGTGCATGGAAACAGCGGCCATATCCGCCCCAGCCTCCATCGCCGACATGGGAAGCTGGTCGCTGAAATAAAAATGGGTGCCGTGGGCTTCGTCCGCCAGGCACAGCATGCCATGGTCGTGGGCCATTTGGGCAATGGCTTTCAAGTCGGAACAAATACCGTAATAAGTGGGGTTGTTCACCAGCACCGCTTTGGCGTTAGGGTGCTTTTTAATGGCCATCTCCACATCCTCACGGCGCATACCCAGAGGAATGCCCAGCCGGTCGTCGCAGGCCGGGTCCACATAGACCGGCACAGCGCCGCAGAGCACCATGGCCCCCATAACGCTGCGGTGGACGTTCCGGGGAAGGATGATCTTCTCCCCCCGCTTGGCTACAGAAAGGATCATGGCCTGTACTGCGGAGGTGGTGCCCCCTACCATCAAAAAAGCGTGGGCCGCGCCGAAAGCTTCCGCCGCCAGCTCCTCCGCTTCCCGAATGACCGACACGGGATGGCACAAATTGTCCAAAGGCTTCATGGAATTCACATCCATGCGCACGCATTGCTCGCCCAACAGAGCCGCCAGTTCCGGATTGCCTCTTCCGCGCTTATGCCCCGGCACGTCGAAAGGCACTACCCGGCGACGCTCAAATTCTCGCAGCGCCTCGTAAATGGGCGCCCGTTCCTGTGAAAGCATATCTCTCCCCCTTTTCAATAGATGTTCCTGCCGCTGAAAATCTCGATCATTTCCCGGCGCAGGTTCTGCATGATCTCCAGCCGCACACGGGGAGGCAGCTCATATACGTCGGTATTGAACAGGTAATTCTGCAAATCGATATCCTTCACCATCATCTTGGTGTGGAACAAGTTAGCTTCATACACGTTGATGTCCACTGCGTCGTAACGGCGCAGTGTATCCGGGTCGATATAGTTCTGAATGGACGCTACCTCGTGGTCTAAAAACAGCTTTTTACCATCCAGATCCCGAGTAAAGCCCCGCACCCGGTAATCCATCACGATAATATCAGAGTCAAAGGAACCGATCAGGTAATCCAATGTAGACAGCGGCGTGATCTCCCCGCAGGTGGCCACGTCAATGTCCACCCGGAAGGTGGCAAGGCAGGTCTCCGGATGGTATTCGGGATAGGTATGCACCGTTACATGGCTCTTATCCAAATGGGCCAGCTGAGTCTCCCCCACCGGCACCATAGAACCTTCCGCTATGAGAATGGTCACAGAAGCCCCTTGGGGGTCATAATCCTGCCGGGCAATATTCAGCACCTTCGCCCCGATCTTTTCCGTCAAGGTAGTCAGGATATTGGTCAGCCGCTCGGAATTGTACTGCTCGTCGATATAAGCGATATAGTCCCGCTGTTCCCGGGGCGTTTTCGCGTAACATACATCATAAATATTAAAGCTGAGCGCTTTTGTCAGGTTGTTGAATCCATAAAGCCTCAATTTTTCACCCATTACCCCAAACCCCTTTTGATGAAGTAGTTGAATATAAAAAAACGGTACGCTCGAGGCGCACCGCTTGTAAAATCCATGGTGTTTTCAGAAAGCGTCCGGGAACAGCCCGCACCCTGTTTTCCCACAGCAGGGCCGCAAAAAGGCATTCCATCTGGTCTCCAGTGCAAATACTCACTTTTTCCCACGCTTATTGACCTTTTACAAGTTGATGCGCAAAATGCGCCGGTTATAAAGTAACCAACTTATAAAATTGAGCTTTTAACTCAATCAATAACGACGAAGCAGTGGAAAAGATCGTTTTCAATAAAGATTTGTTCCTACCCTTCGTCCATCGGCAATCGACCCGGCTGTCCGTATGGCCTTAACCCAAAAAACTAGGTGGTCTTATAGGAAATATTTGCATGGATTTTCAGAAAGCTGTTATCCCATGACAAGTTAAGTATATCGGGAAACACCGCTGTTGTCAAGCTGAAGATTTTGGTGTATTCTTGAAAAAAAACATTTGCGGCAAAAGGAGGAAAATTCATGGAAATCCGTTACCGCAAAGCTGAATCTCAAGATGAGGCAGCTATCCGCCAACTTTTTGTGGAAATGCTGCAAACGATCTATCGCCGTAAAACAGTGGAAGGTTACCCTCCAGGATATTTGAACCGCTTTTTTAGCGGAGGTACAGACTGCATCTATGTAGCAGAAACTTCGGATGGCATAGTGGGGTTCCTCTCTCTCGAATGCCACCGGCAAGACGGGGCTCCTTTCGTCTACGTAGATGACTTCTCAGTAGGCGCTCCATTTCGTGGCAAAGGAATTGGCTCCCACTTGCTGGATCTGGCGGAACGTTACGCCACAGAGCAAGGTATTGGGGAGCTCCACCTTCATGTAGAGCGTGAAAACCAACAGGCCCGCCATCTTTATGCACGCCGCGGCTTTATGATTTTGGAAGAGACCGCAACCAGGCTTTTACTGGGAAAAACGTTAGAAACCAATTTATAAAGAGATGGGCCGGGAATTTCCCACCCGTCTCTTTTTATTCCTCTTGCCGGTTTTCCTCTGCCTCTTCAGGAGGCGCGATGCAAATAGGCACACCGTTCACTTCCACGCCGCCTTCCGCCCGGATCAGGATATATCCGGCGCCGTCGATGATCCTGGTTTCCACCAGATCGCTGCGTTCCGTGTTGACGCGGATGGTCACATCCGGTGTGCAAACCTGGAACTGCTTTTTATCCACCAGGTTCTGAGGGCACAGCCGGGCATCCGTGCCGAATTCTTCTTCAAACCGCTGGGCAAAGGCTTCCCGGTGCTCTTCTTCCACGCCGCTGGCCGATAACACCATTTCCAGCGCTCCTTTTGAAAGCACCAAGGGTTCCGGGTCCTTATTTTCTTTGTGTTCCTCGATCATGTTCACGATCTGCCCCTGCACGGACTGCATCACTTCCATGTTGCAATCCCCTTCCAGGGTATCTGCCAGCAAGGTTTGGAACGTCTCCTTTTGTGTATCCGCAGGCGGGGGGAGCTCCCGGCGGAACAGCGTGTCTACCAGCTCCTGATGGCTCTCTGCGGTGTTCTTCGTATAATACAAGGTCTCGTATAGGTTGGCGCACCGGTCGTCAAACGCGGGGAACAGGAACCCTGCCTCCGGGGGAGACACCAGCCATTCCACATCCCGGTTGCGGAACAGGTTTTCCGGCACATGATAGCTCAGCACAGGCTTCGTCTGCTTGACCGGGCACAAGCTGCACAGAATGTAAGAATATACCGTTTCAGAAGCGTCCTCCAGACTGACGCCGTCTTTCGCGCGGTAAGGCACATCGTAGGAATCATAAGCCAGCAGAATCAAATAGCCGGTTTCCAGCCGGAAGCTTTCCGCCACCTGCTGAAAAAACGTTCCTACCGCTTCCTCGTCGCGCAGTTCCGAATCCCGCAGCGCCATCAGCAATTTATGCTCCGGGCTATCCACCACTTGGGCGGTGGTAAAAGAAAGATTGATCAAATTCCTCCCCAGCCCGCCGGACAAGGTACGCCGCAGCAGGGAAAGCAGGTTTTCCCCCTCTTCCTGGGGCATCAAGGCCAGTGATTGGTCAAATTGGGAGACGATCTCTCCCTGGTCGCTGACGTAACAGCCCCGCACATGGGTGACGCTGCTCTTTTCCGGCCGAAACCGTCGCCGCAGCTCCGCCACTTCCTTTTCGTTCATAGGAAAATCCTCCTTTTTTGCAAGCGATGTTTTTTCATTATAGCGCAAACCGCCGGGGTCCGCAAGGAAAAAGGCTCCCCCTGAGGAGAGCCTTTTCATGAAAACGGATTCCGCTTTATTTTAACGCCTCGCCGGCGGCTTTTTCCACAGCCAAGCCGCTGCGGTAGCGCTGGATGTACTTTTCAAACCCTTCCTGGTCCTCCGCCAAAGGCTCCACGCAGTCTCCAGAAGTCCCAGCAAATACTCTCCCCTCTAGGTAATCCGCCAGGCTCTCGCCCTCCTGGCGGTTCTTACGATAAGCCGCCAGCAGCGCCATGCCCCAGGGGCCTCCCTCGCCGGCGGTTTCCATCACGGCTACCGGCACGCCCAAGGCCCCTGCCAGCAAGCGCTGGCCTACGCCCTTTGTTTTAAACAGCCCGCCGTGGCCGTAAAGCTTCTCTACCTGGACGTTCTCTTTCCACAGGATGTCCATGCCGATCTGCAAGGTAGCCATAGCGGCGTAAAGCTGGGCCCGCATAAAATTGCCAAGGGTCAGCTTGTTCTCCGGTTGGCGCATCAGCAAAGGACGTCCTTCCTCCAAGCCCACTACAGGCTCGCCGGAATAGCAGTTGTAGCTTACCAGCCCGCCGCAGTCAGGGTCGCCCAGCAGTGCCTGGTGATACAGCAAATCATACAGATCAGATTTTTTCACCTGCGCGCCGGCCGCTTCCAGCAGCTGGCTGAACAGCTTTACCCAAGCGTCTAAGTCGGAAGTGCATGTGTTGCAATGGACCATGGCTACCGGAGAACCGTCCGGCGTAGTCACCATATCGATTTCAGGATACACCTTGGAAAGAGGTTTCTCCAACACCACCATGGCGAACACCGAGGTTCCCGCAGACACGTTGCCGGTGCGGATGCGCACACTGTTGGTAGCCGCCATGCCTGTACCGGCGTCCCCTTCCGGGGGGCAAAGAGGCGCACCTGGTCCCAGAGTGCCGGTGGGGTCCAACAGCTTCGCGCCTTCGGCGGTAAGGCATCCGACATCTTCGCCTGCAGGTATCACTTGGGGCAGGATTTCCAACAGCTTCCAGGGCAGGTGCTTTTCCGCCACCAGCTTGTCGAATTTCTCCACCATAGCCATATCATAGCCCATGGCGCTGCTGTCGATAGGGAATACGCCGGAAGCCTCCCCTACGCCCAGCACTTTTTTCCCGGTGAGTTTCCAATGGATATACCCCGCCAAAGTGGTGAGATAGCCGATCTTTTCCACATGGTCTTCTCCCAGGCGGATGGCCCGGTATAAATGGGCCACGCTCCACCGCTGAGGGATGTTAAAACCAAAAAGCTCCGTCAGCTCGGCGGCTTCCTTTTCGGTGATGGTGTTCCGCCAAGTGCGGAACTCGCAAATCTGCGCCCCTTCTTTATCAAAAGGGAGATACCCGTGCATCATGCCGGAAAATCCCAGGGCGCCCAGCCGCCGCAGAGGTTCTCCGTATTTTTCCAGCACCTCTTGGGCCATTTGGGCGTAAGCGTTTTGAATCCCTTTCCAGGCTTCTTCCATAGAATACGTCCACACACCGTCTTTCAGGCTGTTTTCCCAATCCCAAGCGCCGGAAGCGATGGGAGCGTGGTCCGGGCCGATCAGCACCGCTTTGATACGGGTGGAGCCCAGCTCGATCCCCAGTACTCCCTGGCCCTGGCGCACCGCCGCTTTGATCTCTTCTACTTTCATAATCGGAATGACCTCCCGTGAAGCAAATAAAAATGGTACGTACATTTTAGCATATCCTGTTTTGTTTTGCACCTGTTTTCCAAGGTTTTTCAAAAAAATTTCCCAAATGCAAACGGGGCGCTCCCACTTTTCGATTTTCTCTTCTTCCCCGCCTTGTAGTGCCGAAAAGAATCTGCTATAATAAAACAAAGGCGCGGGCAACGCGTCTGTTTTTCTGAAGATCACACGATAGCGGGGGTATGGTAATGGGGAACAACATCGGTTTTGACAACGAAAAATACCTGCAGATGCAGTCGGAGAAAATCCGGGAACGCATCCGTCTCTTCGGCGGCAAGCTCTATTTGGAATTCGGCGGCAAACTGTTCGACGATTTCCACGCTTCCCGGGTATTGCCCGGCTTTCAGCCCGACAGCAAAGTGACCATGCTGTCTCAGATGAAGGACCAGGCGGAGATCGTCATCGTGATCAACGCCTCGGACATCGAGAAGAACAAGGTCCGTGGAGATCTGGGCATCACTTATGATGTGGACGTGCTGCGGCTCATCGACGCGTTCCGGGGCATCGGCCTGTATGTGGGCAGCGTTGTGCTCACCCAGTTTTCCGCCCAGCCCGCAGCCGAAGCCTTTCAGGCCCGTTTGGAAAGCCTGGGTGTAAAAGTGTTCCGCCACTACACCATTTCCGGCTATCCTTCCAATATCCCCTTCATCGTCAGCGATGAGGGCTTTGGCAAAAACGAGTATGTGGAAACCAGCCGTTCCCTGGTGGTAGTTACCGCCCCCGGCCCGGGCAGCGGCAAGATGGCCACCTGCCTCTCTCAGCTTTATCACGAATACAAACGGGGCATCAAGGCGGGATACGCCAAGTTCGAGACGTTCCCCATCTGGAACCTGCCCCTGAACCATCCGGTAAACTTGGCCTACGAAGCCGCCACCGCCGACCTGAACGACGTGAACATGATCGACCCCTTCCATTTGGAAGCTTATGGGGAAACCGCTGTCAACTACAACCGGGACGTGGAAGTGTTCCCCGTGCTCAACGCCATGCTGGAAAAAATCGCCGGGAAATCCCCCTACAAATCCCCCACCGATATGGGCGTGAACATGGCGGGCAACTGCATCGTGGACGACGGCGTCTGCCGGCAGGCATCCTGCCAGGAGATCATCCGCCGTTACTATAACGCTTTGTGCGACCAGCGTCAGGAAGGCGCTTTGGGCGAGGAAGAAGTTTACAAAGTCGAGCTGCTTATGAACAAAGCTGGCATTTCCCCCGAGGACCGTCCTGTGATCGCCCCGGCATTGCGGCAGGCGGAAGAGACAGGCCTTCCCGCGGCGGCTATCCAGCTCCCCGATGGGCAGATCGTTACCGGAAAAACTTCCGCTTTGCTGGGCGCTTCATCCGCGGCGCTGCTCAACGCTTTGAAAGCTTTAGGCGGCATCCAAAAGGATATCCATTTGATCTCCCCCATCGTCATCGAGCCCATCCAAAAGCTGAAAACTACCCATCTGGGCAGTGTGAACCCACGGCTGCACACCGATGAGATTTTGGTAGCCCTTTCTATTTGCGCCGCTACCAATCCCACCGCCGAACTGGCCATGGCTCAGCTGAAAAAGCTTCGCGGCTGCGAAGCCCATTCCACGGTGATCCTCTCTCATGTGGACGAAGATACCTTCCGGCGGTTGGGGGTCAACCTGACCTGCGAACCCCAATATCAGTCTAAAAAGCTATATCATAAATAATAAACAGCGAAAAAACTTGTAAAAGGCGGCCTATGGGCCGCCTTTTTTTGCAACCAAACCCATCTTCTTTGGATTCATATAGGCGGAGAGAGCAAGGAGGGGATGATTTTGAAAAAGGAGATCGACCGAAAACTTTTAGCCACGCTGCGGGCCCAAGATTCCCGCGGATTGGAAACCGCCATCAACCGGTACAGCCCTTACGTAGCCGGGGTCATCCGAAAAGTTTTAGGAAAATTTGGAACGCAGGAAGATTTGGAAGAATTGGCTTCTGATGTTTTTGTGTCCTTGTGGCGGTCCGCCGCCGATCTGCGGGAGGACAGCGACTTAAAGCTCTGGCTGGGAGTGGTAGCGCGAAACCGGGCCTTAAAGTATTTGCGGGCTTTGCGGCTAAACCTTCCGCTGGAGGAAGAGGTTTTGGCTGGCGGGGACGAAATTCCTGTCCGGTTCTGGGAGCGTCAAGAGGAAACGCAGCTGGTACGAAAAGCCGTGATGTCCCTGGAGTCCACCGACCGGGATATTTTCCTGCGCCATTATTTTTGGAAACAAGGGGTGCGGCAGATTGCCAGCGAACTATCCATGAACGAATCCACCGTGAAGAGCCGGCTGAAACGGGGCCGGGAAAAGCTGCGGGCCATCTTGAGAAAGGAGGACTTTTGATGAAACACTTAGATCGTCTGCTGACAGACGCCTTTTCCCAGGAGCTGGAAAACGTATTGCCTGCACCTGTGGATAAACAAGCCGTGACCTCCAAAACATTTCAAAAACTGGGTTTGGAGCAGCCTGTGGAACCTGCTCCTCCTCAGGGGGAATGGGCGGCCCCTGTGACCCGGCGTTACCGCCCTTGGGCTGTATTGACAGCTTGTCTGGCACTGGCCCTCATCGCAGGAGTGGGAATCTCTTTACGTCCCATGTCGGTAAACCCGGGAACACAATCACAGACCTCGTCCCTTTCCGCAGAGGTTCCCCCGGTTACCGGCACCTACTTTGAACTCTCTGTGACAGACGCCACCTTCGACGAGGATGCCTGGGCGGTGACCCTCGACCTGGAAGCCACCACCGACATGGACCTGGACAACGCAAATGCCAGCGAACTGTACGGCTGGGATTACAGACTGGCGTTCCACACGAAGGACGGTGACGTGGAGCCCTCTGTGTATTATGGAGAAAGCCGGGACATCTTCAGCCAATGGACAGAAACCGGGGAAAACACCTACCGCTGCTCCCCCTTGGTAGTGCGTCTGGACCCAGAATATCAAAAACAAACCGGACTGATCGGCCAGTTTGACACCACTTTGTCCCTGACTGTAACCGACCTTACCCAGGGGATGGATCTCCCTATCCAGTTCTTCCCAAAAGCGGACTTCACCGTAGACCTGCCCGAACAGCAGTTGCCGAAGTCTATATCGGGGATCGTCCCCGACTCTGTGAAAATTGCAGACGCAGAAAACGCTCCCACTCTTGGGCTGACAGCTCAGATCATCTGCGACTTGCCCCTGGACCAGAATCCGGAGGAAGCATCTCTCTGGTCGGCACGGCTGAGTTTTACCGATGCCGCTGGAAAAAGCTTCGAGCTCTTCCCAGTAGAAGGGACCACTCTTTCCTGGGAACCTCAAGAATACGAAGGGAAAGATTCACTCTACCAGTGCGCGCCTGTTTACTTCACCTTCCCCCAGGAGTTGTCTGGGCAGGAGATCACCGGACATTTCATTCTCTCCATGCCGGAAGAAGAAGGCCAAACAGAATCTATCCCGGAAATGGCATTGGCTTTCACACTAGAACTGCCAAGCCTGGAAGGCGGCTCTAGTGTTAACCGCAGTAACGCTCCCACCTCTTTTGACAACACCCAGGAAGAAGTCTATTATAAAATGCTCAACAGCGTGGACTATTTCTCTACGGCCCGGGTGAATTTCACAGTCATGTACCCAGGGGACGACCAGACCTGGAAATACCAGATCGAGACCAACCTGGATACGGGCATCGCCCATGGGACTTGTACCACCTCCATCGACCCCAATTTCTCTCAGGAGACCTACGCCGACGGTTCCAATGTGTGTGAATACGATAATCAGGCAAAGACTGTTTTTGCCGCAGGCAGCATAGAAAAACGCCACTCCCTGGAAGAGGAATGGCCCGGACTGGCAGAGCGTTATTACGTGGATGAAAACGGTGACCCCAACTACTGCTACCGCAGCGACCCCACCAACGCCAGCGGTTCCAGGGAATGCCTGTTCCCCCAGGAGTATGCCTTTGGTTATCTGTCGGCCAAAGACTTGTGGGCAGTGGAAGGCTCGGTGGAATACTGCGGCCGCCAGTGCTTCAATGTGGTTGGCAAAGTCTCCAGCAGCTATGCGGCTCAGACCGGGGCCGACCAGTTCCAGATGTATGTGGACCAGGAGACCGGCATCCTCCTTATGCTGGACGCCCGGTATGGGAAGGAAACCGTTGGTTCCGTAACGGTTTCTGAAATCACCATCGACGACCCGGATATCTGCCGCACCTTCAACTATGACATGAGCCGGTACGAAAATTACACCCCTCTGAAAAGCAGTCCCTCCGCGGTCATCATCGGCGGCGCCGACGGCCCCACCAATATTTACACCACTCCATAAAACAGAACCAAACGAAAAAGAGCCGTCCTAATTGGACGGCTCTTCTTTTGCTGGTTTTATTCCTCCACCTCAAAGAGGGCTTCGGTTTCTACAGGCATATTCAAGGGCAGTGCGCTGACTCCCACCGCGGAACGGCTGGGCATTCCCACTTCTTCCCCGAAAAGCTGCATGAGCAGTTCCGTGCCACCGTTGGCCACCTGGGGCTGGGCATAAAAATCAGGAGTAGAAGCCACAAAGCAAGTGACTTTCACTACGTTTTTCACCTTGTCCAAGTCGCCGATCTCCCGTTTTAAAACCGCCAGCACGTTTAACATGCTGTTTTTCGCATAGTCATAGCCTTGCTCGGCAGTGACGTCTTTTCCCAAGGTGCCGGTAATGGGCGAACCAATGGAGGGGCCGCAGCCGGAAATAAAGTACAGGTTGCCGGCAAATTTTTTCGCCGGGGCGTAAGAACCAGCCTTTGCGGGAGGCGTGGGCAGGGAAAGGCCCAGCTCCTGCAGCTTTTCTTCGATCTTGCTCATGGGAATCCTTCCTTTCTATAAGTAAAGGTGATTGTTACTGGCATAGTTTTAGTATAGCACGTTCCTTGGCAAAGCGCCATGGCGATTTTCGGCTGACCTCCACCAGACGAAGTAAGCAACGCGCACGAACACGCGGCTTTAAATTCTTTGCCCAGCTTTCTTATAAGAAAGCTGGATCAGCCTTTCAGTTCCACACGGCGGATCTTGCCGCTGATGGTCTTAGGCAGATCATCCCGGAATTCCACGATCCGGGGATACTTATAGGGAGCGGTATGCTTTTTCACATAAGTTTGGATCTCTTTTTTCAGTTCCTCGCTCTTTTCCGTGCCCCTGGTCAACACGATGGTGGCTTTTACCACCTGACCACGCACTGGGTCCGGAGCGCTGGTGACCGCGCATTCCAACACATAGGGCAGTTCCATGATGACACTTTCGATCTCGAAGGGCCCAATGCGGTAACCGGAGGATTTGATCACGTCATCCGTACGGCCCACATACCAGAAATAGCCGTCCTCATCCCGCCAGGCGGTGTCACCGGTGTGATAAACGCCGTCGCTCCATGCTTCTCGGGTCTTTTCCTCATCCAAATAATAACCCATGAACAGGCCGCAGGGAGCGCCCTTATCCGTGCGCACCACGATCTCGCCCGTCTCGCCCACAGGAGCGCTGGTGCCGTCCGGCAGGATGATATCCACATCATACAGGGGGCTGGGGACACCCATGGAACCTGACTTGGGCACGGTGCCCACAGGGTTATATACCGTCAAAGTGGTCTCAGTCTGGCCAAAGCCTTCCATCAAGGACATGCCTGTGGCCCGCTTCCACTGCTCATATACTTCCGGGTTCAAAGCCTCGCCGGCGGTAGTGGAATACTCAATGGAGGACAAATCATATTTGGAAAGGTCCTCTTTGATGAAGAACCGGTACATGGTAGGCGGAGCGCAGAAAGTGGTGATATGGTATTTCGCAAACATGGGCAGGATGTCATGGGCATCGAACTTGTCAAAGTCATAGGTGAAGATCGCCGCCTCGTTCATCCACTGGCCGTAATACTTGCCCCACAACGCCTTGCCCCATCCAGTATCGGAGATGGTGAAATGGAGGCCCTCCGGATTTACATTGTGCCAATACTTGGCGGTGATATAGTGGCCCAGGGCATACTTGTAGTTGTGCTCGGCAATCTTGGGATAACCGGTGGTGCCGGAAGTGAAGAACATGAGCATGGGGTCGCTGCCGCAGGGAGCATCGGGCTTGCGCTCATAGGTGTCGGGGAAAGCTTCCACTTCCTTGTCAAAATCGTGCCAGCCCAGGCGGTTTTCGCCCACCATGATTTTCACTTGGACGGTATCGCTGTTGCGGGCCGCTTTCTCTGCCTCATCTGCGACCTGGCCGTCAGAAGTGCAAAGGATGGCTTTTACCCCAGCGGCTTTATAACGGTAATCGAAATCGTGCTCCATCAGCAGATTGGTGGCGGGGATGATGACCGCCCCCATTTTGTGCAGCGCAGTGATGACAAACCAGAACTGATAATGGCGTTTCAGAACCACCATCACCCGGTCGCCCCGCTGGATGCCCAAGCTTTCTAAATAATTGGCAGTTTTAGAGGACCAGCGGCTTATATCGGAGAAGGTGAAACGCCGCTCGGTCTTATCCTTGGCCACATGGAGCATGGCCAGCTTATCGGGACACTTTTCCGCCAGTTTATCTACAATGTCAAAGGCAAAGTTGAACTTTTCTTCGTTTTGGAACTGGATGCCATTCAAGATGCCGTTTTCATCCACAGTGGTCTTTACAAAGGGAGAAGAAACCGTCTCCCGGTCCTGACGGGCCAGCTTGGCGTCGATCAGCTTCTGGAAGCGGTCCTGCTCCGGAGCAAACTCTTCAGCGCCTTTCAGCACGATGGCATAGATCTGGCACTCAGCGCCCTCAGTGGCGATCATACCATGAGGTGTGCTGGAATTATAATAGATTGTGTCGCCTTCGTGAAGCACCTCCACATGGTTGCCCACCTGCATCTTCATAGCGCCTTTTACCACGATGTCAAACTCCTGGCCCACATGGGTGGAGAGCTTGATGGCCACGTTCTGTTCTGCCTCAGAATAGGGCATGGTGACAAAGAAGGGCTCGGCGGTCTTATTCTTGAACAGGGGAGCCATATTCAGATATTTAAAGCCCTGCCGCCGGGTGATGGGCAAGCCATCGCCCTTTCGGGAAATGGTATAGCTGGAAAGAGTAGGGCTGACGCCTTTGATCAAGTCGGTGGGGTCGATGCCAAAACGCTGGGCGCACTTGTAAATAAACGTAAAACTGAAATCCTTTTCCCCGGCCTCGCACTGCTCATATTCCTCCCGGCTCACACCGGTACACTTGGCCATTTCCTCTTCCGAAAGGCCGGTGATCTCCCGCATGGTGCGGATACGTTCCGCCACCTCCGCAAGTTGTGTTTTCAAATCGGTTTTTTCCATGAGTCTGCTCCTTTCTGGTAACTATTCCGGCGCTGGCCAGGGGCTGCCGCATGTTACAGCAGCTCCTGCGAGTTTGGCTTTAGAAGCCGCCAAACATCGTACCGGGGCAAAAATAAAAAAGTCCGTCTCAAAGAACTCTCCTTGAGACGGACTAAAAATCCGCGGTACCACTCAAATTGCGCTTTCACGCCACCTCGTCGGGCTCCAGCAAGCCCTATGCACTAACGCAGCATACACGGGAGACGCCTACTCTCTGGTTTTTCAGATTTGGGGCCTCCGGCTCAGAAGGGATTGGTCCCTCAGCGCCTTCCACCGGCTCGCAGCAACCGCCGGCTCTCTGCAGGAAGGTCAGCCAGACCGTCTTCGTCGTAGCCTTTCCTTTCGCTTTTCTAAAACAAAGCTTATTAATTTGTGGTGTACAATTAGGTTACACCAATTTTGAAAGAATGTCAAGTGCCACTTGCAAAATTATTTTTATCCTGCAAAGCTCTGGCTATATTCTTCCAGCTCCTTCATGCCTTCCACCAGCATCTCTACCGTCACCGGATAAGGCCACTTGCGCACATCGATACCCTTTAAGGCCTTTTCCGCTACGGCAGTCAAGTCCTGGGGCGTGGCGTGGATATCCGCAAGCTTTGTGGGCAAGCCGATGGACCTGTTGAATCTCATTACCTTGTCCCGTTCCTCATACTGTTTATCTACGGTGAGCATGGCCAAGATACCATAAGAGACCACCTCTCCATGCAGGTGATGATGTTCCTCGGTGCTGGGCAGAATGGTAAAGCCGTTGTAAATGGCGTGGGCCATGCCAGTGGTGTAGTCCACCTGCACAAAGTTGGAAACCAGCCCAGTGGAAACGATGATGCCCAGAATCACCTCGGTCAGCTCATTGGTGACACGGTGGGCTTTGCAATCCTCCATGGCCTGATGGCCCCACCGCAGGATGGGCTCGGCGCACATAGTGCTCAAAGCGATGCCCATTGCGTCGGAGTGGGCAGGCACATCCCCCCGGGAAGAAGTAGTGCACTCAAAGTGTTTTGCCATGGTGTCCCCCATGCCGGCCCATAGGTATTTCACCGGGGCGTCGGCAATGATTTGGGGATCGATGAAAATATGATTGGGGGGGATTTTTGAAAAGGAATATTCCCGCAAGCTGCCGTCCGGATGGTATAGAATTCCTAGGCTGGTGCAGGAAGCGCATGTAGAAGCAATGGTGGGAAAGGTGAAGAAAGGCCGGTGGGTCATATGGGAAAGCACCTTGCAAGTATCAATGGCCTTGCCGCCTCCCACAGCGAAGATCATATCCGCGTCTTTTACCTTGGGAATGAGCATCTGGATGTTTTCCACCGAAGATTCTCCGCCATACCAGAAGGTGCCGGTAATCTCTATATCCGAGCCTTCCACAGCTTTACGGATTTTCTCCTCCGCGGCGGCTAGAGCGTGTTTTCCGCCGATAACCGCGGCTTTCTTCCCAAAAGGGGCGCACACCGCGGGGATATTAGTATAGGCGTCATCGCCAATGGTATAGCCGGGGAACAATGTTTCTTGCATAATCAGCAGCCTTCTTTCTCAAAATTGCCAGCGGGGATCGCCTGGCCCTGGGTTTCCTCTTCCATCTTCACAACAACCGGACGCTGCCGGTTTTCCGCTTCGGGATGGGCTTTCAGATATTTGCGGTTCTTATACACACCTACTGTCAGGAAGGGAACGATCACCACGGCGATGGCGAAGTAACCGCAATATCCATAGCCGTATTTGATGATGTTGGAAAGCCCTGCCAAAGAGATGGTCATAGACAAGATGATGATGAACGCCGCCACCACTGCGCTGCGGGCCGGAGCGGAAGAGATCTTCCGGAACATAGGATGTTTTTCAAACCGGGCCACAAATCCGAAGGTGGTGGTCACGCCGGTGGAGATCAAGCAGAGGAGCAAGCACACGCCGTACACTACAGTGAGCCAGCCCATGCCCATTTCTTTGCACACCGTCAAGGTGGGGATAACCGTGCCGCCTTCCACAGAGGTGTACATCCCCTGCCAGGAGATGAGCATGAAGATGGAAAGCACCAAAGCCACAGAATTCATACCAAAGGAAATCCACATGGAACGGGAACAAGCTTTCTTGGTGGTCAAAGGCGTGCCGCAGGCGATCATGGTGGGCAAAGTCACGCATTGGAACCCAGCATAGGTGAAGCAGTTCAAAATAGCCTGGGGGATATTCCCGAAGCCCTGGGTCTCAAAATCTTTCCAAAGGACGCTCTGCAAATTCCCGCTATAAGCAACGCCAACAGCGTAAATGGCTACCGCGGTCACCAGGATGGCGATTCCCATATAGGTGCTGGCTGCCCGGACAAGGTCCGCGCCGAAAATGGTCAAGCTCAAAACCAACGCGCCCACCAAAACGATGCCGACGTAATAGTTCAGGCCAAAGTAATTTTCCAACGCCGAAGCCGCGCCGGAAATGGCTGCCGCCACAGCCATGAGCACCATGATGTAGAAAAAGATCTCGAACAGCACAAACAGTTTATCAAAAGGATGGTACAGCGTTTTAAACAGTTCTTTATAAGAGCTGAGGCCACGGGTGTTGTACATGAGCATGGCCTCCCGCATGGTGATGGTCAACAACAGCATGGCGCCCACCGCGCTGATGGGGCCCAGCCAGCCCAGCCCCACATAGTAGGTATGGGCCTGGTTGCCAGTGGCGAAACCGCCTCCCGCGTGGGCGGAAAACAATACCGCACCCACCGAGAAAAGTGTGATGAAAGGAATCTTTGCGGATACTTTGTTCATAAATAACAGCCTCCTAAGGAATAGATTCATTTCCCCAGGCAACAAAAAAGCTCTTTCGCCCTTCTGCCCAGGGGGACAGAAGAGACGAAAGAGCAAAGCTTCCGCGGTACCACTCTTCTTCATTTCATATACGAAATGCACCTTAACGGGTACAGGCCGCGTCAACAGACACAACTGGATACCCCTGCGCTTAATAACGGGCGCAACCCCGTCCGCACCTACTGCGTTCGGCACGGCCGTTCAGCGGTCAGTTCAGCTTTTCGCTTCCTCGATGCCTCGCACCATCCGGCATCTCTCTGACAGGGCTTGAAGCTTACTACTCCGCGTCCTCACGTTTTCCGCAAAATAAAATACCACAACTATTGCGGCCTTGTCAAGCAATTTTTGAAATTTTTATTTTTCAATCCTGCAAAAAGCATTTTTCTAATCCGCCAAATCTGCCATTTTTCGGGTCATTCCCCCAGGGCAACCATGTCTTGCGCCCACTTTTTCGCCCCTTCCAGATCTTGCGCGTCGGGGTGGCTCAAAGCCCGGTCAAAGTTTTCCAGGCTTGCCTGCGCTTTAGCGTCTTCAGGATTTTCCTGCGATAGCTTCTCATACCGTTGCCGCACGCTTTGCGGCATTTTCCCTTGGCAGTAATAACAGCCCAAAATCCGGTTGCTCCCATCAATCAGGGACTTGATCCGTTGAAACAGCATATCGTAATATTCCTGGGAACCGCCAAAGCCTGCGGTGCCGAAATAGCCGATCTTTTTTCCCCGCAAAGACTTCAAATAGGCGGCGGTCCCCTCGTGACACAAGCCCTTGTCTGTCCAAGAGCCTACCAGATACAAATCCGCTTCCACCGGTTCGCCCGGCTCTCCAAACCAAACGATCTCCTGTTTTGACACTGCCTCCCGGATGGCTTCCGCCACGGCTTTGGTATTCCCGGTCAGGCTTTGATACACAATGGCGATCTTCATACCATTCCCACCTTCTCTTTCATAAAATTGCGGCCTTTTTCAACGGCCCATTTTAAGCAAAAAAGCGCGGCAGGCCCTGGCTTTTACCAGAAACCTCCCCCGCGCTTCTCACAGCAACTTTGTTTCTCCAGATCAGTTTTCCTTCTCCGGCAAACTTTCGATAATATCCGCGGCGCCTTCCAGCCAATCCCCCTCGAACAGCTCGATGGCGCCTTTGTCACAAGCCCATGCCAACTTGGGGTCCATGGGCAGCTTGCCCACCACCTTCAAAGCATATTTGGCCGCGACTTCATCAATATGGCTCTCGCCAAACACATGGATCGTTTTCCCGCAATCCGGGCACTGGACATAGCTCATGTTCTCCACCAGGCCCAGCACAGGCACGTTCATCATCTTGGCCATCTCCACCGCTTTGGAGACGATCATAGACACCAGCTCCTGGGGGGAGGTGACGATGAGGATGCCATCCAGCGGCAAAGACTGGAACACGGTCAAAGGAGCATCGCCTGTTCCGGGAGGCATGTCCACAAACATGTAATCCACGTTGCCCCAGATCACATCCGTCCAAAACTGCTTGATCGCCCCGGCGATCACGGGGCCGCGCCACACCACGGGGGAAGTTTCTTCCTCCAGCAGCAGGTTGATGCTCATCACTTTCACGCCGGTCTTGCTTTCCACCGGGTAAATGCCGCTTTCATCGGACAAAGCCCGCTGCTTCATGCCGAAGCACTTGGGGATGGAAGGGCCGGTGATATCTGCGTCCAGCACGGCTACTTCATTGCCGCGGCGGCGCAGGGCAGTGGCGAGCAGCGAGGTAACCAGGGATTTTCCCACGCCTCCTTTGCCGCTGACCACGCCGATGACTTTTTTCACATGGCTCAGGTCGTTCGTACGCTCTAAAAAGCTTTGGGGCTGCTGCCGGGAAGGGCAGTTCTCCCCACAGCTGGAACAATCGTGGGTGCAATTTTCGCTCATTTTTCTCTTCCTTTCTCATTTGCCGCGGCTTTACCGCTCTTTTATTGTACCCCTTTTTTGAAAAAAGTAAAGTGGCAACCAAAAAACCTCCGGCCGCTGTCGTTTTTCAGATTTAGGCGGCTCAGTCTCAGTGTGGAATCATGATTCCTGCTCGGGAGAGGGCAGCGCCTTCTGAGGGGACAAAGGCAACTCGAACCAGAAAGTGCTGCCTTTTCCCAGCTGGCTGGAAACACCATACGCCCCGCCATGCTTATCCAGGATATTCTTCACGATGGAAAGTCCCAAACCAGAGCCCATCTGGGCGCGTTTGTGTTCCTTATCCACTTTGTAGTAACGTTCCCAGATATCTTTCAGCTTGTCTTGGGGAATCCCTTCCCCGGTATCGGTGACGGACACCCGCACTTTGTCCTGCTCTACTGTCTGGCAAAGGGTGATGGTCTTATCCTCGCCAGAATAGGTGATGGCGTTGTTCACCAGGTTATATACCACCTGGGAGATCTTCAGCTCGTCGGCATCTACCCAAACCTCTTCCTCATACTGGAAGGGGAACCGGTAATCCGCCAGTTTATCATACCTGTGCAAAATCTGCCGTATACTTGCCGTAAGGTTAAAGCGGGTCTTTTCCAGGGGCAGCACCCCCGCTTCCAGCTTAGAGAGATCCAGCAGATCGTTGACCAGGTTGGTCAGCCGTTCCGCTTCGTCGATGATGATCTGCACGTTTTCCGGGGTATTCTCTCCCGGCAGGTCCCGCATGACCTCGCTATACCCCTTGATCATGGTCAGGGGCGTGCGCAGATCGTGGGAAACGTTGGCCAGCAAATCCCGGCGCAGGCCCTCCACCTTAGAAAGCTCCCCGGCGGCGTAATTCAGCGTGCGGGCCAGTTCCCGCACCTCCCGGGCGCCGTGCTCCCCAAAACTGATGCCGTAATCCCCACGGGCCAGCAGTTTGGCGGAATCGTTGATAGCCGTTAAAGGCAGGGATATTTTCCGGGCGATGAACAGCGCCAGAACCACACCCAGCAACCCCATCACCACAGTGAGGGTCGTCACCTGCACCACCAATGTCTCTTTGATGGAATCTACCGGCGTGATCTCACTTTCTAATAGCACCATACGGTTCTGCCCGGAAGGGGTGCGGGTAATGGTGACATAGAGGATCACCTCATCCTGTGAGCCATCCCAATTCACAAAAGGAGAACGGTAGCTGGTCAAATGGGTTCCGCCTTGCAGATTCACATTGTTAAAAAGCTCCGCCCGCCCAGCCCGGGTCATATTGTTCAAAAGACTGTCCTTTTGGGTGGCCCTCCATCCGGAGAGCAGCCTCCCCATTTCGTCGGTAACCACAATATTGATGCCTGTGTTGAAGCAAAGCTCTTTTACCTGCTCGTCCATATTCTCGTCATCCAGATAGCGCTCTACGGATTCGGCCGTGGTTTTTACCTGAGCTGTTTTGACCGCCCGGTAAAAGGGGTCCAGCAGCACGATCTGGAACAGCCACAGCAAAGCGCCCACCACCAGAATAAAAATCCCAAACCCGCAGAGGATCTGCTCCCAAACGCCCAACGGACGCTTTTTCAGCTTGTTCATGGTCAGTTGCCCTCAAAGCGGTAGCCAACGCCCCGCAGCGTGACGATCAGCTTGCTGTAGGGCCCCAGGCTGCGCCGCAGCAGTTTGATGTGGGTATCCAGCGTGCGGTCGTCACCGTAAAAGTCATACCCCCACACGTTGGTGATGAGCATCTCCCTGGTGAGAGCGATATTCTTATTCTGGGCCATATACACCAGCAGGTCGTATTCTTTTGGGGAAAGCTCTGCCCGTTCCCCATCTACCGTGACAATGCGGGCGTCCAGGTCGATGGAAAGCCCTCCAAAGGTGAGCACGTTCCGTTTGGGAGCCGCCTCCTGGGGACGCACCCGGTTCATGATGGCGGTGACACGCATCATCAGCTCTTTGGGAGAAAAAGGCTTCACCACATAGTCGTCCACGCCCAGCTCAAAACCGTGAATGCGGTCATATTCCTCGCCCCGGGCCGAAAGCATCAGAACAGGCGTTTTGCAGGTCTTGCGTATCTCCGCCACTGCGGAAAAACCATCCAGTTCGGGCATCATCACATCCATGATGATGATGTCGAAATCGTTGGGGTGACGCCGGCAAAGCTCCACAGCTTCCATGCCGTTTTCCGCCTCGGTGACCTGGTTTCCCTCAAATTCCGCGTACTTCCGGATCAGCGCCCGGATTTTATCTTCGTCATCCACTACCAAAATACGATACATCCATCCACCCCGTTTCATAAATCCGGCGGGCCGTTTCCCGCCCGCTCCTTTGAGATCATGCTATCATTCCTGTGTGAATCCCCGGTGAACACCAACCGAAAATGGCCGTAAAACCTAGGTTCCAGAGCTTTGAATATTTGTTTTAGTATAGCTTACCCCGCTGTTTTTTTCAAGCTCGGTCCGTATTTGAGGTTGACTTTTTAAGAAAAAGAGAGTATTATAATTATAGAAATATTGTCTATAATTATAAAATATCTTTCTAATTTATTAGGCTTTTTTTATAAGGAGGAATCCATATGCTGCCTGTCATCACAATTTCACGCCAATACGGAAGCGGAGGCCATGAAGTAGGAGAGAAATTGGCTCAAAAGCTGGACCTCCCCTTTTATGACAAAGCCCTGATCGCCATGGCTGCCAAAAAGAGCGGCCTTTCAGAAGAAGTATTCGCCGACGCCGATGAAAAAGCCACTAGCAGCCTGCTCTATTCTATGGTTATGGGAAGCTACGCTTTTGGTGCCAGAGTCCCCGGGCTTAACGAAATGCCCATCAACGATAAGCTGTTCATCATCCAGTCCGACATCATCAAAAAAGCCGCTGAGGAAGGCCCCTGCGTCATCATCGGGCGCTGCGCCGACTACATCCTGCGGGACCATCCCAACTGCCTGAACGTATTCGTCCACGCTGACAAAACCGCCCGCATCAAGCGAATCGTGGGCAAAGGGCTGTGCGAAGAGAAAAAGGCGCCGGATTTCGTCACCAAAAAGGATAAACAGCGGGCAAACTATTACAATTTCTATTCCAATAACCGCTGGGACGATCTGCAGAATTACGACCTGACCATCGACACTTCCCGGTTCTCTGTGGACCTGGCGGTGCAGATGCTGATCGATGCAGCCAAGATGCTGGACAAATAATTCTGGGTACAACGCAAAAGCGACCCCCTATATTCCCTGAGCTGGGAGGGGGAGGGCATTACGCCCTCCCCCTCCCAGTGTTTTTCTTTTCAAACCGCTGAAACCGTGCTATAATGGCTGATAATCGCACAGAAACATCTTGTAAGGGAGCTGCCTATGAGACAATGGCTCAACAAACTTTCTGAAAAAAACGCCCGCCGGCTGGCCATCTCTCTGTTCACGCTTGGCCTGCTGTTGCTGGCTATCGCCCTGTGGATCAACTTTCGGACCCAGGACGACGGCTATACATTGACCACCTACGCCATGGGTTCCTACGTACAACAGACTGTCTACGGCTCCAACAGCGAGGAAGCCGCCCAAGCCGCTTCTTCTGCCGTGACGAAACTGGAAAACCTCATTTCCTGGCGGATTGAAAACAGCGACGTGGCCCGGCTGAATCAAAAGGCCGGCACGGAATTCATCTCTATCGACCAGCAGACCTGGGACGTGCTCCACACGGCTTTGGAAGTATGCGAAGCCAGTAAGGGCGCTTTTGATGTGACCATCGCCCCCATCAGCTGGTTGTGGAACTTTGACGAGGACCCACGGCTGCCCCAAGCGGAAACTATCCAGTCGCTGCTGCCGGAAGTAGATTACACCAACGTTTCCCTGCTGGATGACGGCACCGCCGCGCTCCAAACCCATGGCACCGCTATCGACCTGGGCGCTGTGGGCAAAGGGGCTGCCTGTGATGCCGCTGTCAGCGCTTATGAAGATTCCGGCGCGGAACGGGCGGTGGTCTCTGTGGGAGGCAGCGTGGGCGTCTACGGAGAAAAGCCTTCCGGCGAACCTTGGCGGATCGCCCTGCGCGACCCGGATTCCGAAGGTTCCCTGGGACAGCTGGCGATCCCAACAGGATTTCTCTCCACCTCGGGCAGCTATGAAAAGCAGTTCACTGAGGATGGCGTCACCTACCACCACATCCTGGACCCCGACACCGGTTATCCGGCAGAGAGCGGCCTGGTGTCCGTAACGGTGTGGAGTTCCAGCGGTGTGTTAAGCGACGCGTTATCTACCGCCTGCTTCGTGCTGGGCATGGAGGACAGCCTGCCTGTTTTAGAGCAATTCCAAAGCGGGGCGGTATTCATTACAACAGATCATGAAATCTACATCACCGAAAACCTGGCGGAAACGTTTACTCTGGATTCTCAGACGTACACCTTAGCCGGTACGCTGTGAGGCGCTTATGGAAGAGAAACGGTTCCTCTCCCCTTGGGGGCTGGCATTTTGCGGGTTGTTGATCTTGGCCGCCGGGGCGCTGTATCTGATCTTGTCACTTTCCCCTAAAGGGACGAAAGCCATCGTGGAACTGGACGGTGAAACTGTGTTGGAAAAGGACCTTTCCCGGCTGACGGAATCGGAGACTTTCTCCCTGGAAGGGGCCGGCGGCATCCAAGTATCCATTGAATTTTCTCCCCAGGGCGCCGCGGTGGTTTCTTCTACCTGCCCAGACCAAGTCTGCGTTCAGACGGGCAAACTCACCCGGGCTGGTGAAAGCGCTGTCTGCCTGCCCGCCAAGGTATCCTTGCGCCTGGAAGGCAGCGAAAACCCCGTAGACGGTATCGTCTACTAAGACGGTATCGTCTACTAAGACGGTATCGTCTACTGAGACGGTATCGTCTACTAAGACAGGATGGTCTACTAAACACTACATTGTCTGCTGAGGAAAGGAGGGGTTTCATGAAACGCGCGTCCAGCCGGGTGGCATTTACGGGCCTATTGGCGGCTTTGGCTTTGGCCCTCGCCTTTTTAGAAGGCCTTTTGCCTCCTCTTCCCATGATGCCTCCCGGCGCAAAACTAGGACTCTCCAACATTGCCACCATGTACGCCGCCGGAACTTTAGGGCTTCCCAGCGCTTTGTTTTTAGCGGTCTTTAAAGGGCTTTTCGCCTTGATGACCCGGGGCGGTGTCGCCGGTGTAATGAGCCTTTCCGGCGGTCTTTTCAGCACGTTCGTGATGTGGCTTCTGCTAAAACACACAAAAGCGTCCTTGGGTATCGTAGGGATCTGCGGGGCTTTGGCCCACAACGGGGCACAGCTCTGCGCGGCGTATTTTCTCACCAGTATCAGCGTCTTGTTTTATGTCCCTTTCCTGCTGGTATTCGGGGTGCTCACCGGACTTCTCACCGGATTGGTATTGAAGCTTTCCATCCCGCCGTTGGAGCGGTTGAAAAAATATTTAGGATAGTAAAAAGCCGGGGATCCCCCGGCTTTCGTTTTGCAATATCATGTGTCCAGCTCCCCATAGTAGAGGGTGTAGGTTTGGCTGTCATACAGCGCCGCGGTAAAGTTATAAGCCCCACGAGAAGCCACGTCTGTTGTCTCATAGCTTCCCGTTTGGCGGTCGTAAAAGAACCAGTAGCCCGTTTCCACTTTGGGAAACATCCCCTGTTCTTTCCACTTCAGATAAGGGCCCACTCCATCGTTGCCATAAAGCAGGATCTCTCCTTCTTCCGAAACAGGCAAAGCACGCCAGCCCTCTGTTTGCCGGATGCTCTTTTCCAGCGCCGCGCCTTCCTCCGCGGAAAAGCTCAGTTCCCAATAAGAAGAGCCGTCCCCGTGAAAACCTCCGTGGTCATCCAGTTGTTTCTTTATCTGGGCAGATGATAGGTCTACCCCCAGCACAGCGGACATTCCTCCCAATCCATCCTGGATGGGGGAACACCCGGAAAAAACCAACATCACTACGAAAATAGCTGTCAGGATTTTTTTCATGTCCCTCACCTCTCAGCCTCAGTATACCCTTTGGGCCTGGCAAAAACAAGGACCTCACTTTCTTTGGGCACAAAATCGCAATTGACAAATATAGCAGATTTCGCTATAATAAAGAGGATAATTTTAGTTAAAGAGAGGTTTTACCAGCTATGAACGACGGTGACAGTCACCCTGCCAGCGCCAACAACCAGATACATGTGCATTTTATAAAGCATAACTTGCCGTCCTTTTGGATGGCAGGCTATGCTTTTTTGTGTTTTCCTGGCGGGTTTTATCCACGAAATTAGGGACGGTACCTTGTAATTTCACGATCTTTTCCGTTATTAAAAGAAGGAGTGCTCTATTTTGGAAATCATACTGCAAATCATTCTAATATTGATCAACGCTTTTTTCGCGGCCACGGAACTGGCCGTGGTTTCATTGAACAGCACCAAGCTGCGCAAGCTGGAAGAAGAAGGCAATAAGACCGCCGCCAAACTGCGCAAAATGGTGGAAGAACCTTCTGGGTTTTTATCTACCATCCAGGTCGCCATCACGTTAGCCGGTTACTTGGGAAGCGCCTTCGCCGCTGAGAACTTCTCCGGCGATCTGGCCGACTGGCTCTTCTACGGCTTAGGGTTCCAGTCCCTTTCGTTGGCTGCTTTGAACACGATCTCCATCGTCATCATCACCATCATCCTCTCTTATTTCACTTTGGTGTTCGGAGAGTTGGTGCCAAAACGTATCGCCATGCAAAAGCCCTATGAGGTAGCCAAAGCATCCTGTGGAGTGATCCGGGCCATGGCGTTCATACTGCGCCCGGTGATCTGGCTGCTTTCCAAATCTGTCAACGGAGTGCTCCGTTTGCTGCGCTTGAAAGTGGAAGCCGAAGAGGAAAGCGTCACTGAGGACGAGATACGCATGATGGTGGATTTAGGCGGCGAAAAGGGCGCCATCGACGAGGACGAACAGGAATGGATTCAAAACGTGTTTGAGTTCGGGGATATTTCCGTGCGGGAAGCCATGACTCCCCGCAGCGATATGGACGCCCTTTCCATCGATGCCACCGACCAAGAGATTTTGGAAATGATTCAAGAAAACGGCCGCAGCCGTCTGCCGGTCTATGAAGAAAGCGTAGATACCATTCTGGGAATCCTGAACGCCCGCGACTATCTTTTAGACCGAAACACCGGCAAACACACACCCTTGAAAGACCTTTTGCGTCCTGCCCATTTCGTGCCGGAAACCATCAAAGCGGATAACCTGTTCAAAGAAATGCAGAAAGAGAAAATCCATATTGCCGTGGTGGTAGACGAATACGGCGGCACTGAGGGTATCATCACTATGGAAGATTTGTTGGAAGAAATCGTGGGCAACATCTACGATGAGTTCGACAAAGCGGAACAGCCCGAGATCCTCCCCTTGGGCGAAAACGTGTGGCGCGTGGCCGGCTCCGCCCCCATCAGCAGCTTGGTGGACGATTTAGAGCTCCCACTTCCCGAAAGCGACGATTATGACACGCTGGGCGGATTGATCGTCACCTACTTGAACGCCATCCCCAAAGACGGGGAAGAATTCGACATGGAAGTGGACGGCGTAGCCTTGCATGTGGAGAAGATCGAAGACCACCGTATCGAAAGCGTAGTGGTCCGCCGGATAGCTTCTAAAACCGCCCCGGACCAAACAGACTGAGCAGTGTAAGCGCCAACAAAAGGCCAACGGGAATGACACTCCCGCTGGCCTTTTCTTTTTGCCGGAACACAAAAGCGCCGGAGGTTAAAGCCTCTGGCGCCTGTAAATTATTTTTCAGTTTCTTCGCCCTCATCAGGCTGTTCCAGCTTCACCACGCGCACTTTCTGAATCCGGTTGTTGGAGATTTCCTCTACCGTGATGGACAAACCGCCATATTCGAAAGAGTCTCCCGCGTCCGGCACTTTTTTCATCCGCTCCATGATCCATCCACCAAGGGAAACGCTGTCGGCTTCATCCTCGATCTTAAAGTAGGAACAAAAATCGTCAAAAGTCAAGTCGCCATCGATCAGATATGTATTGTCATCCAGCTGCTGGAAGGATTCTTCCTGTTCGTCGTGTTCGTCCCAGATTTCACCCACCAGCTCTTCCAAAATGTCCTCCATGGTCACGATACCCAACGTGCCGCCATACTCATCGATCACCACCGCGATGTGGGACTGCTGGGATTGCAGCAGCTTTAACAAGTCGCTGACCTTTTCTGTGGGATGGATGAAAATAGGCGGGGTGATGATCTCGCGGATAGGCTTTGGCGTAACACCGTTGCCGGTATAGAAGTCTTTTTGGTGGATCACGCCCACCACACTGTCGATATCCTCATCGAACACCAGCAAACGGGAGTAGTGAGATTCTGTAAAGCTTTGAGCCACTTCCTCTTTGGTGGCGTTGACGTTCACCGCAATCAAATCCACACGGGGCGTAAGGATATCCTGGGCTTCCAGGTCCCGGAACTCCACGGCGTTTTTCAGCAGGGCGCCTTCGTCCTTGTCAATGCTTCCATCCCTCTGGGCTTCTTCCAGCAGCATCATCAATTCTTCCTGAGACATTTTCGAATCCTCTTGGGAATTGAGCAGCTTGGAAACCAGCTTTTTCCACTGGGAGAACAAGAAGTTGAGGGGAACCAGCACATGGATCAGCACATTGATAAAGGGCGCGCTGAACATGGCGAATTTTTCAGGGAAGTCTTTGGCAATGCTTTTCGGGGTGATCTCGCCGAAAAGCAGCACTAAGACGGTCACAACCACAGTGGAGATCATAGCGCCCACATCTCCATACAGCTTCACAAAAAGCAGGGTGCCGATGGATGCTACCGCGATGTTCACGATATTGTTGCCGATCAAAATCGTGGAAATCAACCTGTCATAATCCTCTGACAAACGATACGTCAGTTTGGCCCTATTATTTCCGCTGTCCGCTAAAACCTTGATCCGAATGGAATTCAAAGAGGAAAAAGCCGTCTCGGTAGCAGAAAAATAAGCGGACATCAAGATACAGAACAACATTATCAATATACTGGGCAATTCATTCGCTAACATAAAATAGAACTCCTTCATTTCATTTTTAAACGCAAAAGAAAACTACAGTTTTTAAAAAAAGGCACAAAAAACACACCTATTCCCGCAAAATGGGCACAGGCATGTCGTATGCGATCAAAATGAAATTTGGAATCAAAGTATGACAAGGTGTACAATCGTCACTACTGGAACTGTCCATGAACGCAAATCACCATCCTTTTTTCAAATTGTATTGCTTTTAATACTATCCTATTTTCTGCAAATTGTCAAGAAATTTCACTCTGCCAGCAACCCGGCGCAGTATGCCAGCGTTTCCACCAGATCCTCCCGAATCACTAAATCCGCCTGGGAATCATAAGGGGTGGGGTCCCGGTTGAGGATGGCCAATCGGGCGCCGGAAGGAAGATACTCCACCAGACCCGCCACAGGATACACCACCAAAGAAGTTCCCGCCACCACCATCAAGTCCGCTTCTCTAGCATATTGGATGGCTTTCCGCAAATCCTGCTCGTTCAGGCTTTCCCCATAAAGCACCACATCCGGACGGATAGTGCCTCCGCATTCACACCGGGGAACCCCAGAAATGCCCGTGACGCAAGTCATATCATACTGTTTGCCGCAAGATAGGCAATAATAGCGGTTCTCGTTGCCATGAAGCTCTATCACGTTGCGGCTTCCCGCCATTTGGTGCAGACCATCGATATTCTGGGTGATCACCGCCCGCAGCTTCCCCTCCCGCTCCAGCTTCGCCAAAGCGTAATGGGCCCGGTTGGGTTTGGCGTTGGGATAAAGCATAACATTCCGCATAAAATCATAAAATTCCGGCATGTGGCGCACAAAATACCCGTGGGAAAGCATTTCCTCATAGGAAAGCCCGGCTTTCTTCTGCTGATAAAGCCCGTGGGCGCTGCGAAAATCGGGAATTCCGCTGGCAGTGGACACACCTGCCCCTCCCAAAAACACCGTCCGTTTTGCCTGCCCCAACCACTGGCGCAGTGTTTCCTGGTCTGTCATGACAAGTCTCCCCCTTTTTTCAAGATCAGCTCCACAGGGCAATGGTCGCTGCCCTCCACCTCTGAAAGGATGCGGCTGTCCCCCAACCGGGGCAGCAGGCGTTCGTCCGCCAGGAAATAGTCGATACGCCACCCGGCGTTATTTTTCCGAGCGTTGAACATATAGCTCCACCAGGAATAGGCCCCTTCCGTTTCCGGATAAAAGTGGCGGAAGGTATCCACAAATCCCACCGCTAAAAGTTCCGCGAATTTTCCCCGCTCCTGATAAGAGAACCCAGCGTTGCCGATGTTGCTTTTTGCGTTTTTTAAATCGATGGGACGGTGGGCGACGTTCATATCGCCACAGACGATCACAGGCTTTTTGTCCCGCAGCCCAGCCAGGTATTCCCGGAAAGCGTCCTCAAAAGCCATGCGGTAATCGATGCGCACCAGTTCCCGCTGGGAATTGGGCGTATACACCGTCACCAAAAAGAACTCTGGGTATTCCGCCGCAATGACCCGGCCCTCCCCATCGAATTCTTCCAAGCCGATACCATAGGTCACAGCAAGGGGTTCTTCCCTAGAAAACACCGCCGTACCGGAATAGCCTTTTTTCGTTACAGCAGAATTCCAATACTCAAAATAGCCGGGAAACTGGAAATCCGCTTGCTCTTTTTGCATTTTCGTCTCTTGCAGGCAGATCACGTCCGGGGCCTCTTCTTCCAAAAACTGGGCGAACCCTTTGCCCATGCAGGCCCGCAAACCGTTGACATTCCAAGAAACCAGCTTCAAATCGGCATGTTTTGTATTCTCCCCCATGGGACCACTTCCTTTTTCAGCAGATTTTTTCCGATCCTCTAGTTTATTAAAGCATCTCGCCTTTGCCAAGCTCAAACTCCGATTCAGCTTCTACATAAACCTTTTTTAATTCTGGTATCCAGCTCCCATAGTGCCGTTTTGTTGCTGTCATATTTAAGCCGGCCGATAGCTTCCCTGTAATCGACCCATTCAAACGCTACATGCTCATTGGAGATTTTCAAATTTTTGTCATGAATCATAACGGCAAAAGAGTATTCAGGAATCACAAAACAATCGTCGCCCCACATCTCTTGAGCGTTACGAAAACAGCTTACAGGTATGCTGCATTGTGTGTCCAGCGGGAAGTAGGCAGCATCCATCCCGATCCCCGCCTCTTCAAAAGATTCGCGTTTAGCCGATACCAGTGCAGATTCGTCCTCATCTTCCCCGCCGCCTGCGATAAATTGCCAAATATCCATATCGCTTCTATGAAAGATGCAGTATTGAACTGTTCCATTTGAAATATAATATGGGATAACTAATACTTGATAGTTTGCTCTGGCCATACCTTCTTCTCCTTGAAACCGAACTGTGTCGTTACCAACCTTCCTGCTTGCAGAAAGCGCGATAGCCCCATGCTTTTAACACTGAAAAATCTCAGACACTATTTTTATGAAATACTCCCTACACCGGCCCATTCTGTGCTATAATGACACCAATCAGCCCGGATTCGTTTCCGGGAATTCCGTAAAAACCCATTGCTTTTCTTCGAAAGGCAGAAAGGAGATACTTTATGAAAAACCCCATCGTAACCATCGAAACAACACAAGGCGTTATGAAGGTAGAGCTTTATCCCGAAGTGGCGCCCAACACGGTAAACAATTTTATCTACCTGGTAAAACGCGGCTTTTATGACGGCACCATCTTTCACCGGGTCATTCCCGGCTTTATGATCCAGGGCGGCGACCCGGAAGGTTCCGGCATGGGCGGCCCCGGCTACGGCATTAAAGGTGAATTTGCAGGAAACGGGTTCCAAAACGATTTGAAGCACACCACTGGCGTGATCTCCATGGCTCGTTCCCAACGGCCCAACAGCGCCGGCTCCCAGTTCTTCATCATGGTGGACGACGCCCCTTATCTGGACGGACAGTATGCCGCTTTCGGCAAGGTGATCGAAGGCATGGAGGCAGCCCAAGCGATCGTCTCCGCGCCCCGTGACCGTGCCGACCGCCCCCACGAGGACCAGATCATGGAAAAAGTTACCGTAGAAACTTTTGGCGAGGAATACCCCGATCCCATTACCGGCCCCGAACACGGCTGAGCAGCGTGACGCTGCACCCAAGCCGCGCCTTGGACGGCGGGCTCACGCCCGCGTTGCGCAAGACGGCTGCTCACGTTCGCGCCGGGAACCAGAGTAAAACTTCCCTTTGGGCTATAGGGCGTGACGCTGCACCCAAGCCGCGCCTTAGACGGCGGGCTTACGCCGCGTTGCGCAAGACGGCTGCTCGCGTTCGCGCCGGGAACGAAAAGAAAACTAGAAAGTTAAAATGTTCTGATGAAAGAGAGGCCTTGTGTCTCTCTTTTTTCATTCCCCTTCCACACGCTCTAAAATCATGGGCCCTACATCGGGAGCATGGGAACCTACTTCTAAAGCGGAAAGAAATCTCTCCTGCCCACGCTGGCAAAGCTCCTGGGTCTGGGCATACAACCGGGCGATGGGTTCCCCCTGTTCCACGGAGTCGCCTTTGTTTTTCAGCAAAACTATCCCTGCTCCCGCATCGATGACGCTGTCTTTCGTTTCACGTCCAGCTCCTAACTCCACAGCAGCTAAGCCGCATTCCTCCGCGTCCAGCCGGGTAATGAACCCTTTCGCCGGAGCGGTCACCTCCACACAGGCCGGGGAAACCTGGAACTTCTCCGGATGCTGGATGTAGCTTCCGTCGCCCCCCTGGGCTTCCACCATCTGCCGAAGCTTCTCCAAAGCCTGGCCGGAACGCACGGCGTCCACCACCTGAACCCGTGCCGAAGCCATCTCTGATGCCTGCCCGCCCAGATAGATCATATTGGCGGCAAGTTCCAGGCACAGGGCGCGCAACCGGTGATCGCCCTTTCCAGAAAGCACCTGGCACGCCTCCTGCACTTCCAAGGCATTGCCGATATTCCGCCCCAAAGGCATATCCATATCTGTGATAAGGGCTACCGTCCGTCTGCCTACCTGCTCCCCGATACGGACCATTTCTTTTGCCAAGGCTCGGGAATCTTCCAGGGTTTTCATAAAAGCGCCGGACCCCATTTTTACGTCCAACAGGATGGCGTCGGCGCCGGCGGCGATCTTTTTGGACATGATGCTGGACGCGATGAGCGGCAGGCTTTCCACCGTTGCGGTCACATCCCGCAAGGCATAAAGCTTTTTATCCGCCGGGCACAAGTTTCCCGACTGACCAATGATTGCCAGCCCGGTTTTCCGCACGATGTCAAAAAATTCCTCCCGGGGAATGGCGGTGCGAAGACCTGGAATACTTTCCAGCTTATCCACAGTACCTCCCGTATGGCCCAGGCCGCGGCCGCTCATTTTGGCGATCTTCACCCCGCAGGCCGCGGCGATAGGCCCTAAGATCAGAGAAGTTTTGTCCCCTACGCCGCCGGTGGAGTGTTTATCCACTTTCACGCCGGGGATAGAGGAAAGATCCACCCTATCCCCGGAGTTGGCCATTTCCAGGGTGAGGGCGCCTGTCTCCCGGCGAGTCATCCCCTGGAAAAAAATCGCCATCAGCAAGGCGGAAACCTGGTAATCTGGAATTTCCCCCTGAGTGTAGCCCTGGACGAAAAAGCGGATTTCTTCTTCGGACAATTCTCCGCCTTCCCGTTTTTTATGAATGATATCGTACATGCGCATGGGAACTCCCCCTTCATCCGAACAAAAATCATAAATATAGATTCATATACCAAGCGCCAAAGGACACTCCGTTGACCTTCATAAAGTTTTTGTAGAGCCCCATCTTCTCAAAACCCAAGCTCTCATAAAGCCCAATGGCCCGCGTGTTGTCCTCCCGCACTTCCAACTCCAGGACTTCCAGGCCGCAGCTTTTGGCAAATTCGATAAGGGCTTCCATGGCTTTCCGGCCAACGCCCTGGCCCCAATAAGCTTTCCCCACGGAAATGGCAACTCCCGCCCGATGAGCCACCCGTTCCCGGGCGGTCAAAGCGTTCACAGAGGAAACGGACACCACCTCTTCCCCCACGAAACCAGCCAACATAATAGATTTTTCCGCTTTCTGCTGACGCTCCAAAACTGCTCTCTCCTGTTCCTCGGTCACTGTGAACGCGTTTTTTCCAAACAGAAGATTGTCACTTTCTCCCCCCACCCGGTTCAGGTAAGCTAGAACTTTGGGAGCGTCGTCGGGAACGGCTTCCCGAAACAGAAGGGTCTGGCCGTTCTTCAGGGTATAGGTCCTGGGCTCTAATTTGCTCATAGAAAAGGCTCCTTTCACTATGTGAGCAGGAGGTCCGCTTCCACGGGGCTACAACCCTTTGGGCTGATGTGCCCCTCCCGCTACTTTTCTTTTTCCGGCTGCGCCGGGATAAGGTCGTAGTCCTCCGCCCTATGGCGTGACTCGTCCTGCGGGGTCACCGTTCCAGGTCCCCGGGACCGAAAGCTTTAGGAAGCAATTCTCCCAAAGTGAATACCTGCACAGCGCTGCCGTCTGTCAACAGGATTTCAAATTCCGGCCCGCAAAACTCTGCCATCACTTGTCTGCACACGCCGCAAGGGGCACAAAATTGGGTGGGTTCCTCCCCAGCTTTTCCTCCAGCGATGGCAATGGCCGAAAACTGCCGCTTTCCGTCATTGACCGCCCGGAAAAAGGCGGTACGCTCAGCGCAGCAGGTGGCGGTAAATCCGGCGTTTTCAATATTGCATCCGGCATACACCGAACCGTCCTTACACAGCAAGGCTGCTCCCACGGCAAAGCCGGAATAGGGCGTATAAGCGTTTTTCCGGGCTTCCTTGGCCCGCTGGACCAAAGCCAGCCGCAAAGCTTCTTTCTGCTCCATCACAAGCCCTCCTGCTGCGCCAGCTTCACAAGGCGGCTGGTCCCCAGCCTGTCCGCTCCCAAAGCAAGGAAACGTTCCCCGTCCTCTTTGCTGGAAATGCCCCCCGCCGCTTTTACTTTTACTTGGGCAGCGGTGTGCTCCCGAAGCAAGGCCACGTCTTCAAAAGTGGCCCCAGCTGTGGAGAACCCGGTGGAAGTTTTGATATACTCCGCACCCGATTCTGAAACCACCCGGCACAGCTCTATTTTTTCCTCTTGGGTCAGCAGGCAGGTCTCGATAATCACCTTCAAAGTCCGGCCCTGGCAGGCGTTTTTCACTTCCTGAATTTCCGAAAGCACCTGATCGTAAAGCCTATCCTTTACCCAGCCCAGGTTCACCACCATATCGATTTCATCCGCGCCGTTTTTCACCGCGTCACCCGCCTCAAAGCATTTCACAGCGGTGGTGTTATAGCCGTTTGGAAAGCCGATGACCGTGCAGATTTTCACCTGTCCCTTAGCGTATTCCCCTGCTTGTTTCACATAGGAGGGAGGGATACACACCGAGGCACACTGATATTTCACACCTTGGTCCACGATTTTTTGAATATCTTCCCACCGGGCCTCCTGCTTCAAAAGCGTATGATCCACATGGGAAAGGATCTCTTGCCACTGCATAAGCCTACTCCTCTCAGGCGGTGCCCGCCAGAATGATCTTGGAAAGTTCCTCCCGGGTGGGAAGGCCCTCATTATCGCTGCGGTGGGTGATCTGAACAGCGCCGATCACGTTGCCGCGGAAGGTAGCTTCTTCTAAGGTCTCACCTTCTGCCAAAGCGCTGATGACGCCGGCCGCGAACCCGTCCCCCGCGCCGACAGTATCCACTTTTTTCCTTACAGGGAACGCCGGGGAGAACCCGCTTTGGCCGCCCTTTTCCGAAAAATAAGCGCCCTCTTTCCCCAGTTTGACCACAACGTTTTTTACGCCCAGATCGTGGTAAAATTCCGCAACGCCTTCGGGGGTGTTCCGGCCGGTAAGAATCTCCCCTTCCCCCAGTCCGGGCAGTACGGTCTCCACCCCTTCCGCCAGGGAGTTCAGCGTAGCCACCATTTTCTTTTCGCTTTCCCAAAGCTGGGGGCGCAGGTTTGGGTCAAACGAAACGGGGAGTTCCAAAGCTTTCGCCCGGCTGATCAGCCGTTTGGTGGCCGCCAGGGCGCTGGCCGATACGGCAGGGAAGATCCCCGTTACATGCAAACGCTCGCAGCCGTACAGGTCTAAAGCGTCGATATCGTGGGTCGTGATCTGAGAAGCCGCCGAACCTTTCCGGTAATATGCAATATCCGGGTCCCCCTGGTCGGTGGAACTTTTCATCATAAACCCGGTAACCGCCGTTTCAGTCTGCATGACCAAGTCGGTGGCAATGTGGTTTTGGCGCATTCCCCGCAAAATCCGCTCACCCAAAGGGTCGAAACCCAGCCGGGTGCAATAAGCGGGCGTATGTCCCAGCCGCGCCAAACCCACAGCCACATTGTATTCCGCCCCGGCGATGGAAACGCTGAAGCTGTCCACCTCACTGAGAGCCCCTGTCTCGTTGGCCATAAACAGGCCCATAGGCTCTCCCATCAAAACGATTTTCATAGCATGCCCCTCCTTAAGGGAATTATCTGGCCACGCCTACAGCTAAGCTGCTGGGCTTATTCCCCGCTTTGGGGCACCACAGTCTTTACCAGAGTACACGGACCTGTCAAAGTCACTTTGCCGGCCCCCGCAGGCAGGAACAAACTGTCGCCAGCCCGGAAAGACAATGTATTCTCTTCGCCGGCGGCTGTGCCGCTTCCCTGGGTGACAATGAGAGACACGAAGGAATCCTCTCCCACATTCAGCTCCATAGAGCTTTCCACTTGAAGCTTTTCTGTCTCGAAATATTTGCAGGTCCCCAGCTTCTGGACCGTTCCGCCGGATACCGCTTCCGGCTGGCCCGCGTGAGAAGATGTATCGGAAGGCTGGAAATTGGAAACCGCCAAAGCTTTTTCCACGTGCAGTTCACGGGGTTTCCCATCCGCGCCCCGGCGGTCATAATCATATACGCGATAGGTGCAGTTGGAGTTCTGCTGAATCTCGCAGATCAAGATTCCTGCGCCAATGGCGTGGATAGTCCCGGATTTGATAAAGAACACGTCCCCAGGATGTACTTCTACCTTGTTCAAAACTTCCAGCACGGTGTTATTCTCAATGCGCTGGCGGAATTCCTCTTTGGTCACCGGGCGGTTTACCCCAAAATACAGAAAAGCTCCCGGGTCGCAGTCCATCACATACCACATTTCTGTTTTGCCGTATTCATGTTCCACCCGCAGGGCATATTCATCGCTGGGGTGTACTTGAATGGATAGCGGGTCTTTGGCATCGATAAATTTGATCAGCACCGGGAAACGCTCAAAAGCCCCCGCGTTTTTGCCCAGCACGCCTTTGCCCAGCTTCTCAAAATACTGGTTCAGCGTAAGGCCGTCATATTCCCCGCCGTCGATACGGCTCTCTCCGGCAGGATGGGTGGAAAGTTCCCAGCTCTCAGCCACCTTTTCCAAATCGCACTTCTTGCCGTATACATCCCGCAGTTTGGTGCCACCCCAAAGGTACCCCTGAAAAGCCGGTGAAAGTTTCTCTAATTTCATATACTGTTCCTCCAATCGTTGCAACATTGTCACCCGTTATTACAACACTGTCACGGGACAAATTCTTCTTTTTATGGTATACTATTTTTAGCAAAAACGCAATGTTTTTTCCCGCTTTGGAAGGAGGATATCCCTATGAAACGGCGAGCCTTGGTTTTGTTTTTTACGTTGCTGTTCTGTTTGGCCTTTCCTCTGCCCGCTTCCGCCAATTCGGCGGAACCACCTTGCCTCACGGTTTTAGTGGCAGGCGCTCCTAAAGATCTCACCCTCTCCCTGGAGTTTGACGACAGTCTCTCTTTGAAACCGGTGGTACTGACTGGGGAACCGAAAGCCTGGGAAGTGTACTACCGTTTCAACTACTACAATGTTTCCTTCAACTACAACGATGGCCGATCTTTCTGGGAGTATGGCCCAGAGGGCTTGACCGGCGCCCAGCTGGTAGTAGACACCGGTGAGGAAACCTTCTCTCTGCCCATCGACCCTACAGGCTTTTCCCGGTATAACAATCTGCTGACGCTGAACCTTTCTTCCCGCACTTTAACAAATGGACAGCCCTGGTGGCGGATGCCGCTGCTTATCTTCCTGCGGGTGGGGCTGACCTTGTTTTTGGAAGGCTTGATCTTTTTCCTGTTCGGCTACCGCGACCGCCGCAGCTGGATCGTGTTCCTGGTTGTTAATCTTATCACCCAGTTGGGCGTAAACTTGTGCATTCACTTGCTTTTCCCTGTCACCATGAACGCTTATACCAGCATGCTGCTGGGAGTGTTTTTCTACACTCCTATGGAGATCGTGGTGTTGCTGGTGGAAATGGCTGCCTTTGCCCTGCTTCTGAAAGAACAGCGCAAGCGTAAGGCCGCAGGTTATGCTGCTGTGGCAAACCTGTTCAGCTGGGCCCTGGGCGGCTGGCTTCTGACAGCGCTGCCACTGTGACGCCACCCAAATTAAAGAAACTCTTAAAAAAGCACCCCTGGAACCATCCAGAGGTGCTTTTCGATAACCTATCATATTTTTACGCTAAAGCGGACAACACCGCACTAGCCACACTGCCGGCGCTTTCAATGCCGCCTATGCCGTCCTCCACCAGAACGGAAAACGCGTAAGGATATTCCGCAGAGTCGCAGAACCCTACCATCCAGCAGTTAGGGCCTTTTTCGTCCCCCACCTCGCCGGTGCCGGTCTTAGCACAGACGTTCATTCCTTCTGGGAACAAATAGTCTCCATAATAGTTCGCCACGTCATTTCGAAGAAGGTTTTTCAGCTGAGAAGCTTCCGTGCTGGAAACCAGCTGCCTGTCGCCTCCCCCGCCGCCAAGAAGGTTTCCACCTTGGGCCAGCTTAGGCTGCACATATTCCCCGCCGTTGGCGATTGCGCCCATAAGAACCATCATGTGATAGGGGTTTGCCAACACGGTATGCTGGCCTACACCAGCCCAGCCCAGCTCATTGGCATTGGTACCGGACACATCGATGGTGCTCTTGGCAATGGAGATACCCTCAAAACTGAACTGGGTATTAAACCCCATTTCTTCCGCTTTGGCTTGAAGAGCATCCGCCCCTAATTCGTTAGCCAGCTGGGCAAAATACACGTTGCAGGAATTCCCCAAAGCAGCGGCCATATCCTGGGTCCCGTGGGCATTTCCGTGAAAACATGTCACGTTGCTGCCTGCCAACTCTACCGCACCCTGGCAGTCGTAAGTCATGGTTTCCCAGCTGTCGGGCCACCGCTCCATAGCCGCGGCAGCGGTGACAATCTTAAAGATAGAACCAGGCGTAAAAGAAGCGGAAAGGGTATTATCAAGATAAGCCCCTTTATAAGCATCGTTTGTCTCCAGGTCCTCCGGCACGTTTTCGGGGTCGAAGGTAGGCGCGCTGACTTTGCAGAGAATCTCTCCTGTTTTATAGTTGTAAACAAGCACCGCGCCGTTTTTCCCACCCAGGGCGTTATATGCGGCGGCACAAGCGCTTTGATTCACTGTTAAAGTAATATTGCTGCCCATACGGTTAAAAATGGTGTCGTTCAGCCCAGTAAAAATATTGTAACCCGATAACTTTGCGCTCATAGTGGACTGCACACTGGTGCTGATATAGCCGTAAGGGTCTCCCACCGTATGCAGCAGCGCCCGCCGCACAGACTCATCCCCGCTATAGATGCGGGTGCCATTTTCTGTAGTAGCAAGCACGTTGCCGTCTCGGTCGGTGATATCCCCCAGCTTGACAGTGGAATTTTCAGAATTGATATGGCCGTTATAGGGCTGCATGGCCCATTTGCTTCCGTTAAATACGAAATTCACCAACAAATAGCCAAGCCCGCCCAAAAAAGCGGCCAGCAAAATATACAGTACCATAGAACGGAATCCTGTGGTGCGCATGGGTCATGCCTCCTTTCGCGCGTGGCGGCCAACCGTCCCACGGGAAGGATATGGAGCCCTTCGCCGGGATGGTCCAGGCCGCACAGGGGCTTCCCGAGGTGGGACAGTCCTTCCACGGCTGGGCGGCGGGGAATAGTCCTCCCGCATACTTCTCCGGGAAGCCCGGCGGGCAGCGTAAGTCCGTTCATCAGAAGCTTTTAAAAACGCCATCATGCCCCAAACTGAAAGCATACTGGAACCGCCGGAACTGATAAAGGGCAGCGTCACGCCGGTCAGGGGCAAAACGTCTGTGGCTCCATATACATTCAAAGCCGCTTGGAACAAGAGCATTCCCGCCGCGGCGCAAGCAGCAATGGAGAAAAAGGTGGAGCGGCTGCGGGTCACGTCGCTGCGGGCGTAGAAAATAAACAGCACAAAGGCGAACAGCACCACTAACCCCAGCAGCAGGCCTTGTTCCTCGCACAAAAGGCAGAACACCAAATCGCTTTCCGCCGCAGGCACACTTCCCAAATAATTTGATCCCAGGCCCAAACCGAAAAATCCTCCGCTGGCAAGGTAAGTGAGAGCACGGGTCTGCTGATAGCCTACGCCGTTTACATCCTCCCAAATATGCCCCCAGCCCATAAACCGGTTCAACACATAGGGTTTTACTGTAAGAACCAGCAAAGCTGCCAGCACCGCACCGGCCAGCACCAGGGCAATGGTACGAATGCTGCCGGACCGCATGAACGCGATGATCAGGAAGGTGGCAAACAAGATCAGCGCCATGCCGAAATCAGGCATCAAAGCCAAAAGGCCGATGCAAGCGCCGGTGAAGATCAAGAACTCAGTGATGTTCTTTTTTGTCTGCAAACGATCCAGAGTGGAGGTTCCCACAAAGATAAAAGCAATCTTCACAAACTCCGAAGGCTGCACGCTTAAAGGTCCTATGCGTATCCAGTTGGTAGAACCTCCCGCATTGGTGCCAAACAGCAGTGTGGCAACCAAAAGCAGCAAACCACCCGCGCCAATCCATAAGCGGCACTTGGCCACCCGGTCCATGTCGTTCATGAACCAAAGCAGAAAACAGAACAGGAACACCCCCAACAGCATGGCCACCATCTGTGTGGTGATACCTTGGATATCAAAAGCCGCCAGCAGCTGGATGCCAATTCCTGAAAGCAGGAACGCCACAGTTTCGATCTCAAAGCTGACACGGTGGAGCACTCCCACAGAAAAAACATACAATCCCCAGCCTATCACTAAAACTGCAACAAAAGGAATCAGCTGTTCCGGGTGGACCTCACCGTTCATAAAGAAGCCTTGAACAGCCATGAGAAACAAGGTAAAGCTGGCCACCATCATCAGTTTGAGAGGGGAAGCCGCTTCCTGGGAAAACCCGGTGAAAACCCGCCGGCGTTCCCGGGGTTGGGCGTCGGTGTTCCACAAGGTCAGGGTGGTGCCGCCCATAGTGATCTTATCCCCAATATGCACGATCTTCCGGTCCTCAATCTTCCGCCCGTTGACTTTTATCCCGGTTTTTGAACCCGTGTCGCAGATAAACCAGCCTTCGTCGCGGCGCATCAATACCGCGTGGTCCCGGCTGACAGAAGCGTCGGGCACATAGATGTCGCAGCTTTTGCTTCGCCCGATAGAATTCTCCCAATACAGCACGGGAAAACGGGTGCCGGAAGCTTCGTCCCACAGCATGATGACCGGGTCCCGGCGGCGCTGGCCCTTTTTAAAGGAAGTGTAGCAACGCCACACCACATACGAGGCAAGCAAGGGTACAAAGACCCGCACGATCAGCAGCACCGTGGGCAGCACTCCCGATTGCAGAAATTCCAAAACCATTTCCAAGGGCTCATCCCCTTTCCCAACACCGGCAATACCGGCTCAATTCCGCTCTTGCAGGGGGATGGTCTCCCCCGTGTTCTTGTGGATCATCCCGCTGGGCAAAAATCCCCGCATCATGGACAAGGGGTACACCCGGGAACCTTTTCCTACCACCGTGCCGGGATTCAGCACACTGTTGCAGCCCACTTCCACATGGTCCCCCAGCATGGCCCCGAATTTCTTCAAGCCTGTCTCCACTTTGCGGAACCCCAAATGCACGATCACAGGGGTCTTATCCTGTTTCACGTTGGAGGTCACCGCTCCAGCGCCCATATGGGATTTATACCCCAGGATGGAATCCCCCACATAGTTGTAATGGGGCACCTGGACGCTGTCGAACAGGATGACGTTTTTCAGCTCGGTGGAATTGCCTACCACGCAGCCTGCACCCACCAAAGCGTTCCCCCGGATAAAAGCGCCGGGGCGCACTTCCGTTTCAGGACCAATGATACAAGGCCCGGCAATATAATTGTTGGGGTAGATTTTGGCAGTCTTATGAATCCACACATCTTCCCCCCGCTGTTCATATTCCTCCGGGGGAAGGCTTTTGCCCAGTTCCCGGATAAACTGGCCGATGCGCGGCAGGGCTTCCCAGGGGTACGTGGTGCTCTCCAGCAAAGACGCGGCGGCGGTATGGGTAAGATCGTAGAGTTCTTTGGTGTAAAGCTTGCTTTCTTCTGTCATAGGATGAATCTCCTTTCCTGTCAGTCAGTTCACGGGAGAAGAGCGCCAGCGCCCTCCTTTTCTGAAAAGAGGGCGGACTGCTCCACCCCCTTTCACACTACCGGTTATTTTTGAAATTGCAGCACAGTGCGGTCAATGGTATCCAGCTGATTGGTATCCAGCTGCAGCTCGCCTTCGGCGGTCTGCCGGATATCCAAAGAAATCGTCACAGGTTCGTCGCTGAACTGGATAGCCGAAACCTGTCCCTGGCAATATGCGATCACTTTATCCACAAACAGTTCGTTGGCGTTGACTGTTTTCGTGTCGTCCTGTCCTGAGGACAGGCTGCTTTCCTGAGAGCTTTCCTCTTCGCCGTAGCCGGAATCCTCAGCATAGCTATCCTCGCCATAGTCCGTCCCGTCATAGCCATAGTCCTCTTCACTGCTGGAAGAATCCTCATCCTGGCTGCTGACCGTCGCATTAGACCGGGAAGCCTCTTCCTGAGCTTCTTTCCGCAAATCTTCGATCTTGCTATCCAAGCCGCTGAAATTCACAATGGGGGCGATCTCCACTTCCAGATAATAGCCCTGTTCTACCTTCTGTTCGTCTTTCACGGTGTAATCCGCCTGACGCAAAGCCTCCCGCATGACATCCTGCAATTTGGAAAGCTGTTCGTCATTGGGGGTGATACCATACGTGTTGCAGAAGTTCACCGCGGCGTTCTGCACGGTGGTGACATTGTTTTGTTCGGCTTTTTCTTCCGAGGTAGCGGCCAGATTCACATATTCCGTGTTCTGGCTTTTATAGGAACTGTCCAGCAGGGCCTGAAAATACCCGGACACATCATAATCGGCGAAGCTTGTGGAACACCCAGCCAAAAACAGCGTCATAACCGCGGCTGCCGCAAGGGAGGTCCATTTGCATTTTTTCATCCCGTCGCGTCCTCCTTTTTGGCGGCTCATTCGTTCCGGCCGCAGCATTTTTTATATTTCAGCCCGCTGCCGCAAGGGCAGGGATCGTTGCGGCCGGGTTTCTTCTGCTTGTGCACCGGCTGTTTCTGAGCGGTCTCGTCTCCCGCTGTGGCTGCGGTAGTCTCTTGGGCCACCTGTTCCCGCTGGGGGGCTTCTTTTTTGCGCAAGCGCACGGTCAAAATCATTTTGGCCGTATTCTCCCGGATAGCCGCGATCATGCTGTCGAACATCTCAAAGCCTTCCAACCGGTATTCCACCACCGGGTCCTGATGGGCGTAAGCCCGCAGACGGATACCATCTTGCAGCTGTTCCATGGCATCGATATGGTCCATCCATTCCTGGTCCACGTTGCGCAGCAGCACCACCCGTTCCACTTCCCGCATGATGGGAGAAGTAAACTCCTGCTCTTTCCGGTCATAAAGCTCGTCGGCTCTCTTCACCAGTTCGTCGGTGACATGCTCCGGCTCCAGGTCCTCGATCTCAGACCGGGTAAAGTGCAGGTCCTCGGGTCCGATCAGCCAACCCAGATAATGCTCCCGCAGGCCCAGCAGGTCCCAATCGTCGTGAGGCACGTTTTCGGGAAGGAAGGTTTTCACGTTGGCAGCGATAGCCTCGTGAATCATCTTTTGGATCGATTCCTTCATATTCTCCCCGTTGAGCACCTGATCGCGCTGGCCGTAGATGATCTGGCGCTGGCTGTTCATGACCTCGTCATATTGCAACACGTTCTTCCGGATGGCGAAGTTGCGGCTTTCCACCTTACGCTGGGCGCTTTCGATGGAATTGGACACCATGCCGGCCTCGATGGGCATATTGTCGTCGATCTTCATCCGGTCCATCAGGTTTTGGAGACGTTCGCCGCCAAAGAGGCGCATCAAATCGTCCTCCAGAGAGATGTAGAACCGGCTCTTACCGGGGTCGCCCTGACGGCCGGCTCGGCCCCGCAGCTGGTTATCGATCCGGCGGGACTCGTGACGCTCGGTGCCGACGATATACAGACCGCCCAAGTCCCGAACTTCCTGGGCTTCGGGAGCGATCTGCTCTTTATATTTTTTGTTCAGTTCCGCGAAAGTCTTGCGGGCTTCCAGAATTTCTTCGTCCTCTGTATGGCTGTAAGCGGTAGCTTCCACCAGAAGCTCTTCGCTGTAGCCCATCTTCCGCATTTCCGCCTTCGCCATAAACTCAGCGTTGCCGCCCAGCAAAATATCGGTGCCACGGCCCGCCATGTTGGTGGCAATGGTCACGGCGCCTTTGCGGCCGGCCTGGGCTACGATCTGGGCTTCTTTCTCATGGAACTTGGCGTTCAACACCTCATGTTTCACGCCCCGGGCTTTCAACAGCTTGCTCAAAAGCTCCGATTTCTCAATGGTGATGGTGCCCACCAGCACAGGCTGGCCCTTCTCATGGTGTTCCACGATATCGTCGATCACCGCCTGGAACTTGGCTTTTTCGGTTTTATAGACCACATCGGGGCAATCCTCGCGGATCATGGGACGGTTGGTGGGGATCTCCACCACATCCAGCTTGTAGATCTCCGAGAATTCTTCCTGCTCCGTCATAGCGGTACCAGTCATACCCGAAAGTTTGCTGTACAGCCGGAAATAGTTCTGGAAAGTAATGGTGGCCAGCGTCTTGCTTTCCCGGGCTACCTCCACACCTTCTTTGGCTTCGATGGCCTGGTGCAGGCCTTCGTTATAGCGGCGGCCATACATCAGTCGGCCGGTGAACTCGTCCACGATGATGACTTCCCCGTCCTTGACCACGTAATCCTGGTCCCGGTGCATGATGCCCCAAGCTTTAATGGCTTGGTTCACATGGTGCTGGATGCGGATGTTATCCGGGTCGGTCAAGTTTTCCACGCCGAAAAATTCCTCGGCTTTCTTCACGCCCCGGCGGGTCAGAGAGCAGGTCTTTAACTTTTCGTTGACGATGTAATCGTAATCTTTATACAGTTCGTCGTTGTCCTCTTTCTCATCGGTCTCTTTCACCCGGATAGGCGTAAGCCCACGGGCGAATGCGTTGGCCCGACCGTACAGGTCGTCGGCTTTGGCGCCGTGGCCGGAGATGATCAGCGGAGTACGGGCCTCGTCGATCAAAATGGAGTCCACCTCGTCCACGATGGCGTAATTGTGCCCCCGCTGGACTTTGTTCTCTTTATACGTGACCATGTTGTCCCGCAGATAGTCGAAGCCCATCTCATTGTTGGTGCCGTAGGTGATATCACAGGCGTAAGCGGCTTTTTTATCTTTAGAGGACATGCCGTTCATGGCAAGGCCCACCGTAAGCCCCATAAAGTTGAACACACGGGCCATCATCTCGCCCTGGTATTTTGCCAGATATTCGTTGACGGTAACCACATGAACGCCTTTTCCCGTAAGGGCGTTCAGATAGGCGGGCAGGGCCAGGGTAAAGGTTTTGCCTTCACCGGTTTTCATCTCGCTGATGCGGCCCTGGTGCAGGATGATGCCGCCTTGAATCTGCACGGGGAACAGCCGGATGGAAAGCACCCGGTCCATAGCTTCCCGGCAAGCGGCGAAAGCGTCTGTCAAAATGTCATCCAGAGAAGCCCCGCCCTGAAGCCGGTCTTTCAAAACACCGGTCTGGGCTTTCAGCTCCTCGTCGCTCATTTTTCTGTATTTGTCTTCCAAACCCAGCACCTGGTCCACCAGGGGCTGGATTCTTTTCAGTTCCCGTTTGCTGTAATTGCCAAACAGCTTTGTCAAAATATTGTTCGCCATAAACGTATCATGCCTTTCTTCCAGGGGAGACTTTCCCCTTTCGATACAAAGGGTCTGCCGCTTTTCGCGGCGCATATATGTTGATATTATACCATGAGAGCCGCTATCTTTGCAAGGAAAGCCACAGTTTATTTACAATTTGCCCAGGTTCTTCTTTGACAGGACTTTCCTTCATTTTAAAAATTTGTTATAATAAGTCTAATTTATATATTATAATGAAAAGATAGGATGTGTAGTATGCAAGCGCAGGAAACACGACAAAACAAAATGGGCACGGCCCCCATTTTGCCACTGATTTTCTCCATGGCTCTGCCCGCGATGTTCTCCATGCTGGTACAGGCCCTTTACAACATCGTAGACAGCTATTTCGTAGCCCAGGTCAGCGAAAAGGGGTTGGCCGCTGTCTCTTTGGCGTTCCCGCTGCAAAACCTGCTTATTTCTTTCGCGGTGGGCACCGCTGTAGGCGTCACCTCGCTGATCGCCCGCCGGCTGGGACAAGGTTTGCAGGAAGAAGCCGACAGCGCCGCCACCCACGGAGTTTTGCTGGCCTTTTGCACTTGGGTGCTTTTCGCCATTTACGGGGCGTTCTTTTCCACCCCGTTCTTCCAGCTTTTTGAATCCGACCCTGAGATCGTGCAAATGGGAAGCTCTTATATCTCCATTTGCTGCGTATTTTCTTTCGGCACCTTTGTGGAAGTCACCCTGGAAAAAACGCTGCAAGCTACAGGCAATATGATCTGGCCCATGATCTTCCAGCTGATCGGTGCGGTCACCAACATTATCCTGGACCCCATCATGATCTTCGGCTTGCTGGGCTTCCCTGCCATGGGAGTAGCAGGCGCGGCCATCGCCACAGTGTCCGGCCAGATTCTGGCTATGGTGGTGGCGATCTTGGTCATCACTTTCCGGGAACACGATGTTCACATCACGTTCCGCCATTTCCGCCCCCAGTGGAAAATCATCAAAGATATTTACATCGTGGGCGCCCCTTCTATCGTCATGCAGTCCATCGGCACAGTGATGACCATGGCTCTCAACGGTATCTTGTCCTCTTTCTCAACCGCTGCTTACACGGTGTTTGGGCTTTATTTCAAGCTCCAGTCCTTCGTGTTCATGCCTGTGTTCGGCTTGAATCAGGGTCTACTCCCCATTTTAGGCTATAATTACGGCGCCCGGAACAGAAAGCGCCTGATGCATACGTTCTGGTCCGGGTGTGTCATTGCCCTTGTCATCATGGCGGCGGGCATGGTGATCTTCCTTGCGTTCCCCCAATGGCTTTTGAGCATCTTTAACGCCTCTCAGGAACTTCTGGAGATCGGCATCCCCGCTCTGCGGATCATCTGCACCTGCTTCCTCTTCGCGGCTCTGGGCATCGTCGCTTCCACCTTGTTCCAGGCTGTGGGCCGGGGTATCTACAGCTTGATCGTTTCTTTGATGCGTCAGCTGGTGGTGCTGGTCCCCGCTGCCTGGCTGCTGGCCCAGATCACCCACCAGGTAACGGCTGTATGGTGGGCTTTCCCCATTGCCGAATGCTTCTCTCTGGCAGTAAGTTTGGTGCTGTTCCTCCGGCTGTACCGCAAAGAAATCCGCTGCATAGAAACAGTTGTTGAACGGTAAACGATTTTAAACAAAAAGCAGGCACAGTTGCGTGCCTGCTTTTTTTGCGCTCTGATCCTGTCATGTCCCCTGGGAAGGAGCCAAGGGGAGCTTGACTGTGAACGTGGTCCCTTTTCCCACCACGCTGGAAACCTCCACCTGGCCGCCATGGGCTTCCACGATCCACTTTACCATGGAGAGGCCCAGCCCGCTGCTGTCACTACTGCGGGAGGGGTCTGCCTGGTAGAACCTGTCCCATATTTTTGGAAGATGTTCCGGGGCGATACCAATGCCATCGTCTTTTACTTGAAGATAGGCCATGCCTTCCTGGGCGCAAAGGCTCATCCATATGTGGCCCCCTTCTTTGCCATAGGATACCGCGTTTTGCAGCAGGTTTCCCCACAAGCGCAGCATCAAAGTCTGGTCGGCGATAACATGGATTCCGGGATGGATATCCCCGGAAAGAGTGATCCCTTTCAGTCCGGCTATTTCCCCGAATTCTTCAGATTCTATCTCGCTGAGCTCAGACAAATCCAAATCCTCTAATGTGAGTTTTTCGCGGCCCTGGTCCGCCCGGGAAAGGAGCAGCAGCTGTGAGACCATCTCCGCCATAGACTTCACTTTCCGCCGTACCACCTCAACCTCTTCCCGCGCTTCCTGAGAAAGGTCCTCCCGGGAAAGCAAGTCTTCGCATTGCATCAAGGCTACGGTCAGAGGCGTGCGAAGCTCGTGGGCCACATCTCTGGTAAACTGTTTTTCCCGATTTAAGCCGGATTCCACAGCGTCCAGCAAACTATCGAAAGTCTGGGCCAGCGTATAGATTTCGTCCCGGCCTTCTCCCAATCGCACCCGCTTGGAAAGATCCCGGTCCTTTTGGATGTTTCGCACGGTCCGGGTGATCTGGGAAACAGGACGCAGTGCCCACCGGCTCAACAGATAACCGCACAAAGCGGTGAGAATGACAATTAGCGGGGAGAGGATCAGCGCCATACGCAGGGTATAGCGGAAATCCCGTTCCGAGTCGCTGATGGATACGACGCCCCGCATGACTAAATCCCCATATCCTTCCACAGGGAACTCCATATCCAAAACATAATATTCCGTTTTCCCGGCAGTGACCGTGCGCAGTTCTCCATCGGAAAAGGGCAGGTCATACGTGAACCCATAGGGCAATTTTCCATAAAGAAGCTGATCGCTGCCCGGTTCATATACCGAAAGATATACCCCATTTTCAAGCGCAAGCAAATCCGAATCAAACTCCAGCCGGTTTTGGCGGTACTCCACGTTTTCCATAGAGTGCGACACACGTTCTTCCAAATTGCGCTGTACATTGGCCAAAATCTCTTGGGAACTCACAGAAAACAGCACTGCTAAAACAGCGCAAACCACCAACGTCATCAGGCCGGTGTGGAACAGCACCATCCGTGTTTTCAAGGAAAGGCGTTTCATGGGTTTTCATCCTTCAGCACATAGCCATGGCCCCGAACAGTATGGATGTATTTTTTATCGTACCCGTCATCCAGTTTCTTGCGCAGATAGCGGATGTACACATCGATCACATTGGAGCCCCCGGAAAAATCATAATCCCACACATGCTGTTCCAATTTATCCCGGCTCAGCACGATGCCGGCATTCTGCATCATATAGCGCAGCAAGGAAAATTCCTTTGAGGAAAGAACCACTTCCTTCCCCCCGCGGAACACCTGTCTCGTGTTCAGATGCAGTTCCAAGTCTCCCACCTTCAACACACTGGATTTCTCCATTTGAGGCTTGCGCAGCAGCACCCGCAGCCGTGCCAGAAGTTCTTCAAAGGCGAAGGGCTTGATGAGATAGTCATCCGCGCCCGCGTCAAGACCGGCCACCCGGTCCTCGATACTGTCACGAGCGGTAAGCAGCAACACCGGCACTGAGTTTCCTTCCCGCCTGAGCCGTTGCAGCACTTGGAGCCCGTCGAGCTTGGGCATCATGATATCCAGCACCAAAGCGTCATATTCCGCGCCCAGCAGATAATCGAACACCTCTTCCCCATCAAAGCAGGAATCCACGCTGTAATCCGCTTCTTTCAGCCTGCGTTTCACCAGCTGGTTCAAATCTTTGTCATCTTCCGCGATCAATATCCGCATAGCTTGCTCCTTTCTAGGAAAAAGCGGCCCCGGTGTCCCCGGCGCCGCCACCCTTCCTCAATCCTGATAGTCCACGCTCCACTCTATAAAATTCCCGGTATAAGCGTCGATCTCAAATTCATATTCGGCTCTGTCATAATAGACCTCGCCCTCATAAATATCCCGGCCATCGTCCCGTTCGGCTTTGATGCGCACACTCTCCGTGGTGGCCCCTGGAATGCGGTCCAACACCAACTGGGTGGCCTGTTCCAGCGTCACCGCGTTGGAAGTGCCTCCCGTCTGGGTATTGGGGGCCCATCCTTCAATATCCGAATCGCTGCTCAAGACCTTCCCTGTATCTTGGGAGATCTTGTAATCATACTCAGTGTTCCCCGAATAGAACTCTACTTCGTATACCTTCTGGCCATCGTCAAAATCCTGTTCTACCCGGTAAAAGGTGACCTCACCCTCTGACAAGCCCGCGTGCTCCAAAGCGATCTGTTTCGCCTGTTCTTCTGTAACCGCTGCCGCGCTGGAAGAACTTGTCTGCTGCCTGCTGCTCGCAGTGGAACTGGAGTTTTCCTGAGAAGTGGTTTCTGTTTTCGAGGAACTCGAAGAAGAGGAGGAACTGATTTCAGTTTGGCTGTTCTGATTTCTGCCGGTTCCCGGGGAGGCAGCTTTCCCATCGTAAGAATAGTTTACGATCTCTCCTGAATTCCGGGCGATATCATAGTGGTAGGCCCGTGATTCTGTAGAAAACTGGATGTCGTAAACTTCCACTCCGTTTTCCCGGTCTTTAGAAACAGACAGAGATACGGTTTCTTCCTGTGTGACCCCAGCATGTTCAAAAGCGATCTCCGTGGCTTGGGTCTGGGAGATGGCTGTGGACGAGCAGCCCGCCAGAACTGCGGAGAACACAACCGCCAAAGCGATTTTCCACAGCCCCCGCTTTTTGCGGTGTATATCTTTCATGGCAAACGCCTCCTTTTCGTTTTAGATACACTGAGTATACACGGAAAAGATGAGAATTTCATTAAAACACGGCAGCTTATTTCCCGTGATGCCTCTGAAAATTTTTCCAACTCGATAAGCCCAAAAAACAACACCCATCCCGCCCCTTTGGAATAGGATAAAAGGAACACCCAGAAAGGAGGCGGTTGGTTTGCCCATCCGCATTTTCATCGACCAGGGGCACAATCCCATGGGAGTAAACGCCGGAGCGGAAGGCTTCGGCCTGCGGGAGCAAGACATCAACTACGCTGTCGGCATGGAACTGGCGAAACTGCTGAACAGCGACCCGCGCTTTACTGCCCGGGTCTCACGCACCACTCCCACCGACACTTTAGGCACCAGCAATTCCACCAGTTTGCAGCGGCGGGTCTACCTGGCCAATTCCTGGCCGGCCGACTATTTTATCAGCATCCACTGCAACGCCAACACCAACCCGGCAGTCAACGGCACAGAGGTTTATGTCTATCAAAAAAACACCCAGGCTTACTGGATGGCCCAGCATGTGCTCAACGGCATTGTAGACGCCGTGGGCACCAGAGACAACGGCGTCCGGTTGAACCCCAGCCTTTACGTACTGCGCCGCACTTCCATGCCGGCGATCTTGGTAGAATTAGCCTATCTGACCAACGGCGCCGACGCGTTAAAGCTGCGGGATGAGCAGCCTGCTTTTGCCCGGGGCATCTATAACGGCATTTTGGAATATTTCGGGTTTTCCCCCAATACTTGACACTCCGCAAAGAAAACGGGCCGCGAGGATTCTCTCAAGACCCGTTTTCTTTCGCTTTCCGCCCACCGCGAGAAGCACTTATCCTCCATATGTGAGCACAGCCGTATAATGGCTCATTTCCGGAACCACTTCCAAGGTATCGCTGTCACAGCGCACCCAGCGGCCGCATATCTCCAAAAATTCCTCTACTGTACCCAGCACGTCGAAACCAAAACGGTCTGACCGGTAATGCATGGGAATGACCACTCGGGGAGAAATGGCCTCTACGATAGCTTGGGCTTCTTTGGGGCCAACCGTGTAAAACCCGCCTACTGGCAGCATGATGGCATCCAAACCCTGCAGTTGTTCTAACACTTGGGACGAAGGCATGGCGCCCACATCTCCAAAATGGGCCACCCGCAGCCCGTCCGCTTCCAGAAGATGGATCAGGTTGGGCCCGCGTTTGGCCCCCTGGCAATCGTCGTGGAAAGAATCCAACGCTTTTATGGTAAAGGGATTTTTCCGGCCATCCTGGCGCAAAACCACTCCTTGGCGGTAATTGTGGTCATAGTGTTCGTGGCTGCACAGCACTTGATCCGCTGTTTCGTTGATATCCTGACATCCAGGCACGCTTCCCGGCTCAAAAGGGTCTAACACAACTGCGTAACCATCGCATTCCACCCGAAAGCAAGAATGCCCCAACCATTTGATCTGAATCGATGCCATACCGATCATCCTCCATCCTTCACGAGTTTTTACATGCATAAGGGTATTCCGCCACACTGAGCGGGCAAGTGACGTGATGCCCTAGGTGTAGGTTCTACCCAACAATCGCGCCCAATTCTTCGCGGTTAGGGCTATTATAACACAAAACCGAAAGGCTGCCTACGGAAATCTGTATTTCATAAAACAAAGGCCCCGGTATACCCGGAGCCTTTTCATTCTTACTTATTGACGTTTCTCCGGACGTTTTCCAGTATCGGGACAGTGGAGTGCTTGTCTCGGCGCACCAGGTTCCCTTCTGGGAATGGCCATAGGGGAAAGCTCCTGATACGCTTCTAACTGGGACCCATCCTCCGGGGGCGTGAACATCAGGCCAGTACACTCATTGGCCGAGGCAACAGCAGGATTATCCGGCAAAATACTTTCCGGAATGGGGTCGTGCTCGTGGTAAGAGAATTTGGACAACGGCTTTTTTCTTCCAGGCATCTTTTCTTTCATAACGCGCATCCTTTCCTGTTTTTGTGTTAGGGTGCGCTTTTTAAAGAAAAAATATGTGGAGTTTCAAAATGAATCCAAAAAAGAAGGAGCCTTGCGGCTCCTTCCGTTTACGTCTATATGTTTTTCAAAACTGCCCGCTCTCAGTTCTTGCCGCCTTTAGCAGCGTCCATCTGCTGGCGCTTGTGAATCTGCCACATAGCAAACAGATTGGGAGCAATGCACTCGCTGGAGAAACAGCCTGCCGCCACACCAGCCATCATGGGCAGAGCGAAGGTCACAACTGTGCTGATGTTGAAGATCAACGCAACGACCAGCACCACCACCAGCGCCAGGAAGGTGGTTACAGAAGTGAGCAGGGTACGGCCCAATGTCTGGTTCAAACTCAGGTTCATCAAGTCCTCGTAGCTAACCTTGGGCCCAAGCTTTTTCTTGTTTTCACGCACACGGTCATAAATAACGATGGTGCTGTTCAAAGAATAGCCCAAGATGGTCAGGATCACGGCGATGAACACGTCGTTGATGGACATGCCGCAAATCACAAACAAGCAGAACGCGATCAAAACGTCATGCACCAACGCTACGATTGCTGTAACACCAGCGGAAAAACCGCCGATCTTACGGAACCGCAATGTGATATACAGCAACAGAAATACTGCGGTGATGGCCAAACACACCAAGCACTTTTGGAAGAACTTAGCGCCCATGGTGGCCTCAACCGAGTTGGAAGCCAAAAGGTCAAAGGTCAGCTCATCATAGGCGTTTGTCAGCACGTTGGCTACTTCTTTCTGCTCTTCGGGAGAAATGTTCTGGTTCCCGGAGAAAGAAACAGTCACCTGATGGGCGCCGGTGCTGATATCCTGGTTGATCGCTACGGAACAATCTTTTCCCAGCTCATCTTTAATAATCTTTTGGATCTCTTCCTGGGTGATGTCGCCGCCTTCTACCGAATACTTCACCATAGCGCCGCCGGCGAACTGGATATCGAGCTTTGGCCCGATGATCGCGCTGAGGATAATCCCTACCAGGATCAGCGCGATGGAAATGCCGAAATAGATCTTTCGATTCTTATAAAAGTCAAAGCGGTACATTTTCTCATTCATCGCCCCGAGCACCTCCAAACAGCCATTTTTTATGCAGGCACTTGAAGCCAGCCAGAGAAATGGTCATCAAACGGGTTGCGAACACGCCCATAACAAAGTTGGCAATAATACCTACCAACAGGGTGAAACCAAAAGAGAAGATGGAACCGGTTGTGGATTCACCAAAGATGATAGACAGAATATTGCTGGGGCCGAACACGCCCATCAGCATGATAGCCACGATCGCCGTGGTAATGTTGCCGTCGAAAATAGCCCAGAAACTGCTCTGGAAACCTTTCTGCAAAGCGCCGTCCAAGGTCTTGCCGTTTTTCAATTCCTCGCGGATACGGCTGGCGGTGATCACGTTGGCGTCAACACCCATACCGATAGAAAGAATCAAACCGGCGATACCGGGCAGAGTCATGGTAAAGGAATTGAGGAAGGGGAAGTAACCAGAGATCGCCGCGAAGCACAGGCCCATCTGGCCAGCCAGGGTAATGGCGGCCACAACACCGGGCAGACGGAACACAACAATCATCAGCAATGCGATAATTACAAAAGCGATCACGCCGGCCATCATCATGGCGTCAAGGGCTTGGGTGCCCAAAGTAGGCGCCATAGAGTTGAAGTCGGAAACTTCCAAAGCAAAGGGCAGGGCGCCTGCCTGGATCTTAGATGCCAGCTGGGTAGCTTCTTCGCTGGTGAAGTCGCCGGTAATGGAGCATTCACCATTGGTGATGGCTTCTTCCACGGTGGGATAGGAAATCATCACATCATCCATCCAGATAGAAATGGTTTTACCTACCAAGTCTGAGGTAGCCTCGGCAAATTTCTCTTTGCCTTCATCACTGAACTTCAGCGCTACCACATACTTGTATTCACCAGTAGTTTCATCCTGGGTCATCTGAGGTTCAGCAGAAACCACATCGCTGCCTTCCAAAATGATATTTTCCGCGGTGGTACCGGTAGGAGTCTTATACACGATGCTGCCATCATCGGCATACTCGCTGGTTTCATACTCCATGCCCTCCCGGAAAGTCAGCTGAGCGGTTGCCGCCAACTCGTCGATTGCGGCTTCAGGATCGAAATCCGCCTCATCGCTCTTCCAGGGGAACCGGATAATAATCCGGTTATTGGTAGGGTCGGTATACAGTTCATAGTCTGTGATGTTGCTGGAAACCATACGTGTCTCGATGATCTGCTTGGCGGCTTCCAATTCCGTTTCAGTGGCTGTCACATCGCCTGCCGGGCTGAAAGTGGCTTCCACGCCACCCCGGATATCGATGCCCCAGCGGATGTCGCCGGTGCCTTTTATGTAGGTCAGCTTAAAGTCACCGTTCTGGCCGTATACACCAAACAGGGATGTATACACCAAGGCGATGATCAGAAGCGCCACCACAAAAAACACAGGTTTTTTTCCTCGCTTCATGGGTCTTTCCTCCAATCGGGCCCGCCTTCAAGGCTGCCCTTGATTTTTCTGCTGCATAGTCTATGGGTAGAAAGCACAGGGGCTTTTTCTACGCAAAACAGGGCAGCGAGGGGCGGGAGCTCCTCGGGCTCATTTTCAGAACCCCGCGGAGCCCCCAGGACAAGTTAGGCTTGTCCCTCCTCTGCTACCCCGCATTATATCGCTTTTTTAAAACTTACTCCTGCTCTTCGGAAGCATCCTCAGTGCTGTAAACAACTTCTTCCGCGGGAGCCTGAGCGGCAGCCTCGTCCTCAGCAGCCTTCTGCTCTTCCAGCAAAGCGCGGATAGACAAGGACACGCGATGACGGTCAAAGTCGATATCGGTGATCTTCACCTTCACTTCGTCGCCCACTTTCAGCACATCCTGAGGCTTCTCGATACGATGATCGGCGATCTGAGAAATGTGGATCAGGCCGTCGATGCCGGGAATCACACTGGCGAAAGCGCCGAACTGGGTCATGCCCACGATCTTAGCGTCGCACACAGTGCCCACGGGATATTCCCGCTCCAGCTTTGCCCACGGATTGTCCTCGGGACGCTTGTAGCCCAGGGAAATCTTGCCGTTTTCCCGGTCCAGACCCTTGACATACACTTCCACGGTATCGCCCACGTTCAGAACCTCGCTGGGATGCTTGATGCGGTTCCAGGAAAGCTCGGAGATGTGGACCATGCCGTCCACACCGCCCAGATCCACAAAGGCGCCGAAATTGGTCAAGGACTTCACCTTCCCGGTAAGGGTCTGGCCTTCTTCAACCTGCTCCCAGAACTTCTCCTGGGCGGCCTTGCGCTCCTCACGGAGTACGCTGCGGATGGAACCCACAGCGCGGCGGCGCTGGCGGTTGACCTCGATAATACGGAAACGGACCTGCTGACCCATCAATTCGTTCAGGTCTTCCCCACGGGAAGCGGTGGCCTGGGATGCGGGCACGAAAATTCGCATAGCCTTGTACAGGACGATCACACCGCCCTTGACTACTTCGATCACTTTGCCTTCCAGAATCTCGTCGTTCTCCTGGGCCTGGGCGATCTCGTCCCAACCCTTCATAGCGTCCACGCGGCGCTTGGAAAGCATAATGGTGCCTTCCTGATCGTTTGTCTTCATAATCAGCAGATCCATCTCGTCGCCGACCTTCACCACGTCCTCAGGCTTGACGGTAGGGTCGTTGGAAAGCTCGTTGGCGGGAATGAACCCAGCCTGCTTACGGCCTACGTCCACATAGACCTCGGTGGGGGAAATCCCTACGACGACGCCGTGCACCTTCTCATCTGTATTTAAGCTTTTGAGGGATTCCTCAAGCATCTCCTCAAAATTCAGTTCATTGTTGTTGACTTCTGCCATGGTAGCTAGTACCTCCTTTATAATGCTTGCGGGCGTGGAAGCCCCCGCAGTTATGCCAACGCTCAGCCCGGCCGAAAACACAGGCAGCTCGTCCGCCCTTTCGATGAGGTACGTCTCGCAGTATTCCGCGCAGATATCGCGCAGCTTTGCCGTGTTCGAACTGTCCCTTCCACCTACAACGATCATCCTGTCGCAGTGTTGGGCCAGGGTTTTTGCTTCTTTCTGCCGTCTCGCAGTCGCATTACATATTGTAGCAAAAATTGCGGCGTTTGTACATAGTTTTTTAAGAGTTTCCAGGCATTTTTCCCATTCTCCGGCATGAAATGTGGTTTGTGCGGCAAAAGCCAAGGGTTTCCGCGCTAATTCCGGATATTTTTTCAGCAATTCTACCAATTTTTCGCTGTTTTTTACGACAAAATTCTCCCCTTTGCAGTGTCCCACAATCCCCTTTACTTCGGGATGATCTTTGTCGCCCGCCAGCAAAAACACTTTTCCTTCTTCACCGGACCGCTCCGCCAGCTGGTGAATCTTTTTCACAAAAGGGCAAGTGGCATCCACATAAGGGATGTTGAGCCTTTGGATTTCCTCCTCTACCTCACGGGGCACCCCATGGGAACGGATCACCAGGGTATAGCCCGGTGGGGTATCCTCCGGCTTCTCCACAATGCGCACCCCCCGGGCCTCAAATTCCCCAATGACTTGGGGGTTGTGGATGATGGGCCCCAATGTGGCGGCCCGCTTGCCTTCTTCCAGCAGCCGGTAAACCGTGTTCACCGCTCGGTCTACGCCAAAGCAGAAACCAGCGGTGGAAGCCACTTCAATTTTCATGGGAAACCTCCCGTTTGGGAGACTCGGGCTCCGGATCAGGAGGAAGCCCTAAAGCTTTCAGAGACTCCGCCCGCAATTCGGCAATACGGCCCATGATGGTTCGGCTGGCCCGGCGCAGCTGCATACTGGAATCGTCTTTGATATTCAGCTCTTCCGGAGAAATCGGCTTGCCAAAACGGATCATAGTCCGTTTAAAAGGCCCAGGCCTTCCCCCGTCCCCGGCGGTAATGCACACCGGTACCACAGGCACCTTTGTTTCGTAAGCAAGAAGCGCGGCGCCGGTCTTGGGCTTTTGCAGTTTTCCGTCTTTGGAGCGGTGTCCCTCAATGAACACGCCTACCACACCGTTTTCTTTGAGAAGCACATAGGCGTCCTCCAGAGCATCGCTGCCGCCGGTTCCCCGTTTTACGGGGAAAGCTCCCAGCTTGCGGAACAATCCACCCAAAAACCAGTTTTGGAACAATTCTTCCTTGGCCATGTAAAATATCTGCCGCTTTTGGGAAAGCCCCAGCAGCACCGGGTCGCGCTTCGCCAGGTGATTGCTGCACAGCAGCACCGGGCCTTCCATGGGCATGTTCTCAGCACCCACCACTTTCATCCGGAACACCACATGAAAATATCCCCACAGGATGATCTGCCCTATCTGATAGAGCCACGTTTTCCGTTTCGCGTTTCGCACCCACACCAACCCTTCCATGATTCATTTTCCCAAACCCACTTAAAACCCATTCATTTGGAGCGTCACAACCGCTCCCGGACAAGCTCTACCAGCCGCTCTACCGAACGTTCAAAGCTGTCCTCGCTGGTATCCAGCAATACAGAATCCTCTGCCGGACGCAACGGGGCGGTCTCCCGGTGGGAATCTTGATAATCCCGCTGTTGAATGTCCCGCAGGATGGATTCATAATCCGCTTTCTGGCCGGATTCTTCCAACTGCCGCACCCGCCGCCGGGCACGCTCTTCCGGGGAGGCTGTCAAGAACACCTTGAGCTGGGCCTTTGGCAGCACCACCGTGCCAATGTCCCGACCGTCCATCAGCACGTTGTTTTTCTCCGCCAAGTCCCGCTGGAGCTGCAACAGGTAAGCCCGCACCGCCGGAATAGCCGAACAGGCAGAAGTGGCCATAGACACCTCCGGTGTACGGATCAACCCGGTAACGTTTTCCCCATTCAGCACCATTTTCTGCCCTTGGTCGGTATACTCCATACCGATGTGGATCTCCGGCAGCAAAGCCTCCACTTTGGCTGCATCGTGAGGGTCTGCCCCCTGGCGCAGCACGTACAGGGCAATGGTGCGGTATAAAGCCCCTGTATCCACGTAGACAAACCCAAGTTCCTTGGCCGCCGCTTTAGCTACGCTGCTCTTGCCCGCCCCGGCAGGGCCATCGATCGCAACTGCGAACATAAAACCACCTCTTTATCTATAATAATAATCACCGAAAGCTGGAAAAATCCTCCGCCGCGCAAGCCCCCGCCAACCTGCCGGTGGCAAAGGCGATCTGCAAGTTATAACCTCCTGTGTAGGCGTCGGCATCCAGAATCTCCCCTGCGAAATACAGCCCTTTCACCAATTTTGACTCCATAGTCTGAGGGCTGACTTCCTTCAAGCTGATGCCGCCGGCTGTAACGATAGCCTCCGCAATGGGCCGAAATCCCTCGATCTCCACGGAAAAGCTTTTCAACAAGGCGCACAGTCCCCGGCGCTGCTCCTTTGTCACGGAATGGCACCGGGTCTCTCCCGGAATGCCGCTGCGCTCCACGATAACAGGTATCATCTTCTGAGGAAGCAGCTCTTCCAAAGAATTGGCAAAAATCTTATTTTTATGCGCTTCCAATTCACGGACCAGCCGGGCATCCAACTGGTGTTCGTCCAAGGCGGGTTTTAAATCGATGAAAAAAGTGTACTTCCCCGGCTCCATAGGCCGTAAATGGGCGGAAGCGCTCAGCACTGTGGGCCCGGAAAGCCCAAAATGGGTGAACAGCAGTTCTCCAAAATCCTTATAGACCGGCTTCTTTTTTCCCTTGGCAGTCACCCACACACCGCAGTTGCGCAGGGAAAGGCCCATCATCCTCTGGCACCAGTTCCCACGCTCCACCAGGGGGACCAGGGATGGGGCCGGCTCCACGATGGTATGGCCCAAAGCCGCCGCCAGCCGGAACCCGTCTCCATTAGAGCCCGTACCCGGATAGGACGCGCCGCCGCAAGCCAAAATCACCGAACGGCCGTAATAAGATACGTTCCCGGCACGCACGCCGGTCGCCCGGCCCTCCTCCGTCAGGACTTCCTTCACCGGCTCCCGGACCACTTTTGCCCCATGGGCGTAACGCTCCAAAGCGTCGGCGATATCGTGGGCGTTATCTGAAACAGGGAACACTCTGCGGCCCCGCTCTGTTTTCAAAGGTACGCCCATGTTTTCCAAAAATGCCATGGTATCCTCCGGGGAAAAGGCGGACAACGCCCCATACAGGAATTTCCCGCCCCGGGGACAGGCTGCCACCACTTCTTCCACAGCGCAGTGGTTGGTCACATTACACCGGCCTTTCCCGGTGATGCGCACCTTTCTTCCCAATACTTTATTCTTATCAAACAAGCATACAGACTTCCCCAGGCCCGCCGCCATCCCGGCAGCCATAAGCCCGGCGGCGCCGCCGCCTACTACAAGGACGTCAAACTGTTCCAATGGCTTCAACTGCCCTTCTCATCCACTTTTTCGTACACGCCGTACTCATCCCATATCCCCTCGATCTTCCGCAGGGTATCCGCCACCTCGTCTTTCTTCTTAATGGCCACTGTGACGATGAGCGCGTTGATGATGCTCAACGGTCCCACCAGAGAGTCCACAAAGGAAACCATATCGCTGCGAGCCAGCAACACATGAGAAGCGTACTGTGCCAAGGGCGACAAGGGGCTGTCGGTAATAGCCACGGTAGTCGCCTTCTGGGAAGAGGCGTATTTCATGGTCTTTACCGCTTTTTTAGAATACCGCGGGAAACTGATGGCAATCACCGCGTCACCTTCTCCCACCCGCACCATCTGCTGGAGGATGGTGGCCTCGCTGGTAGCTTCTACCAGGTGCACCGTTTCGAATACCAGGCGCAGGTAATGGGCCAAAAACGTAGCCAGCGCAAGAGAGCTTCCCGCCCCCAGCACATAGACCTTTTTCGCCCCAACCAAAGCGTCCACCGCTTTGTAAAAGGCTTCCTGGTCCACGTTCTCCTTGGTGCGTTTCAAAATGTCAATATCCTGGTCCACCACTGCTTCTAAAAGCTTTCGGTGCTCAATGTTTTGCGAGGTTCGCTCCAAACGCTGCACACTGGTCATCTTGCTTCGGATGACTTCCTGCATGGCCTGTTGCAGTGCCGGATAGCCGGAGTAACCGATCTCCGTGGCGAACCGCACCACAGTGGACTCGCTGACGCCTACGGTGGCGCCTAACTTCGAGGCCGTCATAAAGGCCACCTTGTCAGAATGTTCCTCAATATATCGAGCGATCATCCGCTGGCCCTTGGAAAAATTGGCACTGTGCAAATGGATGCGCTCGGAAAGCTGGCTGTTCATTTCTTTCCTTCCTTTCCTGGCGCGACCCCTTTCAAAAGGTTAGCCGCACTGAACAATATCTCATTCATTTTACGGCTTCCTCTTGCAAAAAGCAAGTGATCTTTGGGATTTTCCCATATTTCAACGGAGATTTTGCAGGATTGTTTTTGTGCAATTTCAAAAACAATTGGCACAAAAAAGGCAGGCACAAGCCTGCCAACCGTTATTTCCCTTTTAAGATCTTCCCCAGCCTTGGATGCAGCCGGTGCAGATATTGGACGATCAATCCTTCCAAAGCCAAATCGTAAACGATGAACACCGCATTGGCTAACACCAGCAAAACCACTGGTCCCAAAGGCCCCAAAAACGCCAAGGTCTCGAAGGGGATGCCCAGCACATACACCGAAAGCAGAACTTCCAAAGCCACTGCGGCGTTAAACACCAGAAGTTTCGCCCCATAGCGCAGCACCTTGTGTTTGATCTGGCCCAACGCAGCGAACAATACCGGGTAGTATCCAAAAAACAACAGATAGAACAGAAACGCTTCCCGGTCTGGGGCCAGCAGAAAAGAAAGCACACTGCACACGCCGTAAACGGCCCATGCCCAGGAACGCCCGGCTTCCACCACCACGGGAATGAGAAAACACCCTGCAATGGCCGGCAACGCCAAAGTCGCCGTTGGGGCTACTCCTGTCAAAAACATGAGCACTGTGGACAGGGCGGCCATCACCCCGCAAAAGGCCAGCTTCATGGAATTTTTCACACGCCTCTGTCTCCTTTCTCAACGGGTCGCCTATCCGTTAACAGCAAGAGATCAAATCGCCGCCCATGCACTCGCAGCAGCAATCGGCGCAGATCAAAGAAGAACACACATCACAAGAATTGCAGCCGCCGGCGTTCATATTGGCGTTGGGCCGGTAGCCGCCATACATGCCGCTGCCCTGGTTCATGGCCTGGTTCAAAGCCGCGCTGTATTCCGGATTGCCCGGGTCCATTTGGCAGGCACGGGAGAAATGGTCTTTCGCTTCTTCCAGCCATCCCCTGCGGTACAGCACCGAGCCTTTGAGAAAATACCACTCGGCATTGCGGCGCTCAGGGGGCACTCCGTTTAAGATCTGCTCCGCGTCGGCGATGCGTCCGGACATGATGAGGCTGCGCACGTCGCTGAACCCGGAACCGCTGTTCTGTCCCACATTGTTGTAAGCGCCGTTATAGCCGCGGCTGCCCCCTGCCTTCCGCTGGGCGGTAATAGCATCGTAGGCCTCGTTGATCTCTTTCATCTTTTCGTCGGCCAGATCCTTTAAGGGGCTGTCGGCATACTGGTCCGGATGGTATTTTTTCGCCAGTTTCCGGTAAGCTTCCTTGATCTCTTCATCCGTAGCGGAGGGCGAAACCCCTAATACTTTATACGGGTCTGTCATGACTGTTTCTCCTTTTTTACCGCGAACCCACCCAAGATGGGTCACTTTACCTCGGTTGGTGATACTTTATCTATAAAAGCCAAATACGGCTTTTTAACCAAAACTCGCCTGCTTACCGCAGGTCCTCCGGTTCGGGACGCTTGCGCCGTTTCTCCCGGATGTGCAAAAACAAGATTTCACGCTGGATTTCCGGCAATCCTTGAAACACCACGTTTTCCAGTATGGGCCCAAAATTTTTTAGATCCAGCAAGTTAAAAGCCAATACCATTTGGGCGGCTGTCGCGTTCAGCGCTTGGTTGCACGCTTCGTCGGCAGCTTTGCGCTCTTCTGGGGAAAGCTCTGTTTTCCCTTCCAATCCCAGCCTGGGGATAAAGGGGTTGAACGCCTTTTCTTTCAAATCGTCCATCAGGTCGTCGGCCGCGTCCATCAAATAGACCCACCGGCCCAAAAAATACCCAAACCGCTCCAGTGGGATTTCCCGCATCCGGTCACACCCGGCAAGCTCTTTGAAAAGGGCCGCCAGCAGCTGGGCTGTGGGTTCCGCGCAAGCGTCCACACCTCCGCCGGAACGTTCTGCCTCTCGCTGGCCATCCATGGCGCGCTGGGCTTCCTGCGCCAGAAAAGGATACTCTTTCGCGGCCTTTTTGGCTTTGCGGGACACAAACGGCAAGAACACCCGGCTGCCAAAGGATTTCCAAAAGCTGTCGTCCTCCAGGTTATCCCTGAGCTTGTGATACGTCAGCAGCACGGAAAGAGCCGCCGCTTTGTGATAGGCTTCCCCGTCAGACTCCAGAAAATCACAACGCTTCAAAGGATTCATCACGCAGCGGCCGTGGTGAAGGGAAAGTTTTGACTCTTGCATAGAAAGGATCAGCAAAGCGTAAAACGTGCAGTCGTAGCTCAACGTAAAAGAAGCCAGCCTGCCATAGTGCTTTTGCAGCGCCCTGCAAAGCTGGCAGTAAGCTGCCTTATACTGGTCATATTCCCGCACCAGCAGCTCCGATTTAAAAGGACGCACATAGCCGAACATATCCACTTCCGCGCCCGCCCGGGCTGTCCTTTCTGGCGGGACACTCCGCCGTTTTCCCCGCGAAACGGACAGGGGAAATGAGCCCAACCGCCCTTTTGCGGAATTTATTGTATCCCATTCCGGCTAAAAGGTGTTGAACACATTGTAAACAATTATAGTCGAAATCTTTAGAAAAGGCAAGAAAAACCCGGGGTTTGGGCGACCAAAAACAAAAAAAGGAGAGGTTCCCCTCCCCCTTTTGTTTCACGAAAGCTTATCCTATGCCATAAAAGAAATATACAGCCTGTCCGCCCCATGCCTCTGAACTGTCCCACTCTGCCGATATCACATAGATCCAGCCGCCTTCTCTCAGGGCGAACCCGTCCCCTTCCAGGGGAATCTGTTGGCTTTCCGCGTCAGTGTTCCCCCATTCTGTGTCGGGCCAGCATCGAGCGGATATTTTATCGGGCGCAGTACCGTCCCAGCTCAAGGATACTTCCCCTTCCCCATTGAGCTGCGGAAGTTGGCCCTCCATCTGCAGGGGATGGGGACTGTCAGCGCAAACACCAACCCCCTCCTCCATACCATCTTGTTCCACAAACCAGCTGAATGTACCACGTTGAGCGTCCACAACAGTCTCTCCGCAGCGCACTTGGAGCCCGCCGGGCTCCTGAGGCGGGTCCTCCCGGGTCGTGGAACTTTCCGGCGCGGCACTTTGAAAACTATCCCCGCCCTGCTCTTTACAGCCGCAAAGCATTACTAGGCACAGTATCGAGCACAGAAGCGCAGCTATTCCTTTTTTCACAGCACTCACTCCTTTTCCAAAATCCTATAACACCTAAAATGTGGGTCGTGGCTTCCTACTAAAGAAGTCACCTTTTTCCGGCAAACCTTACAGCAATAGCAAAAAAGGGAGGAAAAACTCCTCCCTTCTTTGCTTATTTCTCCAAAAGCGGTTTGAGATACTGGCCCGTATAGGAGCCCTCTACCTTCGCCACTTGCTCGGGAGTGCCTTGGGCCACGATCTGCCCGCCACGGTTGCCGCCTTCCGGCCCCAAGTCGATGATGTGGTCCGCGGTCTTGATCAAATCCAGATTGTGCTCGATGACCACCACCGTGTTGCCTCCGTCCACCAGGCGCTGAAGCACTTCGATCAGCTTGTGCACGTCGGCGATGTGCAAACCAGTAGTGGGCTCGTCCAGAATATAGATGGTCCTGCCGGTGGAACGCCGGGAAAGCTCCGTGGCCAGCTTGACCCGCTGGGCCTCGCCGCCGGACAAAGTGGTGGCAGGCTGGCCCACTTTCACATAGCCCAAACCCACATCATAAATGGTTTGCAGCTTCCGGGCCAGCTTGGGAATGTCCCGGAAAAAGTCCAGAGCTTCCTCCACAGTCATCTCCAGCACATCGTAAATGTTCTTGCCCTTGTATTTCACTTCCAGGGTCTCCCGGTTATAGCGGTGGCCTTTGCACACGTCGCAGGGCACATACACGTCGGGCAGGAAGTGCATCTCGATGCAGATGATGCCGTCGCCTTGGCAGGCCTCGCACCGGCCGCCCTTCACATTGAAAGAGAACCGGCTGGCGGTGAATCCACGCATTTTGGCGTCCTGGGTAGAGGCAAACAATTCACGGATATCGTTGAACAGCCCGGTATAGGTGGCCGGGTTGGAACGGGGCGTGCGTCCAATAGGGGACTGGTCGATCTGAATCACCTTATCCAAATGCTCCAACCCCCGGATCTCTTTATGCTTGCCCGGATGGGTGTGGGCCCGGTTCAGCTCGGCAGCCAGCTTTTTGTACAATATCTCGTTGATAAGGCTGGATTTCCCCGACCCGGATACGCCTGTAACGCAGACAAACTCCCCCAAGGGGATTTTCACGTTCAGGTTCTTCAAATTGTTTTGGGAAGCGCCACGGATCTCCAAGCACTTGCCGTTGCCTTTCCGGCGTTTTTGAGGGACCTCCACCTTTCTCACGCCGCTAAGGTACTGGCCTGTCAAAGAAGCCTCACACTTCTCGATCTCTTTCGGAGGCCCCGCAAAGATCACCTGGCCTCCATGCACACCGGCTCCCGGGCCGATGTCAACCAGATAATCCGCTTCCCGCATGGTATCCTCGTCGTGCTCCACCACGATCACCGTGTTGCCCAGGTCCCGCAGGTTCTTCAAAGTTTTTAAAAGCTTGTGGTTGTCCCGCTGGTGCAGGCCGATGCTGGGCTCGTCCAGGATATACAGCACCCCCATGAGGGATGAGCCGATCTGGGTGGCCAGGCGGATGCGCTGGCTTTCGCCGCCGGACAACGTGCCGGAGGCCCGGGACAAGGTCAGATATTCCAGCCCCACGCTCTGCAAGAATCCCAACCGGGCTTTGATCTCTTTTAAGATGGGCGCGGCGATCAGCTGCTCCCGCTGGGTCAGCTGCAAAGCGTCCACAAACTCCAGGGCTTCGGTCACAGATTTCTCGCAGAAAGCGCTGATATTGATCCCGCCCACAGTCACCGCCAGACTTTCAGCGGAAAGGCGCTGGCCGTGACACTCGTCGCAAGGGACGGCGCTCATATAGGTCTCGATCTCTTCCTTGATCCAGTTGGAAGAAGTTTCCCGGAACCGCCGCTCCAAGTTGTTGATAACCCCCTCGAAGGGAGCTGAATACGTGCCGCTGCCGTATTCGCTCTCCCGGCGCAGCTTGATCTTCTCCCCTTTGGTGCCGTAAAGCAGGATATCCACGATCTCCGGGGGGAGCTCCCCGATGGGGGTATCCAGAGAAAAGCCGTAATGCTGGGCAAGGCCCTTCATATACATGGCGGCGATGGTGCTGCCTTCCATGGCCCAGCCGCTGGCTTTCAAGCCGCCCTTGTTGATGGAAAGCCGCTTGTCGGGAATAATCAAATCCGGGTCGATCTTCATGAACACCCCCAGGCCGGTACACTTTTTGCAGGCCCCAAAGGGGTTGTTGAAGGAGAACATCCGGGGAGTGAGCTCTTCCACGCTGACTCCGTGTTCCGGGCAGGCGTAATTCTGGGAGAACGTGATGTCCTCGCCGTCGATGACGTTGATGATGACGATACCGCCTGTCAGCCCCGACGCCACCTCGATGGAATCCGCCAGCCGGGAGCGGATGTCGGGCTTGATCACCAAGCGGTCCACGATGATCTCGATGGTGTGCTTCTTGTTCTTCTCCAACTGGATCTTCTCGTTTAAGTCGTATACCAAGCCATCCACCCTGGCCCGCACAAAACCGGACCGCCGGGCGGCCTCGAACTCTTTGACGTGCTCGCCCTTCCGGCCCCGCACCACAGGCGCCAGCACCTGGATACGGCTTTTTTCCGGCAAAGCCAAAACCTGGTCCACGATCTGATCGATGGTTTGCTGTTTGATCTCCCTGCCGCAAATGGGGCAATGGGGAATGCCCACCCGTGCGTAAAGCAAGCGCAGATAGTCATAGATCTCCGTCACAGTCCCCACAGTGGAGCGAGGGTTTTTCGAGGTGGTTTTCTGGTCGATGGAGATGGCGGGGGAAAGACCGTCGATCATATCCACGTCCGGTTTCTCCATCTGCCCCAAAAACATGCGGGCATAAGAGGAAAGGCTCTCTACATACCGCCGCTGGCCCTCGGCATAGATGGTGTCAAAGGCCAGGGAGGATTTCCCCGAACCGGAAAGCCCGGTCAGTACCACCAGCTTGTCCCGGGGGATGGTCACATCGATATTTTTTAAATTGTGCTCCCTGGCGCCGTGCACTACGATTTTATCAAGACTCATTCTCTTGGTTCCTCCCATTCTTCCCGTAAGGGAAAACATGCTCTGCTACCGATTGAAACTCTTTCAAGGAGACAATTTTCCCGCCTTCGTTGAACGCTAGCAGGGAGACGCCGTCAAAAGCGTCCCTCTTTCCCTGGTATTCACAGCAGAAGTACCATTCCACCGCCAAGTTCTGCCCCTCCTGAAGGACGCTTTTGATCCGCCACTCCAGTACTTTCCCCTGCCGGTTCCAGTCGGCAAACCATCGTTTCACCTGCTCCAAGCCCTGGTACTCAGGGCCATAACACTCGCTGTATACAATCTCTGGGGCAAAGAGCTGCTCCAGCGCCTCCGGTCGATTTTCCAGCCACGCGGCAAAATACTGCCGCACCTTGTTCTCCAACACAACATTTCCCATCGCAGTCACCCTTTCTGAAAACAGTCACGATCTGGGCCGGGGAACGCGTTTCTTTCCCGCCGGGGGCGTACTGGCTTCCAGCTCTTTAATTTTATCCCGCAGATACGCCGCGTGCTCGAACTCCAGCAGCTTGGCGGCGGCTTTCATTTCCTTGGTGTACTTAGCGATCAGCTCCCGTCGTTCCGCCACGGTATAACGCTGTTTTTTCTTTTTGCCATCCTCTTTGTGGGTGGAAATCTCCAAAATCTCCGCCACATCTTTCCGAATGGTCTGGGGCGTGATGCCGTTTTCCTCGTTGTACTTTTCCTGGATGGCCCGGCGGCGCTCTGTCTCTGTTATCGCCTGTTCCATCGAGGGCGTCACCTCATCGGCGTACATGATGACTTGGCCCTGGGAGTTCCGGGCCGCCCGGCCGATCGTCTGGATCAAGCTGCGCCCACTGCGGAGAAAGCCCTCCTTGTCCGCGTCCAAAATGGCCACCAAAGACACCTCGGGGATATCCAAACCTTCCCGCAGCAGGTTGATGCCCACCAGCACGTCGAACTCGCCCAAACGCAGGTCCCGGATGATCTCCATCCGCTCCACCGTGTCGATATCGTGGTGCATATACCGCACCCGGATGCCGTAACCTTCCAAATAAGAAGTCAGGTCCTCGGCCATTTTTTTGGTCAGGGTAGTCACCAGCACACGCTCCTGTTTTTCCACCCGCAAGTTGATTTCGGAAATCAAATCGTCTATTTGTCCATCCGTGGGCTTGACGGTGATCTTGGGGTCCAAAAGCCCGGTGGGGCGAATAACCTGTTCCACCACCTGGGCAGATTTCTCCAGTTCCAAGTCTCCGGGCGTGGCGCTGACAAACACTGCCTGGTTGATGTGGGAATAGAACTCGTCGAAGTTCAGCGGACGGTTGTCAAAGGCCGAAGGCAGCCGGAACCCATAATTCACCAGCATTTCTTTTCGGGCCCGGTCTCCGGCGAACATGCCCCGCACCTGGGGCAGCGTCACATGGGACTCATCCACGAACAGCAGGAAATCCTCGGGGAAATAGTCCAGCAGCGTAAAGGGAGCGCTGCCCGGCTCCCTTCCGGAAAGCACCCGAGAATAATTTTCGATGCCCTTGCAAAAGCCGATCTCTTGAAGCATCTCCATATCGTAACGGGTGCGCTGCTCAATGCGCTGGGCCTCGATGAGCTTGCCTTCTTCTTTGAAATAAGCCACCCGTTGTTCCATCTCCCGCTGAATCTCGGCAAGTGCTTTTTGCATTTTCTCCTTTGGCACGATGTAATGGGAAGCCGGATAGATGGCGATATGCTTCAGCTCTGAGATCGTATCCCCCGTCAAAGGGTTGAACTCGGTAAGCCGGTCGATCTCATCCCCGAAAAACTCTACCCGCACAGCCTTGTCGCTGGACTGGGCTGGGAAAATCTCCACCACGTCCCCCCGCACCCGGAACTTGTTGCGGATAAAATTCACATCGTTGCGCTCATATTGCAGTTCTACCAGCTTTTTCAGCAGTTCGTCCCGGTCTTTCTCCATGCCTGGGCGCAGGGAAATGACCATGGTACGGTAGTCGATAGGGTCGCCCAAGCTGTAGATGCAGGAAACCGAAGCCACGATGATGACATCCCGCCGTTCGGAAAGGGCGCTGGTGGCGCTGTGGCGCAGCTTGTCGATCTCATCGTTAATGGCGGAATCCTTTTCGATATAGGTATCTGTTTGCGGGATATACGCCTCTGGCTGGTAGTAATCGTAGTAGGAGACAAAATATTCTACCGCGTTGTTGGGGAAAAATTCCCGAAACTCGGAACAGAGCTGGGCGGCCAGCGTCTTGTTGTGGGCCAGCACCAGTGTGGGGCGGTTCACCCTGGCGATAACGTTGGCCATGGTGAAGGTTTTGCCAGAACCAGTCACGCCTAAAAGGGTCTGTTCTTTCATGCCATTGCCCAGCCCTGCCACCAGTTTGTCGATGGCCTGGGGCTGATCTCCCGTAGGCTTATAATTGGATACCAGTTCGAACTGGTCCACGTTGTCTATGCTCATGCCCAAACGCCCCTTTCTTCCCACGCTTTTTATGCGAACATTTATTCGGAACCATCTTACTACAACCCCCAACATTTGTCAACCGGTTGCACCGGCGGCACGTCGCGCAGGCTGCCTAAGCAGCCAAGGCCGGCAAAAATCTCACCCTCATTGCCCGCGTTATCCTCGGGCGCAGAACAAACACGCTGGTTCCGGCTGCACCGGCGGCATGTCACAAATTTTAGTATACCACAGGCGGGTGCATTTCAACAGAAAGATCATAGCCGCTTTGACAAAAAACTCCCGCTGGAACCAGCCGTTCCAGGGGAGCTTTCACCCTATCGCGTTATGTGGCAGGGCCCTCGGAGTTTTCTTGCAGCAGTTCTCGTTCTTCCTCCCGGGTAGTCCGCAGTTCTTCCCGCCGGCGCAGGCGAATATCCCGCTTCACATTTATAAGCCAGCCGCTTTTCGCGAAAGACAGATAATCCTCCCCGGCAAAAATAATGTGGTCGTTCAAAGTGGCGTCAATGCTTTCCAAAGCCATCTCCACCTGGCGGGTAGCGGTAATATCGTTGCGGGAAGGAGCGGCGCTGCCGCTGGGGTGGTTATGGGCCAGCAGGACATTCTGAGCGTCATAAAGGATGCACAACTGCAAAAGCCTGCGGATGTAGATCGGCACCGCGGTGATGGAACCTTCGGAGAGCACGTCGTTATAGATCAAACGGCCCCGGCCGTCCAACAGCATCAGGCATACCGCTTCGGTGGTGCGTCCCAGGAATTTGGGCCGGAACAGATCCACCGCGGAAGTGGTATCATAGACCCGTTTCAGGTCTTTGCTTTTGTCCTCCAGATACGCCCGGGCCAGATCGGTGGTGAGCCGTAGGTAACGGGCGGCCTGTTCCCCCGCTGTGCGGGCCAGTTCTTCCTCAGGCGCCAGAAACACCCCTTCGAAACCGCCGAAACGTTCCAGCAGGGCCGCCGCGGCTTCCTCCGCTTTCGGCGCGGGGAGCAAATATCCCAACGCGGCCTGCAAAAGATGTCTGCGTTCCGCCTCTTCCGGAGAAAGGCCCAACACATGAAGGCCGTTTTTATTTTTCACGGTAACCCCTTCTTTTCCCGGAAATCACAGCGTCAACCGGTCGTATTCTACGCCTTCCAGGTCTTTCCAGACAAAAGTGCCTTCCTCCATGGTCATATAGCTGTGGGCGCTTCCTTCTTTGGGAATGGACACAGAGCCGGGGTTCAGGTACCAAAACCCCAGACGGTCATCCTTCGCGGGCACATGGGTATGGCCATGAAGCAGCACATCTCCCGGCTGGAGCAGCGGCGGGGTCTCCAAATTGTAATGGTGGCCGTGGGTGGCGAACACCACATGGCCAGCCTGCTCTAAAAGGCAATAGTCCGCCAGCACAGGGAAAGGCAGCACCATTTGGTCCACTTCGGCTTCGCAGTTCCCCCGCACACAGAACACTTTGTCTTTTACGGCTGAAAGCTGGGAGATTACTTCTTTGGGAGCATAGCCTTGGGGCAGGTCGTTGCGGGGACCGTGATATAAAAGGTCACCCAAAAGCAGCAGCCGGTCCGCGTTCTCCCGGCTAAACGCCGCCAAAACTTTTTCACAATAATACGCCGAACCGTGAATATCTGAAGCGATCATCCATTTCATAAGGGTACGCATCCTTTCAAAAGCAGTTTTTCGCAATCCATTGTAACAGGAAACAAGCCCGCTTGCAAATTTCTTTGACATTTGGGCAAAAATAGGGTAGCCTAAAGAAAAATCGGAAAGGAGCTGTCTTTATGGAATTTCAAAAAAGCGAGGGCCACATCTTCTCTCTGGGAGAGGACGGCAAAGTGTTGGCGGAAGTCACTTTCCCCACCGTGGAGGACGGCGTAGCGGACATCAACCACACCTTTGTGGACGAAAGCCTTCGGGGGCAGGGGATCGCCAGCAAGCTGCTTCGGGCCGCCGCCCAGGAAATCCGCGCCCAAGGGAAGAAGGCCAAGCTCACTTGCAGCTACGCTGTAACTTGGTTTGAGCATCACCCGGAAGAGCAAGACCTGGTGTACAAGCCGTAATTCTTCAAAAAGTGTTTTCCCCTTGTTCACAGCCTGGTCATAACCTGAGGATATACTGTGTCTTGTCAACAGAGAGTACAAGCTCTTCCCGGTGGATGCCGGGAGCGGACTTTTGATAAACTTCATTCTTCCTCCCTGAAAGGACTGCCTTACGGCAGTCCTTTCTTTTTGCTTTTGACACCTTGGCCCAAAAGCGATCCCCCATGTTTTATAGAAACCGCAGCTTTCCGTATTCCCCGTCAAACCCAGGCTGCCACAACAACTTTCCTTCCCGCAGGCAGCGGACCCCTTGGGCAACTGTTTCCCCAGCAGCTTCGGCTATTGAGGAAATCTCCGCCTGCCGCAGGAGAAAAAATTCCGGCCCCACCTGGGAAAGCAGCCGTTCATAGAGCCCTTGCACGGTTTTGGTCTGTTCGCCTCTTCCCACACAGGCAGCAATCACCTGGGAAAGCAGCACTAAGCTCACATATGGTCTCACACCCGGCCGCGCTTCCCCTTCCGCTCTGTCGGCCAGTGCTTCTACCCGGTGCGCCACGCCAATGGTCAGCCTTTTCCCACAAACCGGGCAAACACCTCCCAGTTTGGCTGTTTCCTGGGGCGTCAGGCACACCCCACAGTTCCGGTGGCCGTCCAAATGATATTTCCCCTCCTCCGGGAAAAACTCTACCGTTCCCCAAAGGCCCCGGCCTGTTTCCAGAGCGTCTTTCACCGCCGGGTAGGAGAACTCTGCTTCCAACACATTGGCCTCCCTGCCAAGCTTTTGGGGTGAATGAGCGTCCGAATGAGATACCAGCTGCAAACCGTCCAGCCGGGATACACGGCCGTTCATGGCAGGGTCCGAGGAAAGCCCCGTCTCCACCGCATGGATATAAGACGCCAGTTCCCCAAAACATTCTTCCAGAGAATCGAACCCCGAAAACGCCCCGAACACCGAAAAGTGAGGCGTCCAGATATGGGCGGGGATCAGCATGGCTTGGGGGCAAACGTCCAAAGCAAGTTCCAGCAGGTCCCGGCTGGAAATCCCCAAAATGGGCCTGCCGTCCGCCTGGAGGTTCCCCACAAGTTCCAGTTTGCCCGCCAGCTTGTCCGCCGCTTCCAGGCTGGGGAGCAAGATCACATTGTGGACTTTCCGGGTCTTTCCATCTTGCTTATAAATGGAACTGATCTCTCCGGTAACGAGGAACCTGGGCTCCACCGGCTCACCGGCCACTTGGCAAGGAAGGCGGAACTCCGGACGCAGACGGTAAAGCCCCTCTTCCGCCGGGACAAGCTGCTCCCTAAGCTCTTGCCGCCAGGCGGGATGGGTAAAATCCCCAGTGCCCAGCAAAGCGATGCCTTTTTTCCTCGCCCAAAAATCCAAATGGGGCAGGTCGCAGTCACGGCTGGTGGCTCGGGAATATCGGGAATGAATGTGCAGATCGGCGTAAAACATAGCGTTCCTCCTGGACTGTTTTTCCCATTATAGGGCTTTTTCCGCCTTGGCGCAATGGAGGAAATTTTCTTTCCTGCGGCTTGCCAGCCCCCAAAGGCCATAGTATAATTGTTTCGATACTAGCGCGGAAAGGAGTCCTGCCATGGAACGGTTTGTCTATATTCCCTCCCCTTTGGGAACGCTGACCCTCGTTGAGGAAGAGGATTCTCTGACGGGGCTGTATTTCGGCCAACTTGCCAGCCAAGGCCAGAAAGGCCCCACCCCTCTTTTGGAAGAAGCGTGCCGGCAGCTGGAGGAATATTTCGCCGGTAAGCGCCGGGAATTCTCCTTGCCCCTTTCCCCCAAGGGCACGGCGTTTCAGCTTAAAGTGTGGCAGGCCCTTCTCACCATCCCTTACGGGGAGACACGTTCTTACCGTGACATCGCCCAGCTGGCGGGATGCCCCAAAGGCTGCCGGGCAGTGGGCATGGCCAATCACCGCAACCCTATCTCCATTATTGTGCCTTGCCATCGCGTGGTGGGGGCCAACGGGAGCCTCACCGGGTATGGCGGCGGCTTGCAGGCGAAACAGTTTTTACTAGAACTGGAACGGCAGGCCGTTCACGGTTCATAACACTAACAAAGGAGATTTTCCAAAATGCACAAGAAATTCACTAAATTCCAGCTGGGGTCTCTTCTTTCCCTGGCGGTAATCTTCCTTGCTTTTCTGGGAGTCTATCTGTACTTTTCCATGGCCCAGCAAGGAGCCATGATCGGCGACACCTTTTTCTCCGCCAGCAAAGAAGGAGATTCCACCGTTTACGATGGGAGCTTGTATGAGGCTTCCGGCACCGTCACTATGACCCCGGAAGAAAACGGCGCTACATTCCAGTTCCAATTCTTTGACGCGTTTTCCAACACGTCCTTTACTGGAAAATATCAAGTAGTATTCGGGGAAGAGACCGACCAGGGCGTCGAGGTGTCTGTAATCGATGGGAACGGTACCCCCTTAGACCCTGGCTTCCGTTACTATCAAGCTGAAAACGATCTGCCCTTATGGGATGAGAACGGGGACCCGTATATGGATGTAGCAATATACGGCACCCCATATAATTGGAACGAATTTGTCCCTCCCTATTATTCCATCATCTCTCTGGCCGCGGGGGATAACGTTTACCACCGGGGACACTGGGGCTTGTTCGCTCTGATCTCCGTGTTGGGAGTGATCGCCGCTTTGGCGGTGGCGTTCCCTATGGCTTTCTTCAAATTCCAGTACAGTTTGGCCGTGGAGAACCCGGAACCCAGCGAATTTTACCGTTCCACCTTCAAAGTGGAGTGCGTGGTGTTCCCGGTCCTGCTGCTGCTAGCTTATCTTTGGAGCCTGACCTTCGCCTCGTGAATATCCGCCGGGAAGCTTTCGCTTCCCGGTCTTTTTTTGCCTGTATGGTTGTTCTGCCCTTGCCATCGGTCACAGGTTGTGTTAAAGTGGTTGCAGAATCCGCCCAAAGCGCCATACGCGCCGGGGCGACTATCAAGAAAGGATGGTTTCTTATGAAAAAAAGCAACGTTTCCCTGACCTATTTTCACACCGGGAGGGAAATCGCCCGATAACGGCTGCCCTCCCCGTATTCTCGAGGAGGAACTCTTTTGAAAACCAATTTGAAAAAACTGCTGTCGTTCTACAAGCCCTATAAGGGCCTTTTCGCCACAGACCTGGCCTGCTCTTTACTGGCGGCTGCCATTGGGCTTATCCTGCCCCTGGGGGCCGGATACATCACCGACAACGTGCTCACCGGTTCACCGGCTGCAGAAAAAATCTTTCAGGCAGGCGGAATCCTGCTGGTTCTGGTTTTGATCCAAGCACTGTGCAGCTACTTCATGGACTACCAGGGCCACGCCATCGGCGCCCGCATGGAGCGGGATATGCGTTCCATGCTGTTCCGCCACTGCGAGCGGCTCTCCTTTTCCTATTATGACGATCACCCCGTAGGGGACCTGATGTCCCGCCTTACCAACGATTCCCTGTCCCTGGCGGAATTTTTCCACCACGTACCCGAGGACCTGTTGGTAAACAGCGTCAAGTTCCTGGGGGCGCTGCTCATCCTATGGAATATCCATTGGCAAATGACGTTGGTCATCCTGGCGTTTTTGCCTTTTATGCTGGCCTACACCTTGTTTTTCAACAAGAAGATGGCCGCTGCCTTGGCCCAGGGCCGGGAGGACATGGGCGAAATCAACGCCCAGGCCGAGGACTCTCTCTCCGCCATCCGCATGGTACAGTCTTTCGGCAACGAAGAGCTGGAAGCCCGCAAGTTTGACCGGCGGAACGAGAAATTTTTAAAGAGCCGCAAAGCCGGCTACCGTGGGGAGGCCTTGTGCTACGGCGGTATGGACGCCTTTTCCAGTTTGATCCCCATTGCGGTGGTAGTGTTCGGCGGGCTTTCGATTCTGAAAGGCACGCTGGCCCTGTCGGAGCTTGTAGTGTTCCTGCTGTATGTGAGCTATTTCACCCAGCCCATCCAAAGCCTGGTGAACACTTCCCGGCTGATCCAGGAAGGCCGCACAGGGTTTCGCCGCTTTTTGGAAATCCTTGAGACCCAGCCGGAAATCCAAGACCAGCCCGGCGCGGTAGAACTTCCACGGGTGCGGGGCGAAATCCGCTTTTCCCATGTGGACTTCCGCTATGGCGAGGGAGACGCGGTATTCCGGGATTTGAACCTGACCATCGGCGCGGGAGAATACGTGGCCCTGGTTGGGGTTTCCGGCGTGGGAAAAACCACGCTTTGCTCCCTCATCCCCCGTTTTTACGATGTGGAGTCTGGAGAGATCACCGTGGACGGCATACCTGTTAAAAAGGCCACGCTCCGTTCTTTGCGGGCAAATGTGGGAGTAGTCCAGCAGGAGGTAGACCTGTTTACCGGCTCAGTGGCGGAGAACATCGGTTTCGGCAGGCCCGGCGCTTCTTTGGAAGAGATTCAAAACGCCGCCCGGCAGGCTGGCGCCGAGGAATTCATCCTGCGGCTTCCCCAGGGATACGACACAGACATTGGTCCCCGGGGGCTCAAGCTTTCCGGCGGGCAGCGGCAGCGGCTTTCCATTGCCAGAGCCTTTTTGAAGGACCCGCCCATTTTGATTCTGGACGAAGCCACCAGTGCCCTGGATTCCCAAAGCGAACAAGTAGTGCAGCGTTCTCTGGAACACCTGGCCCGGCACCGCACCACCCTGGTGATCGCCCACCGGCTTTCCACCATCCAAGGGGCTGGGCGCATTCTGGTGCTGGACGAAAACGGCATCTGCGAGGAAGGCACCCATCAAAGCCTGATGGCGAAAGGCGGCGTTTACGCCAAACTGTACCAAGCTTCTTTTCAAGCATAATCTACAGACATAAGTTATATGGCTAAAAAGGGCCCGGGGGTTACCCGGGTCTTTCTTTTTGTAAAAAACAGCCTTTAAAAGAAAATATCAGAATATAAATCTGTAAATAACCTCCAGATTATAGTTGCAGCTTCAACTATTTTGTGATAAACTTTACGTAGCTAAAACACGAGAAGAGAGAAGTTGCGAAAGGAAGTCCGCCATGAAAGTGATCCTCCACTATATCAAGCCTTTCATTCCCAGAATGAGCCTGGGTATCTTCATCAAATTTATCGGCGCGGTAATGGAATTGTTCCTCCCTTGGATTCTCTCCTATTTGGTGGACGACATCGTGCCGCTGCGGGATATGAGGTTGATTCTTTTTTGGGGAAGTACCATGATCTTGGCTTCGGTGTTCTCTTTGGTGACGAATATCGTGGCCAACCGGATGGCCGCCTGGGTAGCCCAGCACACCACCCAGGCTTTGCGCCACGATTTATTTAAAAAGATCTCTTACTTATCCTGCTCCCAAATTGACCAGTATTCCATTCCCTCTTTGGAATCCCGTCTGACCAGCGACACCTACAATGTCCACCAGATGATCGGCATGATGCAGCGCATGGGCGTGCGGGCGCCCATCCTACTGTTGGGGGGCATCCTTATCACCCTTACCCTGGACCCGGTGCTCACGTTGGTGCTGGTATGCACTCTGCCTTTCCTGGCGGTGCTGGTGTACAGTGTATCCAAACGGGGCATTCCTTTGTATGTTTCTTTGCAGCAAGGGGTGGACTCCATGGTCCGCACCGTGCGGGAAAACATCTCCGGTATCCGGGTGATCAAGGCCCTTTCCAAAACAGACTTTGAAAAAGAGCGTTTCGCCCAGGTCAATGGGGAAGTAGTACGCCGGGAGAAAAAGGCGGGCATCACCATGGCCCTGACCAACCCCATGATGAACCTGCTGTTAAATGTGGGCTTGACCCTGGTCATCGTGGTAGGCGCGTTCCGGGTAAACGCCGGGCTTTCCCAAGCGGGAAAGATCATCGCTTTTTTAAGCTATTTCACCATCATCCTGAACGCCATGATGGCCATCACCCGCATTTTCGTCATGTGTTCCAAAGGCGTGGCTTCCGGTTCCCGTATCCAAGAGGTGCTGGATACTCCGGAGGATTTGAGAGTCACCTCCACAGAACCGGAACACACCCCCTATCATATCGTATTCGACCACGTATCCTTTTCCTACAATAAAACAGAGCCCAGCGTAGAGGACATCAGCTTCCGCCTAAAGCCCGGGGAGACGCTGGGTGTAATCGGCGCCACTGGCTGCGGCAAATCCACGCTGATGGCCTTGCTCATGCGGCTTTATGACGCGGACAGCGGGTTGATTCAAATCGGAGGACGGAAGCTTTCTTCCATTCCTCTGGAAGAACTTCACCAGAAGTTCGGGGTGGTGTTCCAAAACGACGTGCTGTTCGCCGACACCATCTATGAAAACATCGACTTTGGCCGTCATCTTCCTGCTGAGGAAATTGAGAAGGCCGCCCGGTGCGCCCAGGCTATGGAATTCATTTCCGCCCTGCCCGATGGGCTCCAACACATGCTCACCGCCAAAGGCACCAATTTAAGCGGCGGTCAGAAACAGCGGGTACTGGTGGCCAGGGCTTTGGCCGGCTCGCCGGAGATACTCATCCTGGATGACTCTTCTTCCGCTTTAGACTACCGCACCGACGCGGCCCTGCGGAAAGCCCTTCGTGAGGAATACCAGGGGATCACCACTATCATCATCGCCCAGCGGGTCAGTTCCATCCTTCACGCCGACCACATCCTTGTGCTGGAAGAAGGCAAAGAACTGGGCTATGGCGGCCATGAACATCTGCTGAAAACCTGTTCCGTTTACCAGGAGATCGCCCGTTCCCAAATGGGGTCCGGCCCTTCCACAGAAACTGTTGTAACAGCTTGCCCAAACTATGGAAAAAGGTCATCGGAAGCTGAAACAAACCAGAAGGAGGTGGTCTAAATGCCGCCCAGAGGACCCAGAGGTCCCATCGAAAAGCCCAAAGACCGGAAAAAGGTGTTGCTGCGGCTTTGGACCTACATCTATGCTCACAAATGGATGGCGTTCGCCGCCGTCCTCTTGACTGTGTCCAGCAACTTTCTGGCCCTGCTGGGGCCCATGCTTTCCGGCAAGGCCATTGACGCCATCGGCCTGGAGCCAGGCGGGGTTGATTTCCCCCAGGTGTTCTTTTACTGCGCCCTGATGGTGGCTTTCTACGCTGTTTCTTCCCTGCTTTCTTATATCTTGTCCATCCTGATGATCCAGCTCAGCCAGAAGATCGTGTTCCAGATGCGCCAGCAGGTATTCGACCGGCTGACTGAGTTGCCTGTGCGCTACTTCGACAGCCATCAGACCGGCGACATTGTCAGCCGGATCTCCTACGACATCGATACGGTAAACGCTTCTTTGTCCAACGACCTGCTGCAAATCGCCGCCAGCGTCATCACCGTGCTGGGCTCCCTGGTTATGATGATCGTCATCTCCCCGGTTTTGGTTTTGGTTTTCGCCATCACCATCCCCATGTCCATTGGGTTTACCCGTTATATGACTAAGAAAGTACGCCCCTTATTCCACCAGCGTTCTGTAAAGCTGGGAGAATTAAACGGCTTTGTAGAGGAGATCATCACCGGGCAAAAAACGACCAAGGCTTACCACCAGGAAGAAACCATGGTTTCCCGGTTTGACAAACGCAACGACGCCGCAGTGGACGCCTATTACAACGCCGACTACTACGGCGGCATGACCGGCCCCTCCGTCAACTTCATCAACAACTTGTCCCTGGCCTTTGTCAGCATTTTCGGGGCGATCCTGTTCTTGTGGGGCCATCTTTCCATTGGCAACCTGTCCTCTTTCGTGCTGTATTCCCGAAAGTTCTCCGGCCCCATCAACGAGGTGGCCAACATCATCAGCGAATTGCAGTCCGCCTGCGCCGCTGCCGAGCGTGTGTTCCGCCTGATCGACGAAGAGCCCGAACCCGCAGACGCTCCCGGCGCCGTTACCGTTGACAAGGTGGAAGGTTCTGTGGCCATGGACCATGTGAAGTTCGGCTACGACCCGGGCAAGACTATCATCCACGACCTGAGCTTTTCCGCCCCTTCCGGCAGCCTCACCGCCATTGTAGGCCCCACTGGCGCGGGAAAGACCACCCTCATCAATCTGCTCATGCGCTTTTATGACCCGGATTCCGGCGCCATCACCCTGGACGGCCGGAATATCCAGGCCATCACCCGGAAGAGCCTTCGGCTTTCTTACGCCATGGTGCTGCAGGATACGTGGCTGTTTTCGGGCACTATTTTCGAAAACCTGGCCTACGGCAAAAAGGGCGCCCGTTTGGAGGATGTGCAGGCAGCAGCCAAAGCGGCTCATATTCACCGGTATATCATGAGCCTGCCAAAAGGCTACGACACCATTTTGGACGAAAACGGCATGAACATCTCCCAAGGGCAGAAACAGCTTTTGACCATTGCCCGGGCCATGCTGTTAGACGCCAAAATGCTTATTCTGGATGAAGCCACTTCCAACGTGGACACCCGGACGGAAATCCAGATTCAGGCTGCCATGCGGGAACTGATGAAAGACAAGACCTGTTTCGTCATCGCTCACCGGCTCTCGACCATCCAAAACGCCGACCGTATCCTGGTGGTGCGGGACGGAGATATCGTGGAGCAGGGCACCCACCAAAGCTTGATGGAACAGCAAGGATTTTACGCTTCGCTGTACAACTCTCAATTCCAATGAATCTTTGGGAGGAAACCTTCTATGGAACTTTTCACCCAGCGTTTACAGATACGTTCTCTGGCACTGGAGGACTGGCAGCAGCTTCAAAAGATCTTTATAGATTTCGCCCAGTCCCCCTCAGCGCCCTATGACCATGCCCTGCCTACAGATGACCAAGGCGTAATCGCTTTGACAAACCACGTTTTAGAGCAGGGACTTTTTTTCCCGGTATTTCTTCGGGGTACCTCGGAGATGATTGGGTATGTGTGTTTTCATAAATCGGGAGAGGAATATGACTTAGGATATTGTTTCCATTCAAGCTTTCACCACCAGGGATATGCCCGGGAAAGTGTCAAGGCCCTTCTGCAGTGGCTTTCCCAAACACAGGGCGCGGCTCATTTCACAGCAGGCACTGCCCTGAAAAACCACTCGTCCCGCAGGCTTCTGGAGCAGCTGGGTTTTGCGCTGGTTTCCACGGAAACCCTGTGTTTTCACAAAAACCATCCGTTTACCGGAGGCCGTTTTAAATTGGACGATCTTTCTTCATTAGATATGATTTGACAAAATCTGGCTGTGGTGGGAAAATAAACCCAACAGCCGGATTTTTTATTTTAAACCGGATTTTGAAAGGGGCAAGCGCTATGAATCAACCGTTAAAGCCTGTAAAGGGCATCTTTTTTGATTTGGGCTGGACTTTGCTCTATCCCCCCAGCGGGGACTGGATGTTTTCCTTCTTTGCTCGGCGGTATTTTTCCGAAGAGACCCTTTCCGCCCTGCCCCCAGAGCGTGTACGGGCCGCTCTGGCTGCGGGCAACGCATACTTGAATTCCCACCACCGTCTGGATACTCTGGAAGAAGAGTACGATCAGTTTTTTCATTATTATGACCATTCCTTTCCGCTGCGCTGCAAGGCACCAAAGGGTATGAAACACAGGAGCCTCTAACGCAGCAAGTCGTAATTTGTTAGAATATGCTTGAG
>CAJFSY010000005.1 GCA_904419785.1 uncultured Neglectibacter sp.
GCCGGGAACAGGAAGTGGAAATCTTCTACCGCTTTATCGGCAAAATCGAATGACACATCTTGAGATACCCAACAATATCTTTAACTAAGGGAAACGGGCTCGTCTACCCCGGACATTGCTTTGATTATGGAATTGGCGGAATTTTTTGAAGTAAGCGTGGACGTGCTTTTAGGCTTCTCTCAGCAAAGTCTCACGTTGAAAGAAACGGTTCAGCACTTGCGGGACTTGCGCGTCCAAAAAGAGTATGACACAGCGTTGCGGGAGGGGGAGAAAGCGTTTCAGAAATATCCCAATAATTTTTCTGTGGTATACGAATATGCGCAGCTTTGTCAACTGGTTGTGTTGGAAACGGGAGACTCTGCTATTCTTCAGCGTTGCCAGGCGTTGTGTCAACGAAGTTTGGAATTGATCAGTCAGAACCGCGATCCCGAGATCAGCGAAGTGTCTATCCGCAACATGATTGCAGAAATTTACCACAGCCAGGGAAACTTAAAAAAAGCTTTGGAACTTTTCAAGGAAAATAATATTAACGGCATCAACAACGGTTTGATTGGAAACATGCTGGCCCAGGAAAATCCGGAAGAAGCGCTGGTTTATTTGACAAAAGCACTCTTGGTCACGTTGAAAGAGTTGTTTCAATTTTGTGTGGGGTATAACAACGTTTGTGCGCAACTGGGGAAAGCAGAGGAAGCATTGTCATTTACAAGATTGCTTTTGCAATTTCAAGAAGGCTTGCAGCAGCCGGGCAAGCTTTCTTATTTGAACCGGATATCGGTAATGCTGCTGACGTTAAGCGCTTTTTCTTCTTTGCAATTGGGGAACGAAGAAGATGCCAAGAGATATCTCCGGCAGGCAAGAAGAGAGGCGCTGCGCTTTGACGCGTGCCCTGATTATACTTTAACAAATATAAAGTTTGTTACCTTCCAGCGGGATGCAGCGGCTTATGATGATTTCGGAAGCACTTCCGTGGAAGGAATTGAAAAAATTTTAAAAGAGAATCGACAGGAGTATCCGACGATTTGGACTATATGGGAGGAACTTTGCCATGAAAAGCCATGAAGCTCGAAAGCCTTTAGTCAGCCAGTTTTATAAGCATAACCATGGAAACTTCGTGCTGGCTCTGTTCGCAACGGTAATGATGTCGTTTGTCAATTTAGTCATCTCCTGGATGCTCCAGCAGCTGATGGATTTGATTGCAGGCACAGGAAACACCTTTTCATTATTCCAACTTCTATGGGTATTCCTGGTGGTGCTGGGTACGATCATTTTGATGGGAGCCATAAGAGCTTACGCAATGCCCAGATTTATTTCCCGGGCCATTGGGCAATATAAGGATTACGCGTATGGACAGCTTTTGAAAAAGAGCATCGCTTCTTTTTCTGAGGAAACCACTTCTACTTATTTGTCGGCTTTTTCAAACGATACCAACAGCATAGAGACAAACTATTTGGAGAAACTCTTTGATCTGGTAATGGATTCGTTGCTCTGCCTGGGTGCCTTTGTGCTGATGTTTTGGTATAGTCCACTCCTGACGGTGATCACGTTGGCCTTGGCCTTTGTACCGCTTGCAGCCTCTTTGTTGACAGGGAAAAGGCTGGCCAAGATGGAAAAAGAGGTTTCACGAAAGAATGATGGGTTTCTTTCCATGTTGAAAGACGGGCTCTCCGGTTTCTCAGTAATAAAGGGGTTTAAGGCAGAAAAGGATATCCTGCGTTTGTTTTCTGAAAGCAACGCACAGGCACAAGAAGCAAAACGCCGCCGTATGACCTTGGCTGGAATTTTGCGGACCATTGGAAACACAGCAGGCGTTTTGGCCCAGTTTGGGGTGTTCTTGGTAGCGGCAGCCATGGCTGTAGCAGGCTGGGGGATTACTCCTGGAGTGGCATGGGTGTTTTTGCAGCTCAGTGGTCTTGCTGTAATGTTTTTTCAGGAAGCGCCGGAACTGTTTTCAAACCGGATGGCGGCGTTGGGATTGGTGGATAAGCTTGCCGAGGCTCTCTCTCAAAATGTAAGGGAAGAAGGCACGCCAATCCCGAAACAGCTTCAAGACGCTATCGAAGTGCGTGATCTTTCCTTCGCGTACCAAGGCGGCGAGGAAGTGCTCCGCCAGGTAAATATCCGGTTTCAGGCGGGTAAGAGCTACGCGCTGGTAGGGGCTTCCGGGTCGGGAAAATCTACCTTGCTCAACCTTCTTATGGGAGGGCAGGCTGGATATTCTGGAAATATTTTCTACGACGGGCAAGAACTCAGAGGGATTCAGACGGCATCCCTTTATGAATTGGTCTCCCGGGTGGAGCAGGATGTTTTTGTGTTCAACAGTACGCTCAGGGACAATATTACCATGTTCCGGCAGTTTCCAGAAAGCCAGGTGAAACGGGCGGAAAAACTCTCTGGTCTTTCATCACTGGTGGAGACAAAAGGTGAAACATATCTTTGCGGCGAAAATGGTGTGGGGCTTTCCGGAGGAGAGCGGCAGCGGGTGTCTATCGCCCGGTGTTTGCTTCGCCAAACGCCTGTGCTTTTGGTAGATGAGGCCACAGCGGCATTAGACAAGGAAACAGCGTTTCGGGTGGCCAGTTCTATTTTGGATTTGACAGAGTTGACCCGAATTGTCGTTACCCATTCTTTAGAAGAGGCGCTTCTTCGCCGTTATGATGAGATTCTGGTGTTAAATCACGGGCGTGTGGTGGAAACAGGTACATTTGATGCGCTGATGGGGCAAAAGGGATTTTTCTATTCGCTCTATACAGTGGCCCAGTAAAAATTTTCAGAATACGGCAATGCTTTATGACAAAATAAAAGAAAGCTATCCAGAGATTCACACCGGATGGCTTTCTTTTTATTAAGAGTCATTATCAGTTTTCGGTTTCCGCCAAAAGATGATGTTTCCGAATATAGATGAAATACCAAGTTGTCAAAATAATGCCTTTGCAGATGGAGGAAATGGAGATAGCCCACCAGATGCCATCCAAACCAAGGCTGGTGCGGGAAAGGAGAAGAGCAAGAGGAATCCGCATCAAGTTAAAAACAATGCTGACCACGGAGGGGATTTTTGTTTCGCCAAGCCCATTGAAAGCGCCGGTAGAAGAAGCTTCGATGCACATAAACAACTGAGAGATTCCTAAAATTTGCAGATAAGAAACGCCCATAGGAAGCACGGCGTCCTCCCGGATGAAAATTTGGAAGATAGGGGAGGGCAGCAAGGTCAGGGCCAATGTGCAAAGGGTGCCCCAGATCAACATGAGCACCGTAGCGGTCTGATAGGCGCTTTTCACGCGCTTGATCATTTTAGCGCCATAATTCTGTCCGATGAAAGCGTTTACCGCCATGGAGAAACCGCCTGAGATCATCCAGGAAAGGCTCTCTACTTGCCCTCCAACTTTTTGGACAGCCACCGCATTGGCGCCCCAGCTGGCCACGATACTGGCTATAATCAAGGAAAGCCCCGACATGAATACGTTTTGGATACCGATGGGAAGCCCCATTTTCCAAGTTTGTTTCAGATACGTTCTATCCAGCCTTTTAAAGAGCGGCAGGCTTCTGAAAAAGCCTTTTTGCAGGAATACCATCACTAAAAACAACAGGGTTACAATCCCCTGGGAACCAGCGGTGGCAATGGCGGCGCCCGCTACTCCCAAAGCGGGAATGGGGCCCAATCCAAAGATCAATACAGGGTCAAGCACAAGGTTTAGAATCAATCCGGCGGCTGTGACCCAGAAGGGGCTCTTGGAGTCTCCAATGCCGGTGTAAAGGCCGGTAAACACTTGATTGACCATGGAAAAGAATACGCCGGCTGTTCCGGTGATCAGCAAATAGGCAACCGCGTCATTGTGGGTTTTGGGGTCTGTCAGTTGGAACAGACTGACCATTAACTGATGGCCAAAAATAACCAGCAGGATGAAAAGCGCCGCAACAGCGCTGCCCAGACGAAAGGCGGACACAGCGAAGTAGCGGGCTTTCTCTTGGTCGCCTTCGCCAATGGCGTGGGCTACTTTGATCTGACCGCCCATTTTTGCCACCGAATAGCAGCTGTCGGCGATCCACAAGAAAATACCAGCGGCGCCCACAGACGCTACCGCCGCGCTTCCGAGTTTGCCGACCCAGATCATGTCGACCAGATTGTAAGCCATTTGAATAAAGGAAGTGAGCATAATAGGAAGGGCCAGCTTGGCAAGCTTTCCCAGAATACTGCCTTCCAAAAGGTTGGTAGTGTTTTTCATGTTCATAACCTCCTCGTTTTCGCAAAAAAAGGACCTGATGGCTACAGAGATACTATAGCTTCAAGTCCACCGTCCACCCACTGATTTAATTTATTATATACTACAAGATTCCGGAAAAGTTGTCAAGAAAATGTTTGTGGTTAGAAAGTTTGACCTTCTGTTACAATTCGTTGGGTTTGGGCGGTTGCCAATTATTTTTTGCTGGGCTGTCAGTAGAATTCTCAGTAAAAATAGCGATGCGCCCCAGTGCGGCCGCATCTTTGGAAGTTTTGCTGGATAAAGCAGGTATGCCCAATGCGTATGTTTACAACTTCTTTTTTGGGGTCTATAATAAAAAGCATACTTTTTAATCAATAGGAGGAGTGGACAAATGGATCTGGAAAAAATGAAGCGCAAATATGCTTATACGTTGGCCAGGGTAGGATTGAATGTCCAGAAAGGGCAAACCGTTCTAGTGGAGGCCGCTATTGAGGGCTGGCAGTTCACCAGTATTTTTGCCGAAGAGTGCTACAAGCTGGGCGCTGGCAATGTAGTAGTACATTATTTGGACTTGCCGAATATGAAGGTGGCTGCCCAATACCGCAGCGATGAGGATGTCCGCCATGTGGAAGATTGGGAGTACGCCATGCACCAGGGGTATTTGGATAATGGTGCCTGTTATGTGCGGCTGGAGGGCGTTAATCCGAAACTGATGGAAGGCGTGAGCGAAAAAAATTCCAACGCGATATTTGCCCATGTAGACGCAGTGCGCAATATCATGCGCAAGGCCAGCCGTGAAAAGCATTGTCAATGGCTCATCGCCATGGTGCCCACCGTAGAATGGGCGGAATATATCTTGCATGAGACAGGCCCGCAGGCAGAGGAAAAATTGTGGGAAATCCTTTTGAAGCTGTGCTATATCGACGAGACCAACGATGTAGTTCAAACCTGGGAAGAAAAAGGGCGCAAAAACGCTGCCCGCGGTCAGGCTGTAGATGATTTGAAGCTTACAAACCTCCATTATACAGCTTCCAACGGCACAGACTTGACGGTCGGCCTGACGCCATGGTCAAAATTCGGACATGAAGCAAGGAGCGGTATTTCTTTCTGTCCCAACATTCCCACTGAGGAGATTTGCACCACCCCCAGCAAATTCGAGACCAATGGCGTAGTCTACGCTTCCCGTCCCCTTGTGCTGGGCGGAAAGAAGATCGAGCGGTTTGGTTTCCGCTTTGAAAATGGCAAAGTAACAGAGGTCTTAGCGGACGAAGGCAAAGAAATGCTGGAAGCTTTGGTGGCCACAGACGAAAACGCCGGGTATTTGGGAGAAGTGGCTCTGGTGGAATATCATTCCCCCATCAGTATGAGCGGGTTGGTGTATTACACCACTTTGATCGACGAGAATGCCAGCTGCCATCTGGCGCTGGGGCGTGGGCTGAACACATCGCCCGAAGGCCACGAGGGACTCTTTAACGATTCCACCATCCATATCGATTTTATGATCGGCACTTCGGATATGAAAATCGTGGGAACGACAGAGAATGGGGAAGAAGTGGAAATCTTCCGAAACGGTGATTTTGCCATCTGACCTGTATCTATGTTGAAGATAGGTGTTCTAAAATGTGCTGAGAAAGGAAAACGAAAATGCGCTTTGCGGTGATTGCGGATATCCATGGAAACTATGCCGCTTTGCAAGCTGTGCTGGACGACGCCTGCGCGGTCGGAGTGGAAGGGTATCTCTTTGTGGGAGATTACATCACGGATATGCCCTATGCTAAAGAGATCGTGCATACCCTTCAAGGTTTGAAAAATGCTGTGTTCGTTTCGGGAAATCGGGAATGGTACATGGATTCGCTGAACCCTTCCCGACGCCATTGGGAACAATTCGCAGGGCTGTTCCTTACCCGTGATATGCTGGAGGAAGAGGGACTGTCCTGGGTGCGTAGTTTGCCTAAATCAGTGTTGCTCAACACACCGGATGGCCAAAAGCGAATATTGATGGAGCACGTATGCGAGGAATTGTATGGGGCAGAGGAACACGGAAAGAAGAAGTTGGCGTCTGGCGCTTTGGATGAATCTTTCCGCTACCGGGATGCCACACGCCAGGAAGTATGTGCTTTTGCGAAAGAAGGTTTCGAAGCAAATACAAGATTGCCGGAGTTAGCCCGGAGAGCGGCGGTAGATGTGGTGATTCATGGACACAGCCATCTGCAATATGCGCTCACAATCGGAGACGTTCTATATCTGAATCCGGGTTCTTGCGGCCTTCCGTTAGATCATCAACTGGGCGCACCCTATACGCTGTTGTGTTATGAAAATGGGAGGTTTTCCACGGAGGAACGGCGTGTGGTTTATAACTTGGAAGAAACTTTGCGCTATTGCGAAAGTACGCCTTTTTATCAAGAAGCCAAAGGGTGGTGCCAATTGAATTTTTGGCAGCTGCGCACTGCCCGCGACCACAGTCGGGTATTTTTCCAATTCCTTCAAGAGCAGCAGGAAATAGACCGTCCTCAAATAGATCAAGAACATAATCTGGCATTGCACCGGGCGTTGGCACGAACAAAGGAATATTATAAAGAGTTGGACAGCTCTCAAACCAAATAGTTGTTTTTGCACGCAATATAGCTTGAGAAAAGAGAAAGGACCATCCTGTTTTCGTTTTTGAAAAAGGATGGTCCTGTTTTATGCAATTTGTAAGCCGAGCAAGCGGGTTGTGGTTGATCAGTACGCATACTGCCAAAAATTGTACAGGCAGATTCCGATGATCAAAACCATCAATCCAAGAAATAATCGTTCTACAGTGGCGGTGCGCAGCAATCTGTTGGCGCTTCGGCCCACGATGCCGCCCAATATTCCGCCGAGGACCATCAGTGCCAAGGCGCCCCAGTGGAATTCCGGGATGTTGCCGCTGAAAAGCGTGATGGTCAGGCTGGTGAACTGGCTGAACAGGATGATATACAAACTGTTTGCCGCGGCGGTTTTGGTGCTCATACTGAAAAAATAGTAGAGAACCACCAAGTTGATAGGGCCTCCGCCGATGCCCAAAAAGCTTGAGCAGATTCCCAATACCAAACCGATTGCCAAACATGCTGCTATATTGGTGGTTTTATGTGTCCGTATCTGATCTTTGCGAAGTGTATAAAGCAACGTGCCCAAGGTCACCACCGCTAAGCAGCCGGCTTGTACGGCTCCTACTGTGTTAGGGTTTGCAAACGCGTTTTTGGCAGCGGTAAACAGATGGTTTCCGACCGCTCCTCCGATGGCGGCGCCCACGGCCAGAGGTGTGCCAGTTTTCAGCTTTACCCGGCTGTCACCGGCTAATATGGAGTGTCCTACTGTATAGAAGCTCATGGAAAGCACGGTGCAGCTGGATAAAAAGCTGATAGTGGATACATTGGCCCATCCTAATAAATCCAGCGTGGGTTTGATGATGATCCCGCCGCCAATGCCGCAGACGGCGCCAACGGTGGATGCCAGAAAGCTGACCAAGAAAGACAAACAAGATTGTCCGATTGTCATAGAGGTTTTTCCTTCCTGCGTAGGTGAGGTGTGTTTTGCGATAGTTTTATCACAAGCGGTGGAACTGCCGGCGGGCGGCCCACTCAGCTTTGGCCATAAGATTCAACCGTGGGGCGGCATAGGCGAAGAATGTTTGGAAAGCAGAACAAAAATAATTGGATTTTTGTCCGTTCGCCTCGGTGATCCAATCGCGCTTACAGCCGCCAAAACAAAGACTTTTCCAGGGGCATCGGGAACAAGGCGCTGGGCGTTCCCATCCATCCTGAAGGAATCTCAGGGCCCGAGGGCTATGGGAAAGTTCTTCCAAAGTATGGCTGGTCAGATCACCAAGCTTCCACGTATCCAATACGTAAAAATCGCAGGGATAAACACTGCCGTCGGCCTCCACCACCAGATATGAGCCGCAACTTCCGCTGGCAGCGCAAGTGCTGGCCGGAAGCCCCATAGCAAGATGAACATAGTCGTCAAACAGGCGGATGCTGGTGTAATTCCCTTTTTGCCAGTCGCGGAACCACAGGTCGAACAAAGTGCGCAGGAACGAGCCGTAATCGTTGGGGGTAAGGGAGTAGGGCTGAGTGCCTCGCGGAACTTCCAGTGGGTCCAGACAGGGGATAAATTGGAAGTACTTCACACCGGTTTTCTTTAACGAGTTGTAGACCCGTTCGGGGCTTTTGGCGCAGCGTTTTGTCACAACACAAAGCAGATTGACCTCCACTTGCAGTTTCAACAGCAGATCGAGCGCGCTTTTGACCCGGTTCCAAGTGCCTTTGCCAGTGGTATCCAAGCGGAACTCATCGTGCAGGGATTTATCGCCGTCCAGGGAAACCCCCACGAGAAAGCCTTCCTGTTGAAAAAATTCTGCCCATTGCCGGTCAAGAGAAAGCCCGTTGGTCTGGATAGAGTAGCTTACATAGGCGTTTTTTTGGTTCTGCGCTTTTACCCTTTCCACAAAATGGCGGAAAAATTCCAGCCCGGCAACCGTGGGTTCTCCCCCCTGGAAAGCGAAGCTGATGCGCCCGTTTTTGTCCACTGCTTCCATGGCCCGTGATATCAGCAGTTCGCTGGTTTCATAGCTCATGACCCCCAGGTCAGGAGATTGCCTTTGGCTCACTTCATCTTGGTAGAAACAATATTGGCATCGCATATTGCACAAGCCGGAAGCTGGTTTTATCAGAAAGTTAAGGGTGCGCATAGTGGGCCTCCTTTAGAAAATGGTAGAGCTGCTGGTTGGGGATGGTATTCTGCTTTGCAGATGGTTTATTTTTGATATTTTGGATTATTGGCGTAGACTGGCTTGCCTTCCGAATAAATTCCCGGACGGCGCATCTGACCAAAGCCGGTTACGGCTTCACGGCTTCCGTCTACTGCGGGGTCGGCATAAGTATGATACCATTTTTGCAGCTCGTCGAGAAGCTTTTCCTGAATTTCAGCATATTGAGGGTTACCGGCTAGGTTTTCCGTTTCGCCGGGGTCGCTGGCTAAATGATAGAGCTCCTGGGGGCCATAGGGATAGCGGTGGATGTATTTCCATTCCCGGTTTCGGATCATGCGGCTGTTGCCGTATTCATCCAGAATGACAACGTGGTTGTCTGTATCCTCACCGCCCAAAAGCACCGGCGCGAAGCTGCGTCCGGGCAGACCTTCGGGAAGGGGAGCGTCTAGCTTTAGCAACTCATGAAGGGTCTGGATAATGTCGTAATGGCTGCACATGCTGGAGGTCACCCGGCTCGGGGGAATATGGCCCGGCCACCTGGCGATAAATGGCACTTTAACGGCTGTGTCAAATAGATTAAAGGGGAAAGTACCGTTGCCCTTGCCCCAAATACCGTGATGCCCCATGTTCATGCCGTTGTCCGCAGTGAAGATGACCAAGGTGTTCTCTGATAACCCCAGTTCTTCCAGCCTGTCCAACAGCCGGCCCACACCGGCATCCATAGCGCTGACAGCGGCGTAATAGCCCCGCAGCAGCCGTTTGCGCTCTTCTCCTGTGCCCATGGGCGCGGTAGGAATTTGGTTGGGGTGTATGGGCTCGTTGGGAGTGGCGGTAAATTGGCAGTCACGATATAGGTCGATATATTCTGCTGGGTGCTGGTCCTCATCCCAAGGGTCGTGAGGGGCAGTGTAATGGACGCTCAAATAGAAGGGAGAATCTTCTTTGGCAAACCCGTCAAGATATCCTAAAGCGTGTTCGGTGATCAGGTCGGTGATATACCTGGTCTCAAAATGCAGTTGGCCATCCTCGATCACGTCGGCCTGCATGTATAAGCATCCGCCCCGTCCGATGGTGTACCAGTGGGTAAATCCATGCTGGGGGCACATGCTGTCACCCAAATGCCATTTTCCTGCCAAGGCGCAGCTATAGCCCTGCTCTGCCAAAAGATCAGGATAGGTAGTCATCCCTTGCAGATACTGAATGGGCACATCTTCGCTGGCAAAATAGGGATGGTCCTTATGTTTGCCTAAAGCGTTTTTGTCCAGGCTGCCGCTGCGAATCCAATCGTGGACCCCGTGCTGGGAGGGAATGCGCCCGGTCAGGATAGAGGCCCGGGCGGGACTGCACACGGGTGATGCGCAAAAGAAGTTATCGAACCGGGTGCCTTGCTCCGCCAGCCGGTCCAGGTTGGGTGTTTGGATATCGCTGTTGCCAGCACATCTCATTGCCCAAGCCCCTTGGTCATCGGTCAGGATGAAGAGAAGATTTGGCTGCTTGCTCATAGGTTTATCCTCGCTTTCCAAAAAAGAGGCTGACAACACCCGAACGGGCGCTGCCAGCCGTGGATTTTCATCTTGCGGTACGGCTGTTATTAGCCGGCCTTTATTAGAGGGAAATTATTTGCTGGATTGGAAGGCGGTCAGCTGGTTGTTTACTTCTTCGATAAGGGCTTCCGCGCCGTTGGCTTCCAAAGCCTCCAAGAATTTGGGGATGTACTCGGCAGGGTCAACCGATCCGCTTTCCAGACTGGGAGCGTACTCAGAGATTACGTTGGTGAGGGCCGCTACCTGGGTCTCAACGGGCACAGCGTCAAAGGTGAAGCCGTTGTTGGGGGAGATAATGGCAGAATCGTTATACTCCTGGAACAGTTCTTCGATGTTGTCGGGATAGCTGATATCCCACTTCTGGTTAAAGGGAGTGCCGAACTGCCAGCCATAAGTGTAGTCGTAGCCATTTTCGGTCAAAGTGCCGCCCATGGTCTTGTCAACCTGGGTGTCGCCAACTGCAGTGTAGTGCTTGCCTTCGATGCCGTGACGAATGAGGGTGCCTACATATTCGTCGGTGTTCAGCAGATTGATGAATTCCAGAGCCTTTTCGGGATGCTCACTGGCGGAAGAGATAGCCAGAAGTCCGCCCATAGCGCTGCGGGTCTCGAACAAGGGATCCATCAGAGGAACAAAGTCTACGCCGTGACCACTGGAAGCGGTCATGGATTCGGCAGTGCCGGGAGCGTACTGAATGAAATAGGAGAACAAAGCGCCGTTGTTGAAGTCGTTGTCACGGTTAGCGGTGTCGCTGTCGTAGTTTACAGGGTCGCCGCCCAGGTAGCCTGCCTGGTTCCAGCCGCGTACGGTATTGCAGTAGTTCATGTATTCTTCGCTGGCGTACTGGTTAAATACGTTCTTGTCCTTCATATCGCTGAAATTATTGAATTCAGGTACAGCAGCCGCGGCAGGCAGTTGGGGATTGCCCGTCAAAGATTCAAAGGGAACGGAGAGAGACCAGCCGTTGATCATGCCGGCCAGGCCGATAACGTCTTTGTTTTCCGCTTTGGATTTTTCCGCGACAGTTTCCAAAACAGCAGTGTAATCTTCGAACGTTTTTACAGTGCTCATATCGATGCCATAAGCTTCGGCCATATCGCTGTTATAAACGATACCGCCCTGCCATCCCATCTCTTTGTAGGAAGGCACGCCATAAATTGAGCCGTTTACCTTAACAGCGTCCCACATGGCATCGGGGATGAACTCATAAGTCTCTTTGGCGTTTTCAGGAAGCATCTCTGTGATGTCCATGAAAGCGTCTTTGCCTACGAATTGCAGATAGTCTGTTGTCCAGTTGGAAGTGAAGCAAATGTCAAAGTATTCACCTGCGTTGATCAGGTTGGGCATTTTCTCTTTGTAATCGGGGTTGGCGATGACTTTATAGTCGATCTCCACATTGATCTTCTCACGGGTGTACTCGTTCAGAGCGGCGATGACTTCCTCGGTATCCGCCGCTACCGGGTTGATGGACATGTACCAGGTCAAGGTGGTGACTTCCTGGTTTTCCTCGGCAGAACTGCTGGTGGAAGTGTTGCTGGCGGTAGAGTTGGCGCCGCTGGTTCCACCAGTGCTGGAATTGTTGCCGCCGCTGCATCCGGTCAGCAGACTGACCGCCATGGCGGTGGAGAGGGCTAGCGCACCCAAGCGCATCGTGAATTTTTTCATTTTTGGTTTCCTCCTTAATTTTTGGTCGATGTGTCTATGTGTCCCCAAATGAGGGGAATAGTTACCTTGATCAGCCTTTTACGCCGCCTACGGTCAACCCCTTGACGAAATATTTCTGGAAGAAGGGGTAGGCCAGCAGGATGGGCAGCACTACCAGCACGGTTAAAGCCATGCGGCCGCTGTCGGTGGGGGCGTTTGCGGCCATCTCCGCGTATTCCAAAGCGTTGGCCGAAGATTGTTTCATAAATTCCAGGCTGTTCTGCATGCTCCACAAAAGCGTTTGTACTGGGTATTTTTTCTGGTCAACGATGTAGAGCATTCCCAAGAACCAGTCGTTCCAATAGGCGATGGTGGTAAACATGCCGATGGTGGCAAGGCCGGGCTTGGATAAAGGCAGTACGATGTTGAAGAAAGTCCGGAATTCGCCGGCGCCGTCAATCCGGGCGGCTTCAATGATCTCCAAAGGAATACCTTTATAGAAGGTGCGCAGCACGATGACATAAAAGACGTTCAGCGACATGGGGAAGACTAGAGCCAGGACATTGTCGCCCAAGTGCAGCAGCTGGGTGTTCACCATGTAAGTGGCCACGATGCCGCCGTTAAACAGCATGGTGAAGAGCATCAGCAAAGTAAATAGCCGATTATAGGCGTAATCGCTTCGGCTGAGCACATAAGCGAACATGGCTGTGATAGCCAAGCTGAACAGGGTTCCGAACACTGTTACGAAAATAGTGATGCCATAGGAACGCACCAGCTGGTCGCCCAGCTTGAAGAAGAACTCATAGGCTGCAAGGCTCCATTCCGACGGGATAAAACTGTAGCCGTTTTGGAAGATGCTTTGTTCACTGCTGAAAGAAACGATGACCACCAACAGCAAAGGCAGCACACAAGCCAGCGCCCAAATCAAGAAAATTATGTTTAAAACAAAGTTGGATTTTTTCGAGATCCGATTGATCGCCAAATCGTCGGCGGGTTCATGGATCGGTTTTGTGGGACGTCTCATCATTCTCACCCTCCTTTTAGAACAGCGCGCTGTCCGGTTCGATACGGCGGACTACCAGATTGGCTGCCACCACCAGAACAAAGCCCACGATGGACTGGTACAGACTGGCTGCCGCGGCCATGCCTACGTTGCCGGTTTCTTTCAGCGCCCGGTAGACATAGGTATCGATAACCTGGGTAACGTCATATAGTGGACCGGAGTCCCGTGGCAGCTGGAAGAACAATCCAAAGTCCGCGTAGAAGATGCGGCCGATCGCCAGGATGGTCAACACGATCATCATCGGTTTCAAACAGGGAAGGGTGATGCTCTTGATCTGCTGCCACTTGGTAGCGCCATCAATAAGAGCAGCCTCGTAATAATCGTTGGAGATGCTTGTCAAGCTGCTGATGTACATAACCGTAGAATAGCCCAATGTTTTCCATAACTGGAACAAGGTGAGAATAACTGGCCATTTGCCCGGTTCAGAGTACCAGTTGACGCTTTCAAATCCAAAGTAAGCCAGCAGGTGGTTGAACAAACCGTCGTCTACGCTGAATAGTGAGAAAGCCATGAACGAGACCACTACCCAAGACAAGAAATAAGGCGCCATGAAGATGGTCTGATAGAACTTGGCCCGGCGTTTGTTAAGCAACTCACTGAGACCGATAGCCATAGCCACCGCTAAAATCAAGTCCAGCAGAATGAACAAGGCGTTGTACAGCAAGGTATTTCGGGTAATGACCCAAGCGTCTGAAGTGGTAAATAGAAATTCGAAATTTTTTAATCCCACCCAATCGCTGCCAAAGATACCTTTGCGCACGCTGAACCTTTTGAAAGATAACAGCAGGCCGACCATAGGCAGGTATCGGAACAGGAACATCACGATCAGCGCAGGAAGCGCCATCAAAGTTAAGGGCAGATTCTTTTTGAACGTTTTTACAAAACCGTCTTTTTTTCGCGCTTTAGGCGCGTGATTCGCGGCTTCATTCATTTGGGATTCCTCCTCCCGTGCTTGTGTTGCCGTTTTTTTGTCTCTGGCTTTATTATAAAGGGCCTTTTAGGTTGCCACAACGATACTTATTTCACATAAGGTGGAATTTTTTATGGAGTGGGATTTTTTTACGAGATTTTTAACGAACGACAACAATGGATAACATTTTTTCTAAAAATAAAAAATTTTTGATAAATACTACAACAAATTTGGCGGTTTATGGTATAATGACCGCAATGGCTAAGTTTTGGTAAGTGATAGATGTCAAAGTGGATTCATTCTGTAAAACAGGGTGAGCTGGCCTGAGCGCGGCAGGCGATGGTAAAAGTTCAAACGCGCGGGGGCGTGTTCTGTCCTCTAGGGAAGGGGTTGTTCTGTTTGAAAGTTTTACTTGTAGACGATGACCGTTTGGCGCTGGACGGTATCCGACGGATGCTGCACTGGGACCGTTTTGACGGTGTCCTGGCTGGCTACGCTACCAGTGGTGAAGAAGCAATGGAAATGATCCAGGAGGAACGCCCAGACGTGGTGATATCCGATATCCGTATGCCCGGCATGGACGGTCTGGAATTGGCCCGCTATCTTTGGCAGAATTGCCCCGGCACCCGGATGATCTTGATCAGCGGCCATGGTGAGTTTGAATATGCCCAACAAGCTTTACAGTATCAAGTGACCGATTACATCTTAAAACCAATCACGCGCGCCAAACTTAACAGCCTGGAGGAACGTCTGGAAGCTATCCAGCAGGAGCTGGCTCAAGATATTCCCCCTTGGTATGCTTGCGATGATGAACTGCACGACCGGGTGGACCAAGCCCTTCGTAAAGGGGATATGGCTGCCATGGCGGAACTTCTCATCAGCCCGGAGGTTTCTCAAACGTTGGGTGGGCGTCGGGACGTGCTGGGTATCCAGCTACTGAACTATCTCTTTTCATACCAGCAGGAACTGGGCAAGGATCGGGATACTCTGGAAGCGGTGCGGCAGCAAGCCATGACGGAATATTGGAAACTCACTACCCAGCAGGAGCGGTTGGCTTATCTTGCCACTCAATACTACGACTTGATGGAGTATGCCGAGGTTTGCAAAGGGGAGTACTCCAACCCCATTGTGTCGTATTGTTTGGAAGCCATCCAGAACAACTACAGCGATTCGAATTTCAATATTTCCAATTTGGCAGAAACCCTCCATCTTTCTTTGCCTTATTTGAGCACGGTCTTTAAAAACACCACGGGGCAGACCATCAGCGGTTATTTGGCCGCTCAGCGGTTGCACCGGGCGAGGGAGCTGTTGAGGGATGCGTCAGTCTCCATTCGGGATGTTTGCTTTTCTTCCGGGTACGACGACCCCCGTTATTTTGCAAAGCTTTTCCGAAAGCACACGGGCATGACCCCCAGTGAGTTCCGCAACTTGTATGCCGGCAGTACGGCTGGGGTGTTAGGACAGCGTGAGGCAGCGCCATGAGCATTACGAAGCGAACGTTTCTCATTGTTTGTTCTATTATCAGCTTTATCTTGCTGACCTTGAACCTTGCCATTTATCTTCTGTTCCGTGTGGGAATCACCCAGCAGATCATCACTTCCCAAGAGGCGCTTATCCAGGCCAATGTTCAGCTGAGCCGTTATTTTACCCAAGCGGTAGACCAGCTTGTCTATCAGTATACCAGCGACGAGCAGTTAGGCCATTTGCTTTCGCGCCAGACCGGGCAAGATGAACTGGAGGATATGAATACCCGGTTTTCGTTAAACGATCGGTTGTTTTACCAGTTGATCACCCAGAGCCTGCTGTTAAACAACGATTTTTCCATCGAATTATATTTAAATCCGGACCTGGAAGTGGATGGGCTGTTTACTTCGGAGAACACCATTCCCAATGTGAGCCGGGTGTTCAGCGGTACGGAAGTGGAACAGCAGGACTGGTATCAAGCTGTGCTGAAACAGCGCAGCGGCCAATATATTTTTCTAAGCGAAGATCAAACAGAACTTTGCTTTGCCTGCAAGCTGCAAAACAGTTTTTTTACAGGACCCTATCAGAAAGCGGGTTTAGGCGTATTGCGAGGCAGCCTTCCCATGGACAGACTGCCCCAGCTTCTCTCGCTGGTACCGGTTACTGAAAACAGTGGGTTCCTTTTGCTGAGCAAAGAGGGAGAGATGGTTTTCCGTTCCCAAAAACTCCAAGAGCTCTCTATGGATGGGACATTGTTTTTGCCCAACTCTGTCAGCAGCCAGCAAAACATAGGCGGCCAAGAATATCTGTGCAGTTCTCAGGAATTGCAGTGGGGGCTGCAGTTTGTTTTTTTAACGCCTTATCAGGATATCAACCGGCAAGTATTGGGGTTGGTGGCGCCCTATCTGATCTGCTCGGTGATCTTTTTAGCCGTGGGGGTTCTTGCGTCGCTGATTCTTTCCGCAGGGCTTTCCCGTCCGGTAGTACAGTTTACCCGGAAGATCGAGTCTATCCGGGGCACCCGGGACCTGCATTGGGACAGCAGCCAGATTAAAGGCCCCCGGGAGATCCAACAGCTGAACCACAGCTTTGGCGGGTTGGTGCAGCGCATCAACACGTTGATCGATGAGGTGGCCGCCAAGGAACGGCTGTACCGCGAGACGGAACTTCGGGCCCTTCAGGCGCAGATCAATCCGCATTTTATGTTGAATGCCATGAACGCTGTGAACTATATGGCCTTGGAGCGGGACGAGGATGATATTGCCGCCACGGTGAATTCCATCGCCAACATGATGCGCTACAGTATCACAGAACCGGAACGGCTGGTGACCATGAGCACCGAATTGGAGAATATTCAAGAGTATATCTCTGTTTATGTGCTGCGGTTCGGGCAGGATATCCGGCTGCAAATAGAGCCGGGAGTGCCTCCCGACCAGGTGGTGCTTCCAAAATTCACGCTGCAACCTTTGGTGGAAAATTCCATCCGTCATGGTATCACCCGCCAGGACCCTGGAATTACCATATATATCCGGGCCGCCATCCAAGAGGACCGGATGCTGGTAGAGGTCACCGATACCGGTATGGGGGCTGACGCTGCTTTGCTGAATGATTATCTGGACCATAAGCCTGTGCAGCTGAAAGTGACCCATGGTTTTGGCATCCGCAATGTAAACGAACGATTGCAGTTGCAGTTCGGAGACAGTGCCAGTTTGCGTTATTTCAACTATGAGGGAAACAAGCTGTTGGCCAGGCTGACGCTGCCCTTGCAGCCTCCAGCTGCGAATTCTGTGCCTGGAACTTTGTGTTAACGCGCAAATAATTACACTTCATCGAAAGAATTGCCACTTTCACCTGCAGTATTCCCTGCTTATAATAAGGGTGAAAATACATTGGAAGTGTGCCTTACAGCACAGCTTCTACCGTAATAGAAAGGACTTCTCTGTTATGAAAAAAAAGATTGTTGCAAACGGTGTTCACAATTACACGGCTCCAGAAGAATATCAGCCCCCCCGTTCACGCCAGGTCCAGGAGCATCTGGAGTGGTTTATGGGATTGAAGCTGGGCTTTATGATGCACTGGGCTCCCGGCAGCCAGCTTGGTACTTATGAGAGCTGGCCTTTGAGCGATGGGGACGCCGCCTGGAGCCAGGAGGATTTTACCTGGGCGGACCCGGAAGTGTGCAAACAGCAGTATTGGGAAGCGAACAAGACTTTCAATCCGGTCAAGTTCGACGCGGCCTCTTGGGCTCAGCTGGCCAAAGATTGCGGTTTCAAGTATCTCTTGTTTACCACCAAACATCATGACGGCTTCTGCATGTTTGATACCGACACCACTGATTATAAGATCACCGCTCCCGACTGTCCCTTCCACACCCATTCTGACGCGGATGTGGTGGGCGCCCTTTACCGTGAGTTCCGCAAACAGGGAATGGCCATTTCCACTTATTTTTCCAAACCAGACTGGCACAGTCCTTACTATTGGGCACCCCAGTTCGGGACTGCTCCTACCCGGAATGTGAACTATGATATTTCCCAGCATCCAGACTTATGGGAAAAATACGTGCAGTTTACCCACCAGCAGATTCGGGAGCTTTGCACCAACTATGGCAAAATCGATGTGTTGTGGCTGGACGGCGGTTGGGTGCGGCCCGATAATTTGGACCAGGACATCCGCTTGGGAGAGATCGTGGAGGAGATACGCTCCACTACCCAGCCCCATCTGATCGTTTGTGAACGTACTTGCGGCGGCGAATATGAGAACTTCATCACGCCGGAAAAGACTGTGCCCGATACAGCCCTTACCGTACCCTGGGAGACTTGTACTACCGTGGGGCAGAAATTTTCCTTCCATTATACCGATGTGTTCAAGACTGGTCGCCAGCTGGTCCACCTCTTGTTAGAGATCGTCAGCAAAGGCGGAAATCTGGCGCTGAATATCCCACCTCAGCCGGACGGCTTGTTGCCTGCTCCCGCGGTGCGTTCTCTGCGGGAAATGGGAGCTTGGCTCAAGATTTTTGGGGAAGGTATTTACGAGACCCACATTTGCGCCCCTTATTGGGAGGATTCTTTGTTCTATACCCGAAAAGAGGATTCCGTCTATGGGTTTTACGCTTATGATGAAATGCCGGAATTGCCCGATAAGCTGACGCTTCACTTGCAGGAACAGGTTTTGGGGGCAGAATCCATGCGTACTGGACAAAAGATCAAGTTCCGCCAGGAAGGTGATGGTGTGACGCTGAACCTCTCCGAGATCGCTATGGGCGGAGCATTTTACGCCGAGGGATTCAAGCTTACAGTGGCTCGTTGAGAAAAATAGTTTTTTCAATAAAATGTAATATACGAGAAACAGGACGAGTGTATGCCCGTCCTGTTTTTACGTCAAGGTATCATCGTGAAATCTTCTAAAATGCAGGACGAGATATTCCACGAAAAAAAGGAGAGATATCACTCCTTGTGAGCAAAGTGGAAAAAATGCTTTTCAATTTACCGCTTTCCTGCTATAATGTGGTAAATAGAATGGAATCTGTTGAAGGGGGAATCTTCCATGACCATCCTGCCGGAACGTTACCAGCCTGCATTGGGGCTTTATGAGACTCAAAAAGCTATCGGGCTGATCAAGAATATTTTTCAAATAAAACTTTGCGCTGCCTTGCATTTGAAGCGTGTCACCGCGCCTTTGTTTGTGGACCCTGCCACGGGCCTGAACGACGACCTGAACGGGGTAGAGCGGCCTGTCAGCTTTGATATCCCCGCTGTGGGCGGCGAAGGCCAGGTGGTCCATTCTTTGGCCAAGTGGAAACGCCTGGCTCTCCATGATTATAACTTTTTCGTGGGCAATGGCCTGGTAGCGGACATGAACGCCATCCGCCGGGACGAGGAACTTGACAATCTCCACTCCATCTACGTGGATCAGTGGGACTGGGAAAAGGTCATCGACGAGAACACCCGCAACGAGGGATATTTGAAGGAAACGGTCCGGCGGATCGTCAGTGCTATTTGCGGTACTTTGGACGAATTGAAGTGGCAGTTCTCCAATTTGAATACGGAGTTGTGCCGGGATGTGTTTTTCATTACCGCCCAGGAGTTGGAGGACCGTTGGCCTCAGCTGACTCCAAAAGAGCGGGAAGGGGCTATTGTAAAAGAACATAAGACGGTTTTCATCCAGCAGATCGGTGGGAAACTGAAAAGCGGCAAGCCTCACGATGGCCGGGCCCCAGACTATGATGACTGGTCTTTGAACGGCGACTTGCTTTTCTGGCACGAACCGCTGGGTGTGGCGTTAGAGATCAGCAGTATGGGCATTCGGGTAGACCCGGAAAGTTTAGACCGGCAGCTTACCGAGTCGGGATGCGATGCCCGGCGCTCTCTGCCTTTCCACAAAATGCTTTTGAACGGGGAACTGCCTTTGACGATTGGCGGTGGTATCGGCCAAAGTCGGCTGTGTATGCTCCTTCTGGGCAAAGCCCATATTGGCGAGGTGCAAGCTTCTTTGTGGGATGAGCAGACGAAACGGCTGTGCAAAGAAGCTGGCATCGTACTGCTGTGACGGGGTGGTTCTATGAAAGCTTTTTTTCGCGCTTATTGGATAGAATGTGTGCTGTTCCTTTTGGGGCTGATTTCAGCGGTGATCGCCTTCCCGCTTTTGCCTGATTCCATCCCCATGCAGTGGCGCGACGGGGAAGTAGTCAGCACGGGCTCCAAAGGATTTGTGTTTTTATTTCCGGCGTTGTTGCTGGTACCTTTTGCGGTTCACGGTCTATTGGGGCTGCAAATGCGTAAGTTGCCCATTCTTCAGGGGTTCGACAGGCTGCTTGCAGTGTTGGTGGGGGCGGTATTGCTCTCCTGCCAGATATGCATCTTACTATTGGCCTGGGGCGTGAACGTTCCTATGGCATTGATATTGATGGCGGAATTAGTGATCGTGCCGGTTGTCTTAATGATTTTCGTGGCGCGAAAGCTTATGCGGAAAATCTGAAATCATGAAGAAAGGGCTTCCCAAACGGGAAGCCCTTTGTGCGTTTTCTATGCGTTTAAATAATCTTCCAGGTCTGTCAGATATTTTTGACCTACCTGCCGGCCTTGTGCATACAAAGCGCGAAGTTTTGTCACGTCTTTTTCGGTGCGGGAGACGGTGACAGGTTCCGGCGGACGCAGCACAAAGACTTTCCCTTGGGATTCCAGGAGGTCCAATTCGTCCAGTTCCCGGGAATAGCGCCGGGGCGTATCCAGTAATGCTCGGACCAGCTGGGGGTATTCTTTATAATGCTTGGCGTAAAGCCGGGCCAGAGGACGGGGGATTTGCGGCTTGCGGTAGCCGTGTTCCCGTGTTGTGACGACCACGACTTTTCCGTAGTTCTCTTCCAGCGGTTTTGCGTAGGGGATAGATACCGAGACGCCGCCGTCCACACAGGGAGCGCCGTCTACCATGACGATGGGAGCCAGCAAAGGCATACTGGCACTGGCGCGGATCGCCGCGTAAATATCCCCGCAGGAACCTTTCTCTTCATAGAGCGGTTGTCCTGTGCGGCAATCGGTGGCTACGGCTGTAAACTTCATCGGGGAATTGATAAAGGTCTTTCGGTCCAATGGGATCAGCGTATCAGATATTTCCCCAAACAGAAAATCAAAATTGAAAATACTTTTGCGGAAAATCAAATTTCCCAAGCCTAAATAGCGCTTGTCATTTACATAATCCAAATTGACCTGGGCGGTACGGCCGGCCTGCTTGGACACATAGTTTACTCCGGTTAAGGCTCCGGCGGAGACGCCGAACACTCCATCGGCCCAAAGCTGGTTTTCCATCAAGATGTCTACCACCCCAGCGGAAAACATGCACCGCAGAGAGCCGCCTTCCAGAGCTAACGCCCATTTCTCCATGATATCGTTGCCCCCTTTCCTTTTTTCTATTGTACACCAATTTTCTGCCAGATTCAATGTCCCCGCTTGATTTCCTTTTCATACCCAGGTATAATAAACCGTTAGTAAAACGTCGCGAGGAGAATATAGCATGAGAATCCGTAAAAAAGCCTGGGCCCGGCCGGAACTTGCGGCCTGCTCTTATTATATTGCTGAACCTGAAAAACAAAAGGGACATTGGACGGAAGTTTTTGGGAAAAGGCGTCCGCTGCATTTAGATTTGGGCTGTGGCAAGTGCGTCTTTTTGGCACGGGCGGCCCATACACAGCGGGATGTGAATTTTTTGGGGATCGATATCAGTTTGGATATCCTTGGAGTGGCGAGAAGGAATATTGCCGAGGAATTTGGCGAGGAACAGCCTGATAATGTAGCGCTGTGCGCTTATAATATTGAAAAGCTTTCCCAGCTTTTTGCCGATGGGGAACAGGTGGAGCGGATTTATATCAATTTCTGCAATCCATGGCCCACAGCCCGGCATCATAAGCGGCGTTTGACCTATACCCGCCAATTGCTGGCGTATAAGCCTTTATTAGTGCCTGGCGGGGAGATCTGGTTCAAGACGGACAATGACGATCTGTATTTGGCTACCCGGCGGTATCTTACTGAAGCGGGATTTGAGATTTTTTTCGATACAAAAGACCTGCATAAAGAAAATGATGGGGAAAATATTTTGACAGAACATGAAGTGCGCTTTACCCAGGAAGGTATCCCCACAAAAGCCTTGCGTGCGCGGTTGCCGATGCAGTCCGAAGCGGTGCAAAGTGAAAAATAATCCGAAGATTGCGAGAATTCTATTTTAAAGCGGATAAGCTTTTGGGGCTTTCCGCTTTTTTGTTTGAAAAATAATGTTGATTTTAATAGGGCCCTTCAAGTGGGGAAGTCACCGCTTGACAACTTCTTAGAAATGAGGTATTCTCGATAAAAAGCTGGTTTAACGTTTGCGTTACATGAACGTATTTGGGAAACTTCCCCGGGCCGCGCCGAATAAATAAGCAGCGAACCCGTTGAAGAATATTTTTATAGGAGTTGTTTGGAAATGATGAATCAAGAACGGTATCCATCTGCGGCGCGGAACGCGGCGGTGTGGGATACCTCTGCGAGTTTCGAGCCTCAGCTCCCCTTGGGGTACCAGACGGGCACCGGCCCCTTCTCGACCAGCGAAGAGACTGTCCCTCCTGGAGTGGTGCTGCTGGAAGGCGGAAAATTCCAGCTGAACTTTTTTGCGCCTACCGCTTCTAAAGTAGAAGCTTTTCTCCGCTATCGGGATACTGTAGCGCTGGAAAAACAGGAGAATGGTTTGTGGAGCGTTGTAGTGGATGGGGGTGACGGCGGTTTTTGCCCGATCATGTTCCGGGTAGATGGCGTTGAAGTGCTCAACCCCTTGGCCCCTGTGGGATATGGTTGTTCCCATCCGCTGAATTATGTGGATATTCCCCAGGAAGGTGTGGATTTCTATCTGTGCAAGGAAGTTCCTCATGGCTCGGTGGTGCAGGAATACTATTACTCCCAGGCTACAGGCATGATGAAATCCTGCCTGGTTTACACGCCTCCCGGCTACATGGAGGACCCTGAGAAAACATATCCGGTGTTATATTTGCAGCATGGACACGGCGAGAACGAAAAGTGTTGGGTCCATCAGGGCCGGGCCAATTTTATCATGGATAACTTGATTGCCGAGGGTAAAGCGGTGCCCTGCATCGTTGTGATGAACAACGGCATGGTGCAAAAAGAGCAGGATGGCTTGCGGGTGCTGGATACATCGATGATCGAGCGCTTGCTGCTGGAGGACTGCATCCCCTTTATCGAATCGCGCTACAGGGTGCGCACTGATAAATGGAGCCGGGCTATGGCTGGGCTGTCCATGGGCTCTATGCAGACAAGCCAAGTCACTCTGGGCAATCCGGACAAGTTCGGTTATGCCGGGGTGTTCAGCGGTTTTGTGGGCGCTTTCAAGATCGGACAAGCAGAACCCGACATGACTTATCTGAAAGAACTGGATGACAAAGCAAAGTTCGAGAAAGACTTCAAAGTGTTTTTCCGCGCCTGCGGCCATACGGACTATGTAGCCTTGGAACGTTTTGAGAAAGACCGCAAAATGTTTGCGGAAAAGGGGCTTTCTCCCGGCGAGTGCCCGGTCCATGTGGAAAAAATGTATCATGGCGAACATGAATGGAACGTATGGCGTATGTGTTTGCGTGATTTTGCGCAATATTTGTTTCGGTAAAACTTTGGATTGAGAAAACGTTACGCCTGGAGAGCTGGATAAAAGCCCTCTGGGCGTTATTGCTTTTGGGTATGAAAGGGCAGTTTCTTGATTTTATACAGAGGTTGCTCCAACAAGCAGGAGGAATATACATGGCAACGCTGAAGGACATCGCGCAGCGGGTAGGGGTATCCGTCACAACAGTTTCGCGGGTGTTAAATGGAAAAGGCTCCATTAGCTGGGAGACGAAAGACAAGGTATTTGAAGCGATAGAAGAACTGGATTATCATCCCAATGAAATGGCCAGGTCTTTGGTAAACAGGAATAGCCATCTCATTGGGCTGATAGTTCCTTACATTGACCATGCGTTTTTCAGCACCCTTACAGCGGCGGTGGAAGATGCCTGTTATAACGCAGGGTATAAACTGCTGCTTTGCGCTTCTGGCGGCCAGGGGGACAGGGAACGAGAACAGCTTACTACGTTGCGCTCTAACAATGTGGCAGGTGTGTTGGTGTGCAGCCGCCAAGAGTCTGCGCCTTTGGAAACGGTGGATATGCCGAAAGTAAGCATTGAACGCACGATAGAAGGGGTACCTTCTGTTTCGTGCGATAATTACCAAGGGGGCGTTTTAGCTGCTCAAGAACTTTTGGCCAGTGGGTGCAAAGCGCCCCTGCTTCTTGGAAACAGGATCATTTCCATGTATTTGCCGGCTTATTTGCGGTATCAGGGTTTTTTAGAAACTTGCCAAAAAGCCGGGGTGGCGTGCGGTGAGTATTATATCGATGCAGAAGACCTGTTTGGTAAAGATTTGGAAAATGATTTGCAGCGGGCCAAAGAGCGTTTCCCGGAGACAGATGGCATTTTTGCCACGAGTGATATTTTAGCTGCCCGTATCCAAAGCGCCTCGCAGGATTTATTTCCGGAATGGGGTGTGCCGCTGATTGGCTTTGATGGTGTGGATGTTTCGGAATATTGCAATATTAGCACAGTAGCCCAGCCTGTTTGTGAAATGGGCCAACTAGCTGTCAAGCTTCTCATTGACAGGATTAACGGGGAAGAAGTGCCGGAAAGTTCTATTTTGCCTGTGTCTTTCATCCGGCGGGGCAGTTCTGGTTATATGGAATAGAAGCGCTAACCTGTAATAAATGCTTTCAAGTGTTTTGGGCAAGCGGGGAAAAGTAAAAAAGGAGCATCCTGAAAAGCCAGGCTGCTCCTTTTTTGATTATCCCATATGTTTTGATTATTCACCCATGATTTGCACTTGCACTTCACGAGTTCTGGCGCAAGTTTGATCAAAGTCTACAAAATAGATATGCCCAAAACTTCCCAGGTCCAAATGGCCATCCATTACAATAATGGTTTCGCTCCGGCCCAAAAACACAGAACGCAGATGACCATCTGTGTTTAAGGTTTGCGGTTTATCTTCGCCATGTTGAGCGGAGAATTCTGTCAGCTGGGGGCCGGGATGCATGTATTGGCCCTCTTTTCGACAGGTGGGGATGATGTTTTCAAAAATATCCACTAAGTCTTGCTGAAGATATTCCAAACCTGTGTAGGTGGTATCGAAGGAGCATTCTTGCGTCATAACAGAGCAAGTGGTGTGATGGGAATATACAACGCAAATTCCATTTTGAACTTGGGATTTTTTTAGAATTTCTTGAACTTGTTCAGTGATGAGATGAAAGGATGGGCGCATCCCGGTAGATTGAAGCTGGATGGTTTCGCGATAAATTTTCATATTTAGTGCCTCCTTCGGCTTCTTGTGCCAAACGAACTGCGCGAATCATTTTTTTGGCGATAGCACAGGGGTCAGCCGCGGCGGCAATGCCGGAAGCCACGCCAACTCCTTGCGCGCCGGTTCGAATCATTTGAAACACTTGTTCTTCTGTGGTGATTCCGGCAGCTTGTTCGACTAAAATATGGGGGTTTATTTGGTGAATTTGTTGTGTCGACTGCCGGATATAGTCCTCACTGCATATGTTTCCAGAGCCAATCAATTCTGTGGGCTCCGGGTTGATGATTTCAGGGCCAAGGCAGGCGATAGCCCGGGCTTCTTCCAAAGAATCTGCACAAGCGAATACAAACATGTCCAGTTCGCGAGCTCTTTTGAGAGTCGCTTTGATTTGGGGGAGGGACATGGGCTTCTCGCAGTGGTTTACCACAACGCCTTTGGCACCAGCATCTTTAAGGGCTTCAGGCAAAACATCTGCCAATCCTCTGCCCGGATAAAGCAAATCCATATAAGGCGCTACAACAACCAGCCGTTTAGTGTTTTCAGCCACACTTCTAATTTCGGTGCCCTGTTTGCAATTGTAGGACAGTGGAACACCTACATGGATACGATGTTGTATAATGCGGAAGATTCTTCTTTGCATACAATTTCTTATGTCTTGATGCAGTTTGTGCAGAATACAGTGAACTTGTTTGAGCAAACGAAAAACCAGTCGGGAGATTTGGAGCGTCAGGTGAACACCAATTCCTTAAAAATGGCGATTACTACAATCAGCATTTTGCCCATTGCTTTCGTATATCCCTTCTTGCAAAAATATTTTGTAAAGGGTATTATGATTGGGGCGATCAAGGGATGAGAAACAATCTTCTGATCGACTTGGACGGAACATTGTATCGGGGCGACGAACCAATTCCCGAAGCCAAAGAATTTGTGGGAAAGTTGCAGAGGGGCAGTGTGCCTTTCTTGCTGTTGACAAATTGTCCGTTAAATTCTCCGAGGCTGCTTTCTGAAAAGCTTAGCAAAATGGAAATTTTTGTGCCGCCAGAGCGCATCCTGACTTCTGGAAGTGCTTGTGTTCAGTATTTGGCGGAGAAGTTTCCGGAAGAAACTGTGTTGGTGATAGGGTCGGAAAGTTTTTTGGATTTAGCCGTGACCCACGGGCTTCGTCTTTGGAAAAATGAAACCGAAATCCCCAAAGCTGTGGCTGTGGGATACGCTCCTGAATTGGATTATGAGCAATTAAGTTTGGCGTCTCATTATCTGCGGAATGGGGCGGTGTTTTTAGCTACCAATGGGGACGCCGCCATTCCTTCCGGAGAGCGGCTGGTTCCGCATACAGGAGCTGTGGTGGAATATTTAAAAACCGCTTCGGGAAAAACGCCGTTAATTATAGGAAAGCCCTATGCTTATATGTTGAACAGTGCGTTGAAACAGCTGGGGTGTAAAAAAGAGGAATGCCTTGTGCTGGGTGATGGATTGAGCACCGATTACGCGTTCGCGGTACGCAATGGGTTGGGTTATAGGATTGTACTAACTGGCGTAACAACGCGGGAAGAGGCATATAGCTATGGAGTGCCTCCCGATAAATTGCTGGAATCCTTGTCGGCGTTCACATTTTCATAAAGAGGGGTAAATGCTATGAAAGTGGTAACTTTTAATATTCGGCGGGATTGCGATGGAGGGACACTTCATTCGTTTGAAAACCGCAAGCCTTTGATTCGGGAGAAAATTTTGAGTGAGCAGGCGGATATTATCGGCTTTCAAGAGGTGCTGCCCCATGTGGGTAATTGGTTAGAAGAAGCCCTGGATGGATATTGCGTGCTTAATTGTGGCCGTGGCGCCGGCTTCGATGATGAATCTGAAAGTATCGCTTTTTTAAAAGAAAAATATCGTTTGCTGAAATATGATACTTTCTGGCTTTCGCCCACGGAAGATATTCCCGGCAGCCGGTATGAAGACCAGAGTGAGTTTCCCCGCGTATGTAGCATGGCGGTTCTTCAACAGAAAGGGACGGGGATGTGCCTGGCGGTGTTTAATACGCATTTGGATCACGAATCGGAAAGCGCCCGAAGAAAAGGAATTCTTAAAATTCTCAACGCCATGGCAAAGTGTCCTTTTCCCGCAATCCTTACCGGAGATTTAAATACGTTTTCAGGCAGTAAAGTAGAAAGGTTAATTGCCCTTAGCGGATTGGAACTGACGGATGCTACGGCTGAAGTTGGCGTCACTTTTCACAATTATGGGGATGCATCTGAGCAACTGGATCATATTTATGTGGGCAAGGAGTGGGCTTGCATTTCTGCTCAGAAATGGGTGGATTGCCAAGACGGGATTTATCTATCAGATCATTATCCTGTTTGCGTTGAGTTAAAGTTCAATACGGAACAATAGCATATTCAGAAAACAAGAACCCAGGACGGGAAGAGTTGTCCTGGGTTCTTGTTTTTTATGGAATGGATTGGTGGTCTGTATCGCGGATGCGGTAGACGTTCAGCAAAGATCCTTTATCGGGAACAGGCTTGGGAAGCGGTGACGCCTCATCTAAATAGTAGTAAGCGGCAGAGGAATAACGGAATGGTTTTAAGCGGTCCTTTTCCCAAGGGTTACGGAAACACACCCGCAAATGATTTTGAAAGACAATCGCGTCCTGCTCGTGGAAACGATACATGGAAATCATGGAACGAAGGGTGTCTTTTAGGGGGACGCCGTGATATGGCCCGCAGAACTCATTGTCACGGAAGTACCAGCCGCCATTAAAATAATCTTCCAAGCCGGTACCTACGATTTGAGGATGGTCTATATCGTCTTGGTCGATGCATATATACTCAGGGGCTTCCAGATATGCCAAATAATTGTATTCCTGTCCCTGCATGGAAATCGCGCAGCCCACGTAGTGGCCGGTTCCGTCAACGCACAATATGTCCATGGGTTCCGAGCCAGTATTTTCTCCGCATTGAAATTGGCAGTGGAACCTGCCGGTGTGGCTTTCTAAATGGTCCAACACCTGGTAATTGGCATTGAGAAAAATATCGGCAGGAATAGAATCGTGGAGGTTTTCTGCCTCAATGCGGATTCCTTTTTCAAAGGGCATGGGGAAATAGCTGTAAAATCCACCGCTGCTCATACCAAGAAATTTAGAAAGGTAAGGGCGGTATTCACAGTGACCTACACCGAAAAAGTCTCCTATAGGCGCTTCGACACTGGGGAAAGCGTTTCCGTCGAAATAGATTCTCAAAATCACGCTGCGGAGCAATTTGGAATCGATTTCGGCGTTGGGGTTCCAATGCTGCCAGAACCATCCGGGGAAAGTGAGCCATAGACGGGTAATCACGCCGGTTTCTTCTGTTTGCGCCAGAGTCAATGTTTGATGGGGTTCAACGCGAAGTGTTTTCTGGCGTGTTTCGGGACAAAAAGTGGTTAATTGCCGGGAGGTTCCCGGGCGTAGCTGGTAAATGGGCGTATCCCATTGCATAATAAAAATCCTCCCAAATTGGTTTTTAAAACGGGAATTTTCTCTCGTTTTTTCTATGGGTATTATAGCATAGGCTGTCTATCAAAAACAGTGATTTTCCTAATGTTTGGATAGCGCACTTCTCACAAAAATGAAGGGGCTTTTTTGCTGTTTTCGCAAGGCGTGAATTTGAAGATTGCGCAATGATAAAAAGAATTTCGTGTTGACAGTACATGCGGTTTTGGGTATAATCAAACTATAAATAAAATAGAATGTAGTAAGGGAATGAAGTTCTCCCTCGGCATGCCGAAACCGCTGTATAGAGCTGATGACTTCTGCGTTATGCAGAGGTCTTTTTTTATTAAGCCGGACATTTCTGCGTAACAACAGAGATGTCCGGCTTTTTCGGTGATAAGATATGATTTTATCTTTAGGAGGAAGTTTTATGTTAACATCGTTGGCGCTCATTTTCTTGGTGGGACTTTCCATGGCCGCGATTTGCCAAAAATTGAAACTGCCACGGATTATTGGTATGTTGGTTACGGGTGTTGTTTTGGGGCCATATGTTCTTGATCTGCTGGATTCTTCTATTCTGGGGATTTCTTCTGAGCTGCGCCAAATGGCCTTGATTATTATTTTGCTAAAGGCCGGACTCTCGCTGAATCTTGCGGATTTGAAAAGAGTAGGCCGTCCCGCTGTAATGATGTCTTGCGTGCCGGCAAGCTTTGAGATTTTAGCGGTCGTTCTTTTCGCGGCTTATTTGCTTGGTGTCTCAAGAATAGAAGCCGCTGTAATGGGAGCAGTTTTAGGGGCGGTTTCGCCAGCTGTGGTTGTGCCGAGAATGGTCCAACTGATAGATGCCCGGTATGGGACGGGGAAAAGCGTTCCCCAGTTGATTATGGCTGGCGCTTCCTGCGATGATATCTTCGTGATAGTTTTGTTCACCACTTTTGTGAGTATGGCCCAGGGCGGGCAGGTTCATATTTTGGATTTTCTCAATATCCCGGTCTCCATAGTGTTGGGTATTGCCTTGGGTATATTGGCGGGGTGTGGTCTTTCCATGTTTTTTGAAACTGCCTATGCTCATAAGCACTGTGTCAGGAACAGTATGAAAGTAATTGTTGTGTTGGGAGTTTCGTTTCTGCTGATGGCGATCGAAACGTGGTTGAAAAATATAGTAGCAGTTTCGGGGTTATTGGCGGTTATGAGTATGGCATGCGCTTTGAAAATCAAGAGTGTAGATTTTGTTTCCAAAAGATTGTCAGAAAAATTTGGGAAGTTGTGGTTGGCCGCCGAAGTGATTCTTTTTGTTCTGGTAGGCGCCGCGGTGGATATCCGGTATACGTTGGAAGCCGGATTGGCGGCTGTTGCTCTGATTGTTCTTGCATTGGCTTTTCGGGCGATGGGCGTGTTGGTTTGCCTGATCAAAACAAAGTTAACGTGGAAAGAACGGCTTTTTTGCGTGATTGCCTATTGGCCTAAAGCAACTGTGCAAGCGGCTATAGGTTCTGTGCCGCTAGCGATGGGGCTTTCGTGCGGCCCGATTGTTTTATCTGTGGCAGTGCTGGCAATTCTTATTACAGCGCCATTGGGCGCTATGGGAATAGACTTGACGTATAAAAAGCTGCTTGTGAGAGAATCGGTAAATGAAGCAGATGTGATAACGAGCGGTAAGTGTGTTTCTCAATAAGAAATTGTTGATGTACGGTTAAACGAGGTGCGATGCTTTTCTGGTTAAAAATTATTGCCAAATAATACTGCTCCGGTTTAGTGGCTTTCTTCCTCTACATTGGGTTCCTGGATACGGCCAATGATCACCATTGCCAAAACGAACAGGAGGAAGGTAAAAACAAAAGGCAAACGGCGGTCCAGGCTGGAAAGCCAGCCGGCCAGGTAGCCGAAGGGTGAAGAAAGAGCTATGGTAGAAGCTCGGATCAAAGCGTTTAAGCGCGCCCGTTCTTGAGCGTTGATGTTCAGCTGCAGCAGCGCGTCCATGCGAGGATTCACCAAAGCGGCAGCTACGGCGGCTACAAACACGTAGACCAGCACAAATCCCAAGCCGCCGGCCGGTGAGAAAATCAATACCAGGGCCGCTACGCAATACAGTACCAGGCCGGTCCACAGGGGAGCGCGGAATTTTGTGGCGCTCGTGCGGTGCTGAATACCCACCATAAAGACCAACATGACGGCTGCGTTCAAAATAGGAAACAGTGCCAGATAGTTTTCCGAAAGCCCTAAACGCTGGGTTACGTATAAGCTGAAAAAGTTGGTGCTTACCATGTTAGTGATATACAGGATCACCGACACAGATACTGCTTTCAACACGGCTTTTTCTTTCAGCAGGCGGGGGATTAGATGACGGTATTCACCCAGCATGTGCAAAAAGGATACGCCTTTCGTTTCTGCCCGGCGGATCTTTCCTTGCTTGGTTTCGTGGCAGAATTTAAAGGTGATAAGGGTTTTGGTGATCATCGTCAGAGCAAAGAGGAAATAGAGCACCCGTACTACAGGTACCACCGAATAGGCGTTGACGAACAGGCCGGAAAGGGGCGCGAAGAAAATGGCTGCCAGCCCGCCTATATTTACCCAGGTATAGATGCTCACCAGATCTTTGGGGCGGGCATCCTCGATAAGCAAACAAAACCAAGCTGTTTGGTTGATCTGCTCGAAGCAGTTGAGGATGGCGGCGGCTAAAAACAGCCAGAAGTTATTGGACACGGACCAAACTAGGCAGGCCATGGCCCAGCCGAAGAAGTCACCCATCATGGTGGTGAATTTTCGGCCTACTTTGTCAGTTAAGATTCCGCCAAAGAAAGAGAAGAATACCTGAATTACCATAGCGATGGAAAGAATCAGGCCGATTTGCACGTCTGTGATGCCCTGGGTATACATGTAAAGGGTGGCGAACGGTGCGATCAGGTTGTATGGAATGCCCCACAGGGGTTCGATCAGCACCAAAGTCCGAGGGTTTCCTTGGTTGTCAGCCAATACTTGAATTAAGGGATGCTCCCCTAGTTTTTTAAATTTTGCTTTTAGATTCATACACATTCTCCCCACTCCATCTCGATTTCCCACCCATTCTATCATACTCTCAGGAGATGGGAAAGGGGATTTTGAGGGATTTTTGTTTTCGGTAAGTATGAGGATATCTTAAAAGAAAATTCAGAAATTTTTGAAGATTTTTTGAGGTATTTCCTCTATACTAACTTAAGCAGACAAGCTGAAAGGAAAAGGGGTGGCGTTCGTTTATGGACAAGCAGGAACAAAAACGAAAGCGCATAATAGCGTTGATGGGCGTGGGTTTGTTTATAGTTTTTACCATTGTAGTGTGTTGGTTTGTAGGGCGGCCCATGATCCAATTTGTATCCCAGCCGGAACAATTCCGGGAATGGGTGAATACCCATGGGGTTTGGGGACGGCTGGCGTTTATGGGGATGATGGCGTTTCAAGTAATTATTGCTGTTGTACCCGGGGAACCGCTGGAAATTGGAGCTGGTTATGCCTTTGGTGTTTTTGAGGGGACTTGCCTCTGCTTGTTGGGCACTTTAATAGGCAGCGTTGTCATTTTCCTTTTTGTAAAACGATTTGGCATGAAGTTTGTGACGTTGTTTGTCTCTGAGGAGAAGATTCTTTCTTTAAAGTTTTTGCAGAATACACGCAGACTTCACTTGGTAGCGTTCATTCTCTTTTTTATTCCCGGAACGCCAAAGGACGTGTTGACCTATATTGTGGGGCTTACACCGATGCGGCTGCCGGCCTGGATATTCATCACTACGGTGGCGCGTATCCCTTCGGTGATTACCTCTACTATAGGTGGGGACGCTTTGGGGACCCAAGAGTACCTTTTTGCAGTGATCGTCTTTGTGGCGACGGCGGTCATCAGCGGGCTGGGAGTGCTCGTTTACCGGCAGATCACCAAACATCATGCGGAGAAGGAAGCGCAGAGGGAAGCGGTACCGGAAGCTGCAGGAACGAACTTAGATGAGCGGGCTGTATAAAGCAGTGGATACATTGCATAAAAATCAGTGAAACGGAGGAGAGGTTCTTACCTCTCTTTCTTTATTTCCAAGAAATTTCGGGGGATTCCTTTGAAAATGAAGGGGGGAGAAGAAAGATTTGCAAAAATTATGAATAAATATTCATTAAGGGGTTGATTTTTCCAGCGAGGGGTGTATAATAGCAACTACAGAGAAACGATATGGGAATCTTTGAAATCGAAATAAAGGAAGGGACCTTTCATGGCAAACGAGATCAAAAAGGTAGTTCTGGCTTATTCCGGCGGCCTGGATACTTCTATTATCATCCCTTGGCTGAAGGAAAATTATAACAACTGCGAAGTGATCGCGGTTTCTGGCGACGTAGGCCAGGGCACGGAACTGGACGGTTTGGAAGAGAAAGCGAAAAAGACAGGCGCTTCTAAATTGTATGTGCTGGACCTGAAAGAGGAATTTGTTACCGACTATGTTTACCCCACCGTAAAGGCCGGCGCTGTTTACGAGAATAAATATTTGCTGGGCACTTCCTTTGCACGTCCTATCATCGCCAAAGGCATTGTGGAGATCGCCAAAAAAGAAGGCGCCGATGCCATCTGCCACGGCTGCACCGGCAAGGGTAACGACCAGGTGCGTTTCGAGTTGGCCATCAAGGCGTTCGCTCCTGATATGAAGATCATCGCTCCTTGGCGTATTTGGGATATCAAGTCCCGTGAAGAGGAGATCGAGTACGCCGAGGCCCACAATATTCCTTTGAAGATCAACCGCGAAACCAACTATTCTAAGGATAAAAACTTGTGGCATCTGTCCCACGAGGGTCTGGATTTGGAAAACCCCGCCAACGAGCCCCAGTACAACAAGCCCGGGTTCCTGGAACTGGGCGTTTCCCCGGAGCAGGCTCCCGATGAGCCCACTTACATCACCTTGCATTTTGAGAAGGGCGTTCCCACTCAGCTGGACGGCCAGACCCTTTCCGGCAAAGAGATGGTGGAGAAACTGAATGAGCTGGGCGGCAAAAACGGCATCGGCTTGGCAGATATCGTGGAAAACCGTTTGGTGGGCATGAAGTCCCGGGGCGTTTATGAAACTCCCGGCGGCACCATTTTGTATCACGCTCACAACAAGCTGGAAGAACTTTGCCTGGATCGTGACACCTATCATTACAAGCAGCAGGTGGCTTTGAAATTTGCCGAGCTGGTCTACTACGGCCAGTGGTACACTCCTTTGCGCCAGGCGTTGTCTGCCTTTGTGGATTCTACCCAGGAAACCGTTACTGGCGATGTGAAACTGAAACTGTATAAGGGCAATATCATCGACGCCGGCGTCACCTCGCCTTATTCCCTCTACGATGAGGAGATCGCTACATTCGACGAGGATGAAGTCTATAACCAGGCGGATTCTGCCGGGTTCATCAACCTGTTTGGCCTGCCTATCAAGGTGCAAGCGAAAAAAGGTTTGACTTACGACAAGTAAGCCGTTTGGCTTAGCCAGAGGATCATTTAAAAATTGCAGGGTTAGGGCGGACGGGCGTCTGCCCTTTTCCTGCTTCCCAGGGAGGAAAGCGGTTTGGAGCTTGTGGATATTTATGACGCTCATGGCAGGCTCACCGGCATAGTCCGGGACAGGGCAGAGCCCTTGGGAGAAGGGGAGTATCTGCTGGCGGTGGGCATGTGGATCGTGGATAGGGAAAACAATATCCTCCTTACTAAGCGCAGCTTGGAGAAACGCTGGGCTCCCGGCAAGTGGGAAAACACCGCCGGTCATGTCCAAGCGGGTGAGGACTGCGTGGCGGCCATTCTTCGAGAGCTCAAGGAAGAGACGGGACTTTCTGTCTCTGAAAACCAGCTGGTTTATTTGGGAAGCGCCCACTCAGGCCACTACTTTGGTGAAAACTATGGTGTGCGTTTGGGAGAGCGTCCTGAAAAGTTTACCTTCCAAAAGGGAGAGACCTGCGGAGCCAAGTGGGTCACTCCGGAGGAACTGGCGGAAATGGAGGAGCAAGGCGAACTTTCCCCTTCGGTGCTCTCTCATCTTACAGGCGGTTATCTGGCCGCGTTTTTAAAGTTCATCGGCCGTGAAGGCGTCAATTTGTTTGGAAAGGACGAAGCCTCATGAAACTGTGGAAAGGCCGCTTCCAAAAGGAAGCCGATCCCAAGACCAACGATTTTAATTCCAGCATTTCCATCGACAGCAGAATGTACCGGGAAGATATCCAGGGGAGTATGGCGCACGCCACCATGCTGGGGGAGTGCGGGATCATCGATAAAAGCGAAAGCCAGAAAATCATAGAAGGCTTGCAGGGCATTTTAGACGATTTGGATTCCGGCGCACTGGCTATCGATCCGGACGCGGAGGATATTCACACCTTTGTAGAAGGGGAACTCACCGCCCGCATCGGCGACGCGGGGAAACGGCTCCACACCGCCCGCAGCCGCAACGACCAGGTAGCTCTTGATGTGCGCCTGACTCTGCGGAAGGACTGCGCCGGGGTAAAGTCCCAGCTGAAAGAATTTGTGAAAGTCCTTTGCCAAAAGGCGGAGCAGTACAGCGGTACCGTGATGCCGGGCTACACCCATATGCAGCGGGCCCAGCCCATTACATTTGGTCATCATCTGATGGCCTATGCCGAGATGCTTTTGCGGGATATCTCCCGGCTGGAGGACGCTTTGAAGCGTATGGACGTGATGCCTTTGGGAAGCGGCGCGCTGGCTGGAACGACCTATCCCTTAGACCGGCAGCTGACTGCTAAGCTGCTGGGATTTTCCCAGGTGAGCCAGAACAGTCTGGATGGCGTTTCCGACCGGGATTTCTGCGCGGAGATTGCCTTTGCCGCGTCTCTTGTGATGGTGCATCTTTCCCGGTTCTGCGAGGAATTGGTGTTGTGGTGTTCCTGGGAGTTCCAGTTTATTGAGCTGGACGATGCCTTTTCCACTGGTTCCAGCATTATGCCCCAAAAGAAGAACCCGGATATCGCGGAATTGATTCGGGGCAAAAGCGGCCGCGTGTTTGGGGATTTGATGGCGCTGCTTTCTATGATGAAGGGGCTTCCGTTGGCCTACAACAAGGATATGCAGGAAGATAAAGAAGCGGTGTTCGATGCAGTAGACACATTAAAGCTGTGTTTGACTCCCTTGATTCCCATGGTGGAGACTATGACCGTTAAGGAAGATAAGATGCGTGCCGCGGCGGCGGGAGGTTTCATCAACGCCACTGACTGCGCCGATTATCTGGTGGCGGAAAAGGGCCTGCCTTTCCGTGACGCGTATAAGATCACAGGAGAGCTGGTGGCTATGTGCATCGCAAAGGGGCTGACCCTTGAGACCCTGCCCCTGGAAGCCTATCAAACCGTTTGCGCCAGTTTCGACGAGGGAGTATATAAGGCTATTTCCCTGGAAAAGTGCGTGGGCGGAAGGAAGGTCTTGGGCGGACCTGCTCCGGAAAATGTGAAAGCCCAGGCCCAGCGGGTCTTAAAGCTGCTGGAAGAGGAGGACAACTGACATGGAAAAGATCAAGGTTGGCGTAGTAGGGGCCACTGGTTACGCGGGCAGCGAGATTTGCCGCCTGATTTTGGGGCATCCTCAAGCGGAACTTGCGGCTATCAGTTCCGTGAGCTTTGAAGGCATGGAGCTTTCCCAGATATACCCCGCGTATTATCAGATTTGTGACATGGTATGCGGCACTCAGGAAGAAGTGGTGGAAAAAAGCGACGTGATCTTCGCCGCACTGCCCCATGGGCTCTCCCAAGAGCTGGGAGCCCAGTGCTACTCTTTGGGAAAGACGTTTATCGATATGGGCGCGGATTTCCGCCTGGAAAGCGAAGAGGAATATAAAGAATGGTACGGCGGTACATATCAGGACAAGGCCCTTCATCAGGAAGCGGTTTACGGTCTGCCGGAATTTTTCCGGGATAAGATCAAAGGGAAGCGTCTGATCGCCAATCCCGGCTGCTACACTACTGCGGTGCCGTTGGCGTTGGTGCCTGCCTTGGAGGCCGGTTTGATCGAGGCGGAAGGCATCATCGCCGATTGCAAATCCGGCGTTACCGGCGCGGGCCGCAAACCTACCCAGTCTAACCATTATCCTGAACTGAACGAAAGTTTTACCGCTTACAAAGTGGCCAACCACCGTCACACTCCCGAGATCGAGCAGACTCTTTCCAAAATCGCGGGCGAAAAGCTGAAACTTACCTTTGTGCCCCATCTGCTCCCCATCAACCGGGGGATTCTGGCCACCTGCTATGCCAAGCTAAAGCCCGGTGTTACTGAGGAGCAGCTTTGGGACGTGTATCATGCCCGGTATGACGGGGAGTTCTTTGTGCGCTTGCTGCCGAAAGGCCAGGTAGCCAATGCGAAAAATGTCCGCTATACCAATTATTGCGATGTATCCCTGTTTGTGGATAGCCGCACCGGTACGTTTATCGCTGTTTCGGCCATTGACAACATGGTAAAAGGCGCCGCTGGCCAGGCTATTCAAAATATGAACCTGAGCTTTGGGTTGGAAGAAACTACGGGCCTTAAGCTGGTTCCTCCGGCGTTTTAAAAGCGATGCGAAGGTTAAATGAAAAGGAGTGTTTTTGGCAGAGCAAATCTAGAAAGGCCTTTTCTGTAGAGAATATCAGGCGCTGGTCGGGAAAGTTTTTCGACTGGATTTCAAAGTGTAAAGAATGGCAGCGTTATTTGGTGCTTTTGGCTGTTTTGGCGCTGGCAGCAGTGATGTGTTTTCTTTTTGTGAATATTGGGAATCCTGTTGTGCTATGGCGCATGTGGCTAATCTACGGTGTTTTTGTGGTAAATATTTTAGTTCACGTGCTCGCTGCGTGGTTTGATCGATGGGACCAGAACGCGAGAAAAGAATTTCTTCAAAAATTCAGTACGACAAGTTTTTATTTGCTATTTGTGATTGTGTTTGTCAGTTTTATTGTGCATTATTTGATTTCGTATAGAGAAGGGTGATCTTGTGAATTACATTGAAGGCGGCGTTACTGCGGCGCAAGGCTTCCAGGCCGGGGGCATCCACTGCGGTATCCGTAAAAATAAATCCAAGCCCGACTTGGCTATGATCTATAGTGAAATTCCCTGCGCCACGGCGGCCGTGTATACCCAAAACCTGGTAAAAGGCGCGCCCATCCTGGTGACCCAAAAGAACATCTCCAATGGCTATGCCAAAGCGGTGATCTGCAATTCCGGCAATGCCAACACCTGCAACGCCGACGGCGTGGAGAAAGCGGAAGCCATGTGCGAGCTTACTGCCAAAGCTTTGGGTATCGACGCCCAGGACGTGGTGGTGGCTTCCACGGGAGTCATTGGACAGGTGCTGCCTTTGGAGCCTATCGCGGCAGGTATCCCGGAACTTGTGAAGGTCTTGAGCCCAGAGGGCTCTTTGGGGGCCGCCACTGCCATCATGACCACTGATACCGTGGCGAAAGAAGCTGCGGCAGAGTTGGAGCTGGACGGCAAAACCGTGCGAGTAGGGGGAATCTCCAAAGGAAGCGGAATGATCCATCCAAATATGGCCACTATGCTGTGCTTTGTTACCACCGATTGCGCGATTACTCCGGAAATGCTGGATAAAGCCATTCATCAGGTGACGGAAAAGACGTTTAACATGATCAGCGTGGACGGTGATACTTCTACCAATGACACATTCGCTGTCTTGGCTAACGGAGCCGCGGGGAATTCGATGATCACGGCTCCCGGCCAGGATTATGACAAGTTTGTGGAAGCATTGGAGGCGGTATGCCGCAAGCTTTCCAAGCTGATGGCGGGAGATGGGGAAGGCGCTACCAAACTGCTGGTGTGCAAAGTAGATGGAGCCGCTGACTTGGATATGGCGAAAACAGTGGCTAAAAGCGTGATCTGCTCTACCCTGTTTAAAGCGGCCATGTTCGGCGCAGATGCCAACTGGGGTCGGGTGCTGTGCGCTATTGGGTACTCCGGAGCCGCTGTAGACGTAAACAAGATCGATGTGTCCTTCCGTTCTGCCAAAGGTCAGGTGGATGTATGCAGCAACGGCGCGGGCATTCCCTTTTCAGAAGAACAGGCTTCTCAGGTGCTGGGAGAACATGAGATCGAGATATTGATCCATTTGCACATGGGCGATGTGGATGCTGAAGCTTACGGCTGCGACTTGACTTACGATTATGTGAAGATCAACGGTGATTACCGCACTTGATTTTTTCGGCGAAAGGGGAATTCCTGATGCAGATCAAACGAAAAGACGGTGCGGCTCTGGGACTGTGGGATGTAAGCGCCATCGTGATAGCCGGGCTGCTTTTTCTGGATTTCCTCGGCTTTTTGGTTCTGCTGGTGGTAGGGATCGGCTTGCTGCTGGTTTACGCCTTAGAGATCGGTGTGGTCACGTCTGGGCTGCTGCTTTTGGGCTGCGCCGTTTATTTTGCGGGAAAAAATCGCGGCCTTCAAAAGCGGTGGAGGCGGTTTTTGCTGGGAGCGGTTTTTGCCGGCGGGATCATGATTTTGTTTTTCTGTGTTGTGACTGTGGCAATGATCGTTTACACAGTTTCGGTTCTCGGTTAATATAGGGGGAAGAAATGATGGAGATTCCAAATAGTGAGCGGGCGAAAGTCCTGGTGCAGGCTTTGCCTTATATCAAAAAATACGCTGGCAAGACCGTGGTAGTGAAATATGGCGGCAACGCCATGATCGACGAGGGTCTGAAAAATGACGTGATGAACGATATCGTATTGATGCAGCTTGTGGGCATCAACGTGGTATTGGTCCACGGCGGCGGGCCGGAGATCAACGCCATGTTGAAAAAGACCGGCAAGGAAAGCAAATTCCTCAATGGGATGCGTGTCACAGACCAGGAAACCATGGATATCGTCCAGCAGGTATTGGCGGGCAAGGTGAATAAAGACCTGGTCCAGCGTCTGGAGGATGCCGGAGGCAAAGCGGTGGGGCTCTGCGGTTTAGACGGCTCTCTGCTGAAAGCCGACCAGATGGACACGGAACTTGGCTATGTGGGAGAGATTCGGGAGGTAAACACGGAGATCCTCCAAAACGCCGCGGATAACGGCTATGTGCCTATTGTTTCCACGGTGGCGGCGGGATATCATGGGGAAGTGTTCAATATCAACGCCGATGTAGCCGCCGCCCGTATCGCAGCTTCGCTGTCCGCCATGAAGCTGATCCTCATGACTGACGTACGTGGGCTGCTGCGGGACAAAGACGATGAGGACACATTGATTCCCGTAGTGAACGTCAGCGATGTGAGCCGGCTGAAAAAAGAGGGGATCATTTCCGGGGGGATGATCCCTAAGATCGATTGCTGTGTGGACGCGGTGCGCCGCGGCGTGGGCAGGGCCCATATCATCGACGGCAGAACGCCCCACTCTATTCTGGTGGAGCTGTTCACCGACGAAGGCATCGGCACGATGTTTTATTGACCAGGCCGCGCCTGGACGCAGGCTGATTTGCGGTTCCCACTTTTTGCTTGGAGGAATATTTTTATGAATTTTCAGGAGATCAAAGACCAGGATCAATCCTATATCCTTCATACCTATGGCCGGGTAGACGCCGCTTTAGTAAAAGGCAAAAACGCTCGTGCCTGGGATGTGGAGGGGAAAGAATACATCGATTTCACCGCCGGCATCGGGGTGAACGCCCTGGGCTACAGCGATCCGGAATGGGTTGCCGCTGTGGCGGAGCAGGCGGGGGAAATTCAACATATGTGCAATTATTATTACTGCCCCCAGAACACAGCTCTGGCGGAAGAACTGAGCAAGGCTTCCGGTATGGCGAAAGCGTTTTTTTGCAATTCCGGAGCGGAAGCCAATGAATGCGCTGTGAAGGTGGCCCGGAAGTATGGGGAAAAGCGGAACGCCTACAAGATCATAACCTTGGTGAATTCCTTCCATGGGCGCACCTTGACAACACTGGCCGCCACTGGCCAAGAGGGATTCCACAAGGACTTTTTGCCCTTGACGGAAGGCTTCTTGTACGCTCAGGCCGGAGACCTGGCGGGAATCGAAAAGCTGATGGACGGTTCCGTGTGCGCCGTGCTGCTGGAAATGGTCCAAGGCGAAGGCGGCGTCATCCCTATGGGAGAGGACTTTGTAAAGGGCTTGGCAGAGCTGTGTCAAGAGCGGGATGTACTGTTGATGGTGGACGAAGTGCAGACAGGCGTGGGCCGTACTGGCACGTTCTACGCTTATCAAGGGTATGATATCCAGCCGGATGTGGTGACCTCTGCCAAAGCGCTGGCAGGCGGGCTGCCCATCGGCGCCTGCCTGGTGGGTGAAAAACTGGGAGATATTTTGAAGCCCGGTATGCAGGGCTCCACATTTGGCGGCAACCCCATCGCTTGTGCCGGGGCCAGGGTAGTGCTCCGCCGGGTAAACGATCCCGGGTTTTTGCAGAGCGTTTTGGAAAAGGGCGCGTATCTCAAAGAAAAGCTGGAAGCTATGCCCCAGGTGGAATATGTCCGGGGCCGTGGGCTGATGCTGGGCGTGAAGCTGAAAGTGAAAGACGCCCACGATGTGCTGGTGGAATGCGCCAAACAGGGGCTGCTGATCCTTACCGCCAAAGAGTTGGTACGGTTTCTGCCGCCTTTGACCATCACAAAAGAAGATATAGACCAGGGCTTGGCTGTTTTTCAGAAAGTTTTGGAAGGATAAAGAACGCGCCGGATTCCGGCGGGAGCGCAGAAAGGATGAAACCCATGAAACATCTGTTAAAGTTGCTGGATTTGACCGGCGAGGAGATCTTGGAGATTTTGAACCTGGCCGACCAGTTGAAATATGAAACGAAGCACGGCATCGCCCACCCTGTTTTGAAGGGGAAATGCTTGGGGATGATCTTTGAGAAATCCTCTACCCGCACCAGGGTGTCTTTTGAAGTAGGCATCAACCAGCTGGGCGGCTATGCGGTGGTGCTGGGATCGGAAGGGTCCCAGATCGGCCGGGGCGAGCCTGTTCAGGATACCGCCCGGGTGCTGTCCCGGTATGTGGATGGCATCATGATCCGCACGTTCGGCCAGGACGAAGTGGAAGCTTTGGCACAATACGGCAGCGTGCCTGTGATTAACGGCCTTACTGATTTCTGCCATCCTTGCCAGGTCTTAGCTGACCTTATGACCATTCGGGAATACAAAGGTTCTTTGGCCGGGCTGAAACTTTGCTTTATCGGAGACGGCAACAACATGATGAACAGCCTGATCGTCGGCGGGTTAAAAGTTGGCATGAATGTTTCTGTGGCTTGTCCGGAAGGCTACCGTCCGCCCCAGGAGATTTTGGAATTCGCTGCTGGATATGGGGAGCGGTTTGAACTGACCGATTCTCCTATGCAGGCCGCGAAGGACGCCGATGTTGTGATCACTGATGTGTGGACCTCTATGGGCCAGGAAGAAGAGCGGCAGAAGCGTGAAGCGTCATTCAAGGGGTATTGCGTGGACGCACAGTTGATGTCCCAGGCCAAACCCGACGCCATGGTGCAGCATTGCCTGCCCGCTCACCGTGGTGAGGAAATCACGGAAGAGGTGTTCGAGGCCAACGCCAAGTATATCTTCGAGGAAGCGGAAAACCGTCTCCACGCTCAGAAAGCTGTCATGGTAAAAACCATGGGAGAGGCACAGAATTTATAAGGTAAAACCATTCCCCTGGGGAATGGTTTGTAAAAAAGAAAGCGGAAGGTGGCTGATGCCTTTCGCTTTCTTTGTGCTTTGTGGAGCTGGTTTATGGTGGGATAAAAGCATTGGGAAAAGTTTTTCTTTCGTTTTTTTTCGCCTTGTGCTATCATAAATGTGTTTCTTACATTCTTTTAAATTAGGTGATTCCATGAAATTTTACGTGACCCGCCATGGGCAGACTGCTTGGAACCAGCAGAATATTGTCTGTGGGATAACAGATATCAGTTTGGACGAGACCGGTATGCAACAAGCCCGGGAAACCGCTGAAAGACTGCGGGATATCCATTTGGACCGGGTGATTTGTTCCCCGTTGCTGCGTGCCCGGCAGACCGCTGAGTTGATCTGCCAGGGGAGAGAGATTCCTTTTTCCGTTGATAAACGGGTGAGGGAGCAAAATTACGGCATTTACGAAGGGGCTTCCCGTTTTGACTCGGGGTTTTTAGAAAACAAAAAAATGTTTGCCGTCCGCTATCCGGGAGGCGAGTCTCAAATGTCCACCGCCCGCCGGGTGTATGAGTTCTTAGAGGATACAGCCCGAAAATACCCGGGAGAGAGCGTGCTGGTAGTTTGCCACGGAGGTGTCTGCCGGGTGATCGAGAGCTATTTCCACGATATGACCAACGAAGAGTTTTTCCAGTTCAGCATGGGCAACTGCGAGGTGCGGGAATATGACCTGGACTTGCCCCAAGGAGAGGAGGCGGAGACATGGTAACGTTTTATGGTTCTCACATTTGCAGTGGCTGCCGGGAGGCGAAAGCGCTTTTTGAGGAAAAAGGCTTTCATGGATATGAGTTTATTGAGATCACAGAGACCACTGACAATCTGCGGGCGTTTCTGAAATTGCGGGATACCCGTGAGGAGCTGAAAGAGGCCAAAGAAGCAGGCCGCATCGGCATTCCCTGCTTTGTGCGGGAAGATGGTTCCATCACCCTGGAGGCCCAGGACGTGTTGAAAGAGGCAGGGATTGCCTGTTAAAATTTCGGCAAAGCTCTTGAATAACGACCTTTTTCCGATTATAATGGACACAGATTGGTATTTCGGCCGGCATAACGCCAGACCGAAAGAAATACGAAACCGAAAGGAGTACCAATATGAACTATTCCCATGAAGTGGAAAATATGTGCACGGTGAAGAAGGGCCCCCATCATGGTCCCGCTCCCATCCCCGAAGAGGGCAAGTGGGTCAAGTCCTATGAGATTAAGGACATCTCCGGCCTTTCCCACGGTGTAGGCTGGTGCGCTCCCCAGCAGGGCGCTTGCAAGCTCACTCTGAACGTGAAGGAAGGCATTGTGCAGGAAGCCCTGGTAGAGACCCTGGGATGTTCCGGCATGACCCATTCCGCCGCTATGGCCGCTGAGATCCTCCCCGGCAAAACCCTGTTGGAGTGCTTGAACACCGACTTGGTGTGCGACGCTATCAACGTGGCAATGCGTGAGATCTTCAAGCAGCTGGCTTACGGCCGCAGCCAGACCGCTTTCTCTGAAGATGGTCTGCCCATCGGCGCCAGCTTGGAAGACCTGGGCAAGGGCCTGCGCTCTCAGGTGGGCACCATGTTCTCCACCGGGCTTAAGGGCGTTCGCTACATGGAAATGGCCGAAGGCTATGTCATCAAGATGGCTCTCGATGAAGAGGGCGAAGTCATTGGCTATCAGTTCGTCAAGGTGGGCAAGATGCTGGAGGACATTCGTCACGGCGTTTCTCCTGATGAGGCCTATAAGAACAACATTGGCCAGTATGGCCGGTTCGACGGCGCTGCCAAGTACATCGACCCCAGAGAAGAATAATTTTCCCATCGCGATAAGGAGGACAAGCAAATGGCTAATGACGTCATGTTTGAAGGCAAAGAAAGAAGAATGCCGAAGATCGAGAAATGCCTGGCCGAATACGGCATCGGCAGCCTGGAAGAGGCCCGGGAGCTTTGCAACAGCAAAGGTTTCGATCCTTATGATATCGTCAAGGGCGTGCAGCCCATCGCTTTTGAGAACGCCGGCTGGGCTTATACCCTGGGCTGCGCTGTGGCTATCAAAAAGGGCGTAAAGACTGCTGCTGAGGCTGCTGAAGCCATTGGTATCGGCCTGGAAGCTTTCTGCGTGCCCGGTTCTGTGGCTGAGCAGCGCAACGTGGGCTTGGGCCATGGCAATCTGGGCGCTATGCTGCTTCGGGACGAGACCAAGTGCTTCGCGTTCTTGGCTGGTCACGAGTCTTTCGCTGCCGCTGAAGGCGCTATCGGCATTGCCAAGACCGCTAACCGCGCCCGCAAAGAGCCCCTGCGCATCATTCTGAACGGCTTGGGCAAGGACGCTGCTTATATTATCTCTCGTATCAACGGCTTTACCTATGTAAAGACTGATTATGATTTCTTCACCGGTGAGCTGAAGGTTGTGGAGACCAAGGCTTTCTCCGACGGCGAGCGCGCTGCTGTTAAGTGCTATGGCGCCAACGACGTTCTGGAAGGCGTGGCTATCATGCGTGCTGAGGGTGTGGACGTTTCCATCACCGGTAACTCCACCAACCCCACTCGTTTCCAGCACCTGGTTGCCGGCACCTACAAGAAGTGGGCTCTGGAGAATGGCAAGAAGTACTTCTCCGTGGCTTCCGGCGGCGGCACCGGCCGTACCCTGCATCCCGACAACATGGCTGCCGGCCCCGCTTCCTATGGCTTGACCGACTCCATGGGCCGTATGCATGGCGACGCTCAGTTCGCTGGCTCTTCTTCCGTGCCTGCTCACGTGGAGATGATGGGCTTGATGGGCATGGGCAACAACCCCATGGTAGGCGCTACTGTGGCTTGCGCTGTTGCTGTGTATGAAGGCACCAAATAAAAAATCCTTTTGGTTTCATAATTAAACAGGAAAGCGGCTCCTACGGGGGCCGCTTTTTGTGTTGACTTTAAGTTTTTGTGCTGGTATTCTTAAGATTAGGGAATATGGAGTGGATGTTTTGGACTGTTGGGGAAAGGGGGATGCCCGTTGGAGCGTGAAAAGAACTGTTGCTTTACCGGTCATCGACGCATTCCCGAGTCAGATGGGCTTTGGATACGTCGCAGACTCCGGGAAGAAATCTTGTCTTTGGCGGAAAAAGGGGTGACCGGCTTCTTGACTGGTGGGGCGCTGGGGTTCGATACTATGGCAGCGCAAGAGGTAGTGCGTATCCGGGCCATGGGGCTTCCAACTCTGCGGCTGACATTGGTGCTTCCTTATGTGGGGCAGGAGTCCCAGTGGAGTGAACGGGACGCTTCTGTGTACCGTGGGCTGCTGCGTCAAGCGGACCAGGTGGTTTATATGGGGCAGGAGTATCGAAAAGGGTGCATGTTCCAGCGCAACCGCTATCTGGTGGATCACAGCGCGTATTGTATCTGTTATCAAGTCAAGGACCGGGGTGGTACTGCTTATACTTCGCGGTATGCTCAAGAGCAAGGGTTGTGTGTGCGGAATTTGGCAGAAGTTACTTTTCGGAAGGAGCAAGATTGACAGAGTATCCGTAAAGATGTTTTACGCGCCGCTGTCCAATGGAGTGCCAAACTTTTTTGAGGTTTTAACCATTTAGAAAACAGGTTTTGTGGAACGGAAAAGATCGCTCGTTCTGCAAAGCCTGTTTTTGCATGTGAAGCTTTAATGTGATGGTGTGCTAGAGGAAATGCAACTTTTTTTCGCTTGCAGTGCAAAAAACAAAGTGTTTACCGGTGGGAAACGGTTGAAATGAAGAAAAAATGAAATTTTTCATTTTGGAAAAATATTTTGTAAAAATCGCATAAATATGTTGAAAATAAAGCAAAGATGTGATAATATATATATGGTCGAGAGAGGTCGGAGGGTGACTCTGGTAGAAGAGTGTCTCTCACTGGAAAACAAATTTAACCATTCTTGCTTTGCGGAAGAAAGGAAGATTTATATGTTCAATTTTGTCGAGCAGCCTGTTGCAGTCCGGGATTATGATTACGCTTTGTTGAATAAGCGGCCTACTCCCATGATGGTACAAGGTGGTATCCAACCTGTGGAATTGTTCCAAGAGGATATCCGTACTTTGGAGCGTCCCCAGTCTTTGCTGGGCTCTGTGTTTAGCTTTCGTAAGCGCAAGGGCTGATTAACTCCCTCCTCCAGTCCTTGAAAATTCTCCTTCTGAAGAAGCCTCTTCCTTGGTGTGATGGAAGAGGCTCCTTTTATGCCAACAGCCCTGCCTGATATGCTGAAACCAGGCAGGGCTGTTGGTATAGATGTGAGATCAGAATGAGGGGCTGCTGAGGGGAAAGCTTATCCTGCTTTTTCCAAATCACGCCGCAGCCGGTGTATGATACGTTTTTCTAAACGGGAAATGTATGATTGGGAGATGCCCAACTGGTCGGCCACTTCTTTTTGCGTGTGCTCTTTGGAAGAACCCAGCCCAAAGCGCAGGACCATGATCTTTTTTTCTCGGGGAGAAAGCCGGTCTACTGCTTTGCGCAGCATGGTCTTTTCCGCTTCTTGTTCAATATCCTGATTGACAGTGTCCGGGTCACTTCCTAACAGGTCAGATAGAAGCAGCTCGTTGCCGTCCCAGTCTACATTCAAAGGGTCGTCAATGGAGACCTCGTGGCGCAGCTGGGAGCTTTTTCGCAGGTGCATCAGAATCTCGTTTTCAATACACCGGGAAGCGTAGGTGGCCAGCTTGATGTTGCGTTCTACTTGGAACGTGTTGACTGCTTTGATGAGCCCAATGGTGCCGATGGAGATCAAGTCCTCTACATTGGCCCCAGGGCTTTCAAACTTTTTGGCGATGTAAACTACCAGCCGCAGATTGTGTGTGATCAAGGGTTCTCTAGCGCCCGGTACACCGTTGCGGATGTTTTCCAGAACTTGGGCTTCCTGTTCTTTGGTGAGAGGCGGAGGAAGGGTTTCGGGGCCGTTGATGTAGTGACATTCCCGCACCTCTTGCGGGATAAGGCGGGCGAAAAGCTGGGAGAAAAATCGGCGGATGGAATGGAACATGAAAAGACCTCCTTCGTTAAAAAGTGTAGTTTAGTGCATGGGGGAAAGCTCTGGGAATTGGTCGGGCCCATACAGGGCTTGAAACTCCCCAGAGGGGAATTGATGATCCCAAAGAGCGACGTAACAGCGCAGAGGAGTGCCTTCCGGCAAACGGCAGACTTTTTGGGGACGGAAAGCAGGGAGGACCCCTGCGCCCCCCACGCTTTCAAAGGGGACTAAGCGCAGTCCTTCCAGCGAGGCGGTGTCTTTCTGACGCAAGGATTCTTCTATGCCGGGAGGCGCCAAGTCCTTTAAAGCGGATGCTTGGCAGACGATCACCGGTAGTCCGGAAAAAGGTTCCCGCAGGACACAGCCAGTGTCCGCTTTTGCCCAAAGAGTAACAGTTTTCCCATCCTGCAAGATGGACAGCCGGCATACCCTTTGCGCCAGATCTTCCCGGTGAAATAGTTTTTGAAACAGCCAAAAGACCAGATACGCTCCTCCGGTGAAGAGGAACAGCAACAAAGGGGAGAGCCCGAAATAAACTGCGTGGCCTACCACGGCTACCTGATATGGCGTAGCCCAGCGGATGAGAAACAGGAAAAATCCTGCCAAAAGCAGTGAGAACGCCCAGAAGCACAAGGATGCTTTTATAAATCCCCGGGGAGTGAGAGGGCAAAAAGCGGCAGCGGTAGTCAGCATAGCGGAAACAGCTCCCCATACCATGGAGACCCACCAAGGCTGGGGCAGCAAGCAGACCAAAGCGCAAAGGGCTCCCACCAGGGCTCCTAAAATCAAACGCCAGTTTTTTCCACGAAGATGTAGGGTGCGGTTGGTGCACCACAAAAGAAAGAAGTCAACATACAGGTTGACGATTACCAATACGTCCCCATAGATCGTCATAACCATCCCCCGTTTCTTTGCTTATTATAAAATTGCCTGCCGGAATGTCCTGTCGCTTTGTGGCAAGCTTTAAGAAAAGAATTTTTCCTCAGGTGCAAGAAAATTATTTAAAATAATAGAAGTTATCGTTTTGTGTTGCGTTTCTGAGAGAAAAGGGGTAAAATAGAATTGCTTTCAAAAGAGAACCTTTGGAAGAGAAAAATTGGGTTCAGCCGGGCAAAGCCCGTGTTTGTGAGTATATATAAAGGAGTGTGAACGAAAATGATCTTGAATAAGCGGAAAATCGTCTTGGTAGGTACCGGCATGGTAGGCATGAGTTTTGCGTATTCCGTCTTGAACCAGGCGGTCTGCGACGAACTGGTGCTGGTGGATATCGACAAGCGCCGGGCGGAAGGTGAGGCTATGGATTTGAACCATGGCGTGGCCTTTGCCAGCTCCAGCATGAAGATTTACGCTGGGGAATACAGCGACTGCGCAGACGCGGATATTGTTGTGATCTGCGCCGGAGTCAGCCAGAAGCCGGGAGAATCCAGGCTGGATTTGCTTAAGCGGAACGCTTCGGTGTTCCAGTCTATTATTGGGCCTATCACCCATTCAGGTTTTTCGGGCATCTTCCTGGTAGCTACTAACCCCGTGGATATCATGACCCGGGTGACATATGAGCTTTCAGGATTCAACTCCAACCGTGTGTTTGGCACAGGCACCACGCTGGACACAGCCCGTCTGCGGTATCTGCTGGGCGAATATTTCTCGGTAGACCCCAGAAATATGCACGCTTATGTTATCGGCGAGCATGGCGACAGCGAGTTTGTACCTTGGAGCCAGGCGATGCTGGCTACCAAATCGGTGATTGAGATTTGCGAGCAGTCCGGCGGGAAGTTCTGCCTGGAAGAAATGCAGAAGATCAGCACCGAAGTGCGGGACGCTGCCCAGAAGATCATTGAGGCCAAGAAAGCCACGTATTATGGAATCGGCATGTCCCTGGTGCGGATTGTCCGCGCAGTGCTCTCCAACGAAAACAGTGTTTTGACGGTGTCCGCCCGGCTTCGTGGAGAATATGGCCAGCGGGATATATACGCCGGTGTGCCTTGCATTGTGAACCGCAATGGCGTGGACCGTGTGCTGGAACTCTCCTTGACAGATGAGGAAAAGGAAAAGTTCCAAAATTCCTGCGCTATCCTTCAAGAAAGCTATCAAGGCTTGGAACTGTAACCTTGCTATTTGGAAAAATAGCAAGGTACGAAAATCGATTTTAAGTTAAAAAAACCAGGGCCGGAATTTCCAGTCCTGGTTTTAAATTATTTTAAACAAAAAATGCCATGTTCTAGTTTTAGAGAGAAATACAACGTTTTCCGTCTTGTTACTCCAAAGGAGATTTCAGGTTCTTATAGGGATATTTTAGAGATTGTTTTCTCCCAGTTTCTGGATAGTTTGGATGAGCTGTTTCGCGGCTTCTTCACGGGTAGCCCAGCTGGTACACAGGCGGATGGCAGTGTGGTCTTGGTCTACTTTGGCCCAAGTGGAATACGTAAAATCTTTTCCCAGCTCTTTCAGCAAGCTGTTAGGGAAGATGGGGAATTGCTGGTTGGTGGAGGACTCGGCAAAAAAGCGGAACCCGGCCGTTTTGCAGGCTTCGGCAATGCGGTAAGCCAATTCGTTGGCGGCGCGGCAGATATCATAGTAGAGGCCGTCCTCAAATAAAGTGAGGAACTGGATGCCCAATAACCGTCCTTTTGCCAGCATGCCTCCGTTTTGTTTGATGGAATAGCGAAAATCGGGTTTCAGCTCTGGGTTGGCGATCACTACAGCTTCGCCAAACAAAGCGCCGCATTTGGTGCCGCCAATGTAAAACACATCGCAAAGGCGGGCCAAGTCGGACATGGATACATCGCTGCCCCGGGCGGTCAAAGCGTATCCCAGCCGGGCGCCGTCCAGAAATAGATATAAACCGTTGGCTTTGCAGGCGCGGCTTATAGATTCCAGTTCGGGAAGGGTGTAAAGGGCGCCGTTTTCTGTGGGATGGGAAATGTACACCATCTTGGGCTGGACTTGATGCTCGTGGGTTTCATCTTCCCAGTGCGCTTTAACGGTTTCTTCGATCTGCGCGGCGGTCAGTTTGCCTTCCGGGCCGCAGGGCAGTGCCAGAACTTTATGGCCGGTGGCTTCTACCGCGCCGGTCTCATGGGCGTTGATGTGGCCGGTCATAGCGGAGATCACTCCCTGGTGGGGCCGCAGAGCGGAACGGATCACCGTGAAGTTGGCTTGGGTGCCGCCAACCAAAAAGTGAACGTCCACATCTTCCCGCTCGCATTCCTGCCGGATCAGGGCACGGGCCTGTTCACAGTAGGCATCCTCGCCGTAACCCACGGTTTGTTCCAGGTTTGTTTCCATCATTCGTTCTAAAATGTGGGGATGAGCGCCTTCAGTGTAATCACAGTTGAAATAAAACATGGTGTCCCTCCAAAATTCCAAATAGCATGGGCTGCATTCTATACTCTCGAGCCTTTGTTGCTTCAGGGTGTTCTGTGCCGCGCAGACAGCTTTGCTGTAAACCAGAAAAACGCCCTGCTGATCGGCGGTTCAAGCCGGTTGTTATTATAACATCCTTAAGGGAAAATGTAAATTGGTGGAAAAGCGCAGAACAGGGCAGATTTTTTCCCTGGGACCGTTGACAAACTGCCGGAAATCGTGTATAATCCTAAATGCTGTAAAGAAAACCGCTTTACAGATTTGGTCAGAACGAAGGCTTCTCCGGCTGGCCCAAGTGAAAATGTGTGGGAAAGCACTAAGGAGGGATGCGGCGATGGCGAAAGATTTGCGGATTAGTTTTCTGCTGGATTTTTACGGGGATATGCTTACCGAAACTCAGCGGGAAGTAGTGGATGCTTATTATAATGAGGACTTGTCTTTGGCGGAGATCGCCGCGGACCGTGACATTACCCGCCAAGGTGTGCGGGATGCCATCAAGCGGGCGGAGCAACAGCTTTTGGATATGGAGGAGCGTTTGGGCCTTGCTCGTCGTTTTCAGGATATCCAAAACATCCTCACGCTGATCTGCGACTGCGCTTTGACCATACAGGATTTAAACGAGCAGAACGGCGGAATACAGGGCATTGACGAAAATGTTTCCAAGATTTTAAAGTGTGCCCAAGAAATCGCCGTGGAAGCGTGAAGCGGCAGCGAACAGACAGGAAAAACGCCCGTGGCGGGCGGATCGAGATATTCCATTGATTTCAGGAGGGGAAGCCGGTGGCGTTTGAGGGTTTGGCGGAAAAGCTCAGCAATTCGTTTAAGAAGCTGCGGAGCAAGGGCAAGCTCACCGAAGCGGATGTAAAGGAAGCCATGCGGGAAGTGCGTTTGGCTTTGCTGGAAGCGGACGTCAACTATAAAGTGGCGAAAGAGTTCACCAAAAAGGTGACAGAGCGTGCGGTGGGATCGGAAGTGATGGAAAGCCTGACTCCCGCCCAGATGGTCATCAAGATCGTCAATGAAGAATTGACCAGCTTGATGGGCGGTACGGAAGAACGGCTGAAAATGCCTGCGCATCCTCCGGCGATCATCATGATGTGCGGCCTGCAAGGCGCCGGTAAAACCACCCATGCCGCAAAGCTTGCTTACCAGTTGAAATCCCAGGGGCACCGGCCTTTGCTGGTGGCTGGCGACATCTACCGTCCTGCGGCTATAAAACAGCTGCAGGTAGTGGGCGAAAAGGCGGGCGCGCCTGTTTTTGAAAGAGGCACCCAAGACCCGGTGGTCACTGCCCAGGAAGCGGTACGCCACGCCAAAGATTATGGCCACGACTACGTGATCATCGATACGGCCGGCCGGTTGCAGATCGACGAGCAGCTGATGGAAGAATTGCGCCGGGTGAAAGAGGCGGTTCAGCCCACGGATATTCTGCTGGTGGTGGACGCCATGACCGGCCAGGAAGCTGTAAACGTGGCCAAGTCTTTTGATGATCTTCTGGATATAACCGGTGTGATACTGACTAAGCTTGACGGCGATACTCGAGGCGGCGCGGCGCTTTCTGTAAAAGCGGTTACCGGCAAACCCATCAAGTATGCTGGTACGGGTGAAAAACTTTCTGATTTGGAAGTGTTCCATCCCGACCGAATGGCCAGCCGTATTCTGGGCATGGGCGACGTTCTTACATTGATCGAGGACGCCCAAATGAAGCTGGATGAGAAGGCCGCGGCCAAAACTGCCCAACGCCTGATGCAGAATAAGATGGACCTCAACGACTTGTTGGAACAGTTCCAGCAGGTGAAAAAGATGGGCCCGCTCAAGGGGATACTTTCCAAACTGCCGGGTGTGGGGAACAAGCTGGATGATGTGGACATTGACGACCGCGTGATGGACCGCAGTGCCGCCATCATCCTTTCCATGACGCCTTATGAGCGTTCCCATCCCGATTGTTTGAACGCTTCCCGCAAAAAGCGGATCGCTGCCGGATGTGGGATGAAGGTGGAAGATGTGAACCGCCTGCTGACCCAGTTCCGTCAGACGCAGAAACTGATGAAGCATTTCGGCGGTATGAGCAAAGGCAAACGCCGCCGAATACCCAACGTTCCCCACTGAGAACGGCAGGCGCTGGCCTGTGAAGAATTTGTTTGGATATTGCCGGGGCTTGCCCCGTGAACAATATTGCCTGGTCAGCCGGGCGCGAGAGTTTTTTAATATTATTTTTATCAATATTTTGGAGGAATGAATCATGGCAGTTAAGATCAGACTGAGAAGAATGGGCGCTAAGAAATCTCCTTTCTACCGCATCGTTGTGGCAGATTCCCGTTTCCCCCGTGACGGCCGTTTCATCGAGGAGATCGGCTATTACAACCCCATGGAAGAGCCCAGCGTAGTGAAGGTAGATCCTGAGAAGGCTAAGAAGTGGCTGGCAAACGGCGCTCAGCCCACCGATACTGTGAAAGCACTGTTCAAGAAGCACGGCGTGATCTAAATTCTCGCCAGCCTTTTGAAAGGAGCAAGCAGTATGGAGGCGTTACTGAAAGCCATTGCTTCCGGTTTGGTAGAGAAGCCGGAGGAGATCGTCGTGACCAGCGAGGAGCAGGAAAACGGTACTACCGTGTATCATCTCCATGTGGCTGAAGACGATATGGGCCGTGTTATCGGCAAGCAGGGCCGCATCGCAAAAGCGATCCGAGTGGTCATGCGCGCGGCGGCTACCCGCAACGAACAAAAGATCATGGTCGAAATCGACTGAGCAGAGAAGGGCGCAAGCCCTTTTTTGTTTATCCGGGAACGGGAGGGACTATCGATGAAAAAACAATTTTTGGAAGCCGGAAAGATCGTGCGCACCCATGGCATCCGTGGAGAACTGGTTTTGGAACCTTGGGCGGATTCCCCAGAATTCTTGGCGGAGATAAAGCGTCTGTATTTCGACGGCGGGAAAACAGATGCCGGCTTGCTGGCCAGCAGGGTCCATAAAGGCCGGCTGCTCATCACTCTGCGGGGGGTCACCACCGTAGAGCAGGGGGATGCCCTGCGTGGAAAGGTGCTCTACCTGGACCGGGCGGATGTACAGCTGGAAGAAGGCCAGGTGTTCCTTCAGGATATGATCGGTTTGAAAGCGGTGGATGGTACCACGGGCCGGGAATATGGCGAGCTGAAAGAAGTGCTCCCCACAGGGGCCAATGATGTATACCGCATTGTGGACCGGGACGGGAAAGAGTATTTATTCCCTGCGGTGAAGCATATGGTAAAGCGGATCAGCGTGGAAGATGGCGTTATTGAACTGCTGCCGATTCCAGGCATTTTTGATGAGGAAGGGGAGGAAGCTTGAATGCGCGTGGACATTCTGAGCCTCTTTCCTGAGATGTTCCCCCCTGTCTTGGGCCACAGCATTGTGGGACGTGCCCGGAAAAAGGGTATTTTGCAAGTCTGCTGTCACCAGCTCCGGGATTTTTCACCAGATTTTCGAGGCCGGGTGGATGACACTGTGTTCGGTGGGGGAAAAGGAATGCTTCTGGCGGCAGAGCCCTTTGCCAGAGGGATCGACGAGATCAGCGCACATCTGGGATGGCGGCCGCATATCCTGTATATGTCCCCAAGAGGAAAAGTTCTTTCCCAACAAGACGCCAAACGTCTGGCCAGAGAGCCGGGCCTGCTTATTCTCTGCGGCCATTACGAGGGCGTAGATGAAAGGCTTTTGGAGGAATATGGCGTGGAGGAGATCTCCGTGGGGGATTACGTGCTGACTGGCGGAGAGCTGCCGGCTATGATTTTGACGGATGCCGTCAGCAGGATGCTGCCAGGGGTGCTTTCTGAGGAAGTGTGTTTTACCGAAGAAAGCCATTATTCCGGCTTGCTGGAATATCCCCAGTATACCAGACCGGAAGTGTGGCGGGGCCGTCCTGTGCCGGAGGTGCTTCTTTCGGGTCATCACGAGAACATACGAAAGTGGCGGCGGGGGCAGGCGCTGGCCATTACCCGGCAGAACCGCCCAGATTTATGGGAGCGGTTAGAGTTGACAAAGGAAGATCGGAAACTTTTGGAAACATTGGATGAAACGCCGGAATTTTAATTTTTCGTATAGAAAAGGGAAAAAGTTCCTATGCTGATAGTGTCCTCCACACACAGCATATGGTGGTGGAGTGTTTTTCACAGCGGCACAATGGGCAAAAAGTTTTCCACATCGCCAACAAGATGCACAAATGAAGCGTGAAAAAGATCGCGTTGCGCTGTTCAGGAATCCAAAAATCGGGAATGTGTGTTGACGGCGGCAGGAAATATGCTATAATGGATTTAAATTCCAAATACTTTGCGCCCGTTAGACCTATTTTTTGCGGTGGCAGAAAAACCCTTTTATAAATTTTGTAGGAGAGTGAATTTGCATGTGTGCTAAAGAAGTATTGGTCCAGAATCAGGTTGGCCTTCATGCCCGTCCGGCTACGTTCTTTATCCAGAAGGCTAACGAGTTCAAGTCTTCCATCTGGGTTGAGAAGGAAGAGAGAAGGGTCAATGCAAAGAGCCTTCTCGGTGTTTTGAGCCTTGGCATTGTTGGCGGTGTTTCTATCCGTATTATCGCTGATGGCGCCGATGAAGAGCAGGCTGTGGACGCCCTGGTGGAACTGGTCAATTCTGGTTTTGCCGAATAAGAGTCCATTTCATACAGGCAGATTAAAGCTGAAAAGCACCGCTTAAAAGCGGTGCTTTTTTCGTAAGGACAAGTTGGGTGGTGATTACATGGACCAAGCTGAAAAAAAGAAAGAGTTGCGCCGTAAGGCTATGAAGCTTCCCTTGAGCCCGGGCGTGTATCTGATGCATGACAAAAGCGGCCAGATCATCTATATTGGAAAAGCCAAAGCTTTAAAAAACCGAGTAAGTCAGTATTTCGGCTCGGAAAAAAACCATGATAATAAAGTGCGCCGCATGGTGGCCAATGTGGATTGGTTCGAGTATATCGTTACCGACAGCGAGTTTGAGGCTTTGGTGCTGGAAAGCAGCCTGATCAAGCAAAACCAGCCCAAATATAATATTCTCTTGAAGGATGACAAGGGCTACAGCTATATCCGTGTCAGCGGAGGCCCTTGGCCCCGGATTACTGAGGTGAAAAAGGTGGAGGACGATGGCGCTAAATATATCGGCCCGTATATGAGTTCCTGGTCCATTAAGCAGACCATCGATTCCGCCCGCAAAATCTTCAAGCTCCCCGACTGTAACCGGAAGTTCCCTCAGGATTTTGGGAAAGGCCGTCCCTGCCTCAATTATTATATCAAGCAGTGCTGCGCTCCTTGCCGCGGGAAAGTCAGCGAGGAGGAATATAACGAGGCGTTCCAGGAAGCCTTGGATTTTATTAAAGGCGGGAGTTCCACCTCGGTAAAATCTCTGACGGAAAAAATGGAACAAGCTGCCGAAAATCTGGAATTTGAGCTGGCGGCCCGGCTTCGGGACAGGATCAACGCCATCAGCATGATGCGGGCCCGGCAAAAAGTAGTGGCCAGCCGTGTGGAGGAACAGGACGTGTTCGCCTTGGCCCAGGGAGAATCTCATACAGCCTTTGAGGTGTTTCGGTTTACAGGGAACAAACTCAGCGACCGGGAAAGCTTTCTTACCGAGGGTTTAGAACCTGACCCGGAAGCGCGCTCGGAATTTTTGCGGCAGTATTACGCTATCCGTGACAGGATACCGCCATTGATTGTGTTGGACGGCGCCATTGAGGATGAAGAACTGCTGACGCGGTGGCTGTCGGAACGGCGGGGGAAAACGGTGAAACTGCTGGTACCTCAGCGGGGAGACCAGGCGCAGCTGGTGCAGATGTGCCGCCAAAACGCCGCGGAGCATATTGCCAGGCAAGCCGGCACTTCCGGGCGGGATGCTTCGGCGCTGGATGAGCTGCGCCGGCTGCTTGGGCTGGAAAAGGTCCCGGCGTATATCGAGTCTTACGATATCTCCAACTTGGCTGGAGGGGAGAACGTGGCGGGCATGGTGGTGTTTGAGAACGGCCGGCCGCTGAAATCCGCTTATCGGAAATTTAAGATCAAAACCGTAGTGGGGCAAGACGACTATGGCTCTATGCGGGAAGTGATCCGGCGCAGGTTTGAAGAGTATAAAGCTTGCCAGCGCAAAGGTGAACAGGATGGCTTTGGCCGTATGCCCGACCTAATTCTTTTGGACGGCGGCAAAGGCCATGTGGCGGCGGTCCAACCCTTATTGGAAGAGATGGGGATACAGGTGCCTTTGTTCGGTATGGTGAAGGATGACCATCACCGCACCAGGGCCATTGCCCTTACCGGGGGAGAGATCGCCATCAGTTCTTACCGCCGGGCCTTTACTTTGGTCAGTTCCATCCAGGACGAAGTTCACCGGTTCGCCATTGGATATCACAGGCAGCAGCGAAAAAAGACAGCGGTGTCCTCTACGCTGACCTCTATTGAAGGCATCGGGGAGACGCGAGCGAAGGCCTTGCTGCGTCATTTCAAAACAGTTACGGCTATCAGCGAGGCGGATTTGGCCGAACTGGAAGGCGCCCCAGGCATGACAAAACCCGCTGCCCGCCGCGTGTGGGAATATTTTCACTCGAAAGAGGGGGAAAATAGCGGAAATTCCGGGGAAATTCCGCTAAACGGTTGACAGATTGGCTGTTTGATGGGATAATAAAGCGGATATACCATAATTAGCTTTTTGCTGGGAGAATGCCATGCGGATTATCACCGGTTCCAAAAGAGGAAAAAAACTGGTCACTTTAGAGGGCGAACAAGTGCGCCCTACCACTGACCGGGTGAAAGAGTCTTTGTTCAATATCTTGCAGTTCCAGTTGGAAGGCCGGCGTTTTTTGGATTTGTTCGCAGGCTCCGGCCAGATCGGCTTGGAGGCTTTGAGCCGGGGCGCCGCGTTTGCGGTGTTTGTGGATTCCTCAAAGGAATCTATCCGGGTAGTAGAGAAGAATCTCCAGTCTACAGGCTTTGAAAGCCAGGCGAAAGTGGTTATGGCAGATTATGCTTCCTATCTGCGGGGCTGCCGGGAACGGTTCGATATCGCGTTCTTAGACCCGCCTTACCATACAGGGCTTTTGGAAAAGGCGCTGCCTGAGGTGGCGGAGCGGATGAATCCGGGCGGGGTAATCCTTTGTGAGCATCCCAAAGATGAGACTTTACCTGAAACAGCTGGAATGTTTGTGCGGCAGAAGTGTTACCGCTATGGAAAAATTATGCTTACCGCCTATCGCCAGCCGGTAGCGGATGAAGAAGGGGAAACAGAGGAATGACTTTGTTGTCACTTCGTTAAGGAGAGAAATACCATGAAACTTGCGGTTTATCCTGGCAGTTTTGATCCTGTTACTTTAGGGCATCTTGATATTATTGTGCGGGCCAGCAGAATTTTTGACAAGCTCATTGTGGGGGTACCCACCAATCCGGAAAAGCACGCCAGCTTTACAGTGGAAGAGCGCATGGAACTTTTGCGCCAGGCCACCCAGGCGGAACATTTACAGAATGTGGAGATCGACCGGGTGGACGGCTTGCTGGCGGATTACGCCAGGCGCCAAGGCGCTATGGTTGTCATTAAGGGATTGCGGGCACTGTCTGATTTTGAATATGAGTTTCAGCAGGCTTTGACGAATAAAAAGCTGAATCCTGAGCTGGAGACCATGTTTTTGGCCACCAGCGCGGAGAATATGTTTTTAAGTTCCAGCATGGTCAAACAGGTGGCGGGCTTTGGCGGGGATATCTCCCCCTTTGTGCCGGCGTGCATTTTGAGCACGATCGAAGAAAGGCTGTGCGGCCAGCTAAGATAAGCTTTTCTGGGACACGGTTTTTGCCGTGCCCATAGAATAGAGCGCTTTCTCCACCCAAAGGAAATACACTTTGGGGAAGAGCGGAAAAGAAAGGAATGGGTTCACCATGAGCAACAATCAGGCTACCATTGAGGATTTGATCGACGAGATGTATGACGTTCTGGACAAGGGCTGGAAAATGCCCCTCTCTGCCGGCAAGATGTTTGTAGACGGGGAAGAGGTGCGTCAGATCTTGGATGAGATCAAGGAAGAGATCCCCTCGGAGGTGCGCAAAGCGAAGGCGATCGTGGCGGACCGTGCCCAGATTATCAGCGAAGCTCAGCGGGAAGCTGAGACGATCATTCGGGTAGCGGAAGAAAAAGCTAAGGCACTTGTAAACCAAGAGGAGATCGTCCGGCAGGCCCAGGCAAAAGCAAACGAGCTGATTGCCCAGGCGCAGGCAAAATTTAAGGAGATGCGTAAGGCCAGCAATGATTATGTGGATGATTTGATGCGCCGTACAGATGAGTCGCTTTCTGAAAATCTGGCCGAGTTGCGCAAAACTCGCCAGAACATTAAGACTTCTCAGCGAAACTCACAAATCTGAGAAAAACTGTTTGTAGAGATACAATAAAAATTGATAATTTTTAAAATTCCCCTCACTAGATATAGTGAGGGGAATTTTTGTTCCCACACCATAAGTTCAAACATAGCTTCGAGTCTAGGAAATTCCTGGGTTTTCCAGGATTTCTGGGTTGCTTTTAAAGGGGAGATGCTTTATAATAAATGGCATCAGGTGGGTGAAAGTGGGTGAAAGTTCCACGTTGTGGGTGAAAAAGTGGTTGAAAGTGCCACGAAATCCCCGAAAAGCAATTCGTCCCCCTGAAAGTGGAAAGGGAAAGCGCTTATGTTGACGGGTGAGTATCAACATAATATGGACTTAAAGGGCCGGGTGACGGTACCTTCCAAGTTCCGTGAAGACCTGGGCGACACGTTTTATGTGTGCAAAGGTCTTGACGGCTGTCTTTTTCTGCTCTCCCGCGCCCAATGGGACAAGCTGGTGGAAAAGGTTTCCGCTATTCCTTTGGCCCAGGGCAAGGGTATCCAGCGCTATTTCTTTTCCGGCGCCGCCGAAGTGGAACCGGATAAGCAGGGGCGCATCTTGATTCCCCAGAACCTGCGGGAGCACGCCGGTTTGGAAAAAGACGTGACTGTGATCGGCGCGGCGGTGCGGGCGGAGATATGGGATACGGCTCGTTGGAACGCTTATAACGAGAGCCAGACCGATGAAGCCATCGAGGCTTCCATGAACCTCCTGGACTTCTAAAATTAAGAGGTGGCGTATGGAGTTTCACCACAAACCGGTATTATTTGAGGAAACCATAAGCTCTCTGGCTATTCGGCCGGAGGGGATATATATTGACGGCACGATGGGGGGCGGAGGCCATTCAGAGGCCATTCTGCAAAAGCTGACCACTGGAAAGCTGCTTTCTATCGACCAAGACCCGGACGCGATCGCGGCCGCTGGGGAACGTTTGCGGAAATATCCCCAGTCCATCCGCGTGAAGGGCAATTTCGCCCAGATGGGAGAACTTGCCAAAGCCCAGGGAATAGACGCAGTGGACGGAGTACTTTTGGATATCGGTGTATCTTCCTATCAGCTGGATACGCCGGAACGCGGTTTTTCTTATCACCACGACGCTCCACTGGACATGCGCATGAGCCAGGAAGGCCCCTCTGCCAAGGATTTGGTAAATACCTTGGGAGAACAAGAATTGGCTGAGATCATTTTCCGCTATGGCGAGGACCGGAGCGCCCGCAGGATTGCTCAAGGGATCTGCCAGGCTCGTGAAAGCGCCCCTATTGAGACGACAGCCCAGCTGGCGGAGATCATCAAAGCTTCTGTTCCAGCGGCGGTGCGCAGGGCGGAAGGGCATCCGGCCAGAAAGACGTTTCAAGCGTTGCGGATCGCGGTGAACGGAGAATTGGACCGTTTGCAGGAAGGCCTGGAGGCCGGGTTTGGCTTGTTGAAGCCTGGCGGACGCTTTGCGGTGATCACGTTTCATTCGTTGGAGGACCGGATCGTCAAGCAGAAAATGAACGATTGGTGCCAGGGGTGTATTTGCCCCAAGGATTTTCCTGTATGTGTTTGCGGAAGGAAACCCAAAGGAAAGCTTGTGTATAAAAAAGGATTGGCTCCCTCTGAAAGGGAGATTGAGGAGAACCCACGCGCTCGCAGCGCCCGGCTGCGGGTGATCGAGAAACTTCCGGAAGCGTGAACACAGTTTTCGGGAAGGATTTGTGATATATAGAAAGGGAACAGAATTATGTCGAGATTTTCTTCAGAAGCCTACGATTTTTCCTTGTTTGAGGAGCGTCACACCGTTGAGGAACAAGCTCCTGCCGAGGATGCTCCTCGTTGGGATAATACCCAGCCCCAGGAAGAACCCCGCAAGGAACAGCGTGAGGATTCCCGGGAAAATGTGGTGGAGCTTCCCAAAAAGGAGCTGGAAAAAAACGCCCGTCCCCGGCGGCGTCCTCTGCGGAAAATCGCGGCTGTATTGTGTTTTGGCATAGTGTTTGCCACGGTTATCACAGTCGTGTATAACCAGGTGCAGCTTACAGAGCTTACTGAACAGATCAATACTACCACGAAGCAGCTGGAAGAGGCTCAAAGCTTAGAAATACAGTTGAATATGGAAGCTTCCCAAAAGATGAACGGCGCAGCCGTAGAGGAATACGCCAAGAAAGAATTGGGTATGGGCAAAGTATCCAGCGGTCAGGTTACCTATGTGGATTCGGCACAGGAAGACCAGGGTACTGTGGTGCGGGAAACAGCGGACAGTTCTTGGTGGGAGCAGCTGTGGGATACAGTTCGCTCATGGTTTTAATGAGGAATAAAAGGAGCTTTTGATGAAGCTTTATTTTTATAAAATATGGGGTTTTGAATAAAGATTTTGGATGGGCGGCGGGGCTTTTGGATTGGAGCGAGCCATGAACGCTTATCCCTGCGGGAGCACGCTGCTCCCGAAACGCAAAGGGATGCGGCCCACGGTAGCGCGGGCCGCGTTTGTTTGCGAAAAAGTTGTTTGTATGATATAATAATCCGATAAGAGAAACGTCTGGAGGGTAGGTGCGGATGTTTGATCCCTCCAAGCGCGGCTGTGGAAAGCTACCGCATAACAGGGCGGCTTGAGGAATAAAGATAGTGCGGGAAGTATTACTTGAGAATGGGGGAGGAGAGCCAAGAGGGATCTTGACTCTCATTTTGCTGCTGGGTAGAACGGAGCTTTAACAGACAGGCGGTGGATGCATTTGGCAAAAGGAATGAAAGAAAAAATGTGGCATAAGGCTATGGGCCTTGCGGCGGTGGTAGTGTTCGTGGGATTTGGTCTGGTGGTGATAAATCTGTTCCGGTGGCAGATTGTCCGAGGTGAGGAACTGAGTAACGCCGCCCTGGACCAAAGCTTGCAGAGTACTACTCTCAGCGCTATGCGGGGTACAATTTATGACAGCACAGGGAAAATACTGGCCCAAAGTGCCAGTGTGTGGACTGTGGTTTTGGAACCTGCCTATTTCTCGTATTATGACGATCCCGACGCCACAAGAAGAAAAGTAGCGTCTGGTCTGGCTCCTATTTTGGAATTGGACGAAGAAGAAATCTATGAAAAGACCCAGGGGAATTCCTATTTCGTTTATTTGAAGCGCCGGGTGGAAACCAGTGTCCGGGATGAAATAAACAAATTTTTGGAAGACAATGGTATCTCTGCCGGCGTGCGACTGATCGAAGACTATAAACGCTATTATCCCTATGGCCAAGTGGCTTCTACCGTGTTGGGATTTACCGGTACGGATGGCCAGGGCCTGGAAGGCTTGGAACTTCAGTATGACACGGAACTGCGAGGGACAGCAGGCCGTCTCATTTCTGCCCAAAACGCTTTGGGGACGGATATGCCTTTTGAATATGAGCAATATATTGAAGCGGAAGACGGATATAATTTAGTGCTCACCATTGATGAGACAGTTCAAAGCATTTTGGAGAAATATCTGGCCGAGGGCGTAGAGCAGTTTAAAGTAAAAAATGGCGCTGTGGCCATTTTGATGGATGTGGACACCGGCGGTATTTTGGGCATGGCAACTACTCCCAGTTACGATCCCAACGACCCGTTCACCATTCAGGATAAGAACCTGCTGGCTCAGATCGATGAACTGCCCAAGGATGAACGGGATGAAGCCTTTAATCAGGCTCAGCTCAAACAGTGGCGCAACAAGGCTGTAACGGATACCTATTATCCAGGTTCTGTGTTTAAGATGGTCACTTATGCCATGGGACTGGAAGAAGGTGTGGTTACTGAGGACAGCACCTTCACATGTACGGGCAGTATTACGGTTCCGGGATGGAATGACCCGATAGGATGTTGGTATCATGCCGGCCACGGTACGGAAACACTCCGGCAGGGATTGTACAACTCATGTAACCCGTGGGCTATCCATGTTGGCCAGCTGGTGGGGGGAAAGACCTTCGCGAAGTACCGGGAAGCTTTTGGCTTTACAGAAAGCACCGGCATTGATCTGCCGGGCGAAGCGTTGACGTTGTACCACAGCGAACAGGAACTGGAACTGGTTGCCTCCAACCTGGCGGTGGAATCTTTCGGACAAAACTTTAGTATTACGCCTGTCCATATGATTACGGCGGCGGCGACCATTGCCAATGGTGGATATTTGGTGACGCCTCACGTGATGGACCGGATTGTGGATCAGGAAGGAAACATCGTTAAAACAGCCGACACCAGTTATCGGCGCCAGGTCGTTTCACAAGAGACCTGCGACGTGATCATCGACGTTCTCCGGCAGAATGTGGAAGAGGGCACTGCTACTGGTGGTTATGTAGCGGGTTACCGTGTTTGTGGAAAGACAGGTACTTCTGAAAAAGTGGCTCAGCACAACGAGGACCCTTCCAAACCCATGGAGTATATCGCTTCTTATTGCGGTTTCGCCCCGGCGGAGGACCCCCAGTATGCTTTGCTGGTATTCTTCGATGAACCGGATGATGACACTAACGGTGGTTATAATGGCGGCAATGCGGTGGCAGGGCCTTATTTCGCCAAAATGATGGGGGAAATCCTGCCATACTTGGGTGTGGAAGCCCAATACAGCGATGAGGAATACGCGGTGCTGGATACTGTGGCGCCCAATGTGACAGGTATGACTTTGGATGAAGCGTATGCGGCACTGGAAGAAGCCGGGTTGTCTTATTCTGTAGTGGGTGATGAGAGCGATGGTTCTATCCAGGTTACGGCTCAAGTACCTGCCAGCGGCGGGGCTGCGCCGAAAGAAGGTAAAGTAGTTCTCTACACCAACGGCTATGATGAGGACGCCACTTACGTGACGGTGCCTGACTTTAGCGGCTATGACGTGACCAATGCCAGTTACGTAGCCAGCATCAACCAGCTGCAAATCAGTGTAAGCGGCTCATCCTCTGCAGCGGCTGAAGTAACAGGCCAAAGCGTGGCGGCTGGAGAACAGGTGCAGATCGGTACCGTGATAACCTTGTCTTTTGTGGATAACACAAACGCTGAAACTGGCGATACTGTGGGAACCGCATAAGAACAGAAAACGACGGAAACGCAACGAGAGGGGTAGGAAAAATGAACAGTATGCTGTATTTGCTGGTTTCTGTGATTGCTTTCGCGGTCACGGCGGTTCTTGGGAAGTGGATGATTCCTTTCCTGCACAAATTGAAGTTCGGCCAGACCATCCGGGAAGTGGGGCCCAGTTGGCACAAGAGCAAGCAAGGCACACCCACAATGGGCGGGTTGATGTTTATTCTGGGCATTGCTGTGGCTATGATCGTGTGCCTGCCGGTATTCTACTCATTGGGAATAGACGAAACCCTGTTGCTGAAAGCCAAAGCGTTCGCTGGTTTGGGAATGGCGGTGGCTTTTGGAGTGATCGGCTTTATGGATGATTATATCAGCATCCTGAAAAAGCGGAACCTGGGTTTGACTGAGCGGCAGAAGCTTGTGCTGCAGTTCGCTGTGGCGGCTGCCTATCTGGCTTCGGTAGCGATGGCAGGGGGTGGCACTTCTACCATTATCCCGTTTGTGGGACAGATCAATTTGGGCCTGTTCTATTATCCCTTAGCGGCAGTCGTCATTGTGGGGATCGTCAACGCGGTGAACTTTACCGATGGGATCGACGGCCTGAACACCACTGTTTCCTTCTTTGCGTTTCTGTCTTTGGCTTTGTGCGCCGGTATCCTCTCTATGACCGGCCTTTCGGCCTTGGGGCTTGCAAGCGCGGCGGCGTGCATCGGCTTCTTGATTTGGAACTGGCATCCGGCAAAGGTGTTTATGGGCGATACCGGCTCTCTGTTTATGGGCGGTATGGTATGCGCTTTGGCCTTTGGCATGGATTTGCCCATTTTGCTGCTGCCTGTAGGTTTTGTCTATATCTGCGAGATCGTTTCCGTAGTGCTGCAAGTCAGTTATTTCAAGGCTACTCATGGCAAGCGGTTGTTCAAAATGTCTCCCATCCACCATCACTTTGAAATGTGCGGATGGAGTGAAGTGAAGATCTGTGTTGTGTTCGGCTTCGTGGCCCTTTTGGGCGGTGCTGCTGCTATGGCTTGCGTAGCGTTTGGAATGTGAATATTTTAAAAATCCATCAAACCGCTTGTTTGGAATTGGGCTTTGATGGAAAGAATATGAGAGTCTACGATTTTATTTAACGAAGAAAGGAGGGATCGCCATGGCGGCAACGGGAAGGATTGCCCGGGGCCTGCGCAAGGTCCCCGGCTATATGCCACCAACTCCTCCACAACCCCAAAAATCTGAAACCCAAGAAAAAAAGGGGCGCCGCAGGCCTATAAGACATAAACTGTTTAGTTTGGGCGCGGGTTTGGATATGCCCTTGCTTATTTTTATCTTGGTGCTGCTGGCCATTGGTCTGGTAATGCTTTTCTCCGCCAGCTATGCATACAGTTATTATCATTATGGAAACAGCTATTTTTTTATTTCACGGCAGGCACAGTTTGCTGTAGCAGGCGTGATTGCCATGCTGTTGATCTCTACCTTCGACTATCACCGGTTTCATAAACTGGCTATTGTGATTTTCGGAATTTCCGTTTTCCTGCTAGTGTTCTTGCTGATTTGCCGGTATGCCCATATCGAGCAGATCGCGAGGCGGGAAGGTACTGCCACCCGTTGGCTGGATTTTGGGTTTGTTTCTTTTCAGCCATCGGAAGTGGCGAAGTTTGGCTTGATCGTGATGTTTGCCCATATGATCTCCCAGAATCTGGATAAAATGCAGACCTTCCGGTATGGCGTGGTGCCCTATGTTGGAATTATGGGATTATTTGCCGTGCTGATCTATCTGGAAGACCATCTTTCCGCTACACTAATTATTTTGGCTTTGGGCGCGATCCTCATGTTTGTGGGGGGGACTAAGCCGCGGTGGTTCATTATTGGAGGTACGGCCGTAGCGGCTTTGTTGGCGTTTATTGTTATCAGCAAGGGCGGCTACCAGATGGATCGGATCACCATTTGGCTTGATCCTTTCTCTTCTGAACTGGACCCTGACTTAACCCATCAGACTCGCCAGTCTTTATATGCGATTGGTTCCGGCGGTTTGCTGGGCGTAGGCTTGGGACAGTCCCGGCAGAAATACCTCTATTTGCCTGAACCGCAAAACGATTTTATTTTTGCGGTGGTATGTGAGGAGCTGGGCTTGGTGGGCGCATTGGTGATCATTGTCTTGTTCGCCATGCTGATTTGGCGGGGTGTTTACATTTCTGTCCACGCCAAAGATAAATTTGGAATGCTTTTGGGCCTGGGTATTACTTTCCAAGTGGGGATTCAAGCTGTATTGAATATTTGCGTTGTGACAAACACCATTCCCAACACCGGTATTAGCTTGCCGTTTTTCAGTTATGGTGGTACCGCTTTGCTGATGTTGTTGGGTGAAATGGGGGTTTTGTTGAATATTTCCCGCAGTTCCAATGTAGAGAAAACGTAAAGCGGGTTTGTGATGGCCCTATAAATTATCATAGGCAAAGGAAGTGGATTTGGAATGAAAGTATTGTTTACCGGCGGCGGTACGGCAGGGCATATCAACCCGGCGTTAGCTGCAGCCGGTTATCTGCTGCAAAAGGAGCCGGACGCCCAGATACTTTATGTAGGAAACAAGGGCGGTATGGAAGAGCGTTTGGTTCCCAAAGCAGGGTATGAGATAAAAACCGTGCACATCTCCGGTTTCCAGCGGAAGCTCACCCCGAAAAACCTGGTGCGCAACGCTCAAACCGTGGTGCGGGTATTCGCCGCCACCGCGGAAGCCAAAAAGATCATCAAAGAGTTTGGGCCTGATGTGTGCGTGGGTACAGGCGGCTATGTCAGCGGGCCGGTGATCCGGGAAGCGGCAAAGCTGGGCGTACCTTGCGTGATTCATGAATCCAACGCTTATCCGGGCGTCACCACCCGTATGCTGGCGAAATCGGTAAAAACGGTGATGCTGGCTGTGCCCGACGCTAAAAAATATTTCGACGATTCTGTCAACTGCGTGGTCACTGGCAACCCGGTGCGGGGAGAAGTCCTTGAGGCGGAGCGGGAGGCTTCCCGCAAAGAGCTTGGTTTGGATGACCGGCCGGTAGTGCTTTCCTTTGGCGGCAGCTTGGGCGCGTCGGCGCTGAACAGAGCGGCGGCCTACATGCTGGCCCAAAGCGCCAAACGGGGAGAATACCAGCATATCCACGGCTATGGTTCCCACGATGAGAAGTTCTTGGATGAAGTGCGGGAGTTCGGCCTGGACGTGGAGAAGAATCCTCAGATCCGTTTGCTGGAGTATATCGACAACATGCCACAATGTCTGTCCGCAGCGGATTTGGTCATTGGCAGGGCCGGCGCCATGACTTTGACAGAGATCGAAGCCAAAGCCAAAGCGTCCATTTTGATTCCTTCTCCCAATGTGGCGGAAAACCATCAGTTCCACAACGCCATGGCTTTGGTGCGCCGTGGCGCGGCGGAGATCATCGAGGAAAAGAATCTCACCGGGGAAGTCCTTTGGGAAAAAGTCCAGGCGATCCTCTCCGATCCTGACCGGCTGAAGTCCATTGGGGAAAACGCCGGGAAGATGGAGATATTAGACGCCAATGACAGGATTTATCGTGTAATCAAATCGGCAGCTGGAAAATAGCAGAATCTCTCACCCAATGAGCCCGCGCCTCATAGTATGGCGTATGCTGAATTGGGTGAGGTGTTCTGTATGATCGTCATTGACGGCCCCGCGGAACTCAGCGGGGAAATTAAGATTCAAGGCGCGAAAAACAGCACTCTGCCGCTGCTGGCCGCTACGGTATTGTGCAAGGGGCAGACGGTTCTACATAATTGCCCCCATCTTTCGGACGTGGATACGGCTGTGCGGATTTTGGAACATTTGGGAAGCCGCTGTCATTGGCAGGGCGGCAGCCTGGTGGTGGATAATTCCATGACCTGTTGCCAGATTCCTCCCGACTTGATGCGGGAGATGCGTTCTTCCATCGTTTTTCTGGGAGCTATCGTATCCCGCTGTGGAGAAGCGGAACTTTGCTTTCCTGGGGGATGCGAGCTGGGTCCCCGGCCCATCGACCTGCATTTAGACGCTTTGCGTAAACTGGGTGTGGAAATAGAAGAGTCCGGCGGGTATTTGCACTGCCAAGCTCCCCAGGGCATTCAGGGAACGTATATCTCTCTGTCATTCCCCAGTGTGGGGGCCACCGAAAATATAATTTTGGCGGCAGTGTGTTCCCGTGGTACCACGGTGATCGCTAACGCCGCCCGGGAGCCGGAAATCATGGATCTCACCGCTTATCTGAATCGGTGTGGGGCCCGGATCTACGGCGCGGGAGAAAGCTGTGTCATCATCGACGGAGTGCAAGAGCTTTACGGCTGCGAACATACTGTGATGCCGGATCGTATCGCTTCGGCAACTTACATGGCAGCGGCAGCGGTAACAGGCGGGAACATCACTTTGCGTGATGTGGACAATGCCCACATCCTGCCCATGCTTTCTCCATTCGAGCAAGCTGGCTGTGAAGTGAGACAGCTTGGCGGGGCGTTGAATATCATGGCGCCCCGGCGTTTAAACGCTGTGCGGCACATCCGCACTATGCCGTATCCCGGATTTCCAACCGACGCCCAGCCTGTGGTGATGAGTATGGCGGCAGTAGGGCGCGGCACCAGCATCTTTGTGGAAAATATATTCGAAAACCGCTTTAAACATGCTGAGGGCCTCCAACGGTTGGGAGCCAATATCAAGGTGGAAGGCAAAGTCGCTATCGTGGAAGGTGTGGACCATCTGCGTGGCGCGCCGGTGATGTCCCATGACCTGCGCGGCGGGGCAGCCTTGGTGGTGGCTGGTCTGGCCGCGGAAGGGCGCACCGAAGTAGACGGTGTGGAGTATATCCACCGCGGCTATGAGGACCTGGCAGGGAACTTAGCGGACTTAGGCGCCCGTATTCGAGAAGTGGAAGATACCGTTTTATAACAAACATATTTCAAGGAATGTGAAAGGAGGGATGGCCGTGCGGGATAGACGCAGACAAGAGGACCCATGGGAGGGGTATGATTTTATCGATATCAACTCCCGTTCCGAGGAGCCGGCCCGGCGCCCCAGAGCTTCCCAGCGCGGCCAGCCGGCAAGGGAACCTCCCAGAAGAGAGCGGTCACGAACCCGGCAGTCCCAAAGCAGACAGTCCCGAAGCAGGCAGTCTCAGCGAGAACGTTCCCAAAGGAGGGACCAAAGAGGAGGGGGAACCCCTCCTGCCGGGAGGTCACGGGCCTCCCGGCAAAGAAATACTGGACGAGGGCGTGAAAGAAGCCCACGCAAGCCTATGAGTAAAGGCCTGCGCCGTTTTTTGATGGTATTTACGTTGCTGTTCATGGTGACGGCTACAGCGTTTCTGTGTGTGTTCCTGCTCTTTAAGGTGCGCACCATCGAAGTCACCGGCGACGCGGTCTACGATCAGGCTACGGTTTTACAAATGTCCGGCCTTGAGATAGGGGATAATCTGGCGCTGCTTTCTGTGGGAGAACATGAAAAAGCGCTGGAGCAGAAACTCCCCTATGCTGAGGATGTACAGCTGATTCGTCATTTCCCCAGTTCGTTGGAAATCCATATTACTGGTGCGAAGGAAGTTGCTTGCATTTCCAGCGGGAGTCAATGGTTCTCCGTAAGCGCCTCGGGCAAAATTTTAGAGGAACGAACAGGGCCCTCGGAAAACGCCATGCAGGTGACCGGACTGTTGCTTACGGAACCGGTGGTAGGTGGTCAGGCAAAGGCCCAAGATGAGGAACATCAGCAGGCCTTTGAAGACATCCTCACTACTTTAGCGAATTTGGAGGGGACAGGGGACTTTACGAGCCTCGATCTGACTGACCTCTATAATATCACCATGAATTATCAGGGCAGGATTCTTTTCCAGTTAGGAAGCACAGTAGAGCTGGACTACAAAGTGGACTATGGTTACCGGTTAGTGACCCAGAAGATGGAGTCCGACGCCACGGGTATTTTAGATCTATCCCTGGCAGGGGATGTGAGGCGCGCCTACTTTACGGCCAGCAGTTCTCCCACTGATTCCACAGGAACCACTTCTTCCACCAGTGGGAGCGACGAGAACGATTCCAGCCAAGACGCTTCCGATGGCAGCAGTGCTTCCGACAGCGGGGATGGGGACAGTTCCAATGGGGGAGACGCTGGAGATGACACAAGTTCCCAGGAGGATGGAAGCGCGGCGGAGGATACCTCCTCACAAGCAGACCGGGGCGGGGATATTCCGGATACGATCTTTACCGGTTGAACCTCACAGAAGTCACGGTTTTTTGAGGGATAACCGTCTTTCTCTTGTGGATTTTTTTTGCGGATAGCGTAACGATGGAAAAGTTTCCGCTTTACAGCCGCTTTTTTCAAGAATTTCCTTGAAATTTTTCCGAAAAAGTGATAGATTATACCATGTAGCATTCTAAGAATATCTGTAACGCCATGGGCTTTACACGAACTATAGATCATTGTGAGATTGAAAAAGCCAAGGAGGAACTAACATGCCTTTTGAAGTTGATAACCTGCTCAATGAAACTCCTCAGACTATAAAAGTGGTCGGTGTGGGCGGCGGCGGCGGAAACGCTGTAAACCGCATTGCCAGCGCCGGTGTGCGCAGTGTGGAACTGGTGTGCATGAATACCGATAAACAGGCTTTGCAGCGCTCTCAGGCGTCTGTGAAGATTCAGATCGGTGAGAAGCTGACCCAGGGCCGCGGCGCGGGCTCCAAGCCGGAAATCGGCGAGAAAGCAGCGGAAGAAAGCCGCGAGACCATCGCCAACACTTTGAAAGACGCCGACATGGTATTTATCACCGCCGGTATGGGTGGCGGTACTGGTACCGGCGCTGCGCCCAAGGTGGCTCAGATTGCCCGGGAACAGGGTGCTTTGACGGTGGGCATTGTTACCAAGCCCTTTGCTTTTGAAGGCCGCCGCCGTATGGAACAGGCGGAAAAGGGTATTGCCGCTCTGCGCGAGCAGGTGGACTCTCTGGTGGTTATTCCCAACGAGCGTTTGAAGCTGGTCAGCGAAGAACGCATTACCCTGGCAAACGCTTTTATTGTAGCCGACGACGTGCTGCGTCAGGGCGTGCAGAGTATCTCTGACTTGATCCAGCTGCCCGGTATCGTAAACCTGGACTTCGAGGACGTGAAGTCCGTTATGGCCAATGCTGGCTATGCTCACATGGGTGTGGGCCATGCCAGCGGCAAGGATAAGGCTGAACAGGCGGCTATGGCTGCGATTTCCAGCCCCTTGCTGGAAACCAAGATCGCTGGAGCCAAAGGTGTTATCATCAACATCACTTCTTCTCCTGACATCGCGCTGGATGAGATCGATACGGCTTCTCAGATTGTTACGGAGCGTGCCCATGAAGATGCAAACATCATTTGGGGTGCTACCTTCGATGAGAATATGGAAGATGAGATGTCTGTTACAGTAATTGCTACGGGCTTCCAGAATACTGAAAGCGACAAGCCCAAGGCTGGTGCGTTGGATGTAGACATGGATTTGGACGATGATTTTTTAGGCAGTGAGCCTGCGCCTGCCGCGCCGGCGCCTACTACCCGTTCCGTCCGTTCTCAAGAGCCCCGGGTGGACCCGGCTGTCATTGATGATGACGATACCTTTACAGACATCATGTCCATTTTCAACCGGAAATAAATTGGGTGGGGATCATTTCCCAAAGGCACCCAGAACATTTAGTGAGAAAAAGGGAACCGCTGGCGGCGGTATCCCTTTTTTTACGAATAAAAGTATTAGGGAGGACTTACTATGAGCAAATGGATCGACGGAGTACATCACATCGCATTAAAACCCACTGCGGAGCAGTATGAGAAAACTGTGGAGTTTTACACAAAAACATTGGGCTTAGAAATTAAGCACAGCTGGGGCGATCCCACACACCCTTGCCTGATGGTCTCTTGCGGGGACAACACTTGCTTGGAGATTTTAAACGGTGAAGCCCCTGCGCCTCGGGGCGGAGCACTGGATCATTTGGCGTTTGCCACTACAAAAGTGGACGAACTCATTGAGCGTGTGCGGCAGGCAGGCTACGAGATCGCCGTAGAACCGACGGAGCCCGACGCGCTGGGCATGCCCATTCGCATCGCGTTTTGTTATGGTCCCATTGGGGAATATATTGAGTTCTTCTGGGAGAAATAAAGATGGGAGAAACACTGCGGGTTCGCACAGAAGATATGGAAAAAGTTGCGCCCACCTTGCGGGCAGGGCAGCGCGTCTTGCTTTCCGGTGTATGCTATACTTCTCGTGACGCTGCTCACAAACGCATTACAGAAATGTTGGACCGTGGGGAAAAACCTCCCTATGAGCTGAAAGGCGCGGCCATCTATTATGCCGGTCCAACGCCTGCGCCAAAGGGACTGCCTATCGGATCATGCGGTCCTACAACCAGCGGCCGAATGGACCCTTATACACCTCGTTTTCTGGATTTGGGACTGAAATGCATGATCGGGAAAGGGAAGCGCAGCCCCGAGGTGGTCCAAGCCATTCAACGCAATGGAGCGGTCTATTTCTGCGCCATTGGAGGAGCAGGCGCTTTGGCAGCCCAATGCATTGAAAGCGCAGAAGTGATCGCGTTTGAGGATTTGGGGTGCGAGTCTGTAAAGCGACTTGTTTTGAAAGATTTCCCGTTGATTGTCGCCATTGACAGCGTAGGGGGAAATATTGTCAAATAAGACTTTCCGGAGTGATAGGTGTCCGGAAAAGCGGAGGTTATAGAGAAGGGAAAGACTTTATTTGTTTGATTCTATCATGAAATTGTTCGTTGCCGGGTATGGTAAACAAGACGAGCCGCGTATTCGGGAAAAGAGCGGACGTGTGGCTGGCGCTATTGGGATTATGACCAATTTCCTGCTGTTTGCCATCAAGCTGGCTGCGGGTTTTATATCAGGCAGTGTGGCGGTTATGGCAGATGCCGTAAACAATTTAACGGATTCCGGTTCATCAATTATAATGTTGGTCGGCTTCAAGTTGGCGGGAAAGCCTGCCGATGAAAAACATCCTTTTGGGCATGCTCGAATAGAATATCTGGCAGGAGTGATCGTGTCGTTTGTTGTCCTGTTTTTAGGACTTCAACTTGGGATGACTTCGATCGAGAAGATCATTACTCCCCAACCGGCAGAATTTAACGCATTGTCTTTGTCTATTTTGGTGATTTCTATTGCCGTCAAGTTATGGCAGTGCTTTTTCTATCGCAGCGTGGGCAAGACAATTCATTCCGACACTGTGTTTGCCACTTCCAGCGATAGCCGAAATGATGTGATCGCCACATCGGTAGTGCTTTTAGGCGCAGTGATTACTAAATTTACCAGTCTGAATCTGGATGGCTATTTGGGGTTAGCGGTAGCGGTGTTTATCGTGGTTTCTGGAGTCAAGCTCATTATGGAGACAGGAAATCCCCTGCTAGGTATGGCGCCGGATGAGGCACTGGTAAAAAGCATTTATGAAAAGATACTTTCTTACGAAGGAATCTTTGGTATCCATGATTTGACTGTTCACAATTATGGAGAGGGAAAATGCTTCGCTTCCGTCCATTGCGAAGTGCCTGCGGAGCGGGATATTTTGGTCAGCCATGATATCATCGATAATATCGAGCGGGATTTTCAGCGGGATTTGGGTATCCATTTGGTGATACATTTGGACCCCGTAGTGACTGAAGATGAGCGCACGAACAAGCTGCGGGAGCAGGTCCGTAACCTTTTGCGGGTTGTGTATCCCCAGGCTTCGCTCCATGATTTTCGTGTTGTATGGGGCGTGACCCACTCCAATGTAGTGTTCGATATCGCAGTGCCTTTTTCTCTTAAGGAGACCGATCAGCAGATCAAGGAGCGGGTAGATCAGGCCATCAAGACCCTGGACCCTGATTACCGCACTGTGGTCACTGTGGACCGTGAAAGCACTGTGAACGAGATGGAATCCTAAACAAGAGCGGAACGATCAAAGACAAAAAATAAGACCTCCCGAAAGGGGAGGCCACAAGGAGCGTTTTTTAGAACGGTATGACGAAGGGTCACGCCGTTCTTTTTATTATAGAGGAAAGCTGCTCCCAATCTATATAGGAATATGGTTTAGGAGATGGAGGCGTAAAGTTTGATGATGTTTTTCGCCGCTTCTTTTTTAGGAATGCAGTTGTCCATGGCGGTTTTTTCTATGTAGTGATGCGCTTGAGGTTCTGTCATCTTTAGCTCACTGATGAGCAAACATTTCGCCCTGTTGACGATGCGGATCTCTTCCATTCGTTCTTCAATGGAGGAGGTCTTCTGTTCCATTTTCCGCAGTCTTTCCCGTGCGCTGGCCATCCAGTTGAGGGCTTGCAGCAAAAGGGTCTTGTTGGTGGGCTTGGGAAGGGTAAATACACCATGTTCTGCCACCTCATCATGCACTTCGGCGTAGATATCGGAACGTGAGAGCAGGAGCACGATGGTAGTTTGAGAACGGCAGCAGTCGATGGCGAAACGAGTGCCTGATTCATCCGGAAGAGGGGAATTGACGATGACGAAATCAAAGTCTCGCGAGGCCAGATACCGTTTCGCCTCACTGACGCTTGCCGCTGTATGTATAGGTTGGTATTGGGAAGAAGGGAGCAGTTCTGCGGCTGCCGTGTAAAAGTTCCCTGACGCGGAAACGATGAGAAGGCTGTAAACGCGTTCTTTCAAACTCATGGCATGCTCCCTCCTTTCGGTTTATTTGTTGCAGTAAATATCCAAAACAGCAGCGGGGATATGTTCCGCGATGAACTGGCTTTTTATGGCGATGGAACGAGCTTCATCCAAAGAGAAAGGAAGCTTCTGCAATTTGGAGGTCAGTTCCGTGTCGGCTTTGAAAAGGTTCTTATTGATGACCGGTGGCATATCCAACTTGTTTTCGATCCCATACAATCCAGCGTAGATCAGCAGGGCAAAAGCCAGGTACGGGTTGGCGGTGGGGTCGGGGGAGCGCAGTTCCGCCCGGCGGTATTCACCCCTGGCAGCAGGTATCCGTACCAGCTGGCTTCTGTTCTCGCTGGACCAGGATACATAGCGGGGCGCCCGGTTGTGTCCGAAACGATGGTAGGATTCCTCTGTAGGATTGAGAAACAGCGTCATGTCAGAGGCCTTCGCAAGAACGCCCGCGATGATATGAGGCAGGTTATCCGTCCCGTCCTGAGACTGTATAGACATGTTGATGTGGAATCCGTTGCCAGGCATATTTTCCAAGGGTTTGGGAGAAAAATCAGCACAAAGCCCGTTGCGGCGGGCAATGGTCTTGACGATGGTCTGAAAGGTCATCACATTGTCCGCGGCAGTCAGGGGGTCGGAATATCGGAAGTCGATCTCATTTTGTCCCGGGCCACCTTCATGGTGAGAGCTTTCAGGACGGATCCCCATCTGCTCTAATGTCAGACAGATCTCCCGGCGGATGTTCTCGCTCTTGTCGTCAGGAGCCATGTCCATATATCCAGCTTCATCATAAGGAGTTTTCGTCGGCTTGCCATTTTGGTCCAGCTCAAAAAGATAAAACTCCTGCTCCGCTCCGAAATAGAAAGAGACTCCCGCATCATCAGCGGCCCGGATGGCTTGTTTCAGCAAATAGCGGGTATCGCACTCAAAAGGCTTTCCAGAGGGATAGGATACGCCGCTGAACATCCTCACCACTTTTCCGTGTTCCGGACGCCAGGGGAGCGCCATCAGAGTTTCACTGTCTGGCATCAAAAACAGGTCGGAATAGGTCTCATCGCCATAACCTTCGACAGAGGAAGCGTCAAAAGCAATGCCATATTCAAAGGCCCGATCCAGTTCTTCCGGCATGATCGATATGTTTTTCTGGTTCCCGAACACATCGCAGAAAGCAAGGCGGATGAATTTTACGTCATCCTCCCTGACATACTGTTTTACCTCTTCCTTTGAATATTTCATAAGCTTACCTCTTTCTTTTAATTTGCCACATACATTTGCTTGTATGGATTTTTACTGTCAGGGGTCACTACGGTGAATTCTGAATCCATGATCTCATTCACGCTGAGGCCGAAAACCTGACAGTATTGCGCAAGTTCAGCTTGGATCTCTTCCCTATCGAGAGCAGAAGCAGCTGCCACGCAGACATTATGGGGAAAGGAAATGCCGTCGGTATTGCCTCTGAGAATCATTTTTCCCCCATGCATCCCCGTGCAGGGAAAATTGCCCACAATGTTGCGTTGATTCTGACTCAGGCCAAGGACGATAATCACACCGCCGGCTTGGTATTCCCCAAGGAAACTGCCAGCCTTACCGCCGATGATCATAACAGGGACCTTTTCTTTGTACGCTTTCATATGGATTCCGGCGCGATATCCCGCGTCCCCTTGCACGTAGATCTTTCCGCCCCGCATGGCGTAGCCGGCGGCATCTCCGATGTTGCCGTGGATGATGATCGTACCATCGTTCATGGTATCTCCCACTGCGTCCTGGGCGTTCCCGTTCACTTCGATGACAGCGCCGTCTAGGTAAGCTCCCAGAGCGTTACCGGGAGTCCCGTCGATGGTGATGTGTTTCTCTCTCATACCGGCGGCGATAAACCGCTGTCCACAGCAGTTGGATAGGAGCACATCCGTATCTAACGCGCGGATCTTTTGATTCAATAGTTTGTGGTCAAGATCTATAACACTCAGTACCATAGTATTATACTGCACCTCCAAATATTTTTCCACAATTCTGGGAAAATGATGCCATAAAAGAAGAGGACCGTTAGCAGCCCAGAGCGTGCTACCTCCATGGGCGCCCTCTTCCGCCTTATTCTCCGGCGTGGGATATCCCAAGGATCGCCAGCTCTTTGTCGGTCAGCCCGATTCCCCGGAGCATCAGACGGTTGCCCCGCAAGGCTTCGATGGAGTTGATCCCCATACCGCCCATGAGTTCTTTGATCTCATGACGCCAGGCTGTCATCAAGTTGACAAGCCGCTTGCTGCCGGTTTCCGGATCGAGCCTCTTTACAAGTTCCGGCCGTTGAGTGGCGATTCCCCAATTGCATTTGCCGCTTTGGCAGGTGCGGCACAAGTGACATCCGAGAGCCAGGAGGGCAGCGGTGGCGATATAGCAGGCATCGGCTCCAAGAGCGATGGCCTTTACCACATCGGCCGCGCTGCGGATAGCGCCTCCAGCCACAATAGAGACATTGTTTCGGATCCCCTCGTCTCGCAGCCGTTTGTCAACAGCCGCCAGCGCAAGCTCGATAGGGATCCCTACATTGTCCCGGATCCTTGTGGGAGCGGCGCCAGTTCCGCCTCGGAATCCATCGATAGCGATGATGTCCGCACCGCTTCGGGCGATTCCGCTGGCGATGGCTGCGATGTTGTGTACGGCAGCCACTTTGACGATGACGGGCTTTTTGTATTCCGTGGCTTCTTTCAAAGAATATACCAGCTGTCGTAGATCTTCGATGGAGTAAATATCGTGGTGGGGAGCCGGAGAAATAGCGTCCGAGCCTTCTGGGATCATACGGGTGCGGGAAACGTCCCCTACGATCTTCGTGCCGGGAAGGTGTCCGCCGATGCCGGGCTTGGCGCCTTGGCCCATTTTGATCTCCACAGCGGCTCCAGCCTCCAGGTAATCCTTGTGGACGCCGAAACGGCCTGAAGCCACCTGAACGATAGTGTTTTCTCCATAACAATAAAAATCTTCGTGGAGGCCGCCCTCACCGGTGTTATAATAGATCCCTAGTTCCTGCGCGGCAGACGCTAAGGCTCTATGGGCGTTGTAACTGATGGAACCATAGCTCATAGCGGAGAACATCACCGGCATGGAGAGCTCCATTTGAGGTTCCAATTTGCAGAGGACCTGTCCGTTTTCGTCCTTTTCGATCTGGGAAGGCTTCTTGCCGAGAAATACTTTCGTTTCCATGGGTTCTCTAAGAGGATCGATAGAAGGGTTCGTCACTTGGGATGCGTTGATGAGAATTTTATCCCAATATACTGGCAGGGGATTGGGGTTGCCCATAGAAGAGAGTAGCACGCCGCCGCTGTTGGCCTGCTTGTATATCTCTTTGATGGTGTCCTCCTGCCAGTTGGCGTTTTCACGGAGCCGGCAGTCGCTCTTGACGATCTTGAGCGCCCGTGTGGGGCAGAAGGATACACAGCGCTGGCAGTTCACGCATTTGGATTCGTCCGCCAGCATCACTTTGTTGTTCTCGTCATAGGAATGGACCTGGTTGGCGCACTGCTGTTCACATACGTGGCAGTTGATACAGCGAGCGTTATTTCTTACCACTTCAAATTCAGGATAAATAAAATCCAATCCCATTAGTAAGCACCGTCCTTTACATGAACTATTACTGCTTCTCCGCCTGACGGAGCATAGATGTTTTCTGCGTTTGGCTCCATAATGCGAATGGACGCTTCCTCGCTTGCGATGAATACCTTGTCGTTCTTTTCTCCCACCACCATGGATCGAAGCTTCAAACGGTCGTTCAGTGCCATCAGGCCGCCATTGAAACCAAACACGATGGAAAAGGGTCCGGTGATCAAAAGGCTGGCGAAAACCGTGCGAAGGTACTTCAGCTTTTCCCTCTCTTTGGGATCCGTCTTTGCGGTTATAGTGCTCCAGAACGGAGCGGCGATAACGCTGGCAGCTTCGTCTAAGGAAAGTTTCTGCACACGGAGCAGATAGTCCATGATATAGGTGATGACTTCCGTATCGGTTTGCAGCGTGCACCGATATCCAAACATTTCGATGAATCTGCGGTTAGCATCATAAGAGGAGATCTCACCGTTATGTACGATGGAATAGTCCAGCAGGGCAAATGGATGAGCGCCTCCCCACCAGCCGGGAGTATTGGTAGGGTATCTTCCGTGGGCGGTCCAGGAGTACCCCTCGTATTCGTCTAATTTATAGAAGACGCCAACGTCTTCCGGAAAGCCCACCGCCTTAAACGCTCCCATATTTTTTCCGCTGGAAAAAACGTATGTGCCTGGCATTTCGGTGTTGATCTTCATGACGGTACGGGCTACGAATTCCTTTTCGTCGATCTGAAGATTTACAAGCGTGGAACGAAAAGGGGAGATAAAGTATCTCCATATGATGGGTTCATCTGTAATGGCGGGGATCTTCCTTGTGGGGATGATTTCAGATTTTACGATCTCGAATCGCTCTTTCAAAAAGGCTTCACAGTTTTTACGGGATGCTCTGTCGTCATAAAACATATGCAAAGCGTAAAACTCCTTGTATTCCGGATAAATACCGTATGCCGCGAAACCGCCGCCTAAGCCGTTGGAGCGGTCATGCATAGGTTTCATGGATTCGATGATCTTCTCCCCGGTCATTTTGTTTCCGTCTTTGGAGATCACTGCGGCAATGGCACAACCGGAGGGGATGCGCATTTGGCCTTCCTTACTGTTCATAGCGATTGCCTACCTTTCGTGAAAAAATAAAGGCGCTCATTTTGACGCAGATAGCCAATTCTGCATCAAAATGAACGCCTTTGCTCATTTCAATATAAAGTATATACCATTTTCCTGAGTTTGTCAATGGTGGGTTGGGGGAATTTGCAAGTTTGTGAAATAAAAATTGCAAAACAAAGGGTTGACAAATGGTTTTCCACGTGCTAAAATGCTCTCTGTTGAAAGCGATGAGGTTTTCGGCATTCATTTTTGAAGTTTGTTTTGCATCTTGCTTTTAGAATCTGACATAGAAAAAGGCAAAGGCGTCTTTAAGTGGTTCTTACCCTTAAAGACGCCTTTTTCGCTTTTAAAAGTAAGAGTTCGGCACACCATCCGATTTGCAAGATCAAAACGAGCTGTGTTCAAAAAAGCAAAGGCAAAGGCGTCTTAAGTATCCTGTTGGGAGTATAGATGTCTTTGCTTTTAAAATTTGAAAGGAGAGAACGTAATGAGCACCGTTACAGAAATTTTCGGAAAAAAGGTTTTTGATGATAGAGTCATGAAAGCCACTCTTTCCTCCAAGGTGTACAATTCGCTGAGAAAGACCATCGATGAAGGCACGGATCTGGATATCAGCGTAGCCAACGCCGTTGCAGAGGCGATGAAAGATTGGGCGGTGGCGAACGGTGCCACTCATTACACCCATTGGTTCCAGCCTATGACCGGCATTACCGCGGAAAAGCATGACAGCTTTATCACTCCTTCACCGGATGGCGGAGTGATCATGGAGTTTTCTGGAAAGGAACTGATCAAGGGAGAGCCGGATGCTTCCTCATTTCCCTCGGGTGGGCTCCGTGCCACGTTCGAGGCCAGAGGCTATACCGCTTGGGATCCCACTTCCTACGCGTTTATTAAAGGAAAGACTCTTTGTATCCCCACAGCATTCTGCTCTTACGGGGGAGAAGCCCTTGACAAGAAAACGCCTTTGCTCCGCTCCATGCAGGCGCTGAATAAGCAGGCCATGCGGATCATCCGGCTGTTTGGCGATACCACTGTGAAATGCGTGAAAACGTCGGTGGGGCCCGAACAGGAATACTTCTTGGTGGATCGGGAGATGTACAACAAGCGCCAGGATCTGGTGTTCACAGGCCGGACCTTGTTCGGTGCCAAGCCCCCAAAAGGCCAGGAAATGGAGGACCATTACTTTGGCGTTATCAAGCCCCGTGTGGCAGCGTTTATGGATGACCTGAATCAAGAATTGTGGGAGCTGGGCATCCTTGCCAAAACCGAGCACAATGAGGTGGCCCCGGCGCAGCATGAGCTGGCTCCCATCTATACCACCACCAATATCGCTACCGATCACAATCAACTTACCATGGAGATCATGCAGAAGGTGGCGCTGCGTCACGATCTGGTGTGTTTACTGCATGAAAAGCCCTTTGCAGGCGTAAATGGTAGCGGTAAGCATAACAACTGGTCCATCACCACCGACACAGGTGTGAATCTGCTCTCGCCCGGCAAGACTCCTTACGAGAATGCTCAGTTCCTTCTGTTCCTCTGTGCGGTGATCAAGGCTGTGGATGATTACCAGGATCTGCTGCGGATCTCCGTGGCCACGGCAGGCAATGACCATCGCTTGGGTGCCAACGAAGCGCCTCCCGCAGTGGTCTCCATGTTCTTGGGTGACGAGCTGAACGCCATCCTGGAAGCGATCGAAAACAATACCCCTTACAACGATGTGGGTAAGCAGATCATGAAGCTGGGTGTCAGCGTCCTTCCCACCTTCACAAAGGACACTACTGACCGCAACCGCACTTCGCCGTTCGCGTTCACCGGGAACAAATTTGAGTTCCGTATGCTGGGCTCTTCCAACAGCATTGCCTGTGCCAACATCATGCTCAATGCTGCGGTGGCGGAATCTCTCAGAATCTATGCAGACCGCCTTGAAAAAGCAGAAGACTTTGAAACGACATTGCACGAAATGATCCGAAAGACTATCAAGGACCACAAGAGGATCATTTTCAACGGCAACGGTTATGACGACGCATGGATTCATGAAGCCACCGAAAAGAGAGGCCTTTGCAATTACCGGACCACCGCTGACTGCCTGCCCCATATCCTGAACAAAAAGAATGTGGAGATGCTCACAGCGCACAAGATCTATACTGAGGCGGAACTGCGATCCCGTATGGAGATCACTCTCGATAACTATTGCAAGACAGTCATCATCGAGGCCAATACCATGGTGAACATGGCCCGCGGCGAAATTGCTCCTGCAGTGGAGTCTTATGTGGAAGAGCTGGCAAGGACCGCCTCACTCAAGAAAGCTGTATCGGATGAGATCTCCTGTACCTATGAAAGCAATTTGCTCAAGAAGCTATCCAACCTCATGGATCGTATCTCTTTCGCGGCGGACGAATTGGAAAACGCTATCTCTCAAGTGGGAGAGAAGGAAAGTGTCGTTGAGGGAGCGGCAGCTATCCGGGATATTTTGATCGATAAAATGGGAGAACTGCGGGTGCCCTGTGACGAAGCGGAAGTGCTCACCTCCAAGAAATATTGGCCTTTCCCCACCTACGGCGATCTGCTGTTTGGGGTGAAATAAAACCAGAAAGAAGATGATTTGAATGGATGAGGCAATTAGGGAATTGGTCGCCGAAACCTCTTCGGCGGAAGTGTTCGCGGTGTGGTTTCTGATCGGCGCGGCGCTGGTGTTCTGGATGCAAGCTGGATTCGCCATGGTTGAGGCTGGGTTCACCAGAGCAAAAAACACCGGCAACATCATCATGAAAAACCTGATGGATTTCTGCATCGGCGCTGTGATGTTCATCCTAATTGGCTTTGGCCTTTTAATGGGTGGATCTGTTTGGACTGATCGGAAAGCCGGGATTCGACATCTTCACGGCTTATGCCGATTTTGATTTCGCCAACTTTGTATTTAACCTGGTCTTCTGCGCCACTGCGGCGACCATTGTTTCGGGAGCCATGGCAGAGAGAACGAAATTCCTTTCTTACTGCATTTATTCCGGTGTCATTTCAGCGCTGATCTACCCCATTGAAGCCCACTGGATCTGGGGCGGCGGATGGCTCAGCCAGATAGGTTTCCACGATTTTGCCGGTTCTTGCGCCATCCATATGGTGGGAGGCATCTCCGCTCTTATTGGTGCCAAGATCCTCGGACCTAGAATTGGCAAATTTCAGAAGGATGCCGGAGGTAGGGTGACAAAAGTCAACGCGTTCCCCGGTCATAGTATCGCCTTTGGCGCTCTGGGTGTATTCATCCTTTGGCTGGGTTGGTACGGCTTTAACGGTGCCGCCGCGAAAAGCGTGAATCAGCTTGGGTCGATCTTCTTGACCACCACTATGGCTCCGGCTGTGGCCACGGTGGTATGTATGATTTTTACTTGGCTCAAATACGGAAAGCCCGATGTCTCCATGTGTCTTAACGCCTCCCTTGCGGGTCTGGTGGCAGTCACCGCAGGCTGTGATGTGACAGATGCCTTGGGTTCCTCTATCATCGGCGCCGTAGCTGGACTTTTGGTGGTGTTCGGTGTCTGGTTTCTGGATCATAAGCTGCATATCGACGATCCGGTGGGCGCGGTCGCCGTCCATTGTTTGAACGGTATCTGGGGGACCTTAGCGGTTGGTTTATTCGCCACGGATACTGCCCCTGGCTATTCCATTGCCAATGCCAATGGGCAAACCCTTACGGGGCTTTTTTACGGCGGCGGATTGGATCTCATGGTCTTGCAGCTTATAGGCGTTCTTTCTGTTGGACTGTGGACAGCAGTGACCATTACCATTACATTCCTGTTGATTAAAAAGACTATTGGCCTTCGTGTTTCTCGTGAGGAAGAGACCATCGGCCTGGATGAAATAGAGCATGGACTTCCTTCTGCTTACGCAGGGTTCGCTATGCTTCCCGAGTATGTGGAAGAAGGAACGATGGCTCCCGTATTGGTGGACGGCGTTGTTCCTGTGGCAGAGGCTGTGCCTGTTAAGAAAGTACCCACGTTTGATGAAACAACTCCAAAATTTACCAAGATCGAGATCATCTGTAAGGAATCTCGTTTTGAGTTTTTGAAGTCCGCAATGATGGATATCGGTATTACCGGTATGACAGTTTCCCATGTCTTGGGCTGCGGCATACAGAAGGGCAAGCCGGAATACTATCGTGGCTTTGAAGTGGAAGCCACACTTCTGCCTAAGATACAGGTGGAGATTGTAGTGAGCAAGGTCCCCGTTAGAAGCGTCATCGAGACCGCAAAGAAGGTCCTTTATACTGGACATATCGGTGATGGCAAGATCTTCGTTTATGACGTTGAGAACGTCGTAAAAGTACGGACTGGGGAAGAAGGCTATGACGCTCTGCAAGACGTGGAGTAAAGCTGATCGATCTATAAATAAAAGCGCTTGAGACAGGAGAAGTAGCACAGGGGATCTCTCACAGCGAATATGGGAGGGTGAGAGCCATATAGAGGATTCTGTGTGAATAACACCGGTCGAGCTGCAATCTGAAAAAGGATCATTGAGTAGGTGCGCCGTAAAAGCCTTACGTAAGTAGGCATAGCTTTGTAAGAAGCTTTCAGAGAACAAATATAGGTGGTACCGCGGGAACAGCACTCGCCCTATATAGAATGCTGAACTATACGTGATTGGAGGATATGATATGTGTTCTATCATGGGCTATTGCGGGACATCCGCCACATTAGAAGCTTTTCGTCAAGGTTTTGAGAGGACTATCTCCAGAGGACCAGATGACAGCAGGATCATTGATACGGGGAAAGGCCTTCTGGGATTTCACCGTTTGGCGATCATGGGGCTGCACCCGGAAGGTATGCAGCCTTTTTGCCTTGGAAAAAATTATTTGGTGTGCAACGGAGAGATATACGGTTTTGAAAAGATCAAGCAGGAATTATCAGAAAAATACACTTTCAAGAGCCTGTCAGATTGTGAGATCCTTTTGCCCATGTATCAAGAGTACGAGGTGAAGATGTTCAAGATGCTGGACGCGGAGTTCGCTCTTATCCTGTACGATGGGGAAAAGGGAGAATATATTGCCGCACGTGACCCCATAGGGATACGTCCGTTGTACTACGGCTATGATGAGGCCGGCACCATCCTTTTTGCCAGCGAACCGAAAAACCTGGTTGGTCTCGCTGAGAAGATTATGCCCTTCCCGCCTGGTCATTACTACAAAAACGGGGAATTCATCTGCTATCGGGATATTGCTCACGTGGATACGGTCATCCATGACGACTTGGACACAGTTTGCGAGAATATCAGGGAAAAACTGGTGGCCGGTGTGGAAAAGCGGCTTGTTGCAGATGCCAAAGTGGGATTCCTCCTTTCCGGTGGCTTGGATTCCTCTCTCGTGTGCGCTATCGCCGCGAAAAAGAGCAGCGAGCCTATCAAGACTTTCGCCATCGGCATGAGCGAGGATGCCATCGATCTGAAATACGCCAAACAGGTGGCCGATTATATCGGCAGCAACCACCGAGAGATCATCATGACTAAAGAGGAGGTGCTCTCTTCTTTGGAGCAGGTCATCTCCATACTTGCCACTTTTGACATTACCACCATCAGAGCCAGCATGGGCATGTACTTGATCTGCAAAGCCATCCATGAGACCACGGATATCCGAGTGCTCCTGACAGGAGAGATCTCCGATGAGCTATTCGGCTATAAATACACTGATTTTGCGCCCAGTGGGGAAGCGTTTCAAAAGGAGTCTCAAAAGCGGATACGGGAGCTACACATGTATGACGTGCTCCGAGCTGACAGGTGTATCTCGGTGAATTCCCTGGAGGCCCGTGTGCCTTTCGGAGATCTGGACTTCGTGGAATACGTACTTGCGGTAGATCCCGAAATGAAGCTGAACAAGTACTCAAAAGGGAAATACCTGTTGCGTCACGCTTTTGAGGACGGAGACTACCTGCCTGAGGAGATCTTGTGGCGGGAAAAGGCAGCTTTCTCCGATGCGGTGGGGCATTCCATGGTGGATTATTTAAAAGAATACGCGGAGAGTTATTACACGGACGCCCAATTTGAAATGCTGTGTAAGAAATACACCTATGCAAGACCCTTTACTAAGGAATCTCTACTGTACCGGGAACTGTTTGAAAAATACTATCCTCAGCAGGGGGAAATGATCGTGGACTTTTGGATGCCCAACAAAGAGTGGGAAGGTTGCGATGTAAACGACCACTCTGCTCGTGTGCTTTCCAATTACGGCGACAGCGGGAAGTAGAAGAAAATCGAATAGGCAAAACCAGGAAAATGGAAGATCAAAAGAGCGGGAATTAGAAGATATATATATCTATGAGTTGTCTGTGGTGCAGCGGCCTCCGGCAACAGTGGAATAGGAGTGAAGTCCATATGAGTATCCATGAAGAGTGCGGGGTGTTCGGAGTTTTCTCCCCCCGTGTCGTAGACGCGGCAAGCATTGTGTATTATGGTTTGTACGCATTACAGCACAGAGGTCAGGAGAGCTGCGGGATCGTAGTGAACGATGATGGCGTGTTTGCCTCTCACAAGGATGTGGGACTGGTAGGCGAGGTCTTTACAAATTCTATACTGGAGTCTTTGCCTTATGGCCAAATAGCAGTGGGACATGTACGCTACGGCACCACAGGGGGGACCAACCGGACAAATTGCCAGCCCATTGAGGTCAACCATCAAAAAGGGAGAATGGCGATCGCTCATAATGGAAATCTCAGCAACGCGGCAGAGCTGCGGGACCGCCTGGAGATGGCAGGAGCTATCTTCCACACCACCAGCGACACAGAGACCATTGCCTATATTGTCACGAAGGAACGGCTTTCCTGTGGTTCCATCGAGGAAGCACTTAGCAGAGCGATGACTATTTTGGAAGGGGCGTATTCTCTTGTTTTGATGTCGCCCCAAAAGCTGATATGTGCCAGGGATCCTTACGGTTTTCGGCCCCTTTGCTATGGCAAGACCAAGGACGGCATGTATGTAGTGGCGTCAGAGACTGCGGCGCTGAAAGCTGTGGGCGCAGAAGTGATACGGGATGTCATGCCGGGAGAGATCCTGGTATTCGATGGGAAAACCATCGTGTCGCGCAGAGAGCATTGCAGGAAAAGGAAGAAAAAAATCTGCTCTTTTGAATATATCTATTTTGCTCGGCCTGATTCCGTGATCGACGGGATCTCGGTCCATGGAACACGGTTCAGAGCGGGGAAGATCCTGGCCCAGCATCATCCCGTAGACGCTGACGTGGTGATCGGCGTGCCTGATTCAGGTCTCGACGCGGCCCTTGGTTACAGTCAGGAGACAGGGATTCCTTACACCATCGGGCTCATCAAAAACAAATATATCGGCAGGACGTTCATCTCTCCCGGACAGTCCAGCAGGCTGGATCAGGTAAAGATCAAGCTTTCGGCAGTGGAGGAGAACGTGAAGGGAAAACGAGTAGTGCTCGTGGACGATTCCATCGTACGAGGAACCACCAGCGGACGTATCGTAAAACTGCTCCGTGAAGCGGGAGCCACCCAGATCCATATGAGAATCTCCTCACCTCCGTTTTTACATCCCTGCTACTACGGAACTGACATCGACTCGGAGAAGTATTTGATTGCGTGCAAGCATTCCATATCCGAGATTTCCCAGATCATCGGCACGGACACGTTAGGGTATTTGCCGGTGGCAGAACTAAAGACCATGATCGGAAACGGGGATTATTGCAGCGCCTGCTTTGATGGAGGATATCCCACTGCCGTGCCAAGCGATACCTGCAAAGACCGTTTCGAACAAAAGCTGTCCTTGAAAAATCGAGGGAAGAGTGACCCAGCATAAAGCTGGCTGTGTTCGTCGAGGAAAATGTATAGTAAGGCATAAAATATCCCAGGCATTCCTTTAGGAATACCTGGGATAAATTTTTTTATGGCTCCTACCAGAGACAGAACAGATCAAGCGTTGGGGCCGAAGAACTGGTCGTACCATACAATGAAAGAATAGAAGGACCAGATCTTCTGCATGTTCTTTGCTTTGCCTTCCTTGTGATCGTTCAGCAGCTTCATAAGCTCGGAGGTGACGAAGAACTTCTCCGCGGTATCGCTTTGGAAGGACTCTTTCACCATGTTGTAGTATTTGTCCTGTTGCAGCCAGTCGGACAGAGGTACTGGGAAGCCAAGTTTTTTCATTTTGGCGGTTTCCTCGGGAAGCTGTTTGATCGCCGCGCTGCGCAAGGCTTTCTTGGTCGTTTCCGTAGCGCAGTCCGCTCGGTAACGGCTGGGAATCCGGGTGGAGAGCTCCAGCATTTTCTTATCCAGAAACGGCACCCGCAGCTCCAGAGAATTTGCCATGCTCATCCGGTCGGCTTTCAGAAGAATGTCGTAAATCATCCAAGTGTGCATATCCACATATTGCAGCTGGGTAGGTTCATCTAAGCCTTGTACCTCATCGAAATACCGCTTGCTGTATTCTTCCGGCCGTTTGGAAGTGATGGGCTTTTTCAAATACTTTTGCCGTTCGGCTGGATTTGCGAACACATAATTGGCCCGCATAAACCGCTGATAGGGTTCCATTGCGCCCCGCACGATAAAATGCTTGCCTTTAAATTCGGGCATATGCTTGGCAACAGCGCCGGCTAATTTCCGCACAGGGCGGGGGACTTTCCGTGTATAATTGGCAAAATGACCGCCCTGCAGATACATGGGATAACCGCCGAACAGTTCGTCGGCACCTTCGCCGGAAAGTACCACCTTCACATATTTTCGGGCGTTCTGAGCCAGGAAATAGAGGGGGATCTCTGACGGGTTCGGCAAAGGTTCATCCAACATGTATTGGATTTTTGGCATAGCCTCGAAAAACTCGTCGGCAGAAACTTTGTTGGAGATGTTTTGCACCCCAATCGTCTTGGAGAATTTCTGCGCGTAGGGGAGTTCGCTATATTTTTCTTCCTCATAGCCCACTGAGAAGGTCTTGACTTTCTTTGTGCCTTTGGAGATTTCCCGCACGACATAGCTGGAATCCACACCGGAGGAGAGGAAGCAGCCAACTTCCACGTCGCTGATCTGGTGCATGGCAACGCTCTCCGAAAACTCTTTGGTGATGGCCTGTTCCCAGTATTCCAGAGATTTGTCATCCTCAATCTTGTATTGGATGCGGTAGTAACGCTCTACAGAAAGCTTGCCGTCTTTATAGGTAAAGCAGTGGGAACCCGGAAGCTTATACACATTTTTGAAGATAGTGTTTTCGTAAGGAATATATTCGTAAGAAAGATACTCGGGGATTTTTTCTTCATCCAGTTCCTTTTTGAAGCAAGGATGGGAAAGAAAACTTTTGATCTCAGAACCAAAGAAAAATTGGTCGCCGTTTTTATAGTAATAAAAAGGTTTGATACCAAAAATATCCCGGGCGCCGAAAAGTTCTTTTTTTACACTGTCCCAAATAACAAAGGCAAACATTCCCCGCAGCTTTTGCAAGATTTCTTTGCCATATTCCTCATAGCCGTGAAGGATGGTCTCGGAATCGGTGCGTGTTTTGAACACATGGCCTTTTTGCAGAAGGTCTTCCCGCAGGCTTTGAAAGTTATAGATCTCGCCATTAAAGACCAGGACTTTGGTGCCATCTTCGTTTAGAAGCGGCTGTCTGCCGCCTTCCAGGTCGATGATGGAAAGCCGGCGGAAACCCAGGGAAACATCCCCGTCTACATAGTAGTCGGCATCGTCCGGACCTCTGTGGATGATGCGGTCAGCCATGGCTTTTACTACATTTTCAGGGCTGGCCACCTCTGGTGTATTTTTAAATCCTACAAAACCGCACATGGGCATGGTCTCCTTTCACAGTTTTGAAGTTTCGCTTTTATGAAATCAGCTGGCGGTATTCCGCTTTGAGTTTTCCGCCGCAGGCTTCCACACATCGTTTTGAAAGGACCTCCAAAGCGTCCAGAAAACCCAAAGCGGGAAGATGCGTGTCCTTTTTTACAAGGGAAAGCTCTGTGCATCCAAGGATGACGCTGTCACAGCCGGCGTCAAACAGCTCGTCGCTGGCCCGCCGGAATTTATCCATGTTGGCCGGGCGTCCGGCTTTGATATCGTCATAGATCAAGGACATGGTCAACGTCTGGGCTTTTTCGCCGGGTAAAGCGTATTCCAAACCGAATTTCTCCAAGGCCGTTTGAAAGAGCCCGGTTTTTACCGTGCCGGTGGTGGCCAGGATTCCCGCTTTCTTTTTTCCGGCGGCCTGTAATTCCCGAGCGGTTTCCTCAACCATATGGAGGAAAGGCACGGAAACGCCTTCGGAAAGCTCCCGATAGAAATAGTGAGAAGTGACGCAAGGGGCGCAAAGTACCCGAGCGCCCATGGTTTCCAGCGTGTGGGCCATTTGATGAAGCACCGGCAGGGGAGAGGCCTTTGATTGATCCAGGATATAGGCGGTGCGGTCCGGTACCTGGGGGTTGTTTAAGACCATGATGTTCAAATGTTCTTGATCTGTTTTAGCGTCGGTCATCTGGATGATGAGCTCCAGCAGGTACGCGGTGGCCATTGGCCCCATCCCGCCTATGATGCCCAAGGTTTCCATAGCATCTCTCCTTGTACGGCGCGGCTCAGTCCCGCAAGCCCTTGTTGCCAAAATAGCGCCGGTATTTTTCAAAATAGTGGAACTGGTTCTTTTGATAGTGTACCCACCGCTTGAAAGAGCGGTCGCCCTCGTAATAATAGGAATGGCACACTTTTCCCGCTTTAATAAGCGCTTTGGCTTCTGCCTTTACGCTTTCGCTTTTTACATAGTCGAAGATGATCTTGGTGGGGATGATGGTCCACAGCACCTTGTTTTTGGCCACAGTGCAGGGCATGTCCTTGTGATAGATCACATCGTCCACCAGCCATTTGGCCAGGTTATATCCTGCCGCCGTGACAAAATAACTGCTGCGGCCCTGGCGCAGGTTCATTTCGAATAGCTTATAGGTACCGTCCCGATGGTCATATTTCATATCGAAGTTGGCAAAGCCCACATAGCCGATACCTTCCAGGAAATTTTTCATCATTTCATTGAGCTTCTCATCATAACCGTTGATAATAGCGGCGTAGCTGCCGATTCCCTCGGGAGAATGCTCTTCCAGCAAGGCGTTGCCCAAAGCGATGAGCTTCACCTTTTTATCCCGGCCGCAATAGCAGTTCATCACCCGCATGTTGCTGTCGTCGCCGGGGATATATTCCTGCAAGATCAAATGGTCTTTGTATGAGGAAGCGTAAATCGCCTCTAAGATGGCCTTGAATTCTTCGCGGCTTTGGGCGACGAACACCTTCTTCTTATGGGGGAAATGGCAGTTCCAGTAAGCCACAGAGTTAGAAGGTTTGATGATGACCGGGAAGTCGAAAGGCAATTCCACGGTTTTATAGTCCTCATAAGAGCAGGTGGTAGTTTTTGGAAAAGCGAAGCCGTGCTCGGTACATACCTGATAGAAGCTTTCTTTGATCGAGAGGCGCATGAGCAGATCTTCATCGATACACTCAAATTCGTAAATCCCCCGGAGCTTTTCCTGGTTACGCACCAGCAATTTGATATAGTTATCCCCGCAAGGCACCAGCAGCAGACGCTTGCCGCTTCCTTCATAGCGCTTCGCAAAATCCAGAAGTGTCTTGACGAATACCTGGTCGTCTTCCAAATTGGGTTCCACCACTTCTACAGAAACGATCTTGCTGGCGGTGCAGGGACCTAAAACCCCTTTGCCGATGGCTACGGACTTTAACCCGTATTCCTGGTGGAACGAGCGGGCCATACCATAAACGTTGATGTCGCTGCCCAATAGGACAGGCTGAAACGCAATTTCCTGACTCATATTTTCGGACCTCATTTCAAAATCATCTTGCCCATCCAGGATTTAGGCCTGGGCTTTTTCTTCGCTGAAAAACTGTTTATACCAAATCAAGAAGGTATATACCGTCCATACCCGGCGGCTGTTGTCAGCCTTGCCGACCCGGTGGTCATCCAAAAGCTTGAGCAGCTTTTCGGTGTGGAAAAATCTTTCCGCGTTGGCTCCGGTAAATTCCTCACGGACGATGTTGTAATATTTGTCCTCTTTCAGCCACACCCGGGTGGGCACAGGGAAGCCCAGCTTTTTCTTGGAAGCCCATTTGTCGGGCATCCGGCGCAAGGCGGCCTTACGCATGGCGTATTTGGTGTTTTCGCTGTTTACGCGGTATTTTGTGGGGATGCGTCCTGCTAGCGCCATGATCTTCTTATCCAGGAAAGGCACCCGCAGTTCCAGAGAATTTGCCATGCTCATCTTGTCGGCTTTCAAAAGGATATCGCCCACCATCCACATGTTCAGGTCTACGAACTGCATCTTGGTAACAGCATCCTTGTCAGCCACCATATCATAATAAGGTTTGCACAGGTCCTCGGGAGCCGCCGCCCCAGTGGGATGTTTCAGCAAAGCACGGCGTTCCTTTTGGGTGAACATATAAGCGTTGCCGATGAAGCGCTCCTCTAACCGTTTGCCCCGGCGCACCAAAAAGTTCAAACCGCGATGGGCGGGGAACAGTCCAGCCACATTGCCGATCAGCTTGCGGATGGGGAAGGGGATTTTATCGTACCAAGGCATCTCCAAAGGCTCTTTGTAGATATTGTATCCGCCAAAGATCTCGTCCGCGCCTTCGCCGGAAAGCACCACCTTTAAATGCTGGGCAGCAATGTTGCATACAAAATAAAGGGCAACTGCCGCAGGGTCAGCCAGAGGCTCGTCCATGTGATACTGAATCTTTGGAAAATTGCCCCAGAATTCCTCGGGGGTAATGATCTTGCTGATATTCTTTACCGGGATTTGTTCGGAAAGTTCCTGGGCATAGCTGATTTCGTTATATTTGGTGCCGTTGTCAAAACCCACGGTAAAGGTCTTGTCCACATGGGCGGAGCAGGCCACATAACTGGAGTCTACACCGGAAGAGAGGAAAGAGCCTACTTCCACGTCGGAAATCTTATGGGCTTCTACAGAATCGTCGAAGGTCTTTTCGATCTCGTCGACCCAGTAGTCCAAGGTTTTGTCCTCTTCGGCGTGGAATTCCGGCAGCCAATACCGGGTAACGTCCATCTTGCCGTCACGATAACGGAAATAGTGGGCGGGAGGCATTTTGTAGACACCTTTGAAAAAGGTCTCAGGGCCAGGGGAATATTGGAACGAAAGATAATTTTCCAACGCCTGCTCGTTCAGCTCTTTGTGAAAATGGGGATGATGCAGAAAGCTTTTGATCTCCGAACCAAACATCAGCGTGCCTTCCATCCGGGCATAATATAAAGGCTTGATGCCAAAAAAGTCCCGGGCGCCGAAAAGCTCTTTTTTTACCTTGTCCCAAATAACAAAAGCGAACATGCCCCGCAGCTTGTTCAGCAGCTTTTCGCCGTATTCCTCATAGCCGTGGAGAAGCACTTCGGAGTCGGTAGCTGTTTTGAACACATGGCCTGCTTTCAGCAATTCCTGTTTGATCTCTTGGTAATTATAAATTTCCCCGTTAAATGTGAGCACTTTGGTGCCATCCTCGTTTAAGATAGGCTGCCTGCCGCCCTCCAGGTCGATAATGGAGAGACGCCGGAACCCCAGGGAAATAGAACCGTCCATATAATAATCCGCGTCGTCGGGGCCACGGTGACGGATGGCGTCCGTCATAGAGCGGAGCACACCGGCGTCTTGCTGGGTGTCGCCGCCGTCAATAAATCCAACGAATCCGCACATGGTCGTTACCTGCCTTTCACTAGCCTGTTCTGGAAAGGGGAAACTGCCGCTTCCCGAAACCACTCATTTCATTATTCTACCACAAATAGGGTGAAAATGACAAATACTATTTTCCATTTTCCGATTTTACCGGATTTCTTCTGTTGGTTAGCAAATATTTTTCAAAAAAAGGAAAACGCCCGTTATTTTCCAGAAAAATTTTCTGAAAACCAGAGCGTTTTCACTAAGTTTATCCTAAAGGTATAATTTTGTATTTTTATACAATAAGAAAAGAAAGGATAGCATATTACTCGCAGCTTTGAAGGTTCTAATATCTGCTATTTGCCGGAGATGTTTTTCTCAACTTTTTGAACCAACTCAAACAAAGAAGGAGCGTATTGTGGGAAATCCCGCAAGAGCTTTTCCGGGTTTAGCACGGAAAGAGTCTCCTGCTTTACACCCGAAATGTTTTCAAAAGAGTTTCCTTCTAACAGATAGTGTGCTTTGGCTTCTTCCAAAACCATGTGCGCGTCTGTTTGCGAGCGGTAAAGCTGTTGGTCTAAAGAGAAAACCTCTTGTGGGCTTTTGCCATGGGCGGAATAGAGCGTTCGAAACGTTTTATAAATGGCGTCGGAAAAATAGGCGAAAACATGGTGGGTTACACCTTCGCTATTGATTTTTTTCAAGAGACCAAATACAATATGAAGGGAATTTATAAGGGTTCTGCGCTGATACTCCATGGTAGAAGTGGTGTCGAAAGCGTTTAAGACGGTTCCCTTGTTGGCGGGGATTTCCGCGGGAGCCACCCCATTTCGATGAGGTGTGCGTCCTAACAAATAGTCACAGGATACACCATAATAATCTGCGGCGCGGACTAAAAAATCCAACCCGCATTCCCGAATCCCCTTTTCATAGTGGGAAAGCAGCGCTTGAGAAATACCCAAATCCGAAGCCACGCTTTTCTGGCTGAAGCCCCGTTCCTTGCGTAGCAGAGTCAAGATCCTTGGAAAATCGCTGTTCGTCATAAAGAACACCTCGATTGCCGCCGGAAATTTTGGCCGGAATATTTTCCGGTCAAACGGCTTTTGAAAAGCTTTAAGGAACAGAAAGCAAACGAATGAATATCTAGGATAATTATACAGTATACTGTAGGAAAGTAAATGCGTTTTGGGAAATATAAGGAAAGAAAGCGTAAAAAATACCCTTCTTTTTTTTGGGAGGATTGGGAGGAATTTATGAAATCATACGTAATCCACTTGATTCGCAATATGCCCTGTGAAGGCAATTTGGAAGGGCGGTATATCGGCCGAACAGAATCCCCTTTGGCTGCTTCTTCCGTTCAAGAGCTGATGGAATTGAAACGGAAATACCGCTATCCGGAAGCGGCGTCTTTTTACGCCAGCCCCTCCACCCGCTGTGTGGATACCCTGCGATTGCTTTATCCCCAGGCGGACCCTGAGGTGGTTTTGGAAATGGCCGAATGCGATTTTGGCGACTGGGAGAACAAAACCGTAAAAGAGCTTCAAAACGACCCCAAGTTCCTGCGATGGATGGAAGAAGGAGGGCAGGCGGCGCCGCCGAATGGAGAAAGCGGCCCGGTATTTTTGCAGCGGGTGTGCAAAGGGTTTGAGACTTTGGTGCAGAATATGATGGTGAAAGGGGAGACCAGCGGGGTGCTGGTCACACACGCCGGAGTCATTACCGGGCTGCTTTCCGCTTATGGATTGCCCCGGGCCCAGCCCTATGAATGGATGTGTCAGCCGGGCTGCGGTTATTCTGTGCGCATTACCCCCAGCCTGTGGATGCGCTCCATGGTGATGGAGGTCTATGCCACCCTGCCCCAGGATGACGCGGGAGAAGGTCCCGACCATTTGGTGGTGGATATTGCCCGGGAAGCCGCAGACCGGGCTTGGGGAAAGAAAGAAGGGGATTCTCAGGAAAATGAGGAACCCCACCCTTGACAAAAAAATCATCCCGGCCTATAATGCCATAAAAAGGGAATAACCGAAAAAACGATGATGGGAAAAAGACGGCGGAACGCTCTTCAGAGAGCCTGCGGCAGGTGGAAGCAGGCGGGCATCCGTCGGGATAGCTCATCCCAGAGTTTCCTTTCGCGAGGGCAGACCTAGGGAAGGACGTAAGGCGGCGTTAACGCCGGGCCTGAAAGCAGGCTGTTGAGGGCAAAGGGGGACCTTTGCCAAACACGGGTGGTACCGCGGAGGATTCTTCGCCCCGGACGCGACGGAAGTCGTGCCCGGGGTTTTTTGTAGCTTTTTATTTGGCTGTAAGGAAATTTGTATGCAGAAAGGGTGGATGGGAATGAACCAGGGGTTTCGGAAATATCGGCCGTTCCAGCCCATCGCGTTGAAAAACCGCTCTTGGCCGGATCGAGTGATCCAAAAAGCGCCGGTTTGGTGCAGCGTGGATTTGAGGGACGGCAACCAGGCACTGGTGAATCCTATGAATCTGGAGCAAAAGGTGGAATTTTTCCGGATGCTGACGGCTGTGGGTTTCCGGGAGATCGAAGTGGGGTTCCCGGCTTCTTCTGAAACGGAATATGAGATACTGCGGACTTTGATCGAGGAGGAACTGATTCCGGAAGGGGTCACCATCCAAGTGCTGGTGCAGGCCAGGGAACACTTGATTCGCCGAACTTTTCAAGCTATTCAGGGCGCCAAGGACGTGATCATCCATTTTTACAATTCCACTTCCACGCTTCAGCGGAAAGTTGTGTTCGGCACCGATATGGATGGCGTGATCGACATCGCGGTGGAAGGCGCCAGGCTCATCCGCGCCTTAACCGAGGAGCTTCGGAGCCAACAGCCGGATATTCGCATTCGCTATGAGTATTCTCCCGAAAGCTTTTCCGGCACGGAAGTGGAAAATTCCGTGCGCATCTGTGACCGTGTCTTGGAAGAACTGGGGGCATCCCCAGAGGAAAAGGTGATTCTCAATTTGCCGAACACGGTGGAGATGTGCACTCCCAACACCTATGCCGACCAGGTGGAATATGTGTGCGAAAATCTGCGTCACAGGGACAGCGCCGTGATCAGCCTGCATCCCCACAATGACCGGGGCACGGCTGTGGCTGCCACGGAATTGGGGCTTATGGCGGGCGCGCAACGGGTAGAAGGCACCCTTTTTGGAAACGGAGAGCGCACCGGGAACGTAGACATCATGAATTTGGCCATGAACCTTTACTCACAAGGGGTAGACCCGGAACTTGATTTTTCCCACATGAACCACATCCGGCAGGTGTATGAGGAATGTACCCAGATGAAGGTGCATCCGCGGCATCCCTACGCGGGGGAATTGGTATTCACCGCCTTTTCCGGTTCCCATCAGGATGCTATCAACAAAGGGATCGGTTACATGGCCAAGCACGCCTCACCCTATTGGGAGGTACCCTATCTTCCCATTGACCCGGCGGACCTTGGAAGGCAGTATGAGCCTATCATCCGCATCAACAGCCAGTCGGGAAAGGGTGGCGCCGCTTTTGTGATGCGGCAGGCGTTTGGGTATCAGCTCCCCAAAGCCATGCACCCGGAATTCGGCGCGCTGGTCAAGGCGGCCTGCGAACGGGCGCGCAGAGAACTGAACCCCGAAGAAGTGTTCGCCATTTTCCAAAAGGAATATTTGGATATCATCCATCCGTATCATCTGCTGACATACCGCATTTTCGAAGAGAATGCCGGGAACGGTCAAGTGCTGGTAGATTTTGAAGGAATCATCCGGTATCATCATGTGAACAAGGAAGTATCCGGCAGAGGAAACGGCCCCATTGATGCCTTCTTCAACGCTTTGCGTACTTTAGGGCTGACGGATTATGAATTTGTATCTTACAGTGAACATGCGGTAGCTTCCGGCGCGGACTCCAAAGCTGTGTCTTATATCCAGCTGCGGCATGGGGGAGAGATCGTGTTCGGCGTAGGGATGGACAACAATATCAGTATCGCTTCGATTAAAGGGATCATCTGCGCCATCAACCGCAGCGAGACACGGGAAGCGAAGGCGTAAGAAAAAGACCAGCCGGGAAGCTGGTCTTTTTTTATGTTTAAAATTTAGATTATCAGAAAACACTCAGCTGGCCCAGCAGAAGGAATATGCCCATCAACACAGGCTGGTGGGCCAGATAGATCACCAAACTGTGACGCCCCAAAAAGGATAGAGGCCGTATGCCGGGTGTAAGCAGTTTTTTTGCCCTGGGGCTTTCTGAAAGGATGCCCCATAGGAAATATCCCGCGCAGTATAAGAAAAACCAAGGGATCATGGGGAAATAGTCGGCGGAGTAGAATTGGGGGGAATGAAAGCCGATTACCGCCGGAAAATCCCACTGGTACAGTGCGGGGGGAAGCTGGCAGAACACCCATCCCTCAAACCCCAGACTGCCCCGGGGGATGTTCCGGGTGATGACAAAAAGCGCCAGCGCCCCCGCCAGTCCTGCCCAAGGGGGAAGCTTCCGGAACACTTTGTCCAAGGGGATCAGCAGCAGCGCGGAAAGCCCCAATAAGTTCAGCACGCCGTATAAAATCAGCTGAGAAGGCATGGCGAGCCAAGTGATCAGGCTGATAGCTGTAGCGCAGCCCACCAGGATCAAACCACGTTTTATGTGGTGTTGGGAAAGCCGCCAGCACATGCCGGAAAGGAGGATGAACGTCCAGCAGATGCTTTGCTGCCACACATACCCTGGCCAGCTGTGATACCAGGCCGCGGGCAGGCGGAACACATCCACCAGGTCGTACATGCCGTGATAGGCGATCATGCTGATCAAGCAGATCCCCCGCACAGTATCCAGTAAACCGTAATGGGGCTTTTTGGCCGGGCTTCCGGAAATATGGGTCCACAAGGCGCTCAATAGCCCAGCACCCCTTTCAAAGACTCATCCTCGGTCACCCATTGCTCCACGTCGATCACCCGGTAGTGTTCTCGGTCATCCCTCACCACTACTTGGGCGATCCCGGCGTTGATGATCATCCGCTTGCACATAGAGCAGCACATGGCGTTCTGCACGTATTCCCCGGTGGGGACTTCTTTGCCAACCAGATAAAGGGTAGCGCCGATCATGTCCCGGCGGGAAGCGCAGATAATGGCGTTGGCTTCCGCGTGTACGCTGCGGCACAGCTCATACCGTTCCCCCCGGGGGATGCCCAGCTGTGTGCGCAGGCAGTAGCCCAGGTCAGAGCAGTTTTGCCTGCCACGGGGAGCCCCTACATAGCCGGTAGAGATGACCTCGTCGTTTTTTACAATCACCGCTCCGTAAAGCTTCCGCAAGCAGGTCCCGCGCTGGCTGACTGCTTCCGCCAAATCCAAATAATAGTTGATTTTATCACGCCGCTGTAACCCTTCCATTGGCGATACCCCCTTTTTTCTTGCTATTATACCTTGTGTGAGACAGTTTGGCAACTTTACATTTTTTCGGGGAAATGGTACAATCCTCTTATTCGGATGAGGAAGGGGAAGTGATGATGGAGGGTACATTGCAGGGCGGGGCGCTGGCGATTGTGGTTTTTGGATTGTTCCAGTGCTGCGGTATGGCTCTTGCACGGTTGGCTCTTCCCAAAGAGAGCGGTGGAGTGCGTCTGCTGATTGGCAGTGTGTGGGGCAGCGTTTCGCTTCAATGGTTCCCCGTGCTCTTCGCTTTCTTCCTGGATTTTACCCCTCTCGCTTTGGCTTGCGGCTTGTGTTTGGATATACTTTTGGCTGGCGCCGCTTTGTGGGGGAGCCGCCGCCTTTCCGTGCCGGGGATTTCTCTTTCTGGAATTTGTTCCGCTTTCCATCGGAGGAAGTTTCTGTGGGTGGTTTTGGCGGTATGGGTTTTCTTCTGCTATTTGGTTTGGCACTCGTTCCGCTGGAAGAATGGCGTGGTTTATTCCAGCCAAGCTACCTATGGCGATATGAGTATGCACTTGAGTTTTATCACTTCCCTGGCGAACCAGCAGGATTTTCCCCCGGATTATTCCCTTCTGCCCGGTACGCGGCTGTCCTATCCCTTTTTGTCCGACAGTATTTCTTCCAGCCTTTACCAGCTGGGGGCCCCTTTGCGGCTGGCGTACGCTTTGCCTATGTGGGCAGCGGGGGGCCAGGTGCTTTTTGGCCTGTATGGTTTTTTTGCCCGGATGACTCAAGGAAAAGGCCGGACCGCCTTGGCGTGGATTCTTTTCGTATTTAACGGCGGGTTAGGGTTTTTGTATTTCCTGGGTGGGGGATGGGAGAATTTTACCCGGATTTTCACAGGGTTTTACCAAACCCCTACGAACCTTGTGGAGAAAAACATTCGATGGGTCAACGTGGTTGTGGATATGATGCTTCCGCAGCGGGCCACACTGTTTGGATGGGCCATGTTGTTCCCAGCCCTCTATTTGTTATATCGGGCAGTGTTCCAGGGGGAAAAGCGTGGGTTCCTTTTGGCGGGACTCATGGCTGGGGCTATGCCCATGGTACACACCCACTCTTTTTTGGCTATGGGCCTGGTCTGCGGCGTGTGGATGGTCTTTTCCCTGTGCGGCGGGCTTTTTGGGGAAGAAAAATCTGCCGTGGTGGGGAAAGCCCTTATTATCGCGGGGCTTCCCATTTTTTGTGTGGTGAAAGAAGTGGCTCGGGGAAAAGAGAACTCGCCTTGGTTTTTAGGAGCCGCGGGCGTTGTGCTTGCGGTATTTTTGACACTAGCGGCTTTCCTTCTGGTACAAACGGTCCGCCGCCGGAATGGGAGAGGTGTTCTTTCCACATGGGGCGTACTGCTTTTGGCGGCGTGCGTCCCGGCGCTGCCACAGCTTTTCTATTGGACGTTTCACCAAGCGGGTGCGGGAAATTTTGTCCGTGGACATTTTGGCTGGGTTATCGGCGGGGACAGCTACTTGTTGTTTTATTTGAAAAACCTGGGGTTGACAGCTGTTTTGGCGCTGACAGGGCTGCTGTTGGCCAAAGGCCGGGAATTCGCCCAATACGCTCCGGCCTTGGCAATCTGGCTCTTGGCGGAATTGGTGGAGTTCCAGCCCAACGACTATGATAACAACAAGCTGTTTTATCCCGCTTTCGCGTTTTTGTGCTGTGCGGCCGCCCAGTGCGCCTGGCGTGGACTGAAGCTTCTCCGAAACAAACGAGCCCAGGCGGGAGCCGCTGCCGGGATGCTGGCATTGACTTCTGTCTCCGCGGTGCTGACCATGGGCAGAGAAGCCGTGGCCAGCTACGAGTTATTTGGTCACGGCGCTCTGTCTCTCGCCAAGTGGGTGGAGACCCATACGGCTCCCAGCGCGCTGATTCTCACCGATACCCGCCACAACAACGAGATCGCTTCCTTGACGGGGAGGGATATCGTGTGCGGTTCGCCATCCTACCTTTTTTATCATGGGCTGTCTTATGAAAGCAGTTTAAAAGACGTTCAGGTGATTTACGAGGATACGGAAGAGGCGTGGCCGCTTTTGGAGCGGATGGGGGTGGATTATATTCTGGTCAGCGATTTTGATCGGAATTCTTACCAAGTGGACCAGGAGGCTTTGGACAGTCTTTATCCCCGGGTGTATGATGACGGCGCCCGCGTGTTGTATCAAGTGACAGAACAGGAGGAAAATCCATGAGCCATCTTTCAGATCCCGGACAGATCAAAGCGGTGTTGTCCCGCCACGGGTTCCATTTTTCCAAAGCTTTGGGGCAGAATTTTCTCATAAACAGTGGGGTGTGTCCCCGCATGGCTCAAGAATGCGGCGCCCAAGATTGCGCCGGAGTTATAGAAGTAGGGCCGGGCATCGGCGTGCTGACATGGGAGCTTTCCCAGGTGGCGAAAAAAGTGGTGGCCATAGAGCTGGACCAGCGGCTGTTCCCCGTGCTGGAAGAGACGCTGGCGGGACGGGATAATGTGAAGATCGTTCCCGGCGACGTGATGAAATTGGACCTTCGCCAGTTGATCCAGGAAGAGTTTGGCGGCGGCCCAGTGTGTGTCTGCGCGAACCTGCCTTATTATATCACTTCCCCGGTGATCCTCCGTTTGCTGGAAGAGGACCTGCCCCTTTCAGCGATCACAGTGATGGTGCAGAAAGAGGCTGCCCAGCGGTTGTGCGCCCCTCCCGGAACAAGAGAGTGTGGGGCGGTAAGCGTGGCGGTCCATTACCGGAGCGCGCCCAAAATGCTGTTCCAAGTGGGAAGGGGCAGTTTTTTGCCTCCGCCCAATGTGGATTCTGCGGTTATCCGGTTAGACCTGTTAAAAGAGCCCCCGGTAGCTGTCCGGGATGAGGAATGGTTTTTCAAAGTGTCCCGGGCGGCTTTCGCCCAGCGCAGAAAGACCGCGGCCAATTCTGTTTCCGCAACTTTGGGACTGCCCAAACCCCAAGTGGAACAAGCGCTGCTGTCTGCTGGGGCGGCAGCCAATGTTCGCGCGGAACGTTTGACATTAGACCAGCTGGCTGCTCTTTCCAACGGCCTTTTGTGATGGCCATTCGAAAAACGCGCGGCGAAAAATGAGAGGGAGCATATCTTGAAAAGCGCTCCCTTTCAGTGAGAAAGGAAGATGTACTATGACCAGTGTGGAACGGAAACTATACCGCCTGCTGTTATTTGCTGACGCAGCGGCGATTGTCATCAGCATGGTGGCCGGACCCATGCAGCATACCTCCATGGCGATCGGCGCGGCCATCAGCGCGGGGATCATTTCTTTGTGTCTTGTAGCTTACGGCCTGCACTTTTGGCCGTGGAAACGGTGATCGCGCAAGGTGGGGGAGTCCGGCTGGCCCGGCCGGAAGATGCCCCGGCGCTTTTAGAGATCTATGCCCCTTACGTAACGGAAACGGTGGTTTCATTCGAGTATCAGGTCCCAACGGTAGAGGAGTTTTCCAGCCGTGTGAAAAACACTTTGGCCCGGCATCCATACCTTGTTTGGGAAGAGGGGGGAAGAGTGCTTGGGTATGCCTATGCCCATCCCTATGCTGCCAGGCCCGCTTATCAATGGGGCGCGGAATTGACCGTGTACCTTCATCCGGAAGCTTGCCGCCGTGGAATTGGACGGAAGCTTTATGGGGCTTTGTTCGATTTGCTGCGTCTGCAAGGTGTGCGTACCGTATATGGGTGTATCACAGCAGAGAATGAGGCGAGCGTGGCGATGCACACCGCATTAGGCTTTGGGGAGGCTGGGCGTTTTCGCAATGCTGGGTACAAGCAGGGACGCTGGCTGGATGTGCTTTGGCTTGAAAAAGAAATCGCGCCCTACGATGAGCCTGGAGCGCTGATACCTTTTCCAGAACTTGACAGCAGCGAAGTGGAAAAAGCGCTTGCCCGATGGAATCAGCAAGGATAAAAGAAAAACGCCCTGCCGCTGGCGGGGCGTTTTGTGCTTTCCGTTTTTACATAGATTCAGGAGCCGTAACTTTGAATAAAGCCAAAGCGTTTTCCAATACGGTGCGGGTGGCGGTGCACAGGTAGAGACGGGCGGCGGTCAAAGACTCGTCCACGCCTTTTACCCGGCACGCGTTATAGAACTTGTGGAACAAGGTGGACAGATTCATCACGTACTTGGTGATCTTCGCGGGATCGAGCGTTCTGGCTGCGGCGGTGACTTCCCCAGTGTAAGAAGAGAGATAGCGGATCAATTCCAACTCTTCGGGAGCGGTGAGAAGGGCCAGTTCTTCTGTGGAGCACTCACGGGGCGTAATGCCGTCGGCGGCCAGGTTTTTCAAAATGCTGCAGATACGGGCGTGAGCGTACTGCACGTAATATACCGGGTTCTGAGAATCCTGCTGCACTGCCAGGTCTAAGTCAAAGTCGATACGTGTGTTGGCTTCATAGGAGTTGAACAGGAAACGCGCCGCATCCACCGGGACTTCTTCCAGCAGAGTCACCAGCGTAATGGCTTTGCCGCTGCGCTTGCTGGCCTTGACGACTTCCCCGTCACGTACCAGGCGCACCATTTGCATCAAAACCACATCTAACCGGGAAGCATCTACCCCCAAGGCGGTAAGGGCCGCTTTCAGACGGGGTACATAGCCATGGTGATCGGCTCCCAGAACGTCGATAGCCCGGTCAAAGCCCCGGGTCACCAGCTTGCCGTAATGATAGGCGATGTCCGGCACCACATAGGTGGGCACGCCATTGGAACGCACCAAAACGAAATCTTCACTGCCATAGTTTTCGCCATGGAACCACACGGCGCCTTCCTTTTCATAAGTGGCACCTTTTTCCTTGAGCAGCTCTACTACCCGCTCCACAGCGCCCTTCTCGTGCAGGCTGGATTCTTTGAACCAGTTGTCGTATTCCACCCGATAACGGAGCAGATCGTCATGCAGCCCCTGGATGTTCTTGGGCAGGGCATAGCCTACCAAAGCCGCCCGGCGTTCTTCTTCGCTGGCATTTACATACTTGTCGCCGTATTCTTCAGCGAAATGCTGGGCGTGCTCCACTATATCCGCGCCTTTATATCCATCCTCGGGGAAGGGTACGGCTTCCTCGCCCTTGTAGATCTGCAAATACCGAGCTTCTAAAGAGGCGCCGAATTTATTCACCTGGTTGCCTGCGTCGTTGATGTAGAACTCCCGTTCCACCGAGTAACCGGCTGCGTCCAGCACAGACGCCAACGCGTCGCCCAGCACGCCGCCCCGGGCGTTGCCAATATGCATGGGGCCTGTGGGGTTGGCGGAGACAAATTCAACCAGCACCCGGTTGCCGCCGCCGAAATCGCTGCGGCCATAGTCTTTTTCCAGCTTGTGGATGTCCTGGAGCACCTCTCCATAAAAGCGGGGCTCATAAGTGAAGTTCAAAAAGCCGGGTCCGGCGATCTCGCACTTGCTGAAATAGGTGTCCGAAAGATCCAGGTTTTCCTGAATGGCTTGGGCGATTTTCGCCGGGGCCATGCGGAAAGTGCGTGCTCCGGCCATGGCGGCGTTGCAGGACCAGTCTCCGTGAGAGCGGTCCGCCGGCACCTCCAGAGCGATCTCCGGCAAAGCAGCTTGAGGAAGCTGTCCTTTTTCAATGGCCTGGCTCATGGCCTGCTCCAGCGCTTTCCGCAGCTGCGCGGTGGCTGTGGCGACTAATTGAGACATAGTTTTCAATCCTTTCTATTTGCTTGTTAAATCCGAAACCCCGCCCGGCCGCGGGGCTTGATTTCCACTGTGATCTCGTTGCTGCTGGACAAATTGGAATCAATATCCAGCGTATATTTGATGTCGATGCGGCCCCCTTGTTCTCCCAACGAAGAGAGCAAAGAGCTGGTGAACACACCGACGCTCAAAGTGCCGTAGCCTGTGTCATACAGACAGAGGTGGCGGCGGCCTTCTTCCAGAATCAGCCGTGTTGCCGACCCGGAACGCATCATGGTCACTTTGCCGGGTTCCACTTTCAGCACAGAGGTGTAAGATACCTTGGGGTTTTCCGTGTCGTATTCCTTATAAGCGATAAAACGAGCTCCGCCCCGATAGGTGTAGGCCCCTGTGGTGTTCAAGGTGATCTCTCCGGATGCTTCCCGAAAATCCGGATAATCTTGCCGGCCGATAATATTGATATCGTAATCGTCCTTTAACATTCCCGTTTCCTTCTTTCCCCGTTCAAATGGGGTAACTTTCAATATCGATACGTTGGGTGCGGCCTTCTACGCTGTGCCCCAGGAACAGTTCCGCCACGTTCATGAAATTTTCCGGGGTGTCTGTTACGAAATATCCCGCATCCCGCTGGGTGCCTTCCTGACAAAGCAGGTCTTTCTCTTGCAAGCACCGGGTCATGGCCAGCGCCGCTTCCCGCCCGCTGTCGATAAGCGTGACGCCCCGGCCCATAACAGAGGCGATAGTGGGGGCGATGATGGGATAGTGAGTGCAGCCCAGAATCAAGGTGTCGACCCCAGCCGCCCGTATAGGGGCCAAATACCGTTCCGCCACCAGCCGGGTCACTTCGTCCTGGGGAGACACGAAACCGCTTTCCACCAAGTGGACAAACAAAGGGCAAGGCTGTGGGAACACTTCCAGCTTGTGGTTGATACGCAGCAGCGCGCTCCGGTAAGAATCACTGGCGATGGTAGCCGCCGTGCCGATAACGCCGATCTTTCCATTTTTAGTAGCCGCCGCTGCTGCTTTGGCGCTGGGGCCGATCACGTCGATAAAGGGGACGCTCAGGGCTTCTCCCACACGGTGGGCCACAGAACTTACCGTGCCGCAGGCTGCCAGCACTGCTTTTACGTTTTGCGAAAGCAGAAAAGCCATGTCCTGCTTGGCATAGCGGAGAATAGTGTCGTTTCCCCGGGAACCGTAGGGCACCCGGCCTGTATCGCCAAAATACACGATGCTTTCTCCCGGAAGCACTTGTTCCAGCTGTTTTACGGCAGTCAAGCCGCCTAAACCCGAGTCGAACACGCCGATGGGTCGGTTATCCATGGAGACGCTCCCTTCCGGCCATCACAGGCCCGCTTTTTGAAAAGCCAGGTCCACCAGTTTATCCAGAAGCTCGCTGTAAGTCAGCCCCATGGCCATCCACAGCTTGGGATACATACTGATCGAGGTGAAGCCCGGCAGAGTGTTTATCTCGTTCAAAATCACCCGGTGATCCCCTTCGGTCACGAAGAAATCCACACGGGCCAAACCAGAGCATCCCAGCAGACGGTAAGCACGCACCGCTGTCTGCCGGATCTTGTCGGATACTTCCTCGTCGATCCGGGCGGGAATGAAAAGCTGGCTGGTGCCGTTGATATATTTGTCGTCGTAGTCGTAAAATTGGGCGGAAGCGCCGATTTCCCCAATGATGGAAGCTTCCGCGTCGCGGTTGCCCAATACGGCGCACTCTACTTCCTGGCCTTTGATGCCTTCTTCCACCACGATCTTGGAATCTTCCCGGGCCGCTTTTTCAATGGCGGCGTCCAGGTCCTCAAAACGCTCTACCTTGCTGACGCCTACGGAAGAGCCGGCGTTGGCGGGTTTGACAAACACCGGGAAATCCAGCCGGGCCTTTATCTTGTTTTTTATGGTCTCGGCTGCCGCGGTGAAACGGTCCGCGTAGAACCACAGGTAATGGGCCTGCTCGATATCCGCGTTGGAGAGCAGGGTGTGGGTGACGGCTTTGTCCATGCACACGGCGGAAGCCAAGGTGCCGCATCCCACATAGGGAACTCCCGAAAGCTGGAACAATCCCTGGATTGTGCCGTCTTCGCCATTCTTGCCGTGAAGGGCAGGGAAGATGACATCCAGCGGGATAGTTTGCGCGTTACCGCCCCGAAGCACTACCAGCCCGTGAACGGAAGGGTCGGGAGAGAGGAACGCGGGCGCTGTAGGGCCTTGCTCCCAGGCGCCGCTGACAATGTCTTTCACGTCGCCGGTGTAAAGGCGCCATTCGCCTTTTTTCGTGATTCCAACCATATGCACGTCATATTTTTCCGCGGAAAGGTTTTCCAAAATGGAAGTGGCCGACATCCGGGAGACTTCATGTTCGGAGGAAGCCCCGCCAAAGATCACGGCCAGGCTCAGTTTGCCGCTTTTATTCATCGCGATCACACCCCAATGTTGTGTTATAGTAAGGCCAGCAGGTCGCGGACCCGCGCCTTCCTTATTTATATTAAGAAAAGCAGACTTGATTCAATATTATACTATGCCCGCAGGGATTTCGCAACTCTTTTCCCGTGGCTTTCCCATAGGCACCCTAAAAAAAGATAGACTTTTCCCGGCCGCCGTGCTATACTGATACCCAAATAATCACCTTAACAGGATTTATGGAGTGGATCATTTTGGATATAAAAGCCTTTGAGTTGATACAAAACGGCCTTTACGAGGAATTGGAAAAGCAGGGCTTCGGTGAACCCCAGCCTGTGGAAGATCCGGCGGGGCGGCTGGTGATGTTCGCCACCGAGGACGTAGCTTATGGACTTTTGTATGACAGCAAGCAGCAGCGTTTCGAACTGCGTTCCACCACCTTGAAAGAGGATGGTGAACCCGGTAACTGGCGCAGCTTGTCCCTGTGGCTGTTTGACGAAAAGGAAGGTACCCGGAGCGACGCCGAAAGCATCCTGAACGACTTCTTGGAAGTGGTGCGGGGGCCGAAGCGGGTGGCTGTGGTGCAGCAGAAGCGCCGGGGCAAGGACGGGGAACGGGTTGTGGACCCCTTGTTCTTCCTGAACCGTTTGGTGAATATCTTCCCGGAATTGAAGGATGAGCTCAATGAAGAGAAGATCATGTACGGCCAGGTGCGGTACATTACGTTTATCAAAGCCCATGTGGTGGCGCGCTGCCAAGATCTTGCCACCAGATATCCGGACAGCGACCCTATGAAAAAATTGTGCGCGCTGCTGGACGATATGTATAAGAACGGCGACCTGGATACCCGTTCCATCGTCACCATGGGCCTGCTCAACAATTTGGATGACGGCGCGTTTAAAGTGTTCCAAGAGCGTGTGGGGGACGACCTGCGCAAAGATATTAAATTTACCCGGAAACTGAAAGGGAAGAAGATCAAGCCCGAACGCAAGAAAAAGAAGAAAAAGGTAGTGGCGAAACTTACGGACCGGCGGTAAACGTCTTGTAAGGACAGTCGCCTGCTCTGTGCGGAAGGCAAAGAAGAGGGGAGCGGAAAGTCATCCGCTCCTTTTTGCTGTCCGCAGGGGGAGGAAAAACACCGGAAAAGCGGGCAATCCCTTGAAAATCCGGAAGGTTTTTTCTTGACAGAGCATACCGCTTGTGTTATACTGATAGCACCTCGAAAAAGAGGTTCTTTTTTTGCGCCTGTTTTTCTGAGGGAGGCCGGGGCGGATAAGCCCCAAAAATTTTTCCGTAAAACGGGAGGTGCCGACAAATGCGAGTGAAGATCGTGCTGGCCTGCACTGAGTGCAAGCAGAGAAACTACAACACGAAGAAGAACAAGAAGAACGATCCCGACAGGCTGGAAATGAACAAGTACTGCAGGTTCTGCCGGAAGCACACCCTGCACAGGGAAACCAAGTAAGGAGCAGAAGACATGGCTGAAAACGTCAAGAAGAACGAAAACGGCTTTGTCCGTTTCTTCAAGCGCGTGGCGAAATTCTTCCACGACTGCAAGGGTGAGGTCAAAAAGATCGTTTGGCCCACTCCTAAGGCTACATTCAAGAACACCGGTATTGTGCTGGTGACCATTATTGTAGTGGCCTTGTTCGTTTTCCTGCTGGACACTGTGTTCATGAACCTTCTGGGTCTTGTGATGGACGTGGCCAGATAACATCTCTTTTTGGGTTTCAGGAAAGCGGAGGTAGCAGATGGCTGAAGAAGCAAAATGGTATGTGGTGCACACCTATTCCGGGTATGAGAACAAAGTGGCTTCCAACTTGGAAAAAACGGTGGAAAACCGCCAACTGCAGGATCTGATCCAAGAGATCCGGGTGCCCACCGAAAAGGTGACGGAGATCACCGAATCGGGCAAGCGCAAGGAAGTGGAACGAAAGGTCTTTCCCGGCTATGTCATCGTGAAAATGGTGATGACTGACGAATCTTGGTACGCGGTGCGCAATATCCGCGGATGCACAGGATTTGTGGGTCCCTCCTCCAAGCCCATTCCGCTGACGGAGGACGAAGTGGCCCGGCTGGGTATTGACAAGAAAGAGGTCGAGGTCAGCTATACGGTAGGCGATTCGGTGAACATCGTGGACGGGCCCTTGGAGGGCTTCGTGGGCACGGTGGAAGAGATGGACGTGGAGAAAAACCGCGTGCGGGTCACCGTTTCTATGTTCGGCCGGGAAACCCCCGTCGAACTGGAGCTGGACCAGGCCGAGCCCGTAGACTAAAGCGGGCAGGGGACCGCGCCCTTGATACGCGGAACGTTTTTAGACAGCAAGCGGGTTTCCCGCTTTGATTGTGAGGGGCATTGCCCCTGTGGGAGGTACAGCTGAAATCTTTGTCACGGCTGCGCCGTCATCCACCACGAATTTTGGAGGTGCAAACAAATGGCTCAGAAGGTTACGGGCTTTATCAAGCTCCAGATCCCTGCCGGCAAAGCGACTCCGGCGGCACCGCCTGTAGGTCCCGCGCTCGGCCAGCATGGCGTTAACATTATGGCGTTTACTAAGGAATTCAATGAGCGTACCAAGAATGACGTGGGCCTCATTATCCCCGTGGTGATTACGGTCTATGCTGACCGTTCTTTCACCTTTATCACCAAGACCCCTCCGGCCGCTGTGCTGATTAAGAAAGCCTGCGGGATTGAGACGGCTTCCGGTGAGCCCAACAAGAAGAAGATCGCCAAAATCACCCGCGAGCAGGTGCAGAAGATCGCCGAGCAGAAAATGCCCGACTTGAACGCTTCCTCCGTCGAGAGTGCTATGAGCATGATCGCCGGCACCGCCCGCAGCATGGGTATCGAAGTAGTAGATTAATTCCCGGGTGGGAGGAAATCTTTGGATCCGATATTTACCACTGGAGGAAAGAAACAATGAAACACGGAAAAAAATATGTGGAAGGCGCAAAGCTCATCGACCGCAGCAAGCTGTATGACACTGCTGAGGCTTTGGACATCTGCGTCAAGACTGGTACCGCTAAGTTCGACGAGACTGTCGAGTTGCATGTAAAGCTGGGCGTTGACGGCCGTCACGCTGACCAGCAGGTTCGCGGCGCTATCGTGCTGCCCAACGGCACTGGCAAGAGCGTACGTGTTCTGGTTATCTGCAAGCCTGAGAAAGAAGAGGACGCCAAGAACGCTGGCGCCGATTTCGTAGGCGGCGAGGAAATGGTCCAGAAGATCCAGTCCGAAAACTGGATGGACTTCGACGTGCTGATCACCACTCCCGATATGATGGGTCTGGTAGGCCGTCTGGGCCGTGTCCTGGGTCCCCGTGGCTTGATGCCCAACCCCAAGGCTGGTACTGTGACTCCCGATATCGGCAAGGCTGTCACCGACGCCAAAGCCGGTAAGATCGAGTACCGCTTGGATAAGACCAACATCATTCACTGCCCCATCGGCAAGGTGTCTTTCGGCACTCAGAAGCTTCAGGAGAACTTTGACACCCTGATGGATGCCATTGTTAAGGCGAAGCCTTCTGCCGCAAAGGGTCAGTATGTGCGTTCCTGTGTGGTTAGCGCCACCATGGGCCCCGGCGTGAAGATCAATCCCGCAAAGTTTATCTAAGCGGTGAATTTTAGGCTTGACAAAGTCTGTCTTGTTCTGTATAATAATAGAGCTGTCCATCCAAAGACAGCAGGTTTATAAACGGTTTTGTCCGGCCTGCCGAGGAAAGACGAGCAAATGGAAAAGGAGTTTAGGCTCCTATGTGCAAGAGACGCTCTTTATGAGATTTGTTTCTTGCTTTCCTGTGATTTGCTTGCAACGCCTTTCCGAGGTTTCCCGGAAAGGCGTTTTTTGATTTACTTTCACGATCCGGAGGTGAAACGAATTGCCCAGCGAGAAGATTTTGGAACAAAAGAAACAGCAAGTTGCTCAGTTGGTGGAAGCTTTTAAAAATGCTAACGTGGGCGTGCTGGTGAACTATGAAGGCATCACGGTGGAGAAGGATACCAAGCTGCGTAAACAGCTCCGCGAAGCCGGCTGCGAATACAAGGTTGTCAAGAACACCCTGTTGAGCCTGGCTTTTAAAGAGGCTGGAATCGAAGGCTTGGATGAGCATCTCAACGGCGCTACTGCTATCGCTTACAGCGAGAATGGCTATGTGGACGCTCCCAAAATCCTTTCCGATTATGCCAAGGATAACGAGGACTTCACAGTGAAGGCCGGCTTTATTGACGGCGCCGCTGTAGACGCCAAGAGCATTGGCGATCTGGCCAAGCTGCCTCCCAAGGAGGTTTTGGTGGCCCAGGTGCTCGGCGGGTTCAACGCTCCTATTCAGGGCTTTGCCAATGTGCTCAACGGCACACTGCGCGGCCTGGTTATCGCCCTCAACGCTATTGCCGAGAAGCAGAGCGCGTAAAAAGGGATTTTGTTGGGCTGCTGCCTGACACTATAATTTTAATTTTGCTATCAACTATTTTACATGGAGGTATTCTATCATGTCTGAGAAAGTTACCAACCTGATTGAAGAAGTTAAGGCCCTTACTGTTCTGGAGCTCTCTGAGCTGGTTAAGGCTCTGGAGGAAGAGTTCGGCGTTTCCGCTGCTGCTCCCGCTGCTGTTGCTGTGGCTGCTCCCGCTGCTGCTGCTCCCGCTGCTGAAGAGAAGACCGAGTTCGACGTGGTTCTGAAGTCTGGCGGCGCTAACAAGATCAACGTTATCAAGGTTGTTAAGGAAGTTACCGGCCTGGGCCTGAAGGAAGCCAAGGCTCTGGTTGACGAGGCTCCCAAGACCGTTAAGGAAGGCGTTTCCAAGGACGACGCTGAGGCTCTGAAGGCTAAGCTGGTTGAGGCTGGCGCTGAAGTGGAACTGAAGTAAGTTTCAATTTCCGGATTAAAAAGCTCACGGGTATTCCGTGGGCTTTTTTGTTTTGCTAATAAACCTATTGCGTTGAAAGAGTGAAAAGAAGCATTGACTTTCAAGAATGCCATGAGTAAAATGAAAGTACATTTTGCAATAGGAGGAGAACAGCTATGCAGGACAAATTTTTGGGAATCACCCCGCCTATGGGGTGGAATTCCTGGAACACTTTCACTTGGAATATTCATGACAAGCTGATTCGTGAAACCGCTGATGTCATGGTAGAAAGCGGGTTGAAAGACGCCGGTTATGAGTATGTGGTGATCGACGATTGCTGGAGTTTGAAACAGCGGGACGAGAACGGCTACTTAGTGGCTGATCCCCAAAAGTTCCCTGAGGGAATGAAGGCTGTGGCAGATTATGTCCATAGCAAGGGACTGAAATTCGGTATGTATTCTTGCTGTGGCACCCATACCTGCGCCGGATATCCCGGCAGTTTCGAGCATGAGTTCCAAGACGCGGAGACATTTGCTTCCTGGGGCGTGGATTATCTGAAATATGATAACTGCTATAAGCCTCGCCACGCGGATGGTGAAATGCTTTATAAGCGGATGTCCTTGGCGTTGCGCAACTGCGGAAGAGATATCTTGTTTTCCGCCTGCAACTGGGGCACGGATAATGTCCATCAGTGGATTCAAGGTTCCGGAGCCCAGCTGTTCCGCTCTACCGGTGACATTCAAGACAGCTGGGAATCCATTAAGAACCTGGCCACTTCCCAGATCGATAAGATGCCCTTCTCCGGCCCCTATTGCCACAACGATATCGATATGTTAGTAGTTGGTATGCACGGCGGAAGCAATAATGAATATATCGGCAAGATCGGTGGCTGTACGGATGAGGAGTATCGCACGCACTTCTCCCTGTGGGCGTTGATGAATTCCCCCTTGATGATCGGCTGTGATATTCGTTCCATGAGCGATGTGACAAAAGAAACGTTGACCAATGCTGATGTGATTGCCATCAATCAGGATTTGGAGTGCCGTGGGCCTTATTGTGTCCGTCAGTGGAACAACCCTGAGAATGTGTTGGCTCTTATCAAGCCCATGAGCGATGGTTCTTTGGCCATTGGGATGTTCAATTTCAGCGATGTGAAAAGTGAGATGTCCCTACAATTTTGGGATTTGGGTTTGCCTGTGGCAGCCGGAGTGGGCCTGGAAATGTATAACTGCTGGACCCATCAGACAGAGGGCCGTTTCTTCGAGCGTTACGCTGGGATGATCGAGCCTCATGGCTGCTTGGTGTTCCGGGCTAAGCTGGCGCGGAAGTGATGGCGAATTATCAGACGTGCAAGAAATGCGGAGCTCCCTTGGGCGGGGATGATATCGCTATTTTCCGAAAGCTGGTCAATCGAATGGCGGAAGAATTTTTTTGCATCGATTGTTTGGCGGATTATTTTGATTGTCCCCGAGAAGAGATTGAAAAGCGCATCCGGTGGTATCGGGAGAGCGGGGAGTGCACCTTGTTTCGATGAAATTACCTTTATTTTGTGTTTTTTCTGAAAAAAACCTGTTTTTGTTCCTGTATTTTGACAGCAGATGTGAATAGTTTGTGAACAATTAAAAATGCGCTTGCAATCTTGGAATGGCCGTGCTAGAATGTAACCAAATTGTAACAGTTGTCATTGAAGTGTAACTTTCTACATCGTGGGGCGGCTTCGGAAAGGAGTGTGCTGGAATGCGGAAAAGGACTCTGAAAAACTTATTCTCATTCTTGTTGGTACTGGTTTTAACGGTTTGCACAGTGGCCACTTTAAGCATGGTCACTCAGGCCAAAACTGACCCAACTCTTCCGGTGGTTGAGAAAACTATTCCTGCCACGGAACTTTCCGCTTCCATTTCTCATTCGTTAGTTGCGTCGCCTTTAGTTTGCGTTGGCGGTTTTCTGTTGGTGCTGGTCATTGTAGTATTTGGTTTGACCATGTATCGCAGAGATAAACGCCGCGGGAAAGAAACGCCACAGGGAAAGCGCAGTTATATTCCTCGGGCGGACATGTCCTTCGTAGGCAAAAACAGAGTATAAGGGTTTTCGTCCTTTCATATTTTACCTCGGAACAGGGCCGGCAGTTTTGCCGGTCCTGTTTTTGTCTTTTAGCACGTAGCATAATGGAGGACTAAACTGTATATAAAAAGCACTTTCGGAACTGTGTTTTCCGAAAGTGCTTTTTGACTTTAAATTTGCTGTGTTGTTTGTAGAAGGTCCATCAGCCGTGTTAGATTTTCTTCCACCGGTCTTGTGCTGTCTAAAGAAATGACTGGGCAGGTGAGAGTGGAAAGCCATTCCTCGACTTCACGGTCATCGCGCTGCGCAGCAAAGGAAAGGAATCTGCTTTCTCTTTCGTATAAATCGCCGCCGGGCAGCATTCTAGCCCCAAATTTTTGCCAGGAACGCTGGAATACTCTTTGCGCCCGTGTTTTTTGATCAGCTCGCAGCCAAATAGCGCAGGTATACAGGGAAGTTATGGTTTCTCCGTAGTTCCCCTTGACTGCGGCAAGGACAAAATTGCGGCAGCTTTGCGCGCGTTCCAGCAAAATAGCGGAAGCTTCCTCCCGGGAGTGTGAAACCGCGTAAGGATAGTCCCCGGTATCTTTTGGGAAAAAGCAATCTTCAATGTCGATGAATTCCCAATCCAGCCGGTTGGCCAAGGCTTTTCCCAAAGTGCTTTTTCCGCTGCCATTGCAGCCGCAGATGATGATCCCTTTTCCCATGGATGGCTGCTTCCTAAGATTTGCTCATGGAGAACTCAGCGGTTGACGATTTTCTCGCCGTCAAAGATCAGCACGCCAAAGCCATAACCGGTTTGCTTGCCTTGCAGCAGCCAGTTTTTAAAGGCCCGCTGCATCGAGGTTTTTTCGGGAAGTTCTGCCGTGGGCTTTTGATATTCGCCGCCAAAGACACGCCAAGCGTCATGGAACACTTCTTCCGAACCGCTTTCGATCAAATCAAAATCCCCGATAAAGCTCACAATATTAGAAGCAGGGGAGAGAATCTCACGGTTTTGGGGATACAGCAGCCAGGAATGGCAAACGCATACCAGCGGCCCGCCGTCAAGTTCATCACGGAAGAACTCATAGGCGCGCTTGTAGGAATCCAGCCGGGCGGCTTCGTCGAAAGGTTCCCCGCTGGAGGGAATGTGGATGCTCTTTACAGGGTCGCCGGGGTTGATCACAAATCCATTCTTCTCATAAGGTTCTTTTCCCTCGTATGTAGTGCTTTCATATTCCAAACGGCCCAGTTTCACCAAGTCGCAGGAGAAGAAAATGGGATACCAGAAAGCCACAAAATTGCCCCAGACCCCATGGACATTTTTGCATTCCAACACTTTGAATTTCAAATCGCTGAACGTATCCCATACGATATCCTCTGGGACGCCTTTTTCCAGGTAAGCGTTTACAGCGGGCTGAGATGCCTGAATCAAGAACAGCAGCCATACCGTATAGACGTTGACACAGCTTTCATCCGCAATGGCTTTCACCAAAGGCTCGACCACTTTCAAATCCAGGTCATGGCTGTATAAGCACTCCACTGCGCCGTCCAGGGCTTCTTCTTGTCCTGTCTGCACCAGAACATCCTGGCAGCGGAGAGCTTCTTGTTTCGCTTCTTCCGGAAATCCTGTTTTGTCCATTAAAAGTTTCAGAAATTGCTGGTCCATAAATCTGTTCCTCCCAAATTATTTTCCTATTTTTTCTGTATCGATGATCAGTGTCACCGGTCCATTGTTTGCCACAAGCACATCCATGTGGGCGCCGAACTCCCCGGTCTCCACTTTTTTGATGCCCAGGTTTTTAGCGCGCTCCACAAAATGAAGGTAAAGTTTCTCCGCTTCTTCCGGAGGGGCGGCTAAATCAAAAGAAGGCCGTCTGCCTTTTTTGCAATCGGAACCCAGAGTGAAATTGGAAACCACCAGCAATTCTCCGCCGATATCTTCCAGGGAGAGGTTCATTTTCCCATTTTCATCGGTAAAAACTCGCAGTCCTTGGATTTTTTCTGCCAAGAAATCTGCCTGCGCTTCCGTATCGCCTTTCATCACGCCTAAAAAGACTACCAGCCCTTGTTCGATGCGCCGTGCCTCTCGATAGTCGATGGTGATCTCGGCCCGGCTCACCCGTTGTATCACTGCCCGCATAATGTCCCTCCGTCTCATGAAGTTGTCCCTATCTTAGCATACTTCCCACAGAAGGTAAACGGATTTTTTGAGAAAAAGCAGGAGATTCTTGCGTATGCGAAAAGCCCCTGATATAATGGAAACAGAATCCAGCAGATAAGGAGGAGTTGCGATGATCTACACACTGACAAACGGAAACTATACCGCTCAGGTAAATTCCACCGGAGCGGAACTGTTTTCCCTGAAAGGCCCGGACGGCTTTGAGTATATTTGGACAGGCGATCCCGACTATTGGACAGGCCATGCTCCTGTGCTGTTCCCCATGGTGGGCTGGCTGCGGGGAGGCAAGGCGAAACTAGACGGCAAATGGGTGAAAATGGGGCGTCACGGTTTTGCGCGCCGAAGCGAGTTTTCTTTGGCAGAAGAGGGGGAAGGCAAGCTTTCTCTGCGGCTCGTCTCGAATGAGGAGACAAAAAAATGCTATCCCTATGACTTTGCCCTTACTGTAACCTATACCTTAGAAGAGAACGGTTATAAGACTGCCTTTACGGTGGAAAATACTGGTGACCGGCCTATGCCGTTTACCATCGGCGGCCATCCGGGATTTTGCGTTCCCGTTGACGAGAAAGCTTCCTTTGAGGACTATGTCATCCGTTTTGAAAAAGAAGAGACCCAGCGCTGTCCCGGTTTTGTGGGAGAAGGCTTGCTGGATTATTCCCAGATCAATCTGGAACTGCAAGGCCAGCGGGAGATTCCCCTGCGTCATGAACTGTTCTATCGGGATGCTTTGGTCTTTGAAAAATTGCAGTCCTCCACGGTTGCTTTGGTAAATCCCAATACAGGAAAAGGCGTGGAGATGGAGTTCTCCCAGTTCCCTCTGCTGGGAATTTGGTCCGCGGCCAATGATGGCCCGTATGTCTGCCTGGAGCCTTGGACAGGCTGCGGCACCATCGCTACGGAGAGCGACCAGTTTGAGCAGAAAAAAGGGATGGAATCCCTGCCTGCCGGACAACAGAAAACATACGCATTTTCCGTGCGTTTTTTGTAATGCAACTTTGAGACCGTCGGCATAAAATTCCGTCCAGTTTATGTGAGAAGGGCAGCGGGAATATCCGCTGCCCTTTTTTGCGCCCAAAGATAGGAGTAATATGTTTGTATCCTGTTTACGCAAACGATTTCTTATGCAAAACCTAATAAGCTTGAACGTTTTTTTCGGCGAAATACCGAAAAGGAAATTTGGAAAACCCCTTCCTTTTTTTGAAACGAGGTCTATAATTATGGAAGCTTGGAATCCAGGAGTTTTCTGCTAAGGAAAACGCGCCGAGCATCCACCTTTCAGGGCGGACCGGCTGCCTTGTAGGGAGGAAACAGTTCCGCGCAGGGAAACGCCCCGCGCGAAAAGGGAGGAATGTGTATGTTTCAGTTAAAGTGGGTGTGGAAGCACATGGAAGGCTTCCGAAAACAGTATATCTTTGCCTTGTGCTCCACGGCGGTGCTGTCTGTGCTGGCTTTGGGCAATTCCGTGATTACCGCCAATATCATGGATACCGTGTTTGAGCCCCTTACCGAGACCGGTGTGGTAACGGAACAAGTGGTGCAGCATTTGATGGTGCTGGTGGCCATCTTGATCGGCTTCACGCTATTCCGTACCACTTTTGGTTATTGCTCTGTCATGACCTATGAAACTTGTTCACAAAAACTGATCTATAAGCTTCGCCGGGACCTGTATAAAAATATGCAGGAACAAGATCAGGAATTTTACGGCAAGAACCGTACCGGAGACTTGATGACCCGGCTTACCGGTGACATGGATATGATCCGGCATGCGGTGTGCTGGGTTATCCGGCAGCTTATCGACTGCACAGTGCTGTTTTTAACCACTTCTATCACCTTTTTGGTGACAGACTGGCTGTTCGCCCTGTCGATGCTGGCGGTAACGCCCATTATTTTCGGGCTTACTTACGCTTTCTCCAAGCGGGTGCATCCCCTTTATGTGGACCTGCGTGAGCGTCTTTCTCAGCTGAACACCTGCGCTCAGGAGAATATCTCCGGAAACCGGGTGGTAAAAGCGTTTGCCCGAGAAGATTATGAGATCAACAAGTTTGACGAAAAGAACACCGATTATAAGAAAGCCAATACCAAGGCGTCTTTGCTGTGGCTGAAATACAGCCCCTTCATTGATGGGCTTTCCCAGTCTCTGTCTATTGCCGTGCTGTTGGTGGGAGGCGCTTTCCTCATCTCCGGCCGCATTTCTATCGGTACGTTCACATTGTTCAACTCTTTGACCTGGACTCTGACCAACCCCATGCGGATGCTGGGAATGCACTTGAACGATTTGCAGAGGTTCTTTGCCAGTGCCAACAAGATCATTGAGCTGTATTATGCTAAGTCCACCATTACTTCCCGTTCCGATGCCAAACAAGTGAAGGGAAGAATTCATGGCGAGATCGATTTCAAGGGCGTTGGACTGAATCTCCATGGTATGCCTGTGCTGCAGGACATCAACCTGCATATCCAGCCTGGAGAGACTGTGGCCATCATGGGACCCACGGGTTCTGGTAAGACTTCTCTGGTGAATCTGATCCCCCGGTTTACCGATGTGAGCGCCGGTACGCTCACCATCGACGGGACGCCTGTAGGACGCTATGATTTGCACGGATTGCGCCATTCCATTGGCATCGCCACCCAGGATGTGTTCCTGTTTTCAGATACAGTGGATGGGAATATTGCCTATGGAAACACAGAACTTTCGGAAGAAGATGTGAAGCGTTACGCCAAAATGGCGGATGTAGATTTCGTAGAGAAGCTTCCTGACGGTTTTGAAACGCTTATCGGCGAGCGGGGCACCGGCTTGTCCGGCGGCCAGAAGCAGCGTATCGCGTTGGCGCGGGCTTTGGCTGTGCGGCCTTCCATCCTGATTTTGGATGATACCACTTCCGCAGTGGACCTCGAAACAGAAAAATATATTCAAGAGCAGCTGGCAAACCTGGATTTCCCCTGCACAAAGATCATTGTCGCCCAGCGTATCTCCACCACCAAGCGGGCGGATAAGATCGTGGTGCTGGATAAAGGCCGGATCGTGGATATAGGCACACATGAGGAGCTGTCCCAGCGGCCTGGATATTACCGGGAAGTGTTCCTGCTGCAAAACGGCATGGATGAGGAAAAGGAGGTGGTTTAAATGGCACGCAACAAGTTTGACGTTGACGAGACCCTGGAAACCCCATTTAACATAAAACACTTGCTTCGGGCTGGGACCTATATCGGCCGGCACAAAAAGAAAATGATCTTGTCCCTGGTATTTTCCGCTATTTCCGCCGCCTGTTCTTTGGTGGGTCCTTTACTTATCCAGCGGGCCATTGACGTGTCGGTCCCCAATAAGGACTATACAGAACTGTTTGTGCTGGCAGTGGTCATGCTCCTTTCCATCGTGCTTTCCATTGTGTTTTCCCGGATTCGCTCAAAGTATATGGTCGTAGTAGGACAGGAGATCATTTACGATATCCGTAAGGATTTGTTCGAGCACTTGCAGAAGCTGCCTTTCCAGTTTTATGATGACCGTCCTCACGGAAAGATCTTGACCCGTGTCATCAACTATGTGAACTCTGTTTCCGACGCGCTTTCCAACGGCATCATCAACTTCGTGCTGGAAATCTTCAACCTGATCTTGATCGCGGTGTTTATGTTCCTGTGCGACGTGCGCCTGAGCCTGATCGTTATGGCGGGCATCCCGCTGTTTTTGGTGATCGTGTTTTTGATCAAGCCGGCTCAGCGGCGGGCATGGCAGGATGTTTCCAACAAGAGCTCGAACCTGAATGCCTATCTCCACGAGAGTTTGGACGGCATGAAGATTACCCAGGCGTTTACCCGGGAAGAAGAGAACCGGGAAATCTATGACAAGCTGAACAAGCGTTGCTATTCCACTTGGATGAAAGCCCAGTACACCTCTAACCTGGTTTGGTATTCGGTGGATAATATTTCTACCTGGGTGGTAGGCGCCATGTATTTGATCGGCCTGATGATGCTGGGGCCTGCTATGCAGATTGGCACCTTGATCGCTATTTCTTCTTATGCCTGGCGGTTTTGGCAGCCTATCCTGAACCTTTCCAACTTGTATAATACCTTTATCAACGCGGTGGCCTATTTGGAGCGTATCTTTGAAATGATCGATGAGCCGGTAACGGTGGATGACGCTCCCAACGCTACGGAGTTGCCTCCCATTACAGGCCGTGTCACTTTCGACGATGTGACGTTCTCCTATGATGGAAAAGTCAACATTTTAGAGCACTTTAACCTGGATGTGAATCCCGGCGAATCCATTGCTCTGGTAGGGCCCACCGGCGCGGGCAAGACCACGGTGGTGAACCTGATCTCCCGATTCTACAATATCAACGAAGGCCGCGTGCTTCTTGACGGCCACGATATCGCCGGGGTGACGCTTCATTCCCTGCGTTCCCAGATGGGCATCATGCTGCAAGATAGCTTTATTTTCTCCGGCACCATCATGGATAATATCCGTTATGGCCGCTTAGACGCCACAGACGAGGAAGTGATCGCCGCGGCGAAAACCGTCCGGGCGGATGAGTTCATCCGGGAAATGGAAAACGGCTATTATACCCAAGTCAATGAACGGGGCTCTCGGTTGTCGCAAGGACAGAAGCAGTTGGTGGCTTTCGCCCGTACGCTGCTTTCAGACCCCAAGATTCTTGTGCTGGATGAGGCCACGTCCTCTATTGACGCCAAGACAGAGCGTCTTTTACAAGAGGGCTTGCAAGCACTGCTGAAAGGCCGGACTTCTTTTATCATTGCGCACCGGCTTTCCACCATTAAGAATTGTGACCGTATCTTGTATATCTCCAACAAGGGGATTGCGGAAATGGGTACTCATCAGCAGCTTCTGGATCAACGAGGATATTACTATCATCTTTATACTGCCCAGCTGGAAAGCTGAGATGTTCTTTTAAAACCACAGCCGGTCTTGACAAATCAAGACCGGCTGTGGTATGTCTATTCGCAGGAGTATTTCAAGGAGGTTTTTCATTGTTTACCGCATTGCTTGTGATTATTTATGTGGCGTTTATCAGTTTGGGTCTGCCGGATTCCCTTTTGGGCTCCGCCTGGCCTGCCATGCATGTGGACCTTTCCGCGCCGCTGTCCTTTGCCGGTGTGGTGTCCATGGTCGTTTCGTGTGGTACAGTGGTTTCCAGCCTGATGAGCACAAGGCTCATCAGCCGGTTCGGTACGGGAAAGGTTACGCTGGTCAGCGTAGCCATGACTGCTGGCGCGTTGCTGGGCATGGCAGCGGCTCCTTCGGTGTGGTGGATTTGTGTGTGCGCCGTGCCTTTGGGGCTTGGAGCCGGCTCGGTAGATGCAGGCCTTAACAATTTTGTGGCTCTGCACTATCAGGCAAAGCATATGAGCTGGCTCCACTGCTTTTGGGGGATAGGCGCTACCACCGGGCCGATGGTTATGGCGTTTTGGCTCAATCACGGAAATAATTGGAAAGGCGGCTATCTGACCATTGGGGTGCTGCAAGTCGTTTTGGTGGTGGCATTGCTGGTAAGTCTGCCCCTTTGGAAAAAGGTAGCGGCTTCTTCTACAGGGACCCAGGAGGAAGAGGAACCTGTGGCTGCCCTGCCATTGGGCAAAGTATTTCAAATTCCCCGCGCGAAAGCGGCGCTGTTGGGCTTTTTCTGCTACTGCGCAGTGGAGTCCACCGCGAACTTGTGGGCCAGCAGTTATGCGGTTACCGGTTTTGGCGTGGGGGAGAATACCGCCGCAGGGTGGAGTTCCTTGTTTTTTCTTGGTATCACCTTAGGACGGCTGTTCTCTGGATTCGCGGCTATAAAGCTTTCCAGCCCTGCGTTGATCCGCCTGGGCCAAATCATTGCTTTTGTGGGTATTTTACTTTTGCTGTTGCCGTTGCCGGTGTGGCGGATTCCCGTTGCCTTGTGTTTCATCGGGGTGGGATGCGCACCTATTTTCCCGGCAATGCTTCATCAAACGCCCCAGGTTTTTGGAAAACGGTTTTCTCAAGCGATGATGGGGGTTCAGATGGCCTGTGCTTATGTAGGCGCTACATTAATGCCCCCTGTATTCGGCTTTTTGGCCTCTGTCACGAATATCCGGCTGTTCCCGGTTTTCCTGCTGGTATTTTTTGTGTTGATGCTTTTGGGCACGGAAAAAGTCCGCAAAGCTGGTGAGAAGCAAACACCTGCGGCAGAGTAATCTGAATTCTATTATAAGTACCAATAAAGGAGGAATTATAATGTCTTTTCATCCGGTCGATTTAGAATCTTGGCCCCGTAAGGAGCATTTCTATCACTATTTGTCTCAAGTGCCTTGCTTTTACAGCATGACTGTTGAATTGGACGTAACAGCGCTGAAAAACAGGGGAGAGCGCTTTTATCCCGCTATGATCCACAGTCTTGGGGTGATCGTCAATCGGCATAAAGAATTCCGTATGGCTTTGAATGAGGATGGCGTTTTAGGCTGGTATGACCAACTTTCCCCGTCTTATACCGTGTTTCACCCAGAAACAGAGACTTTTTCCAGTTTGTGGACAGAGTATACCGAGGACCGGGCTGAGTTTATTAAGCGGTATGAAGAGGATTTGCGGGAATATGGGTCCCTTCAAAAGTTTGAGGCCAAACCGAATGTTCCACCGGTGTTTAATGTTTCCGCTATCCCTTGGCAGACTTTCACCAGCTTTCATTTAGAGCTTCCCGGAAGCCAGGACTATCTTCTGCCTATTTTTACACTGGGACGCTATCACGAAGAGCAGGGAAAGCTGAAAATGCCTTTAGCCCTGCAAGTGCATCACGCGGTGTGTGATGGTTTTCACGCCTGCCGGTTTGTTCAAGAGCTTCAAGAATTGATTAGTTTAGAGTAAAAGTTTTTTTAAAACTAATTTACTTTATCATAGTAAAATCCGGCGAATGATGCTATTCGCCGGATTTCTACTAGATATTGAGCCCGTTCACAATTTTTTTACAAGAAAATGGGATGTTCCTTCATATTTCGACAAAAAAGACGGCGCTGGTCGTGTATGCTTATCACATCAGGAGGCACTGGCCATTTGCAGACAAAGTTTATCCGAGATCATAGCGATAAACTCACTGTTGGTGGGCTTGCCGCGGGTGTTGTGGATGGTATAGCCAAAGTAGGAGTTGAGCACATCCACATCACCCCGGTCCCAAGCTACCTCAATGGCATGGCGGATAGCACGCTCCACTCTGGAACTGGTGGTGTTATACCGTTTGGCTACGCTGGGATAAAGCTGTTTTGTAACAGCGTTGATGATTTCCGGGTCCTCAACAGCCATGAGGATAGAGTCGCGCAGATAATGATATCCTTTGATATGAGCCGGTACGCCAATTTGATGCAAAATTTCAGTGACCTGCATCCGCAAGCTGGTGCTGACGGGTTCAGAATCAAAATGCTTTCCTTTCATAGAGAGCAAAGTGAGGATACGGTCGGCCATCTCGTTTTTGTCATAGGGGGACAGGGCGAAATAGGCCACGCCTGCCGAGGCGATCTCACGCTCGATGATAGGGTTGCTATATGAGGAGGTCACTATGTAAAGGGGGTTCTCCACAGAGGCGTCCTGCGCTACCGCGTGGATGACCCCAATGGCGTCCAGGCCAGGCATAAGGAAATCCATAACCACCAGCTGGGGTTTTTCTTCGCGAATTTTTCCCAAAAGCAGAGTGCTGTCCCGTTTGAGGAAAAGGGGAGTCACTCCGGCCTGGGATAATTTTTGAATCGGTTCCCGGCCCCATTCGCCGTCTTCCGAACTAATAATTATCTTACTTTCTTTTTCCATAACGAACCTCCTGGCATTGATTTATTGTGAATGAATTTTACCATAACTCAATGATAATCGCAAGTGGTTTGCAGGAAAAAACTAGAAAATTATCATGCCGAAAAACGGCGAAAATTGGCTTAATACCGGGATTTTCCAAGGTTCGATTTATTTCGTCACACTACATGTTTTACATTCTTCCCACATTACCTGGGCAAAGATACCATATCCTGTTGTGGGGTCTTCTGTAAACACATGGGTAACAGCGCCTGCCAATTCTCCATTTTGTAAAATCGGGCAGCCGCTCATACCTTGTACAATGCCTCCTGTCAACTCCAGAAGCCTGGGGTCCGTTACGTGGACCACCAGGTTTTTTGTTTGCTGGTCCTCGTTGGCGATCTCAACGATCTCGCCGTCGTAAAGCTGAGGCCCGTTTTCGTCCACGCTGGCCAAAAATTTTACGGGCCCGCATTGAACTTCCTCACGGGATAAGATCTCCACGGCTTCTCCTTCGGGAGGTGTAACTAGAGTGCCATAGACGCCGGTTTCTTTGTTTATAAGCAAAGAGCCCAAACTTTCGTCAGAGGAAAAATACCCTTTCAGCTGTCCGGGTGAATTTGGCTCTCCTTTGACGATGCCGCTTAACGTGATGGGCGCCGGCTCACCGGATTTTAAGGCCATCACCCCGTTGGTGTCCATGTCGCAGATGCCGTGTCCCAGCCCGGCGAAAACACCGCTTGCCGGATCGTAAAAGGTAAGGGTGCCGATACCGGCGGCGCTGTCTCGAACCCACATGCCGGTTTTAAAGGAGCCTTCCCCATATACCGGAGTGATTTGGGCTTCAAAAACTTGTTCTCCCCGGCGAACTTGAAAGGTAATAGGTTCCCCGCCGCTTTGGCCGATATATTTTGCCAGCGAAGCGTTGTCGGGGATGTCCAGCCCGTTGGCCCGCAGAAGGTAATCCCCTGGGATGATACCGGCTTCGGCGGCTGGACAGCATACGCCGGTTTCGGTATAGATGTCAGAGAGGGAAGCCACAATAACTCCGTCGGTAAAAAGTTTGATGCCGAAAGACGTACCCAGAGGGATCACTTTTCCCGGTTCGGTTTGAGAAACGGTTTGGGCGGCAACGGGCGTTTCCTGCTGCTGGGGGAAGAATTCTTTTCCTCTATTAAATACAGACGCTTCCAAAGCTGCCGGTTGGGCTGAGTCATCTAACACTCCCACACATCCCAGCATACATAAAGCGGTTGTGCCTACGCTAAGAGCAAAAAGCTTTACGGCTTTTAACGCGTTTTTCTTATTCCAGTGTTTCCAAAAAGGTTTGATAATCATTCATCCCTTTCTTGGGCGTAAAATGCGAAAACGTGTTTTTCGCGCCCGAAATTACTGTGCCACCCGAGATGAAAAATATTTTGACAATTAAAAACGCTCCTGCGCAAAAGAGGCAGGAGCGAGAATTTTTGGTCTGCCGCAACGATGAAGCGTTGGCCGTGGACTGGCGATTGCCAGCCCATGCTTTATCGAAGGACAGTATGTTAAAGAAAAAAGTTATGCAAGAGAAAATTTTTCAACAAGTAGGATTTGTCAGTTTGAGGTGATCACATCCTTTCTCGTTTCAGTGTCTACAGTCTAAGCTATAAATATGAAGGCCGCATAAGGAGTTTTTGAAAAATCCGTAAGGAATTTATGAACAGAGCTTGAATGAAAGTTTTTTTGAAATTATGAATTGTGCTGAAATTGCATGGAATTTCCATGTTTTAGCGATTTAAAGCGCCTTTTCTTGTTGAAACGCTGCTGATTTTGTGATAAGATTAAAAATATTCCCAACTCTAAAGACTGAAAATGCAAGATGAAATTCTGATACTTGCAAGAAGAGCTTTGATGGACAATGGAGGACCTTATGGAAAAACGTGCCCGCATTACCGTGATCTGCGGTCATTATGGCTGCGGCAAAACAAATTTAGCCTTAAATCTGGCCCTGGAAGCCGCTGGCGAAGGGGAGAAGGTCACTGTGGCGGACCTGGACATTGTCAACCCGTATTTCCGTTCTTCAGAATACGGCGGACTGCTGGAAGAGCGCGGCGTCAAGCTGATCGCCCCTGTGTTCGCAGGCACCACATTGGATACTCCCACGCTGCCGCCGGAACTCTATTCCATTTTCGAGCCGGAAAGCGGCCGTGTCTTTATCGATGCCGGCGGGGATGATGCGGGAGTCACCGCTTTGGGCGGGCTTCATGATCTGCTGCGGGAAGCAGGATACGAAATGCTTTACGTCATTAACCGGTATCGTGTTTTGTCCCAAACGCCCCAGGAAGCCGCAGCTTTATTGGGGGAGATCGAGACCGCCAGCCGGTTGAAAGCTACTGCTTTGGTGAACAATTCCCACCTGGGGGTAGAGACAAAGCTGGAGACGCTGGTTTCCGCTTTGGATTTTGCCCAAGAGACAGCAAAGCTTACCGGTCTGCCGCTGCTGTATTCCACCGCCCCTGATTTTGCGCTGGAGCCGGGAGAAGTTCTCCCACAAGGCTTCCACAAAATCAAGAGGTATGTGAAATTCATGTGGGAATGACAAGAAAGGTTAAAAAGTACCATTTTTAATAGATAGACTAATCCTTAAGGAGGGAACGAAATTATGGCAAGAATTATTGTGGATGAAAAAGTCTGCAAGGGCTGCTCTATGTGTGTCAACGCATGTCCTTTAAAGATCATCGCTCTGGATAAGAGCCGCCTAAACGCTAAGGGATATCATCCCGCCAAGCTGATGGAGCCTGAAAAGTGCGTGGGATGCGCTTCTTGCGCTACCATGTGCCCTGATACGGCTATCACCGTGGAACGGTAAAAATTTATCCGCGGGGGCTGCGTTCCCGCGAGAAAGGAATGGATTTACTTATGAAGGTTTTGATGAAGGGCAACGAGGCGCTGGCCGAAGCCGCGATCCGCGCCGGCTGCCATCATTTCTTCGGCTATCCCATCACGCCCCAGACAGAGCTGGCGGCTTATATGTCCAAGCGTATGCCTCAGGTGGGCGGTACGTATTTGCAGGCGGAGTCTGAAGTGGCTGCTATCAATATGGTGCTGGGCGCCGCTTCCGCCGGTGTGCGCGCCATGACCTCTTCTTCCTCTCCCGGCGTCAGCTTGAAGGGCGAGGGAATCTCGTATATGGCCGGTTCCGATCTGCCCGCGGTGATCATCAATGTGCAGCGTGGCGGCCCTGGTTTGGGCGGCATCCAGCCTTCCCAGGCGGACTACTGGCAGGCTACCAAGGCTACCGGCCACGGCGATTTCCAGATCTTGGTATTTGCGCCCTCCACCGTGCAGGAGATGGTAGATCTGATCTCCCACGCGTTTGATACTGCCGACAAATACCGCATGCCCGCCATGATTCTGGCCGACGGTATGCTGGGCCAGATGATGGAGCCGGTATCTCTGCCGGAAGAAGGCTCTGCGAATCTGCCTGAGAAAGAATGGGCAGCCAAGGGCCACGGCGGCAAACGCGCCCATAATATCATCAACTCCCTGTATCTGACTCCCGAGAAGTTGGAGCAGTTGGTAAAAGAGCGCTTTGAGCGCTATGAGACTGTAAAGAAAAACGAGCAGATGGCGGAGGAATATCTTACCGAGGACGCAGACGTAGTGCTGGTTGCTTACGGAGCTTCTTCCCGCGTGGCTCGCAGCGCTGTGAACAAAGCCCGTGAAAAGGGCTTGAAAGCGGGTTTGGTACGTCCCATCACCCTGTGGCCGTTCCCCACGGACGCCCTTCAGCGGGCTGCCGCTCACGCCAAGAATTTCTTGGTAGTAGAGATGAGCATGGGCCAGATGGTAGACGACGTGAAGCTTGCAGTGGATTGCAAAGTGCCCGTCCACTTCTATGGCCGTACCGGCGGTATGATCCCCACGCCGGCGGATGTGTTGGCGCAGATCGAAGCGCTGCTGTAACGACTGAGACTATAGGCCGGGGGAGGGGAAGTTCCCCGGCCGGAAAGGCGAATTGACTATGGCTATTGTATTTCAAAAACCGTCTACCCTGACTGACGCGCCTATGCATTACTGTCCCGGCTGCACTCACGGCATCGTTCACCGCCTGGTGGCTCAGGCTTTGGAAGAACTGGGAGTGGAAGGCAAAACAGTGGGCGTGGCCTCTGTGGGCTGCTCGGTTATGTGTTATGATTATTTCTCCTGCGATATGGTGCAGGCTCCCCATGGACGTGCCCAGGCTGTGGCTACGGGCTTGAAGCGCGCCCGTCCTGAGAACGTGATTTTTACATACCAGGGCGACGGCGACCTGGCGGCGATCGGTACGGCGGAAACAGTCCATGCCGCTACCCGTGGCGAGAACATCACGGTCATCTTTATCAACAATGCCATTTATGGCATGACCGGCGGCCAGATGGCTCCCACATCTCTGCCGGGACAGGTCACCCAGACCACTCCCTACGGCCGTGATACCAATACTGCCGGCTATCCTGTGCGGGTGTGCGAGATGCTCTCCACCCTGGACGGTGTGGCGTTTGCCCAGCGTGTTACCGTGGACAACGTGAAAAACGTGAACATTGCCCGGAAAGCCATTAAGAAGGCCTTCCAGAACCAGATCGACGGCAAAGGCTATTCCATTGTGGAAGTGCTTTCCACATGTCCCACCAACTGGGGCATGTCTCCCGTAGAGGCGCTCAAGTGGATGGAGGACAACATGATCCCCTACTATCCGCTGGGCGTGTATAAGGACGTAGAGGAGGGCGTGAAGAAATGAAAAACCTGAATATCCTCTTTGCCGGATTCGGCGGCCAAGGCGTGCTGTTTGCCGGAAAGGTTGTGGCCTACGCCGCGTTGATCGCCAATAAGCAGCTTTCCTGGCTGCCCTCTTACGGCCCTGAAATGCGGGGCGGCACTGCCAACTGCAGCGTGTGCGTTTCCGATGAGGCCATCGGTTCTCCCTTGGTGACTAACCCCAACGTGCTTATCGCCATGAACCTGCCTTCCTTTGACAAGTTTATTGACGCGGTGGAGCCCGGTGGCGTGGTTATCGTCGATTCCAGCCTGATCGATAAGAAGGTAGAGCGTGACGACGTGACTGTTTACTATGTGCCTTCTTCCTCCTTGGCCGAGGAGAATGGCCTGAGCGGTTTGTCCAACATGATCTTGGTGGGCAAATTGTTCCAGTCGGTCTGCACAGCCGACGGCGATTACAAGTTCTGCGACGCCGATATTCTGGATCAAGCGGTGCAGAAGTGCATTCCCGCCCGCAAAGCCCAGATGCTGGACTTTAACCGCAAAGCTATCCAGCTGGGCGCGGAGCAGTAAGCAAATAGACCAGTAAAAGCAAAAACCCCAGGTGTTCCTTGGGGTTTTTCTTGCTTTCTGGGGATTGTCGCGGTATTATGAGAGAAAAGGAGATGAACGATATGGAACTTATCAGCGAAGGAAAAGGAAACCCGATGCCGCTCCCCCAATGGAAAGTAACCTTTGAAGGGCAGTTTTTCACTGTTGGTAAGACGCGGGAACCCAGCGGGAAGCCCCTGCCTTTTTCCGGGGAATTCGACTGGGCGGGCCGCCATTGGCTGGTGCCGGGGGTGTATTGCTGCCGGGAAGGCCTGGTGGTGGATCTCTGCATGGAAGTGGACCCGGAAGAGCTGCGCGCTGTTCGGGACAAGTGGGACATTACCCCGGAAAACGACGATGAAAGCCAGTTTAGCCGGGAGAAGCTTATGGCCATCCAGGCGGAAAACCCCTTCCATTTTTTCTATTCTCTCCAACTGGTGGTCAATGGAAAGACCTTGGAGCGCAGCGGGGGCTGCGGTGTTTGTTACGCTCCTTTTGAAGGAGCCGTGGGAACAGACCTGGAAGCCCAATGGGTGGTGGAGCATTACCAGCTGGACAAGACCAAGGGCTGGTACTTGTGGCGGTGGGCATTCCCCTGGGCAAAGTCGGGAACAAGCGTAAAGGGCTTGCTGGTCCGGCTGGGCCTTCGGAAGTTGTTCACGTTGTCTTTGCGGCTTCACGGGGAACCAGCCCGTGTGCCCGGAAAGCCGTTCCAAGTAGGGGGGCCGGGGGATACAGCCCAGCTGGCAGACCCCACTACCGGGGAATGCTACACCCTCACCGTGGTGGAAAATGAAGCCAGCACACTGAACAGCGTGGTTCCCAAGGATATGCTGCCTGAAAATTGGGAATTTCCAAACCATTACCGGCAGCTTTCCTATACGCTGGAGCCGGAACCGCCAAAGGGCTTTCTCACTCTCTGCGACCGGATGGATGGAGACCAGCCCCGCATAGGCGAGCCTTCGCAGTTGAAGAAGGCAACCAGGGGAGCAGGAGCCGCTTCCATTGGCATCATCGGCGGGGCGGACGGTCCCACTGCCATTTTTGTGTCAGGAAAGAGCGAATCCCAGCCTTACATGGCTGCTTCATCCTTCCATTTTGAGCCTGTGGAGAACGTCACCTGGCTGCCGGTGTTCCATAAACAGACGGCTGAGGATACCATGGTGGTGCTGAAAAAGAAATTGTGATTCCCGGTTTCTAAAACAGCTTTTGTTATCCGGAAACAGATGTGGTCAACGTATTTCGGCTGGAAGTGGACAAGGACTGACTTTTTTCGTTCTTTTGGCACGTTTGACTTTTTCCTTTCATAGATATTGTAACAGCAATGAAGAAGGGAAGTGGCGACCGTGCTGACACAACTTTTAGACTTGTTATCCCATGTGTTCTATCTTTTTTTACACGTTACCGGAAACGGCACTTTTCCAAGGGCGCTTTCTGCTGCCCAGGAAAAAAAGTGCCTGGAAGAAATGGCCCAAGGTAGCCAAAGCGCCAGGCAAAAGCTCATCGAGCATAACTTGCGACTGGTGGCCCACATTATTAAGAAATATTACGCCAACCAAAACGATCAAGAGGATTTGATATCCATAGGCACCATAGGGCTCATAAAAGCCATCGACACATTTGACGCGGAAAAGGGAATTCGGCTTTCCAGCTATGCCTCACGCTGTATTGAAAATGAAATCCTAATGTTCTTCCGCAGCGGGAAAAAATCTGCCCAGGACGTTTCACTCAACGAGCCCATTGACACGGACAAAGACGGCAACGCGCTGACCATTTTAGACACTATGGCAGTGGACGACACCATTGTGGAAAATATCGATATCAAGATGAAAAGCGAAAAGCTGTATGGATATTTGCAGTCAGCTCTTACCCAGAGGGAACGGGAAGTGGTATGCCGGCGCTATGGCCTTTGCGGGTTCCGTCCACAGCCCCAGCGGGAAGTAGCCAAACGTCTGGGGATTTCCCGCAGCTATATTTCGCGCATTGAGAAAAAAGCTTTGGAAAAGCTGCGCCGGGAGTTTGAGGCTGCGGAAAAGACCTGACAGTTGCATTTGCTACCAAGCCGGTGTATAATCCCCTTTAGAAAGATTTGAATGCGAAGGGGAAGAACATGGAGCAGCAAAAGAATTATCTTGTGTGCGAACGCCGAAGCGTGTTCGCCCTTTTGACTTTGAGTGCCGGTATGATGGGAGCGTATACCTTCAACCTGCGAGGCGGTGTGTTCTGCAATGCCCAAACCGCCAATGTGGTCTTAATGGCTTTGGCTTTTGGCAAGGGGGATTGGTTGGGAGGCAGCTATTATCTTCTTCCTATCGGCGCCTATCTGGCAGGAGCGTTTTTGTCGGAACTGTTGCCGTCGCCTATGCGGCGGTTTGGTTTTTTGCGGTGGGATACGTATCTCGTGGCCTTTGAGTGTTGTGTGTTGTTTGCGATTGGTTTCATCCCCTTGACTTGGCCCCATCATTTTGTGCAGGTGTTGGTGAATTTTATCGCTTCCATGCAGTATAACACCTTCCGCCAGGCAGAGGGAATCCCCATGGCCACAACGTTCTGTACCAACCAGCTGCGGCAAGTAGGCGTAGGCTTGGCAAAAGCCGTACGCAAAGGCGACCGGGAAGGATTGCACCGCGCCCTGTTTTTCTTGGGGATGTTGGGTTGCTTTTTCGGCGGAGGCGTGCTTTCCACTGTGGCGTGCCAGTTGGTGTCCGCAAAAGCGATCTGGCTGAATCTTTTGCCTTTGGGGATTGTTTTGGCCCGCTTGGTTCGGGCGGATCTCACCCATGAGAAAGATCAGTTGTTCCGCAAACCCTCTGGACATTGATTGGAACTTTAATACAAATTTTCTTTGTAAAAATTGATGGATATTTTTGGAAAAATCCCTTGTTTCTTATAGGTTTCTGCCTTATACTGGAGGCATCTTATTTTGGAATTGGAGGAGTTCCTATGAAAACCATCAACCTCGGAGGAAGCGGTGTAATGGCTCCCGCAGTGGCAATCGGCTGCATGCGGATCAACAATATGGATGTTAAAGAGCTTTCCGCTTTTATCCACTCCGCTCTTGACTGTGGAGTTAACTTCTTTGACCATGCCGACATTTACGGCGGCGGTCAGTGCGAAACTTTGTTTGGTCAAGTGCTGGCTTCCGAACCGGGTCTGCGGGATAAAATAATCCTGCAAAGCAAGTGCGGCATTCGGCCAAATATGTACGATTTCTCAAAAGAACATATCCTGAAAAGCGTGGATGGCATCCTTCAGAGACTGCAAACAGATCATCTGGATTTCTTATTGCTTCATCGTCCCGACACTTTGATGGAGCCTGACGAAGTGGCGGAAGCGTTTGACCAGCTGGAGCAAAGCGGCAAAGTGCTTCATTTTGGCGTGAGCAATTTCAGCACCCGCCAGTTTGAACTGCTGCAGTCCGCTTTGAAGCAGAAATTGCTGATCAACCAGATGCAGTTTGGCATTATGTGTACGGGAATCCTTTCCCACGCATTGGAAGCGAATACCCAGTTTCCCAATGCCGCTGACCGCGACGGAGAGATTTTGGATTACTGCCGGTTGAAGGGCATCACTATCCAGGCTTGGTCGCCTTTCCAGTATGGTTTCTTTGAAGGCGTGTTCCTGGATAACGAGAAGTTCCCTGAGCTCAACGAGAAGCTGCGAGAGCTTTCGGAGAAATACGGTGTTTCAAAGTCTGCGCTGGCTGTGGCGTGGATTATGCGCCATCCGGCAAAAATCCAGACGATTTTGGGTACTACCAAGCAGGCTCGTGTAAAAGACATCTGCACTGCGTGCGATATCCAGCTTTCCCGGGAAGATTGGTATCAAATCTATTTGGCGGCTGGAAACAAGCTGCCGTGATCTAAAAAAAGACCTTTCCATTTGGAAAGGTCTTTTTTTACGCTTTATCCCGAGGTTTTGCAAAAAGTGCCGCCAAATAGCCAAAAAAGATCGCTGCTGCGGTTCCGGCAGCGCCTGCGGTGAAGCCGCCTGTGAACACTCCCAGGAAACCATCTTCCGCAATAGCTTTGCGCACTCCTTCTGAAAGGGCCCAGCCGAACCCGGTCAGCGGTACAGTAGCGCCGCATCCGGCGAATTCCGCTAAAGGGGCGTAAAGCCCCAGAGCGCCTAGAGCCACGCCCGAGGTGACGAACAGCACCATGATTCGCGCGGGAGTCAGCTTGGTCAGATCGATGAGCAGCTGGCCTGCCACACAGATCAGCCCGCCTACCCAGAAAGCATTGAGATATTCCATCTCCATCCATCCTTTCTGCTGGATATTGTGGACGGAAGAATGAAAATTATGCAATGCTTTTGTTCTTAGATCTGTTACAGCAAGGCCCCTAGTTCCGCCAAGTCTTGCAGTACCAAGTCGGGCTTTATGTCGCTGGCAGCCAGCAGTTCCGGGGTGGTTTCCCCACTCATCACCAAAATAGAAGTGACTTCCGTCCCTTGAGCCACCGCGATATCCGTATAAAGACGGTCGCCCACCACGGCCATTTCTTCCGGCCGGCATCCTGTATGGCGCAACATGTAATCCAACGTGTGGGGGGAAGGTTTTCCGAAAAACTGGCACTGTACGCCGGTGGACGCTTTTACCAGCGCGGCAATAGAACCGCAGTCCGGGATAAACCCATGTTCCACAGGGCAGTTCCAATCGGGATTCACACCGTATACCGGTTTCCCGTTTCGGATCAGATCGCAGGCAGTGACCAGCTTTTCATAGGTCAGGGTGGTGTCAAAACCGAGAATTACCACGTCGGCGTCTTGGGCATCGGGCGCCAGGCCCGCTTTTCGGAAGTCCTCCAACAGGGGCGGTGTTCCCACTACATAATATTTTGCCCCGGGGTGATGGGATTTCAGCCATTCCAAAATCACGCCGTTGGAAATGAGCATTTTTTCCGGTGGGATATGGATGCCCATATGGGAAAGCTTTTGCAGATAGGCTTCCCGGTTTTTAGAACTGTTATTGGTAAAAAAGCAAAAATCACGCCCGGTTTCCTTTACCTTCTGTAAAAAATCCTTGGTGAAAGGGAAGAGGGAGTCTCCCAGATAAATGGTGCCGTCCATATCCAGCACAAATACGCGTATTTTTTTCAGCCGTTCCAACTGCGTTTTGCTCAACGCCATAATCCCACGTCCTTTCTTTGGGGTGATTATACCAGTTTTTTTCCTTTCCCGCAACGCTGTTTCACCAAGCTTATCTTTCCGGCAGAAGATTCCCCATACCGGCGTATCCTGCGGCTTTTTTTAAAATACGGCGGGCTTTTTGGATGTGCCTGCATACCGTGGCTTTATTCACGCCCAGAAGCCGGCTTGCTTCCACTTGGCTCATGCCACGTAGGACGCAAAGCTCCATGCACTCACGCTGTTTGGGGGTGAGCTCTAGTTTCATGGCTGTCCATAATACTTTTGCGGCGGTGTTGCGCTGAGATTGGTTAGCGGCCTCATTTTGGGCCATGTCGGGGATTTCCCCACGGATCAGGTCAAAACTCAATACTTGTGTGCGCATTTTAAATCCTCCCTTCTAGTTGGGCCCGGCGTTCCAGGTGCTTGGCCGTGTGAACGCAGTCTAAATACATGGCGTAAAGGATCGTCAGCCGCCGTTTTCGGGCCATTTCCTCTTTTGGCTCACTCCTTTCTTTCCGCACATGTTCCATCCGTTTTTTTATTCGGGAAGCCTCTTCCCAATATTCCGCACTCCATGCTTTATAGTCCACAGCAGGACGCTCCTTTCAGTAAAAATCGAACACACGTTCTCTTGCGGCCCATACTGTATCAGAGACTTTGAAAAAAAGCAAGGGGTTTCATAAAAATAATCGAACAAATTTTCTATATTGGATTTCTGGAAAAAAGGGGTATTATTTTTCGCTGTCTTGCGGTATAATAACCACAAAGATAAAACCGCGGGTGCGGCAAGAAGCCCCGGGAGATTTCCAAAGCCAAAAAGGGAAAGGAAGGTATCGGTATGGAATTTCTGAAAAACATCGGCAAGGCCGTGGGTGAAGCGGCCAATTATCTGGGAGAAAAGAACCGCCGGGCCGCCCGGCTGAACCGTATCCGCTCGGTCATTCGCTGCCAGGAGAAGGCTGCGGAGAAGGAATACATCGCTTTGGGCAGATACTATTATTACAGCCTGCGGGATAAGGGCAACGCGGTTACAGAACCTCACTGCGCAGCCTTGGACCAGATCGAGGAACGGCTGGACGGCGCTTTGGAACAGCTGGAAAAATTTTATAGCGCGGAAGATAAGGAAGAGATCACGTTAGAGGATGTAAAGGCTTATGACGAAGAGCCTGTTTTGAAAGAGCCTGAGGATGAGCCTGAAGCTGCGATTTCTACCGAGACCACTCCGGAAGCTCCGGTTCCTGCCGAGACAACTCCCGAGGTCCAGTCTCAAGAGACTCCTCATGAGACCTCTGTTGCTCCGGCTGAGGAAAACAACGACTTGCCTTTTGAAGGCTGAGCCGGGAGGGAGTATAGGGAATGTCCACCGAGATCGAAAAGGATATTATCTGCCCCCAGTGTGGGGAATCGCAAAAATATAGGCTGTATGCCAGCATCAATGCCAAAGAGAATCCGGACCTCAAGCGCCGCATCCTCAGCGAGACGTTGTTCGACTGGCGTTGCAAGCGCTGCAATTATTTTGCCGCCATGGCCTATTCGTTTTTGTATACAGACCCAGAAGCCAACTATATCATCTGCGTAACGCCCGGTGGCGAAACGCGTTCTGTGGAACCTACTCAAGAGATACAGTCTTATACCAAGCGCACAGTGAAGAACCTGGCGGAACTGAAAGAAAAAATCTTGATTTTCGATATTGGCTATGACGATGTGGCGGTAGAATTGGTGAAAAGCGCTTTGTGTACCATTATTGCCAGAACCTACCAGGTCAACCGCGTACATGCTTATTTCAGCCGTATCAATGAAGGAGAAATGGAGTTCGCCATATTCTTGCCGCGCAGGCAGGAACCGGTTTACCATTCCACAAAGCTGGAAGTATACCGCCAGTCCCAAGAAGTGCTTCGTGCCCTGGATTTTGTAGATCCTTCTGGATTTACACGGGTGGATTCCAAGCTGGCTAAAAGGATTTTACAAGAATATCAAAACACCGAAGATTGACTGTGATGAAGGGAGCCTGTACAGGCTCCCTTTTTGCTTTTTGAAACCCGCGGGAAAAAGGGAGTTTCTTTTGCCCATGGCTACGAAATTAAAAAAGATTGGGTCATAGGTCAAATTTATCCCGGTAGATGATTGACAATCTCTAAGAGTGTGTGTATTATATAAATGAACGATTGCTCATATGAAAGGATGTTGAACTATGCCGGAACGGAAAAACGCCCCGGAATGCGAGTTTATGTTCGTCCATCAAGAGATCGTGGACAGGGTGAATCAGGCGATGCCTCCCGAAGAAACACTGTTCGACTTGGCTGAGCTTTTCAAAATCTTTGGGGATTCCACCCGGGTCAAGATCTTATATGTGCTGTTCGAGGCCGAAATGTGCGTTTGTGATATCGCTCAGCTGCTGGGCATGACCCAGTCGGCGATTTCTCACCAGCTGCAAGTGTTGAAAAAGAGCAAACTGGTGAAATACCGCCGGGAAGGGAAAACCGTGTTTTACTCTTTGGCGGATAACCATGTGCGAACGATCTTAGGCCAAGGCATGGACCATATCACCGAATGACGGCGGTCTGATTGACCACGTTAGTCCATAGAACCAAATTTATCAATGAGAGAAAAGGGGTCCTCTGTTATGAAAAAAACTTATAAGCTTACCGATTTGGATTGTGCCAACTGCGCGGCAAAGATGGAAACCGCCATCCAGAAGATCGACGGTGTCAACGACGCTACCGTGAGCTTTATGACGCAAAAGCTGACCATCGAAGCGGATGATAGCCGTTTTGACGAGATCATGAAGCAAGTGGTAAAAGCATGTAAAAAGGTCGAACCCGATTGTGAGATTCATCTGTAAAAAGAGAGCGGGATGTGGGGGGAGTTTGCTCCCCCTATCTTTGCGAATGTAAGGAGCTGGAAACAATGACCAGGAAACAGAAGAAAATACTGATCCGGATCGCCGTTAGTGCGGTGCTGCTGATAGGGGCGGTGCTTATCCCTTATGAAGGGGTCTGGCGGTTCCTCTTATTTCTTCCCGCCTATTTTGTCATTGGGTGGGATGTGCTGTGGAAAGCGCTGCGGAATATCGCCCACGGCCAGGTGTTCGATGAAAATTTCCTCATGGCCCTGGCTACGATGGGCGCTTTCTGCACTGGTTTTTTCGGGGAAGGGGAATATCCCGAAGCCGTGTTCGTGATGCTGTTCTACCAAGTGGGGGAGTTGTTCCAAAGCTATGCTGTGGGCAAGTCTCGCAAATCCATCTCCGCTTTGATGGATATCCGTCCCGATTATGCCAATGTGGAGCAGGACGGCCAGCTGGTTCAGGTGGACCCGGAGGAAGTGGCGGTGGGGGACGTGATCACCATCAAAGCCGGGGAGAAAGTGCCGCTGGACGGTGTGGTCTTGGACGGGACTTCCATGGTGAACACCTCTGCGTTGACCGGTGAAAGCGTGCCACGTCAGGTGCAGCCGGGAGATGATGTGATCAGTGGCTGCGTCAACCAAAACGGCCTTTTGCGTGTGCGTGTGACGAAAGCCTTTGGAGAATCTACAGTTTCCAAAATTTTGGACCTGGTGGAAAACGCCAGCAGCAAAAAGGCCCGGGCTGAGAATTTCATCACCCGGTTTGCCCGGTATTATACGCCGGCTGTGGTGCTTTGCGCGGTAGCGCTGGCTGTGATACCGCCCCTGTTTGTTGGCGGTTGGGCCGGCTGGGTGGAAAAGGCCCTGATTTTCCTGGTGGTTTCCTGCCCCTGTGCCTTGGTGATTTCTGTACCCCTCAGCTTTTTCGGCGGGATTGGCGGCGCTTCCCGGCAAGGCATCCTGGTGAAAGGCGGCAATTATTTGGAAGTGCTGGCGGACACGGAAATTGTGGTGTTCGATAAAACGGGCACTTTGACGGAAGGCGTGTTCAATGTTACGGCCATCCATCCGGAAGCGTATTCGGAAAGCGGGCTTTTGGAGCTTGCGGTTTTGGCGGAAAGCTATTCAGACCACCCCATTTCCCGGTCTTTAAAAGAGGCATACGGTAAGGAGCTGGATACCGCCCGGGTAGCCCAGGTGGAAGAGCTATCCGGCCGGGGAGTGCGCGCCCAGATAGACGGTAAAACCGTTTGCGCGGGCAACGATAAATTGATGGAAGAGATCGGGGTGAAATGGCATCCCTGCCACCGGGTGGGTACAACAGTCCATGTGGCAGTAGACGGGGTCTATATCGGCCACATTGTGATTTCCGACCAGGTGAAAGAGGACGCGAAAGCAGCAGTGTCAGCCTTGAAGGCCCAGGGAGTGAAAAAAACGGTCATGCTGACTGGTGACGCGAAAGCGGTAGGGGAAAGCGTGGCAAAAGACCTGGGGCTTGACGAAGTTTATACACAGCTGCTCCCGGCGGATAAAGTGGAAAAAGTCGAAGGACTGCTTCGGGAAAAGAGCGGGAAAGGCAAGCTTGCTTTTGTAGGGGACGGCATCAATGACGCCCCGGTGCTTTCCCGGGCGGATATCGGTATCGCTATGGGAGCTTTAGGCAGCGACGCGGCTATTGAAGCGGCGGATATCGTGCTGATGGACGATAAACCCTCAAAGATCGCGAAAGCCATGGAAATTTCCAAACGCACCCTGAGAATTGTCCGGCAGAATATCGTGTTCGCACTGGGAGTAAAGCTTTTGGTGCTGGTTTTGACTCCTTTTGGGCTTTCAAACATGTGGGAAGCGGTGTTTGCCGATGTGGGGGTTACGGTGATCGCCATCATAAATGCGTCCCGGGCCTTGCAAGTGGGAAAGAAATAATTTACAATACCATGGGTAAGGGAATGGCCGGTCTGGCAGCTTTTCAAAAGAAGAGCGGCCAGGCCGCTGCCGGGATAGATAGAAAGGAGACGGCACTATGCTGGAACTGCAACATATATCATGGACAGCCCCGGGCGGCAGCCAAGTGCTGCGGGATGTGAGCTTAGTGGTGCCAGAAGGCAAACTGACGGTGATCACGGGGCCCAATGGCGGGGGCAAAACTACTTTGGCGAAGATCATCGCGGGCTTGGAAAAGCCGGACAGCGGCAAGATCTTGCTGGATGGAAAAGACATTACGGAATTGGATGTGACAGAACGGGCCCGGGCGGGAGTGAGCTTCGCTTTTCAACAGCCTGTGCGCTTTAAAGGGTTTACCGTCCGGCGGCTTTTAGAGTTGTCCGCAGGGCAAAAGCTATCTGTAGATAAGCTTTGCGAAATGCTGGGCCGGGTGGGGCTTTGCGGCAGGGAATACCTTGGCCGTGAAGTGGATGCCACATTGTCCGGCGGCGAGATCAAACGTATTGAAATCGCCACAGTGCTGGCACGTCACACAAAGCTGTCCCTGTTCGACGAACCGGAAGCCGGCATCGATTTGTGGAGCTTTTCCAATTTGATCGATGTGTTCCAAAGTATGCGGGGAAAGCTGCAGGGGACGCTGATCATCATTTCCCACCAAGAGCGCATTCTGCAAATCGCGGACGAGCTGGCAGTGATTTCTGGAGGGACTTTGAAAGAGAAAGGTCCCGCCCAGGAAATTCTGCCCGGACTGATGGCGGGCAATATCCAATGTGATGCCTGTGCGAAAAGAGAGGCGGTGTTCGGATGAAAAGTGTAACAGAAGAACTGCTGAAGCTGGTATCCGATTGGTCGGGCAGTTTTAAAGGAGCATTCAATATTCGGGAAGATGGAGGCTGCGCAGGGCGTCAGTCCACCGAGCATATCAAGATCGAGTCGAAAAAAGATTTGCCGGGTCTGGATATCCGGATTCTTCCGGGCACAAAGGGAGAAACGGTATCCATTCCGGCATGTGTCACTCACGGCGATGTGGACGACTTGGTGTACAACGATTTTTATGTAGGTGAAAACGCTGACGTGACTATTGTAGCCGGGTGCGGCGTTCACACAGAGAACGGAGAGCCGGCCCGGCATAATGGAATCCACCGGTTCTTTTTGGAAAAGGGCGCCCGTGTAAAATACATTGAGAAACATGTGGGCACCGGCCATGGTACGGGGATTCGTTCCATCGATCCGGTGACCCAGGCGGATCTGAAAGAAGGCGCTGTGCTGGAGATGGATACTTCTCAGATCGGCGGCGTAGACCATACCACCCGAAAGACGAAAGCGACTTTAGGCCCCAAGGCCAAGCTGCTGATCCGCGAGCGCCTGCTGACGGAGTTCAAGCAAGAAGCTTACACAGATTTTGAGGTGACGATGAACGGGGAAGGCTCTTCTACAGATTTGGTATCCCGTTCTGTGGCGCGGGGGGAATCCTATCAATCTTACCGTTCCCGTATCGTGGGGAACGCCCCTTGCGCGGGCCATTCAGAATGTGACGCCATCATTGCGGACAAAGGCCGGGTAGACGCTTCTCCGGAACTTTCCGCCAACGACGGCGACGCGGCTTTGATCCACGAAGCAGCCATTGGCAAAATCGCTGGGGAACAAATCATGAAGCTCCGCACTCTTGGTCTTACAGAAGAAGAAGCGGAAGAAAAGATCGTAGAGGGTTTCCTCAGCTGACCACCTGGGGTAAGGCAAGATGAATAATAAAAACCGCTTGTTCCCGTGAAGAGAACAGGCGGTTTTTTGATTGTCAGGTTCCAAATTTTGTTTGAAAAAACGCGGAGACTTCTTCCAGGTTTTGGAAAGGAGGACGGCCCTCCCGCTGAGCGGCTTGTATGAGAAAGTCCGGCCCAAAGTCGTGGAGGCAAACACAGTCTAACAGACGGTCTGAAAAGGCTTGGGGGTCCTTTCCGGCGAACAGGCGCCAGCATTCTCCGTTGCCCCGGAATAACTCGAACATGATGGGACCCAGTTCATACCAGGCGGGTGCCATGTGTGCGTCGGCCCAATCGATCACCGTAAGGCTGCCGTCGTCCTGGACAAAAAGGTTTTCACCTGTAAGGTCCCCGTGAGTGAGCACGCAATCCCCAAGAGAAAGATTTTCCAAACGTGCCAGCAATTCTTCCCGCAGTGTGGGACAGAGATTCTCCAAACGGAAATTTTCCCTGGCGGATTGTTTTAAGTCCTCCTGGGGGAAAAGGTTGTCCACCGGGCGGTTCAACCCATGAAGAAGTGCGTGAAGCCGTTCCACAAAACGTTCCTTTTGAGGGCGGGAAGCGGAAGCCAGCCAGTCGCCCGCTTCTTTTCCTGGGGAATAGGCAGTTATAAGGTAATGGAAATCATATTTGTCACAGATCATCCCTTGGGCCAACAATTTTGGGGTGGAAATGCCCCATTCCAGCACTTGCTGGCAAACGTTTTTTTCCGTGAGGAAATCCGGTTCCGGGTCTAGTCCGGATTCTTTTGGGAAGAAGATCTTCAATACCAGGTCGCCGCTGCGGAACACTCCGTTAGTGCCTGGGGTGAGGGGAGAGAGCGGATGCCACGGAAATCCTTCCCGGCGGCAGATTTCCCGAGCCAAAGGGGTAAAAGCCGGGATGTTTTGAAAGACACGGCTCCAGTCCTGCCAGCTGGCAACCGTCTCCCGGAAAAGCCCGCCGTTCATTTCTCAAAATCCTTATAAAGCAGGCTGGGCTGGATGCCGGTGTTGTTCTGATATTTCCCGCTTTGATACAGGTCGTAGTCGCCCCGGATGTCGTGGTAGTAGATCTGGCAGATCTCCACATCGGGATAGATACGGATAGGCTGGACGCAGAAGATCTCCAAGGTCCAGTAGCCGGCGAAACCAACGTCCCCAAACCCGGCGGTAACGTGGATGAAAAGCCCCAGGCGCCCAATCGAGGAACGTCCTTCCAGCATAGGCACAAACCGGTCTGTTTTGGTAAACTCCTTTGTGCGGCCCAAATAAAGGCGATGGGGTTCCAATACCAGTCCGTCTTTTGGGATGATAAGCTTTTCCACAGGATTTGGCGTTTTCATATCCAGCAGCTCATTGCTGTATACCAGCAGTTCGTTGTGCAAGCGCAGGTTGTAGCTGTTGGGATTTAAACGGTGGGAGTCAAAGGGTTCGATGACGATCTCCTTTCCCAAGTGACGGGCAATTTCTTTCCCCGATAAGATCATGTAAGACCGCTCCTTTTGATTTCATGATTCCACTGCTTTGCCGGTGAAAAACCCTACCGGCTGTTTCAACTATAGTACCATAGAATATTTTAAGGGGCAAGGCTAAGGAGGGATTCGCTTTCGATCCGGGTTTTAAAATTCCATTTTTTTATAAAAATAATAAGTTAAAAAGAAAGAGCCTGCGTACAAAGCCAGAAGCAGAAGAATCCCTAACGGCAAGAAGGTGGCGGCGTTGTTTTGAAGGAATTCAAGGGCGGCATGGATGGCATCGTCCGTCCAGATGCCGGATTTGTTCAGAGCGACAAACACTCCTGTAGGGATAAAAACCAGCAGCAGGAAAACCACTGTCAACGCATTTTGACCTAACTTTAAGCTTATGGGCATCATAACGGATTGAATGAGCAGAATCAGACAAATGAGCAGGGGATAGGACCATAACGGAATAGGAAAGTCTGACACCGCGTTATTCAAAACAATGATAGCCGTAGCTAGAAGAGTGCTGACGATACCCGCCAAATATTTGGACAGTACGACCTTAAGGCGGGAGATAGGGCTGGCGCAGATAAATTTGTTCCAGCAGGTGGTTTTATCGTAATGGAGGGAGTAGGTGGGCATCATTGATCCCAGAGAGACAAGAACGCCGATGGTAGGCCCCAACATTTCCGCCTGGCCAATGATAGCGTTGTAGATCACGAAAGTAGTGGCCATGACCGCTGTAATAAGCAGTTCCTTTTTGGCGCTGAAAAAGTCTTTATACAGTAAGCCCAGCATATTAAAATCCCGCCTTTCCGGAAAGTTTCTTCCCCTTGATGCTGTAAAGCATAATGTCGTCCAGTGTGGCGTTTTCCACTGTCAGGTTCCCTGGAATCCGGTAACGGCTTACCAGGGCAGTGACCCCAAAGTCGCTTTTTCGATAGCCTGTTACGGCTTTTGGAGAAAGCTCTTCTAATTGGTCCATCGTGCAGTGAAGCAGGCCATAAGTTTCCAGCAAGCTGTCTTTCTCTCCAGACATCAACAGCCTGCCTTCGTGGATGAACGTGATATAGTCCGCGATCTTTTCCAAGTCTCCCGTGATATGGGAGGAAAGGAACACGCTGTGTTCCTCATCTTGAATAAAATCGTATAGGATATCCAGAATGTCATCCCGGACGATGGGGTCCAGCCCGCTGGTGGCTTCGTCCAACAAAAGCAGTTTTGCTCCATGGGATAGCGCCGCCGCCAGGGAAAGCTTCATCACCATTCCCCGGGAATATTCTTTTACCTTTTTGGTTGTGTCGATCTGGAAGCGTTCCACATAGCGGCAATACGCTTCGGAATCCCACTGCTTATAGATATGGGACATGGATTTGCCCAGTTGCTTGGCGTTCATTTCCGGTGGAAAAAAACCGCTGTCCAGGACCAGGCCCACTTCTTCCATGACCGAGCGGTCGGCATAAGGGTCCTTTCCCAAAATGCGGATCTCCCCGCCGTCTTTTCGGATCAAACCCAGCATGGCTTTGATGGTGGTGCTTTTTCCAGCGCCATTCTCTCCGATAAACCCCATGATACACCCCATGGGCAGGGTTAGGTTGATATCCTTTAAAGTGAAGTGCTTATAGTTTTTGCGCAGCCCACGCAATTCCAAGGTGTTTTCCATAATGTTCTCCTTTTGAAATGTTCATTGCTCCTCCCAGAGCAGACCCAGTGTTTCCAGAAGTTCCGCTTTCTCCATGCCGCAAAGCTGGGCGGCGTGGACGGCTTGGGCAAGATGCTCTTCCACCTGCCGAAGCTGTTCTTCTTTTAGAAATTCCGTGTTTTTTCCGGCCACAAAGCTCCCTTTCCCGGTGAGGGAATAAAGGAACCCTTCCCGTTCCAGTTCTTCATAGGCGCGTTTGGTGGTGATAACGCTGATGCGCAGTTCTTTCGCCAAAAGACGCATAGAGGGCAGGGCGTCCCCTTCTTTGAGCTCTCCGGAAATGATCAGCGCTTTTATCTGCTCAGTGATCTGTTCGTAAATGGGTTTTCCACTTTGATTGCTGATGATGATATGCAAACTATCACACTCCTGGGGCCTGCGTCCAGGGCCGCGGGTTTTCCAAGGGCTGCGGGAGATTATCTCTTGCCGCTTGAAAGGCGGGTTTCTGCTGATTGCAGTATTTCGCAGGCGTTGCTTGATCTTTGAAAAATGGGCCCATTTTCCAAAGGCGCCGGCAGGAGGTACCTTCCCGCCAACGGCTGCAATATTCCATCGCGTTTGAAATATTGTATATATACTATATACACACTAATTACGATTTGTCAATGGGGAATTTAAAAAATGGCATAAAAAGAGAAGCCCCGCGAAAACGGAGCTTCTCAAGCAAAATCATAGACAAAAGAACAAAGTGAACGCAGGATTGCAGCGGAAGGAATCACACACCTACGTTTCCAGAGCTGACCCCTTGTTCGGCCGCCGCTAAAGGCAGCCACTCCATGGCTTTCAAGATATACTCATCCCAGAAGTACCAGTCGTGAACGCCGGGGCCTTCCTCATAAGTCACATCAAAGCCAAGGTTGTTCAAGTGATCCCGGAACTCCCGGTTTACGCCGATCAATCCATCTTCGGTGCCGCAGGCCATGTAAAATTTTGGTTTCTCCGCCAGAGGAGCCACTTTTTCCGCTAAAGCGTCATAGTCTTTGTCGCTGCCCCGCACTTTGGAAAGATCACCGAACACAGTTTCATAATAGCCACGGTTGGTCATCAAGTTGTTTGTGTATTCTTTATGTTCCATAGCCGAATCCAAGATCAGAGCGGAAGAAAGAGCGCATACCGCCCCAAAGGTTTCCGGGTTCTGCAAGCCATTGACGATCGCTCCGTAACCGCCCATGGAAAGGCCGCCGATAAAGGTATCCTCCCGTTTGTGGGAAAGGGGGAAAGTGCGCCGGGTGAAATCTACCAGTTCCTTGCCGATGTAAGTTCCATAATAAGCGCTGGCCTTGGGCATATCCACATAGAAGCTGTTTTCGCCGGAAGGCATTACCACTGCCAGATTGCGGTCCTGAGCCCAGCTTTGTACCCGTGTGCCGCAAACCCAATCGGTGTCGTTTCCAAAAATGCCGTGAAGCAGATAGAGGGTTTTAAACGGACCTTGGGGAGCGGAACCATCGGGGCCTAAGGTTTTGTCGGTAGGGAGCACCACTTGGATGGGAACGGTACGCATCAGCGATTTAGAGAAAAAATTACATTGGATTAAAGCCATAGCTTCACACGTCCTTTAAAGAATATTTTTATCTATTATACCGGAACATGGCATCTTGCGCAAGAAATGATTTTGCAACTTTTCTTGAGGGATATTGCAAAAGATAGTGCGCTTGTGGTATCCTTAACAGGTGATTTTTAGCGATATGCCCGAGAGGAGTCTGTTTATGAAACCTATGATCGCGATTGTCTCATTATATGACGAGACAAAAGAAAGCTATTGGATGTTGCCGGGATATGCCCAGGGTTTGGAGGAAGCCGGCGCTTCCCCGGTGATTTTACCTTTGACCCAGGACGCGGAATCTCTTCGCCGTTTCGCGGATACTTTTGACGGTTTCGTGTTTCCCGGCGGCCATGACGTGGACCCAGCCCTTTATGGACAAACCCCTTCTGAAAAGTGCGGGGTCATCTGTCCAGAGCGGGACGGCATGGAACGGGAGTTCTTTCCGTTGGCGCTGGCTACCGGCAAGCCTATGCTGGGCATCTGCCGGGGAATCCAGCTGTTCAACGTGATGCTTGGCGGCGATTTATACCAAGATATCCTCACAGAATGCCCCAGCGATGTAGAGCATCACGAAACGCCGCCTTACGATAAAGTGGCCCATTCGGTCACGATCGAGCCAGGCACGCCTTTGTTTGAAGCGGTAGGCGTTAGGGAAATGGGCGTGAACAGTTACCACCATCAAGGAATCAAGAATCTGGGAAAAGGCTTGGCGGTTGCCGCCAAAGCGCCGGACGGGATGGTGGAAGCCGTGTATCTGCCCGAGCATAAATTCGCTTTGGCAGTGCAGTGGCATCCCGAGTTTTCCCGGTTGAGCGATGAAAACAGCCGGAAAATTTTCCAAGCCTTTGTCGATGCATGCAGCAGATAAATATGGAGCTGGCGCGGCGCGCTGGCACATTTGCCCTCTAACGGGAAGAAAGTGGAAAAAAATTGGGCGATTCCACTTTTTTGCAAGGGATGGGGGTTGGTTCTTGCAAAATTCCCCGTTTGTGCTATAATTCTAAAAAAGAGACCGCCCAGAAGGCCAAAGCCACGCGGCGGCTTTGGAAAGGAAAGGTGTTTTGTTATGCAGGAAATCAAGATCGAACTTACGAAAACTCCCAAGGAGAAGCCGGCGGACCAGTCTAAGCTGGGCTTTGGCAAGATATTTACCGATCATATGTATATTATGCCATACAACCGTGAAAAGGGCTGGCATGACCCGAAGGTCGTTCCTTATCAGCCCATCTCGCTGGAGCCTTCCGCAATGGTGTTCCATTATGGTCAGGAGATGTTTGAGGGCCTGAAAGCGTATAAGACTGAGGACGGCCGTGTGCTGTTGTTCCGTCCCAACAAGAATATTGAGCGGGCCAACAACTCCAACCGCCGCTTGTGCATCCCTGAGATCCCCGAGGATGACTTTTTGAACGCTCTGAAAACCCTGGTGAGTGTGGAAAAGGATTGGATTCCCACCCAGCCCGGAACGTCCCTGTATATCCGTCCTTTTGTCATTGCTACCGACCCCTTCCTGGGCGTGCGGCCTTCTGATACATATCTGTTCATCATTATCCTGTCTCCCTCCGGTGCTTATTATGAAAGCGGCCTGGACCCTGTGAAAATCTGGATTGAGGACGATTATGTCCGGGCAGTGCGGGGCGGCATCGGCGAGGCTAAGACCGGCGGCAACTATGTGGCAAGTCTGGCGGCCCAGGTGAAGGCCCACGACGAAGGGTATTCCCAGGTGCTGTGGCTGGACGGCGTAGAGCGCAAGTACATTGAGGAAGTGGGCGCTATGAACATCTTCTTCAAGATCAATGGCAAAGTGGTCACCCCCAAGCTCAACGGCAGCATCCTGCCCGGCGTGACCCGCGCCTCCTGCATCGACCTTTGCAAGCATTGGGGCATGGAAGTGGAAGAGCGCCGCATCTCTGTGGATGAACTGGTGGAAGCTGCCAAGAGCGGCGCGCTGGAAGAATGCTGGGGCAGCGGTACCGCAGCGGTGATCTCCCCTGTGGGCGCTCTGCGTTTTGAGGATAACGTCATGGAGATTTCTGGCGGTGGCATCGGCCCTGTGAGCCAGAAACTGTATGACACAGTTACCGGCATCCAAACCGGCAAAATAGCAGATCCCTTTGGCTGGGCTGTAGAAGTGAAGTAAAAAGGCGGGGCAAGCCTTGTCTTTTCCAGATAGTTTCGGTATACTGTGGAGAAAGCGGCGGCGCTTTCTCCACAGTTGTTTTATGGAGGTTACCGCAGGCGGCTTTTGTGGTGAAGGAGGAGTTTTCATTGAACATTCGGGAATTTCCCAGACAGGATCAGGGCTTTTTCCGCCAAGGCGCGGCGCTTCTGCGGGAATGTTTTCCCCAGGCATATAGCGGGGAGCTGGCGGAGGAGCAGATGGAGCTGTGCCTGGAAGAAGAGAGGATCGCTTTGATGGCAGAGGAAAATGGGGAGCTTCTGGGGTTTGTGGGCGCCATGCCCCAATATGGAGTCACTGCTTGGGAACTTCATCCGCTGGGCGTAAAAGCATCCCGAAGGGGAGAGGGGATTGGAAAAGCCTTGGTAGCCCGGTTGGAACAGGAATGTGCCGCCAGGGGATGTATCACGCTGTACCTGGGCACTGACGACGAGTTCGGCCAGACCACGCTTAGCGGTACGGATTTGTTTGAGGATACTTTCCGCAAGATTGAGACCATCCAAAACCTGAACGGTCATCCCTATGAGTTCTATCAGAAACAGGGGTTCCAGATCGTAGGCGTTCTGCCGGACGCCAATGGTCCGGGAAAGCCGGATATCTGGATGGCGAAACACATTTCAAAATAAGAACGCGAAAGCGCCGGGCCGGTGGGTTCTCCATCAGCCCGGCGCTTTTTCAAGAACCGGTTTGCTCCTCTTTCCAGTGGGAGATCGCGTCTAAAAAGGCTTTTCCGTATTTTTGCAGCTTTGCTTGGCCGACTCCGGGAATTTCTAAAAATTCCGCCGGTGTGGTGGGTTGATAAGCAGCCATGGCTTCCAAAGTGGCGTTTGAGAAAATGATGTACATAGGGATGTTTTGAGATCGTGAAAGGGTAGTGCGCAATTCCCGCAGCCGTTTGAGAAGTGCCGGGTCGCTTTTGGGAACATCCCGTGGAAAGCGCCTCACAGGTTCAGGGGCTTCCTCAGAGCGCAGCCGCATATAAACGGATTCCTGCCCCCGGAGCAAGTCCTCTGCCCGGGGCCCCAGGGCGAGTGTGGGGAATTCCCCGCCCGATTGGGTCAGGAAACCTTGAAGCAGCAGGGCGTTTACCATTTCCCGCAAGGCGTCCTCTTTATAATGGGCCAGTTTTCCGTGAATGGGGAGCTTGTCAAAGCCCATCCGAAGGACTTTCTCGCTTTTGCTTCCCCGCAGCACGTCCAAAACCATTTTCATGCCAAATCGCTGTCGTAGATACCGCACGCAAGAGAGGATATCCCGCCCCTCAGAAGTGATGTCCACTTGCTGAAAATGCCCGGTGCAATTGTAACAGTTGCCGCATTGGGTGGGGGCGTGCTCCCCGAAATAGTGCAGGATGTATTCACGCAAACAGGCGGTGGTGTGGCAATAGTTGGTCATAGCTTGCAGCCGGCGCTCGTTGAGTTGGGTGAGTTGTTCCAGGGCTTTTTCATCCAGGTCCTGGTTTTCTTCGCTGCGGCTGAAAAGAAACCGGTTCAGCCCTACATCCTGGCCGTTGTAAAGAAGGAAACACTCAGCGGGCTGTCCGTCGCGGCCGGCCCGGCCGGCTTCTTGGTAATAGCTCTCTAAATCTTTGGGCATATTATAGTGGATCACAAAACCCACGTTGGATTTGTCGATGCCCATGCCGAAAGCGTTGGTTGCCACCATCACCGACGCCCGGTCATAGAGAAAATCTTCCTGGTTTTTCTGCCGCTCTTGATCGGTGAGCCCCGCATGATACCGGGTGGCGGCGTAACCGTGTTCTTGCAGGGCTGCGCACACATCCTCCACCGCTTTGCGGGTAGCGCAGTAGATGATCCCGCTTTTCTCACGGTGTTCTGCCAAAAGCCCCAATGTCTCTTGAAGCCGGTCCTTTGGACGGCGCACTTCAAGATAGAGATTGGGCCTGTCGAAGCTGGTCACTGTGATCCAAGGGTCTCGAAGGGCCAGCAAGGATAAGATATCGTTCCGCACACGGGGCGTGGCGGTAGCGGTAAAAGCAGAAACTACCGGACGCTGGGGCAGTGTCTCCACAAATTCCGGAATGGACAGATAGCTTGGGCGGAAGTCCTGGCCCCACTGGGAAACGCAGTGGGCTTCGTCCACAGTGACCATGGATATGACGGCGTTTTGGGCGAAGTTTTGGAATTCCGGAGTCAAAAGTCGTTCCGGCGCCACATAGATAATCTTGTAAACACCAGCCCGGGCATTGCGCAGGGCAGCTTGGTACTGGTTCCAGCTAAGGGAGCTGTTGAGATAGGCCCCGCGGACGCCGTTTTGCACTAAAGCGGCTACCTGGTCTTTCATCAAGGAGATCAAGGGGGACACCACAAGCGTGATCCCTTCCATCAACAGGGCGGGAACTTGATAACACAGGGATTTCCCTGCGCCAGTGGGCATGATACCTACCGCGTCACGATGGTCGAGCAGGGCGTCGATCAATTCTTCTTGTCCCGGCCGGAAAGCGGGATATCCGAAATACTGTTCCAATACTTGGAGTTTTGTGGGCACAGCGATCCTCTTTTCTCACATAATAGATCCCGGCGGCGTTTTGCCGGGTCAGTCAACGGTAAATTCCGCAGCAAGGTCTTTTCCTTCTACAGACTTTACGATGCGATAGCTCCCTTTGGGCAGCTTCACGCCCCAGTCTATGGGAAGCTCGGCGGTCTCTTGCGGCTCCAGAATGATCCCCAAGGCATCGAATTCCATATCACGGTCGAAAGAGTACCAGACTCCATCCCGCTGTTGTTCCAGGGCAAAGGCGTGGCTGTAGCCCATCTGCTTCTGGGTGTGGTTTTCCAGTAGCAGCACAGCGCGGGTTTCCTCCAAACTTCCCTCTTTCAGTGAGAGGGTGACATCCTCTGATTCGCACACATCCGTATAGGGGGATTCCTTGGAAAACGTGGCAGATGATTTAGATGCATCCGTGTCGCAGGCGGCAAAAAGGAACGCGCAAACACAGAGGGCCAAAAGCACACACAGTTTTTTCATGATGATATCCTCCCATTAATTTTTTGTTGCCTAAAGAATATTCTTTGGAATTCTAGTATATCAGAAAATGGGGTGTTGGGAAAGCTGGTGAGGGTATAGGGGAAGAAATAAATACTAATTTTATAAATTGTTTAACTAAAATTCGTATTTTTTAGAAAAGTTCTCCAAATTTTTCTTGCGGATTTCCTGGTAGTAGTGCTATACTGTGTAAAGAATAGAAATTCCGGGGCGGGAGAGTCCGCCTGTTTTACAGAAAGGAGAGTTGGTATGGCGCGTAAAAGCTGGATGACACGGGCGGCGGGTGTGCTTTTGCCTGTGAGCAGCCTGCCTTCAAAATATGGAATAGGTTCTTTCGGCCAGGCCGCCCGGGAGTGGGTGGATTTTCTGGCAAAGGCCAAGCAGCGGTATTGGCAGGTGTTGCCGCTGGGCCCCACGAGCTTTGGGGATAGCCCTTATCAAAGCTATTCCGCTTTTGCCGGAAACCCTTTATTGATCGACCTGCAAGAGCTTTGCCAGGAAGGGCTTTTGAAAAAAGGACGGTGCAAGCGCATCGATTGGGGGCAGGACGCTTCTTATGTGGACTACGACCAGGTGCGGGAAGGGAAAGAGCGCATGCTCCACCGGGCCTTCAAGAATTTTGAAGATACAAAAGCGCTGGAACGCTTTCGTAAGCGGAACAAAGGGTGGATCGAGGACTATGCTCTTTATATGGCGCTGAAAGGCCGCATGGAAGGGCGTCCCTGGACGGAATGGGAAGAGGGATTGCGTCTGCGGGACCCTGATACTTTGAAGGTGTGGAAAGTCCGCTGCCAGGAAGATGTGGACTATCATGTGTTTGCCCAGTATGTGTTTTTCCGGCAGTGGGAAGCCTTGAAGAAATACGCGGGCAGCAAAGGCGTGAAGATCATCGGCGACGCGCCCATATATGTGGCCATGGACAGCGCCGATGTGTGGGCCCATCCGGAATTGTTCCAGTTGGATGAGAACAATGTCCCGACAGAAGTGGCAGGCTGCCCGCCGGACGCTTTTTCGGAGGACGGCCAGCTTTGGGGGAATCCCCTTTACCGCTGGGATGTGATGGCGAAGGACGGTTACGCTTGGTGGATCGAACGCATCAAGGCGAACCTGTCCATGTATGATGTGCTCCGCATCGACCATTTCCGCGGTCTGGAAAGCTATTACGCCATCCCCTATGGTGAGAAAACCGCGCGGAATGGCCGTTGGCGCAAGGGCCCCGGCATGGATTTTGTCCGGGCGATCAACCAGGCAGTAGAGGGCGCGCCCATTATCGCCGAGGATTTGGGATTGCTTACCCCAGCGGTGCATAAGCTTTTAAAAGGCAGCGGTTATCCAGGTATGAAAGTACTGCAATTCGCCTTTAACGCCGGGGAGGAAAGCGAGTACCTGCCCCACAACCTGCCAACTCATTGCGTTGTGTATACCGGTACCCACGATAACGATACCACTCGGGGGTGGATCGATTCCGCGTCCCCGGAGGATCTCCGCCTGGCTATGGATTATCTCGGTTTTGAGGACATTGAAGATGGGACATGGGCGTTTATCCGGGCGGCTTTGGGGAGCGTGGCGGATTTGGCGGTTATTCCCTTCCAGGACTATCTGGACCTGGGCAGCGAAGCCCGTATCAATACGCCTTCTACAGTGGGAGGGCTGAATTGGCGGTGGCGGTGTCCTAAAGACTGCGCTACCAAAAAGCTGGCGAAGAAAATGGCGCGGCTGGCGACGATCTATGGCCGGGCGAGAGAGACAGGAGGAAACAACCATGCGGATGCGTGACGAACTAGAACAAAAGGTGGGCCTGCGGTTTTCTAAGGGACTGATGGCTGCTGACGACAAGGAAATTTATCTGGCGCTTTTAGAGCTGACCCAGGAAAAGCTGGAAGCGGCGGCAAAGATACAGGGGGAGAGAAAGCTTTATTATATCTCTGCGGAATTTCTGGTGGGAAAGCTGCTCTCTAACAACTTGATCAATTTGGGGATTTACGACCAGGTGAAGGAAGCCTTGGCGGAAGCGGGAAAAGACCTGGCTAAAGTGGAAGAACAAGAGACGGAACCTTCCCTGGGAAACGGCGGCTTGGGAAGACTGGCCGCATGCTATCTGGATTCTGCCGCTACTCTGGGCTTGCCCGGGGACGGCGTGGGGCTGTTGTATCATTTCGGGCTGTTCCGCCAGTATTTTGAGGACCACAAGCAGCAGGAGCGTCCGGACGTATGGCTTTCGCCTAAGAGCTGGCTGAAAAAGACAGGTGTTACGTTTAAAGTCCCCTTCCCTCAGGGAGAGGTTACGTCGGTGTTGTATGACCTGTACGTTTCCGGATATGAAAGCGGCGTCAACCGGCTGCACCTGTTCGACTTGGAGTCTGTGGACGAGGGCCTTGTGAAACAGGGCATCGATTTTGACAAGACCGATATCGCCCACAACCTGACGCTGTTCCTCTATCCGGACGACAGCGACCGGGCAGGCCGTCTGCTGCGGGTATACCAGCAGTATTTCATGGTCAGCTCAGCGGCGCAGCTCATTTTGAAAGAGTTGGAGGAAAAGGGCAGGCACCTTGGTGAGCTCCATAAATACGCGGTGATACAGATCAACGATACCCATCCTTCTATGGTCATTCCGGAACTGGTCCGGCTTCTCACTGCCAGGGGCGTGTCCATGGACGACGCCATCGCCGCGGTGACAAAGACCTGCGCTTATACCAATCATACCATTTTAGCCGAAGCGCTGGAAAAGTGGCCTTTGGATTATCTGGAGGAAGCCGTGCCCCAGCTGGTTCCCATTATCCGGGAGCTGGATAAGCGCGTAAAGGAGAAATACACTGACGGGAAACTGGCCATCATCGATGAGAACGACCTGGTGCATATGGCCCATATGGATATCCATTATGGGTTCTCGGTCAACGGGGTGGCGTCCCTGCACACAGAAATTTTAGAGACTTCCGAGCTGAAAGCTTTCGCTGATATTTACCCGGAGAAGTTCAACAACAAAACAAACGGGATCACTTTCCGGCGGTGGCTGATGCACTGTGACCCGGCCCTTTCGCAATTTATCACTGAGAAGATCGGACCTGGCTGGAAAAAGGACGCCATGGAGTTGGAGAAGCTTCTGCAGTTCCAGGATGACGAGGGGACTCTGCGGCGGCTGTTGGAGATCAAACAGCAAAATAAGAAAAACTTGGCAGATTACTTGAAAGCGGAAGCCGGGGTGGAGATCGACGAGAACTCGGTCTATGATATCCAGATCAAACGGCTTCACGAGTATAAGCGTCAGCAGATGAACGCTTTGTATATCATTTGGAAATACAAACAGATCAAAGAAGGCAACAAGCCAAAGCGGCCCATTACGCTGTTGTTTGGGGCGAAAGCGGCTCCGGCCTATATCATCGCGAAGGATATTATTCATGTGATTCTCTGTCTGCAGGATTTGATCGCCAACGATCCGGAAGTCAGCCCCTGGCTGAAAGTAGTGATGGTGGAAAATTACAACATCACTTGGGCCCAACGGCTGATCCCCGCCTGTGATATCTCCGAACAGATTTCCCTGGCTTCCAAAGAGGCCAGCGGCACCGGCAATATGAAATTCATGCTCAACGGCGCAGTGACCTTGGGCACCATGGACGGTGCCAATGTGGAGATCCACGATCTGGTAGGGGATGAGAACATTTATATTTTCGGCAAATCCAGCGAAGAAGTGATGGATTTGTATGCCAAAAGCGCCTATCATCCCTGGGAATATTACGGCAAAGACCCTGAGATCACAGATTTGGTGGATTTCCTCATCAGCCCGCGGATGATGCGTCTTGGCGACCCGGAAAACCTGGCGCGTCTTTACAAGGACATGACCCGGAAAGACTGGTTCATGGCGCTTTTAGATGTGAAAGAATACATCCAGGTAAAAGAGGGGGCCTTGGCGGATTTTGAGGACCAGATGGCTTGGGCGAGAAAAATGCTCGTGAATATCGCGAAGGCCGGGTATTTCTCTTCAGACCGCTCTGTGGCAGAGTATAACCGGGATATCTGGAAACTGAAATGACGCCGCTGGAAAAGCGTGATAGAAGTTTGCCTTGACTTACCACAACGCCATGGGATATAATCAAACAACGGTCTCGCGGGGAGGCTGTATAAAAGCCGCCGCTGCAGGATCAGGGCCGAGAGCCGGCCTGAAAAGCCGGTATTCCCATGGGGGAGTAGTTTGCGGTTTGCCGCGGTAATGTCAACACAATGATCGCGAAGATCTGGTATTGCCTGAAAAAACGAGACTCATGGAAAACACCTGTTCGTTCATAGAATAGGGTGTTTTCCGCGAGTCTTTTTTCGTGCGCGGAAAACACCGAAAACAACTTGGAGGTAGAAAAATGGGTTTGGTGGAATTGTTTTTGATCGCGGTAGGACTTTCGATGGATGCTTTCGCGGTGGCGGTATGCAAAGGGTTGGCGCTGCGCAAGGTAAACTTGGGCCAGATGGCGCTGGTCGGCTTGTGGTTTGGTGGTTTTCAGGCATTGATGCCGTTGATCGGCTATTTTGTAGGCGTTCAGTTCCGTGAGCAGATCACCGCGATAGATCATTGGGTCGCGTTTGGCCTGTTGGCGGTCATCGGCGGCAACATGATTCGGGAAGCCCTCTCGAAAGAAGAGGAATGTCCCGATGCGTCCTTGACGGTGAAGGCGATGCTCCCCATGGCTGTGGCCACCAGTATCGACGCTCTGGCCGTAGGTGTGAGCTTTGCTTTCCTCAGCGTCAACATCGGGGCGGCGGTGTCTTTTATCGGAGTGATCACCTTCCTGCTTTCTATGGTGGGAGTGAAGGTTGGCAGCCTGTTTGGCGCCAAATATAAAAGCCGCGCGGAACTTGTGGGCGGCATTATTTTGATTCTGATGGGGCTGAAAATCCTGTTGGAACATTTGGGCGTGTTTGGATAAAACAATGCGCGGGGAAGGTCTGCTGATTTTGGTATAAGAAACCGGAACGCGCTTTGGAATCGGAAAGGAGAAACGAATGGGTCTGTTTGCGTCGAAGAAAAGAGTATTGGTGCTTTTTGGTTCTCCCCATGGCCATGGCTGTACCAGAAAATTGCTGGATAGTTTCCTGGAATGTTTTCAGGAAAACAAGGATTGGGAGATCGAAGAATTGAACCTGTATGAGATGGATGTTCATCCCTGTACGGGGTGCCGCCAGTGCGCCAAGGAGGAAAGCTGCACTTTCGATGACCTGGATGGTTTTGACAAATCGCTGCGCCGCTGCGATCTGCTGGTTGTGGCGTCGCCGGTGTATAATTTTTCCTATCCCGCGCCGCTGAAAGCTTTGTTGGACCGCACGCAGCGGTATTTTGAGGCGCGCTTTTCTTTAGGGATGAAACCGCCCATAAAAAAACACCGGGAAGCGGTGTTGCTGTTGACGATGGGTTCTGAGGACAGCTACGGCGTAGAAGTGTGCACCCATCAGCTGGAGAGAGCCTTCAGCGTGATGAACACAGACCTTACCGGCTGCGCGCTGTGGGACGGCACAGATCTGGGGGAAGACAGAAAAGGAATGGCGCAGACCCAGGCTAGGGCGATCGCTCTTGAAATTCTGAAAAAAATGTGATATGATATCTCGAAGATTATACTAGAGTGGATAAGGCGGTTGAAACATGTCAGGACATTCGAAATGGAACAACATTAAGCGGAAAAAAGAAAAAGCCGACGGCGCCAAGGCAAAGATCTTTACTAAGATCGGCCGTGAGCTCACCGTGGCGGTAAAAGAGGGCGGCAGCGCTGACCCGGCTGCCAACTCCCGGCTGCGTGACTGCATCGCCAAAGCGAAAGCAGCCAACGTGCCCAACGACAACATCGAGCGTATCATCAAAAAGGCCGCCGGCGATGGCAGCACCGACAACTACGAGAACGTCACCTATGAAGGCTATGGCCCCAACGGCGTGGCGGTGATTGTGGAAGCCCTTACCGATAACCGGAACCGCACTGCTGCCGATGTGCGCCATGCGTTTGACAAATTTGGCGGCAATCTGGGTACTACGGGATGTGTGTCCTTCATGTTTAACAAGAAGGGCGTGATCGTCATTGAAAAGGAAGGCCTGGACGAAGACACCGTGATGAGCGACGCTTTGGAGGCTGGCGCTTCCGATTTTGCCGCCGACGAGGACGTGTTCGAGATTTCCACCGAGCCTTCTGATTTCAGCGGCGTTCGGGAAGACCTGGAGAAAAAGGGCTATGAGTTCGTTTCTGCCGAAGTGGAAATGGTGCCCGATACTTATACCAAAATCGACGATGAGGAGATCATCGTAAAAATGCAGAAAATGCTGGACCTTCTGGAGGACAACGACGACGTGCAGAACGTGTGGCACAACTGGGACGCTCCGGAAGAGGAAGAAGAGGAATAAACAGGAAAGCGCTGGGGCTGCCCTGCTTCCTGTCAGGCCGCCGCGGCGAGAGTTCGCGGCGGCTTTTTTTGAGAAATCGCCATGAATTATATAGACTGAGAAATGGGAAAGGAAGGGACATTATGAGACATCTTATCGATCCTCTGGATTTGACCCGGGAGGAAACCGACCGGCTGCTTACTTTGGCGGAGAGCATCCTCGCGGACCCGGCGGCGTATGCCCATGCCTGCGATGGGAAAATCCTTGCCACTTTGTTTTACGAACCCAGCACCCGCACCCGTTTGAGTTTTGAATCTGCCATGATGCGCTTGGGTGGGAAAGTTTTGGGATTTTCATCGGCGGCCAGCAGTTCCGCCACAAAAGGGGAAAGCGTGGCGGATACTATCCGTATGATCTCCGGTTACGCGGATATTGCCGCTATGCGCCATTTTAAGGAAGGCGCTCCCTATGTGGCGGCCCGCTATTCGAAAATCCCTGTCATTAACGCTGGAGATGGCGGCCATCAGCATCCCACCCAAACGTTGACGGACATGCTTACCATCCGCCGGAAACGTGGGGAAATCAGCGGTGTGACCATCGGCCTTTGCGGCGATCTGAAGTTTGGGCGCACCGTGCATTCCCTGATCAAGTCTTTGGTGCGGTATGAGGATATCAATTTCATTTTCATCTCACCCGAAGAACTGCGGGTGCCCAGCTATATTTTGAAAGAAGTTGTAGAGCCTTCCGGTCATCCCTGGCGGGAAGTACGGGACATGGAAGAGGTCATGCCGGAACTGGATATCCTCTACATGACTCGTGTGCAGCGCGAACGGTTCTTTAACGAGGAAGATTATGTCCGTTTGAAAGATTCCTACGTTTTGACGAAAGAAAAGCTGGACCTGGGCAAAAAGGACGTGGCGGTGCTTCACCCCCTGCCCAGGGTAAACGAGATCGCCCCCGAGGTGGACGAGGATCCCAGAGCAATGTATTTTGAACAAGCGCGGTGCGGCGTGTTCGTGCGAATGGCGTTGATCCTTACCCTGTTGGGCCTGGCTCCTGAGGTGTTGGATGAAAATTGAAGGAGGGGAAATCATGTTGAATATCGACAGCATTGAAAACGGCATTGTCATCGACCATATCACCGCCGGCCGGGGCATGAGGGTGTATGAGCTTTTGGAACTGGACAAACTGGATACTTGCGTGGCAATCATCAAGAACGCCCGCAGCAGCAAGTATGGCCGGAAAGATATCATCAAGATCGAAGGGGTAATGAATATCGACCTGGATGTTCTGGGCTTTATTGACGATAACGCCACGGTCTGCACCATTGTGGGAGGGAAACTTGCCAGCAAGAAGAAACCTTCTTTGCCCAAACGCCTGGTGAATATCGTCTCTTGCAAGAATCCCCGGTGTATCACCTCGGCGGAAGATGTAGACCAGATTTTCGTCCTTTGCGATGAAGAGTCTCACCGTTACCGCTGCCAGTATTGCGAGCAGGAATATAAAAAATAAACAAAGGAAACATAAACAATGGAACCTACGAAAAAACTTCCTCTGTTCCTGGTGACGGGCGCTTCCTGTGTGGGAAAGTCCACCATGTGCCAACTGTTGTTTGAAAAAGAAGAACAGTATCTTGTTTTGGAAAGCGATATCCTGTGGGAGGAACGCTACAACACTCCCCAGGATAATGCTCATGTACGGTAAGGAAGCAAGCAACCGAAAACAAGAGATAGACCGCCAGCACTACACTATTCCGAACCAAAGACCAAAAGATAAGCATTG